>NZ_JAUIYO010000001.1:0-675240 GCF_044891285.1 Bacillus lumedeiriae
TATAGCCTCATGAAATATTCTGAATATTCAATGTAATATATTTACAACTGGTACTGACATCATGATGTTTATGAAACTTTTTTAACACCATTTAGTAGGGGGTGATCTCTTTCTAGTTGTTTGAATGAAATATTTCTTAGAACCTCATCAGTGTATATGACATAAATCAAGGGGTGTTATGGAAAGGATCTTAAATCAGAAAAGGGGTTTTTTCTTGAAAAGAAACTTTTTAAGTAAAAGAAATTTGTTTATCTTTTCCCTAGTTTTTGCGCTTGCATTAGTAGGCTTTTCTTCAGGTACACTTCCAGGCCATCTTGATCCTCTCGCATCTGATACTGTTTACTTTAACGGAAAAGTTATCACCATGGATAAAGATGCTGCTATTGCCGAAGCCGTAGCAGTCAAGGACGGAAAAATCATTGCTGTTGGTTCAAATAAGGAAATTAGCAAGTTAAAGGGACGGCAAACGAAAGTCGTTGATTTAAAGAATAAAGTGATACTGCCGGGATTCTATGATGCCCACAGTCATTTTCCAAGCTCCGGAATGGATGGAACTGTTCAAGTTAATTTAAATAGCCCACCGGTAGGTCCTATTAAAAATATTGATGATCTGATCATTGCCTTGAAAGATCGAGCGATGGAAACCCATGAAGGTGAATGGATACTCGGGCGAGGGTACGATCAGACACTTTTAGTGGAAGGACGTCACCCGACACGTGAAGATCTGGATAAGGTATCGACGGAGTACCCAATCTATATCGGACATACTTCCGGACATTTAGCGGTAGCTAATAGTGCTGCACTTAAATTGGCAGGAATTACAAAAGAGACTCCTAATCCACCGGGCGGGGTAATCGTAAAGGACCCTAAGACAGGAGAACCGACTGGAGTATTAGAGGAATCTGCTAAAGGTCTTGTAAGCAAGCATATCCCTGTTGTTACAGAAGAGGAAAATCTTGCATCGTTTAAAAAGGCCGTCCAGGATTATATCTCAAAAGGTGTAACGACCTCGATTATAGCTGGAGCAAATAAACAGGGTCTTATTGATTTACAAAGATATCAAAAGCAAGGTTTGCTTCCGTTAAGGGTTACAGCCATGGGTGCTGGGTTTGGCGGCGCTATAACCTCTGGTGAATTAGGCGGTTTTGTAACAGGTTTCGGTAGTGATATGTTGAAGATTGGCCCTGTGAAGCTATCTCATGATGGATCCATTCAAGGGTACACCGGTTATTTAAGTAAACCATATCATGTGCCTCCTGGAGATGATACAAATTATCGGGGATATCCGGCGACAAGTCGTGAGGAATTAACGAAGCGAGTAATAGAATTGCATAAGGCTGGATATCAAGTTGCGATTCATGGTAACGGAGACGCAGCAATTGATGATATTCTTTACGCCTTCCGTACTGCCCAGGAGAAGTATCCGCGTAAAGATACCAGACATCGTATTGAGCATGCTCAAATGGCTAGATTAGATCAATTGGATGAAATGAAAAAACTGGGTGTTACACCATCATATTTTGTTTCCCATACCTTCTTTTGGGGCGATCAGCACAGGGATATATTCATGGGGCCTGAACGAGCTTCTATGATGAGTCCTCTTAAATCGTCCATTGATCGTGGTATTAAATTTAGCATTCACCTTGATTCTCACATTACCCCAATGGACCCGCTGCAGGCAGTATGGTCTGCTGTTAACCGGACTTCGAGAAGCGGCAAGGTGATCGGTCCAGCGCAAAGAATCACACCATTAGAGGCACTTCGCGCAGTAACAAGTGATGCAGCATGGCAAAACTTCGAAGAAAATGAAAAAGGCTCAATCGAAAAAGGAAAATTTGCAGACTTTGTTATTTTGGAAGAAAATCCGTTAACAATTGACCCTATAAAAATTAAAGAAATCAAAGTACTTAAGACAATTGTGAACGATAAAGTTATCTACGAAAATTAAATTGAGGATAGAATACACGGGGACGGTTCTACTGCTTCATTCACTTGCTGGTGAAGCACAAGAACCGTCTCTTTGCTTCCTGCACAGCCCTCACTGCTGTCATTTCCCCTGCTTTCCATTGATGGTATACTTCTTTAGCCCCTTCCGTTACCCGAACCTTTAGCCGACCAAAAGCCACACCATTTTCAGAGCAACATCAATCCCCTCATATTGCCGCGCTCCCTTTCGCCTTCATGGCTACAAGTTGCCGCCCTTCACTTTGATCTTTGCTGCTGACTCGTATGTATCTAAATTTTCGAACGTCCATTTTTATCTCCCTCATTCGGTTCCTTTTTCTATAATTCTACTAAAAACCGTTCGTAAAAGTATATTTTTGCGAACGACAATGAGCAAATATACTTTTAAAATCAATAATTTTCGAATGTAAAAACTTGGACTTCGCCGCCCTTACAATGAATCTCAAATTTTTCTATTTAAAATATTCAATAATCTATTGCGAATCGCTAATATTCCGTATAAAATTATGGTCATGACCTTTATTAACCGTAAATAAAAGGAGGAACAAAACGTATTTAATTGCATTGTTTAATTTAAAGAAAGCGAGTGATACCCATGGTTCATGCACAAATAAGCAAAGGTAAACGTAACTTTATTTTTTCACTACTATTTTTAGGTTGGCTTGTTGATTCATTAACGTTGTTCGGTATGAATGTCGCAATCATACCTATTAGTAAAGAATTGCACCTATCACAAACACAGAGCGGCATGGTAATTAGCAGTTTTTGGTTAAGCAGTGCGTGTATGACCCTGCTTGCGGGATGGATTTCGGACAAGTTTGGTTCTAGAAAAGTTATTGTCATAGCCGTTTTCATTATCTCTCTATTTTCGCTGTTAACAGGTATGGCCGGATCATTTTTAACAATTTTAGCGATCCGATTTATTCTTGGATTAGGAGATGGAGGATTGCCTACAGGCAGTGGCGTGGCTATTACGGAGATTTATAAAAGAGAGGTTCGCGCAAGAGCTAAATCGTTTTTATTTGCTGGTCAGTTAATCGGCGGTGTGTTGGCTTTATACGCAGCTGGTTTAATTGCCGATACTTGGGGCTGGCGTGTTATGTTTTATATTGTAGGCGGGATCGGTCTCATTGTCACACTACTATTATTTAAATATTACAACCCTCCAAAGGTCGTCAACACAACAAAAGATGGTGATAGCCTTCCAAAAATTCCAATGAAAGACTTATATCGAAGTAAGCTTCTATGGACCATTGTCATTATGTATTTTTGTTCAAGTGTTGTGCATTGGGGTTTCTCTTCATGGCTGCCTTCCTATTTGGAGCAAACACGTGGTTTAAACTTAAAAACAGTTGGTTCTCTTGCGATGATTCCACAAGCCTTTGGTTTGTTGGCAGCTCTTTTAACAGGCTATCTAATTGATAAATCTTTAGCAGGCAAAGAGAAGATTATTATCTTAATTGGTGCGGTTATTTCAGGACTTTGTTTATTTTTAATGTTTAAGGCACCCTCTATTCAAGTGGCTATTGCTTATCAAAGTATTTTTTCTATTGGAGATTCAGCAATTGCTATGGCTATTATAACTATTCCACTCAAATATGTATCACAAAATATCACTGGATCATTTATGGGAACGATGTACTTTGCCGGCGGGTTAGCAGGTTTTATTGCTCCGACAACGATGGGAGCACTTATAGATGCATTTAACGGATCCTTTCAAGCAGCCTTCTTCTTCCTGATTGGATCATTAGTTATCGTATTCATTGGTGCTTTAGTATTTAGATTACCGAAAAATAATACTAACATTATTGCAAGCAACGACTCAGATGTAAGCGTTTAAATCAATAAAAAGGATTGTTTACATTGAGTTGAAAAGATTACACTACAAGAGGTGAAGAACATGGACTATCGTCATCAATTATCAAAAATAATAGAAAAAAAGCGAGAAAAGCTTATTCAAATAAGTGATAAAATTTGGAGTTATGCTGAAACAGGTTTTGAAGAATTTCAATCAGCTGAATTACTCTGTAAAGCCTTAGAGGAAGAAGGATTTGCTGTTAAAAAAGGTATAGGAAATATTGATACCGCTTTCGTTGGTAGTTTTGGCAGTGGAAATCCTATTATAGCATTTTTAGGAGAATTTGATGCTCTTTCAGGCCTCAGTCAATCTGGCGGTGTTCCCCAATTTGCTCCTGAGAAAATTGGCGGAAATGGTCACGGCTGCGGCCATAACTTACTAGGAACAGGTTCACTTGCTGCCGCTATCGCCCTGCGAGACTATATGAAGGAAAATGACATTAAAGGAACGGTCCGCTATTATGGCTGTCCCGGAGAAGAAATCGGCGGCGGTAAGACGTTTATGGCAAGAGCGGGTGTGTTTGATGACGTGGATGTTGCCTTCACGTGGCACCCAGGGACAACCAATAACATCATGTCTGTGGCAACACTTGCTTGTTATGAAGTTTACTTTAAATTTAAAGGAAAAAGCGCGCACGCAGCAGCCAGCCCTCATTTAGGAAGAAGCGCTCTTGATGCGGTAGAACTAATGAATGTCGGCGTCAATTATTTACGTGAACATATTATTCCTGAAGCACGCGTTCATTGCGCGATCACAAATACTGGCGGACTTTCTCCCAATGTAGTCCAATCGGAGGCGGAAGTATTATATTTTGTGAGAGCACCAAAAGTCTCGCAAACAGAAGAAATTTATCAGCGGGTTTGCGAGATTGCTAGAGGTGCGGCTCTGATGACCGGCACCCAGGTAGAAATCGATTTGGCTTCAGCACTCTCGAATGTGATTCCGAACACAACATTAGAAAAAATAATGTATGATAATTTCTTAGCTTTAGGTGTACCAGAATATTCGGATGAGGAAGTGCAATTTGCTAAAGCGATTCGCGCCACGCTGGCAGAGGCAGACAAAAACTTTGAAGTTCAACAGAATCGAGAATTGGCAGGAAAAGATATAGCGGACATCATTAATCCATTTACATCCAATGTTTTTATGGCAGGTTCAACAGATGTGGGAGATGTGAGCTGGATTGTTCCGACCGCACAATGTATGACTGTATGCGAACCGCTCGGAACCCCCCTTCATACATGGCAAATCGTCGCTACCGGAACGACTTCTCTCGCCCATAAAGGAATGCTCCATGCAGGGAAAATTATGGCAGCAACCGCTGCCGAAGTTCTCCATCACCCGGAGATGATTGAAGAAGCAAAGCAGGAGCTTGTGGAGCGTCGTGATGGGGAAGAATACGTGTGTCCATTACCACCAGAAGTAAAGGAATATAAAGTTCGAATTTAAAAAACGGAGAGCACATTCTGAGAATGTGCTCTTTTTACAGCTACAAGCCGCAAATCAGTTATTAACTAAGCGCATTTACACGGGAATCTCATCATTTAACAATATTAAAATGGAGAAATCCTATAGACTTTTCGAGGTCTCCCGCGTGTGTGAGGCTTTTCCTCAGCAACGACCTGTGCAAATCCATTCTGCTCAAGTGTTGTTAAAATTCTACGGGCACTTCTTGGAGGTATTTGCATATATTTTGCAAGCTCATTTGCATTCAGCTTGTCACTTGAAAGCTTCTTTAGAGAAGATTTTAACTTATTTAATGTGATCACGCTAAGTGAAGTTTGTCGGCTTATCGATTCCAATTGTTTTGATGCATAGGAATATGTAAGCTGCTCTGGTTTCCCTAATGGACCTGCAATTTTTTTATTATCAAAACAAACCATCCATGTGCCTTTTGCGCATTCCTTTGCATGTAATAAAGCGTTTCCTGCATTAATTTCGGCATCATATACAGTCTGTCCAATACCAATTCCACAGGTAACTGCCTCTTTGCTAAGTTCATCAAGATTGCTGATGTCTGGTATGTGGCTGAAGTTCCCTGTTACATCCTGTAATAATCCCCTAGTGGTAAAAATAACATAGCGTCCAAATCCCGAAGGCTTAATGGATCCATGCACTTTTTTTGTATAGGATAGCAGCTTTTCCATATACTTAAGCTCAATTCTAAAAATTTCATCTGTTGAAAATGAATCTTTTTTCAATCCTAAAAAAGAATCAATTTCAATGATCTGCACAGCAATTTGAGTAGCCTTAAAATGCAGCATTTCGTAAGTGCGGAGAATGTTCGTTAATACTGCCTCGATCGCCATTGTTGAAGGAAGGCTTCGATAAGCAGGAACGCCGAGGCGGTGAAGTTCATGATCGATAGGATGGCCAGTGACAGCTGCTTTCGTCTGGCCGCTTTTCCAAAGCTCGAAATGATATGTTACCAGCCCTTCTAAACTAATCATCTCGGATTCTACAAATCTCGGTTTAGTTTTTATTCCTGCCTCTTGTAATGCATGCTCCCAGGCAGAAATATTACAAGAGTCAAAGCTAATCTCATCCACCTCAACCTGTTGTTCATATAATACTCGCAATACTGTTTTGTATAGGGTAGACCCGCTATACGTTACATAAAAAACAGGGACTTCAATCCCTTTCCAGTCCTGAACGATTTTATAAGTGATGGGGCCCGAACAAAGCCACATATCAATTTCATCTAAATGAGGCCGTACTTTTTCGATTAAGTCCTCTTCTGTTAAACATTCAAGGGATGTACAAATAAATTCCGGATATTTATTTACAACAGATTGGATAATTTCCAAGGAGTCTGACGCCCCTAAGAGTCCCAGACGAATTTTCAAGAATGCCCCTCCTCTTTCAAGTTAAACCATAAGATACTTTTTTAAAAATTTTGTTATTGTTGTTCATTAATTATATCAAAAATTCATGAAACTCGCGGTATTTTTGAAATCTAGCTGCAGAGGAGCAGAGTCAGGAAAATGTACATATGTATATCTTCAAGGGAGTTGAAATAGTAAAAGCCTCTTTAAGTGTATAGATCAACGGTTGAAGATGTTGAATTTCTTATATAAATTTGAAAGAAAATGATGCTATTTTTTAAAAAATCCCACTACTTTATTGCACAGTTTTCACGAAATATGACATACTTTTTAACCACAGAGCCTTTACAAGCACCTAATACTATTGGATACATAAGATGTATTTAAAGGAGGGATCAACATGCCGTGGCAAAATAACATTAGGCGCTTAATTGGTCAGCCTGTCGGAATCGCGTTATCTAACGGTCAAGGAACTTCAGGTATTTTATGCAATGTATCTGGAGGAAAAATTTTTGTTCTGGAATATTTGTATAGATCTCAATTTGCATTAAAACAGTATGATTATCGTATGATCCAAGATATAAATAGGTTTCCTCCTTGCCAGAATCGACAGCCGCTATATTACTAACAACGTCCCTCTATAATTAAAGAGGGATTCACTTTTTCACATTACTTACTGCGCATTTTGTATCAAGTAAGCCATGCTAAACAAACAGATTTCTTATTAAGTTCAGGGTGTTAATTAAAAAGAACACAATCCCCTGTACAAGAATTGCGCTCTATAGTTTTATTGATTAACCAACTGACGATTAAATCTACGAGGACTAGAAGCAAATCATAACCTCGATTTTCAGGATTGTTTGGTTTTAACATTCGATCAATCCAACAAATGACACGCTTTCAACCTATTTGTCTCTTCTAACAGACTCTAAGCTAAAAAGGGAAAGTTTCTTCCTTAAGAATCAGACTTCCACTGATATCGATATTGAATAGAAGCAGTACGGTCCTCTGTAAAGTTCGTCCAGCGATCCCAAATGCTTGAGTTTTCCACTTCATATTTGGACACAACAGGGACGGTCTCCCCCGCTTGTAGATAAACAGGACCAAATCTAAAAACATCCATCACTTCATTGTCGCGGTTTAAAAAGGCAATTTCCATTCGAACCCACAATCCTTGGTCCTTAAAGTTTTTAACTACTACTAAATTATCGTAGCTAGAATGTCGGCAGGATGATGAGCGTGAAAAGCAGTTTTGCTGAGAGGCAGCCAAAACTGCCGTAACCGGATTGTTTTCAGAAGGAGTAAATTCTTTAATTTGGTCTTCTGCATAATCTAAAATAACACTGTAATCATACTTTTGTCCCGCTGGCATAATGAAAATAAACATAACAAGGATATTCAAACATAAAGTGCCCATAACCAAAAAAAGCTTACCTTGGTCTGCAAACCATTTTCGAAAATGAACCCGCATGAAAAGCCCTGTCAGGATAGCGATCATGACAACAATCGCAAATAAAGCCCCCACGACGAACAACATGATTTTTATTTCTTCCCATTTCGGCAAAAACGGCAATTGGTAGACGGACCAATAATGGAAATTGAGCATGGCAGCTATTCCGTATACCACAAGCCATATAACGGCACAAATAAGCAAATGCCGAAAAAGAATCCGATAATGGCGATGTTCGATCAGTGCAAATAGAAATAGAATCATCGGGATGCTTCCAAGTATAATCAAAAAGTACGTAAAAATCATAAGCCCGCCTCCTTTTGGAAACGAAAAAGCTCATCCTTACATGAAAGCGTCAGATCTAAGACATTGATCTCCTTTGGATAAAGGCGAGAGACTACTGGATTCGTTACATTCAATAACGTTTGCTGCATCGTTTCAAAATCATTCGGGTTTGATTTCCAGCGGCTAAATAAGTAAAAGTATTCATCATGCCAATATGTATATACTTGCCAATGCAGCCAGCGCCATCTCAATCTTGTCATCATTCTTATTTGTGGAATACCAAGCTGATAGGCCTCGTGGAAAGGAAGCTTTGCAAGCTTTCGAAAAATAATAAAAGCAGAGTGCAAGCCTTTCAGAAACTGAAGCCGCTCATTTTGATTGAAAAGTTCAGTCTTTCGCCACAAAAGTAAATGGTGCTGATTCTTCCCCATCTCATCAAGTTCTCGTAATCTCTTAAAAAGGGAGACAACAAATTCTACTTCCTTGTGTTCCATTTGAACAGCTGCCAGTCCATCTTTAGATTCTTTTAAAAAAGAAAAAATTTCTAAGCACGTCTGGAATGCTTCAAACCGTTTATTTTTCTTTTGAGAAAGCGGCTGCCAGTTTTTGTTTCTTTGGGAGTTGAAAAACAAATCAGCAACCTTCAACAATGCCTGTACATCTAGTTCATATGACTGACATTGTTCAATGATCTTTAGGTTAGAAGATATGTTCATTTGATCAGCTTGATGTTCAATCAAACAGCCATAATTCTGATGTTCTTTTTCAAAAAGAAGCCATTCGAACAACTGGTCTTTTTGTTCATAAACGAAGCGCAGCTTACAATCTTCAACATTCGGTATCACCGAACGAAGCCCTTCATGTTGAAGCCGCCTTTCTAATACACCCTTCCTATCATTCATAACATGTCTCCTCAAAGCAATATACTCCGTTGATTAAATCATTTAAAACTATAGCACAAAAAACTTTGCATCATCCTGTCAATCTGAAATGACTACTATTCTACTATTTTTTATAAAGAGTGAATCTTAGTTCATTTCTTACCGGTAATCATTTCAAACAGCTCTTCCTAGTTTCCCCTATAATGGTCCATACCTCCAATTACATCATACGCCAATTCCTCTTTGTTTTTAATCCTAAAAAGGAAATATTTACCTCGAAGTAAACTTCCTTTATACTTGATTAAAGAAAAGACTTTAATTTTATAATGTTATGTGAACATGTGGAGGGAGATATGAGGAAATATCTTTTTAGAATTTTAATGGCCGTTATTGTATTTTCTTTAGTTGGATGCCAACAACATGCAGCTACAACGGTGAATCAGAATGTAGAAGAGGATATAGATGGTTTTATTGAACCAGAACCGTCTGATTGGATGAAATATAATAAGATTGTCATGACATATATGTATTACAGAACACAAGCAGTGATAAATAACGATATTCATCTTCTTTGGAATCAGTATCCAGATTTAAAGGGAGATTATGATCTTCAGAAAGGTATCAATGTAGAAAAAGATGAAGTTGAATCCTTAAATAAAGGTTTTAAATTGATAGACGCCAATTACAGTATAGAAAGTCGTGATCGAATGAAGGTAAAAGTCATAACCGACGAAGAGGTCATTGTCCTCGTTCATGGCGGTATTGGTTATTTGCGTAATGATTACATTGAGTCCGGAGGGGAGCTTTTAACAGAGATCTCCCTAAAGGTTAAAAATGGCCGCTGGACTGTTGTAAAAACGGATGAGTATACCGAACCCGAATATAAAGAATGGCTCAAGAAAAAGAACAAACAATAATTAATTGTAAAACCGCCTCTTGCACAATGGAGAGGCGGGAAATTGTTCTAACTGCTTTTTTTCATCCTTTCACATTTACTTTATCGTTTTCTTTATTCGTCACATTTGCACTTTCAAAAGTAGCCATTTCTGCTGTCATTCTCACAGCAGATTCAAGAATAGGAAAAGCGATGGCTGCCCCTGTTCCTTCTCCCAGACGCATATTCAGCTGCAAAATAGGCGATTTTTCTAAATGATTCATCGCTTTCGTATGCCCTGGTTCAGCTGAATGGTGGGATACAATCATATAATCAGACGACGCAGGAGCCAGCAGACGTGCGATGCAGGCAGAAACGGTACAAATAAAGCCATCAAGAAGAATAGGTACTCTTCTTTCTGCTGCGGCTAACATCGCGCCAGCCATTGCGGCCATTTCCAGTCCTCCTACTTTAGATAAAATATCAAGGGCATCTCGTGGATCTGGCTGTCTATTATGTACAGCTTGTTTGACGATGTCTACTTTTCGTTCATGCTGCTCTGTTGAAATCCCAGTCCCCCGGCCTACAATTTCTGCTGGATCAGCGTTTGTTAAAGTAGTTAGCACCGCGCTGCTGGCCGTCGTATTGCCGATCCCTACTTCTCCGACAATCAGACACTTAATGCCTTCATCAATCAAGCTTTTCGCTTCTTCGTAACCGACGGAAATAGCTTGCACAGCTTCTTCTTTCGTCATCGCTTCTTCATGTAAAAAGTTTGCTGTCCCTTTTCTAACCTTTTTATGTATGATGCCTTCAGTTACTATATCTGAAGCTACTCCTACATCTACTAGTTTAAACTTCGCATCGATCTGCCGGCTGAATACATTGATCGCTGCCCCGCCATTCGCCATGTTCGCTGTCATTTGCACGGTGACTTCCTGTGGAAAAGCAGAGACCCCTTCTTGTGTGATTCCGTGGTCAGCTGCAAATACAATAACGCCAGGTGGTGACACTTCTGGAAAGGGCACACCTGTCATTTCTGCTAATTTAATCGCAAATAACTCCAATTTCCCTAAACTCCCCATGGGCTTTGTTAATGTATGAATATAGTTCGTTACTTGTATACCCATCTCTTTATTTAATGGCGGCACCTGAAACTTTATCATCCTCTACTTCCCCTTTTCCTCTTAATGTATAGATCGTACAATCCCAATGCTTCCGGCTAGTTTTTTTCGCACCCGACCACCCTGCTCTTTTTAACTCGCGGGCAATCATTCGATTGAAAATCCCATGTCCTGCTACTAGCACTTGATCATATTGGGCTGCTAAATGAATTAATTGCTCACTCGCCTTTACAGCTCTTTGCTGCGCCTCTTTCATCGATTCCTTATTCCCTTTATACCCCGCCAGCCACGCACAGCGATAAAAGAATGCCCAGAAAGACGGCGGTGCTTTCATAGGAAAGAAAGACAGGGCTGCAACAGGCATTTCTGCTTCCCGAAAAAGAGAATCGGATACGATAGGAGCATGGATGTTTAACCGCTGAGCGGATTGGATGGATCGCTTCAAATTACTAGTGACAATCAGCTTTGCTTCTTGTGCTTTCTTTTTTGTCTGTTGGGGTATCGATAGTTCTTTAGTAATTCCTGCCGCATCATAATCATTGATCCATTTAGAGAATTGTGAACATGTCATCCCCATTGTATCTGTATGGCTTGACTTTCCATGTCTGATCAAAATAATTTCCATTTACAACTCTCCTCTTCCTTCTGTCAACTAAAACATTTCCCGGAAAATATTTTTTGAATATTTAGTCAAATTTGATATTATCTAATTGTAAACAAGTCCTCTTTAGGGAACTTTCAGGATGATCATAAAGATATGATTCATTACAATCTTACATATGGCAAGTCGTTAAACGGGCTTTTTTTATTTTTTCTTTTATAATAAAAGGGATCGTATAAAAGGAGGAGATGTTCGTGGCAATTTGGGAGCGTTTTGATTTCGTTCGAACAGCAACAGTGAATGCACTTGCAAATATTGATGAAAGTAAATGGGATCAACAGCCTGAAGGGTTTTCTAACACGATTAAATGGAATGCCGGACACATTTATGTATCATTAGAGACGTTATTGAAAGCAGCGGCTCCAGATTTACAAACAGACGCAGAGAAGTATGCGCCATTTTTCGGTATGGGTACGAAGCCTTCCGACTGGCCGGAAACAGTTCCTTCTAAAGAAGAAGTTATCGAGCTGCTTACCCAACAAAAAGCTCGGATTCAAGCGCATTTTGAAGGCCGCTTGTCTGATCAGCCGGCAGCTACTATTAAAATTGGCCCATTAGCATTAGAAACGATTGATGACTTGCTAAATTTTGCCCTGTTCCACGAAGGCTTGCATTTAGGTATCATTCAATCTCAAGCAAAAATCGTCTAACCGTATAGAAAGCTGACTCAAAAGGATTTCGTCCTTTTGAGTCAGCCTTCATTCTCTGCCCGATCATTAATCCACTTTTTTGGACATACCCTGTTGTCTTTCCAGCCTTTCCTGTTCGGCAATGATTTCATTATCTTCCACATTATCTCTCGTCACCTTTTGCGTCAAAATCGCGCCCACAGCCACCAAAATCATCACGGCGATGTAATAGCCTTTTTCATTGAGCTCCATATCTGCATTATAAAGACCGATACTAAACAAGAAAACTCCTGCAAAAAGCGTAAAATAGGACAACACTGTGAAGGCGGTAGTATTTCTCCGTCTGTACTTTTGCATGTTGATGACCCCCTAAAAATGAGTGCATAGTAATCCTTACGTGCCCATCTCCAAATAAAGAAGATGCACCTTGTTTATCATATCAATCTCCTTGTTAAATTGGTACCTTTTCACATATCAAACAGTTATTTACTCCTATAAACAACTGTTCACTTTTTCATAAAGATTATACATTTTATGAAGTTATTACTATTTCTATTTGTTATTTTTGATCCATTCGAGCAGTTCTTTCTTTGATGTTGGTGCTGCCACGTTTTTCTCTTTTTCTCCTCCTTGGAGAGCCGTGAATATTTCCAGCACCCAAGGCGGCTCTAAGTTACACTCCGCAAGCAGCTCTTTTTGCTGAAAAACATCTTCTGCTCTGCCTAACGCGCGCACACCTCCTTGTTGCATAATCAATACTTCATCTGCCCATTCATAAGCAAAGTTGACGTCATGTGTAGAAAGCATGATCGTTGTTTTCTCATCGTGCAGCTCTGTCAGCAGCTGCATCATTTTCTTTGTATAAAAAGGGTCCAGTCCTGCTGTTGGTTCATCAAGAATGAGCAGTTTGGGTTTCATAACGACAACGCTGGCAATGGCCGCCCGCTTTTTCTGCCCAATGCTTAAGAAGTGAGGCGGCTTATGCTGAAATTCCAACACACCTGCTGCCTCCATTGCCTCCCTCGCCGCTCGTTCGGCCCGTTCACTCGTCCATCCTAAGTTGACAGGTCCGTACATCACATCTTCACGAACAGTTGGAGAGAAAAGCTGGGTATCCGGATGTTGAAAAACGAGGCCTACTTCTCTCCTTAACTCTTGTAATTCTTTTCTTTTATACGTGAGTCGGGCCCCGTTCAATAAAATGTGACCTTCTGCCGGCTTCAGCAGGCCATTCAGATGAAGGAAAAGCGTCGACTTTCCCGCTCCATTATTGCCAAGCACGGCAATTTTTCTCCCGGGTGTAATCGTTAGTGACAAGTTGTCCAGCGCCTTCGTTCCATCTATATATTTATAACTAATGCTTTTTAATTCAATCATGACACGCCATCCTTTTTTTCCTTCTAAAAAAACACACCGATGCAGCATGAGAGGGAAAACAACAGCAAAGTGACTCCCCATATTCTAGGTCTCAACACGTAGCTATGCGTCTGTTCCCCTGCCGCATCAGCTCCCCCGCGGGCATCTACTGCCATTTGTACTTCTTTTGCTTCTCTCATTGTTTGGACGAATAAATTTGCTGTTAAAGCGGACAGCGAACGGAGGGAGGAACGCCAATGACTATAGCCGCCTCTTAACTTTTGAGCCTTATACGTTTCTTCCGCTTTCGTAATGAACACAAAAATAAACCGATACGTCACTGCAGCCAGATCAATAAACAGCGGAGGCACTCGCAGCACGTTCATGGTTAGTGCTATTCCGTGAAAAGGGGTCGTTAAAATAAAAAAATACATACAACTGACCGCCGCATAAGCAGACGAACATAAACCAGCGGCCTGTTGAACAGAAGAAAGAGAAATGTATACGAACCATCCGCCAAAGCTGCTGCTTCGAATCAGCGCTGCTGGTTCTGTTCCCGCCGGCGCGATGGAGAAAACAAGAGGGAGAATACTTAAAATAAGAAAGAGAAACGGCAGACTCAGCAGAGCGAGGTACCGCCGCCAAGGAATCCTAGCGCCCCACACAACAACTGCCCCCATCAAAAAAAATACAAAAGCAGAAACAAAAATATGTTTTAAAAACAGCACTAAAAATAAATGGGAAAAAGCAAACCATGCTTTTTCCACCGGATGAAAGCGCGAAAAACGATTGTGATGAGCATAATAATCAATTAGCATCATCCCAGACGTTCAGCCGATTTCTCTTCTAGCTTTTTTTTCATGCGGCTGGAGCCGATAAAATAACCGATAAACAATGTTCCTATCGCTGCCTGCAAGGCAAACAGCAGGCTTTCCACTTCTCCGCTCGGCGGCTCCCAAAGAGAATCAAACCACGGTGTGTAGCCAGGACTGATTTCTGTAATCGCTTCTTCTGCTTCGCCGTCCGCCCCGTTAAATTCCGCTGAATGATTGACCACGAGAGGCAGAACAGCTAAGAGAACAACGAGTGCGAGTAAAAAAATATTTTTCATTGTTTATGCCCCCTTCACTGTAATGCTCAGCTGCTTTAATTCGTTTTCGTTATATTTCATCAGCCAATTCATGACCACAACAGTTAAAATCCCTTCACATACTGCAAGCGATAGCTGGGTGACTGAAAAAATAGCAGCGAATTTAGCAAACGACGCAGTGACTCCTCCAACTTCTGCTGGAAAAGCAAGAGCTAATTGTAAAGAAGTCACCGTATATGTGCCTAAATCACCAAAAAAGGCCGCTAAAAATATGGCCGCGGTCAAACCGAGTTTTAGTTTTTTACATCCTTTATATATGGCATATGTAATAAGTGGTCCAGCGATCGCCATTGAAAAAGCATTCGCTCCAAGTGTCGTTAAACCGCCGTGTGCAAGCAGCAGCGCCTGAAATAATAAAACGATCGTTCCAAGTACAGCCATGGCCAGCGGACCGAACAATACCGTGCCAAGACCTACCCCTGTCGGATGTGAACTGCTTCCGGTCACAGATGGAATTTTTAACGCGGACAGCACAAAGGCGAATGCTCCTGCCAGGCCTAGCATCATTTTCGTTTCTGGATGTTTTTTAATTGTTTTTTGAATGGATCGCATGCCTGCTCCTATAAATGGAATAGAAATGACCCACCAAAAAATAGCCCATTTTAATGGAAGAAATCCCTCCATAATATGCATGGCAAATGCGGGTTGGAGTGAACTCAGCCAAAAATAACAAGCGAAAACGGCTATTGCGATCGCTGCTCTATTCATGTTATGCATTTCTTCACCTCTTACCGTCTTATTTAATCAATATAGGATCATGTTTCACTTCAATAGACTGCTCATCAAACCAGTTAATTTTTCCCCTCAGCTGAACGACCTCTCCCACGAGTACAATCGCTGGATTCGTGATGTGATGCTCTTTCGCTTTTTGCTCAATGGTCGAAAGTTCACCTGTCACAGTCCTCTGAGCTGCTGTCGTTCCCCATTCGATGATCGCTGCCGGGGTAGAAGCTGGCTTTCCGTGATGAATTAACTGTTCACATATATGATGTAAATTGCCGATTCCCATGTAAAAAGCAATTGTATCCATCCCTTGTGCGAGCGCTTGCCAATTAATATGATCTTCCCCTTTTTGTTCCCGTCCGTGAGCAGTGACAATCGCAAAACTTGACGCGTGATCACGGTGAGTGACTGGAATTCCGGCGTAGGCAGGGGCTGCTATTCCAGCTGTAATGCCTGGGATGATCTCAAACGGAATGCTTCTCTTAGCCAGCTCCTCTGCTTCTTCCCCAACCCGGCCAAATACGCAAGGGTCTCCTCCTTTGAGACGGGTCACGGTCAACCCTTGTTCTGCTTTTTCTACTAAAAGCTGGTTAATCTGCTCTTGAATAAGGGCATGTCTGCCGGGAAGCTTGCCGCAAAAAATCAGCTCAGCATCTTGTTTGGCATACGTAAGCAGTTCTTTATTCACGAGCCGGTCATAGGCAATCACATCGGCTTGTTGAATACATTCCATTCCCTTTACCGTAATCAGCTTCGGGTCACCGGGCCCTGCGCCAACTAGAAATACCTTTCCTTTTCTCATTATTGATCCGTCCAATCCTTTAATAAATTTGTAAATAGGCGCTTTCTTTCCATAGAGGAGGCCGTTCTCGCCTTCTCGGCAAAAGCGGGACTGGCAAGCTCTTTTAAAATCACTTTTCTTATGGAAGAATCAAAAAATGATTGTTTAACGACCGTCCGGCAATGTTCCAAAAAATTTAAATAATCCACATAATGATCATCAAATTGCTGTTGTAACTCTCGAATAATATTTTTACTCACGCTTGGACTTGCGCCGTTTGTGCTTACCGCCATACAAAGCTTGCCTTTTTGAAAAGAAGCCGGAACAAAAAAGTCACTCTCTGCTGGATTATCAACAAGATTGACGAGCTGAAAGGAACTTGCATTCTGTTGAACACTTTTGTTTACTTCTCTGTCATTCGTCGCTGCAATAATAATCAACGCATCGGCCAAATCCTCTGGGGAAAACTTTTTTTGTTTCCACTTCACTTGATGACGATCAATCAGCTCATTCATTGCTTCTGATATTTCCGGACTAATTACTTCAACGATGGCTGAAGCGGCAATTAACGAAGCTGCTTTTCGGGCTGCGACGGGGCCGCCCCCAACAACAACCACTTTTTTAGCAGTCAAGTTAAGCATGGCTGGATAGAGCATCGTTCTCATTCCTCTGATTAGTTTGATAGTCTCGACAAGCTCTAACAAACCTGCGTGCCATTTCTGGTGAAGAGGCAAAGTGAATATGAGAATAGCCGGCGACTAAATGCTGCGTCGCAGCCCCTTCTTCTTTTTCTCCACTTCTTCCCGTCGATTTCCAAGCCGCTGGCAATATCTGTTCCCCGCTAAAAGTAGAATAGTGAAATTCATGGCCGCGCGCTTTTTCTCCAGCGGGCAAAAGAAAATTCGAGTGCATTCCCGTTAACTCCCGGTAACCGAGAGCGGCTAGTTTTTTTTGCATCGTCACCTTGCCGGAAATCACTCCGGTCATCGGATAAACATCCCCTTCTGTATCTTCAATGGAGCTTGTTAAATACATAAAACCGCCGCATTCCGCAAGTGTGGGCATGCCTTCTGCAATGGAATGCTGCACCGAGGCTTTAGCTGCTTCATTTTCCGCCAGACGAGCAGCAAATTCTTCTGGAAAACCGCCGCCAATATATAAGCCGTCAGCCTCTTTTGGAATCGCTTCGTTTGCAAGCGGTGAGAAAAATAAGAGCTCGGCTCCGCTTGCTTCTAACAGCTCAAAGTTTTCTTTATAGTAAAAATTAAATGCCGCATCTTTCGCAACAGCGATCTTTACTGATACTTCTTGTTTTTGTTTAAAGATCGACTGCTCACTTTCTGTTATTCTAGGAGCTTGAGCTAGATTCCAAATAGCATCCAAATCAAACGTAGAGGAAACAAGATCACCAAGCCCACCGAAAAACCCAGACAATTCTCCTCTTTCTACAGATGGCACGAGACCGAGATGGCGTTCAGGAATAGCAATCGTGGATTCTTTCTTTAAATAACCAACGACAGGAACTCCGCATTCCTGTTCAATGGCTGCTTTCACGATATGAAAGTGACTTTCACTTCCTACTCTGTTTGCAATGACTCCAGCAATACTTCCGGATGGATCCATCGCTTGAAAACCTTTAACGATCGCCGCCGCACTTCTCGCCATGCTGGCACAGTTGACGACTAACAATACTGGACAATCGAGAAGCTCACTAATATCAGCTGAACTGCCTTCGTTGTTCAAAGGGTCTTTTCCATCGAAATACCCCATGACTCCTTCCACAATAGAAAGATCGGCATCCGCTGCTCCTCTAGCGTAAATGTCCCTAACCGTCTGCCGGTCGATCATCCAGCTGTCTAAATTGCGGGACGGTCTGCCGGTAACAGCTGTATGGTACGCCGAATCAATGTAATCCGGTCCACACTTAAATCCTTGCACAGTACGCCCGCTTGCGTGAAAAGCAGCCAATAAACCGAGTGTGACGGTCGTTTTTCCCGCTCCGCTTCCTGTGCCGGCAATCATGATTCTTCTTTGACTCATTTCTTTCTCCTCCTTATGTGTGGGAGATGAAACCAACAGAAATCGTGACATTTCCTGATTTTTTCTTAGCAAGCAAAAGCTGATCGTTCCCACTCGACAGCATCGCAGCCGGCTCACTGACGCCATATGCGCCGGTAAACTTATACACCGTTTCTGACGGCTGGCTGATCTTCTTCTGATTCAGTTCTCCCGGCTGATAGTATTCAAAACTCCATTGATGCTTCTTCACGACTTCTAATAAACCAGCTTCATCTTTTTTCAAATCAATCGTTGCTATTGTTTTTACACTTTTGATGCTTACTTTCAACTCATCCAGCGTTTCCATAATAACTCTTTCAATTTCTTCAGCGGACGTGCCGCGGTTACAGCCGATGCCAAGCACGAGTACTTTTGGCCGAAACAGAACACCATTTTCGAGAATCACTTCTTCACTCGCTTCCAGCTGCCGATGGGATACGACGAGAGCAGCGGCCGGTTTTTCGTCTATCGCCTCTTGTATCGAGGAGTACAAATGAATCGTATTAGGCATCGGTGTATCATACATCCACCAGTTTTTCTCGCCTGACTCCTGCACGACAGCTACTTTCTCTTCATTCACGACGGCAGCACTGACTGGTGTCAACTTTTCATCTGACTCCCACACCCAGCCGAAACGGCGGCCGAATAAATCAACCGGAATCGTCTTTTGCACATCAGAAGCGGTTGTCACAACGGGGTAGGCACCGATTAAAGCGGCTACTTCCCGCGCAAGCTCATTCGCTCCGCCAATGTGCCCAGAAAGCACACTGATCACATGCTCTCCTTTATCATCCACAACGACAACACCAGGATCGGTTTTCTTATCTTTTAAAATTGGTGCAATCATACGGACGACGGCTCCGAGTGAAATAATAAGAATTAATCCCTTATATTTGGCAAACAGTTCAGGCAAAAGCAAACGAACGGATCCTTCGAATAACGTAATTCCGCGTTCGTTTTCATCTCCCTGTTCAAACTTCTTCATATAATAAAGATCACTGCCATGAAATAAAGAAGCTATTTCCCTAGCAAGCTGCGTACCATGTTTGGTAATAGCAACAACGGCATAATCGCCTTTCGCTGCGATGACCGGCAATACAGTCCTGTCTGCTTTCACCGTCACGATTTCACCCCCCGGCGATAACCGTGGGTAAATTCTTTATCATATAATTTCGAACGAAAGTCTTTTTGATGAATGTTCGGGTCGAGCGCCCAGCCGGCTAGAATCATCGCCTGTTTCCGAATCCCATTTTTGCGCAGATCTTCATCCAGATGCTGCACCGTCGTCCGGACAATCTTTTCATCCGGCCATGTCGCTTTGTACACGACAGCTACCGGTGTCTCAGGAGCCCAGCCCGCTTCTATTAATTCTTTCATGACTTTTTTCGTCAACGTCGCACTGAGGAAAAAAGCAATCGTACAATGATGCTTAGCTAATTCCGCTAATTTTTCACGTTCAGGCACCGGTGTGCGGCCTTCTGCTCTCGTTAAAATAACGGTCTGCGTTAAATCCGGAATCGTTAATTCAGCTCCCGCACTAGCTGCAGCAGCAAAAACCGAGCTGACACCAGGTACAATTTCGATGTCGACGCCTCTTTCTTTTAACAATGTGATCTGTTCCATAATGGCTCCATATACAGCCGGGTCTCCTGTGTGAAGCCGGACGACTTTTTTCCCCGCTTGTAACCGCTCGATCATCTCTTCTATCATCTCTTCTAAATGCATGCCGGCTGTCTTTAAAATTTCCGCCTCTGGCTTTGCTTCCCGAAACACTTCTTCATTCACGAGAGAATCCGCGTATAAAATGGTATCAGCTTCTTTGATCAGGCGAAGTCCCCTCACCGTAATTAAATCTGCCGCTCCTGGTCCCGCCCCGACGATGAACAGTTTCATTTTCTCACCACCATTAACGTCAAATACTCCGGTTCCGCGCCTTCGAGCTCTTCGATGTTCCAAACAATTTCCTCTTCAGATGTCACCTTAGAAACGACTGCTGCTTTATCTGTTAAATTCAGCTCTTTCAAAATCCGCAGCATCAAGTTAATCACTTTAGCCACTTTAATAAAAATAACACAGTCATGCGCTTCAATGACTTCTTTCATGGCTTCGTAGTCATCCTTCGCTGGAACGATGGCAACAAGATCATCGCCTTCCGCAAGCGGCAGTGACAAACGGGCAGCCGCTCCATTAATCGAGGAAATGCCAGGGATGACCTTCATATTGACATCTCCATAGCGTTCTTTCATTACGTTCATCATATGAATAAACGTGCTGTACAATAGCGGGTCTCCTTCTGTCACAAAAGCGACGTCTTTTCCTTCGTTTAGCTTTTCCCATACGGCTTCTGCCGTAGCATTCCATTCCCGCTCTAGTATGGCCGGATCTTTTGTCATTGGAAAGACGAGGCCGAGCATATCTTTTTCCGATGGATCCACATACGCATCAATGATTTTCCTCGCATAGCTTTTGCTGCCTTTTCTTTTTTTCGGGTAGGCAATAACGGGGCATTCCTGCAGTGCACGAAATGCTTTCACTGTGATCAATTCTGGATCGCCTGGTCCGACGCCTACTCCGTATAGTGTACCTGTCATGATTGTGCTCCTTCCATTCTCTTTGCTGTGATGATATAAACGGGATTTAGCCCTTCCATTCTCGTTAAATGCAAAATTGGCTTACTCCTAGCTATTTGGACAAGTGTCATATCTACTTGAAACCCGCGGCTCTTGAGCGCTTGCTGGGCTTCGTACAAATTTTCAATCGTCACGACATTCATTACAATTGTGCCGCCTTCTTTCAAACGCCCGCAGCATGTATCAAAAATCCCATCTATATTTCCTGCCGTGCCGCCGATGAATACCGCATCTGGATCAGGAAAATCTTCAAGACCATCCGGTGCTTTGCCATGAACAGCTGTTATATCTGTTCGGAATTTCACAAAGTTTTCTTTCGCGTTCCTAAGATCCTCTTCGTTCTTTTCAATGGCATACACCGCTCCATCTACGGCGATTTTTGCCGCTTCGATAGCGACAGATCCCGTGCATGTACCGATATCCCAAACGATGCTGTCCCTTTGAAGATTCATTTGTCCAATCGTCAACACACGGATTTCTTTTTTTGTAATCAACCCTTTATCCGGCTTTCTTTGAACAAACTCTTTATCAGGTATTCCGAGCGGCCATACTTTTGTTTCCCTGCTGCTTCGTAAAATGACAACATTTAATGGTGAACATTGGGCCGCTTTCATCTCATCAATTGACATCCACCGGCAGCGTTCGTTTTCACCGCCGATGTTTTCCGCAATAAACACTTCGTATTCAGTCATCTCAAAACGAGACAAATAGTGAGCAATGGCTGCAGGCGAATTTACGTCATCTGTTAATAGAGCTACCTTCGCTTTACCGTCTATCCGCTGCGCAAGGCCAGCCAGCGGCCGACCATGCAAACTGATGATTACTGCGTCACTCCAGCTTTCTCCCATTCGTGCAAAAGCGAGCTGTACGGAGCTGGGCTGCGGATAGATTTCCGCTTCGACCCCTTTCGATAAATAACCGCCAATCCCATAAAATAAAGGATCACCTGAGGCGAGGACGACTGTGTGTCCCCGCTGTTTCTGCAGTTTTTCTTTCAGCTCACGCAAGTTCCCCTTGATTGTAAATGTTTCTCCCGGATATTCAGGGAAAAATGCCAGCTGCCGCTCTCCGCCGACTAATAGCTCCGCCTCCCTAATCCATTTTTGATAGATTGGAAGAAGACTAGCCTGTCCATCATCGCCAATTCCAATGATTTTTATCTCTTTATCCATGACGTTCCGCCTTTCCTAAACATGCCCCTTTAAACGTGTACAACGTCGTATCTACTTCTATACCGCCGCCTGCTTCTTTAATCGCATAATCACAGCAGCTGCCGCAAAGAATATCAAAAAAACGGTCGTACCCGGCAGCGGCCATTAGTTCTCCTACTTGGGAGGCTGTATTCGCATTTTTTACTTCTTCCACTTCTTCAGAAGAAGCCCCCGCTTGTCCAGCGATCTCAGCGAGAAAGTTAAAATCAACAGGGGCGCTTTTGGAGTGCACCATCATCACCCCCTGGGCAACTTTGGAAAACTTCCCCATCATACCGACCATCGATACTTTCTTAATCCCGAGACGCTTACAATGCTTGAGCGTAAAGCCGATAAAGTCTCCCATTTCAATAAAAGCTTCTTCCTTTAAATGAGGCAATTGTTTCATCGCATATTGCTCACTTCGTCCGCCGGTCGTCACTGCCACATGGTCACAGCCGCCAGCCCGCGCTACGTGTATCGCCTGGATAATGCTTGCTTTAAAAGCGGCAGTAGAGAAAGGCATAACGATTCCGCGCGTGCCCAATATCGAAATGCCGCCAATGATCCCAAGACGGCCATTCAATGTTTTTTTGGCCATTTCCTCTCCGCCGGGAACAGAAATGATGATCTTTATCCCTTTGGAGTATTGGTAGTCCGTTAATATTTTCTCTGCTTCTGACAAAATCATTTTTCTTGGCACTGGATTAATCGCTGCCTGACCGACTTCTACAGCCAAACCGGGTTTCGTTGCCCGGCCGACTCCTTCTCCGCCGTCAAGCTCAATGCCCGGTTCATTTTTCAACATGACTTCTGCATAAATAATGGCCCCATGCGTCACATCGGGATCATCGCCCGCATCTTTTTTGATCGCTGCAATAGCGCGGTCTTTCTGTACTTGGCAAGACTCTACGGCGAAAGTAGCAAACACTTTTGCCGGCAGGTAGATCGTCGCTGATTCTTGTTTCTCTCCTGATAACAAAGAAACTAACGCTGCCTGTACAGCAGCCGTGGCGCAGGCGCCGGTCGTATAGCCTTTTCTGAGCGGCTTTTCTTCTTTCTTCTCCTGCGCTCTCATGGTCATTCTTTTTGCGCAAGCAGAGATAGAGCGTTCAAAGCAGCGACTGTCACTGTGCTTCCGCCTTTTCTTCCAATGTTCGTAATGTAAGGAATATCAAGCTTCGCCAGCTCCTCTTTCGATTCAGCAGCTGAAACAAACCCGACAGGCAGCCCGATTACTAGACTCGGCTTCGCCAATCCTTCTTTCACGAGACGAATCAGTTCTAATAGAGCAGTCGGCGCGTTGCCGATCGCATAAATGCCGCCGTCTCCTTTTGCTGTAGCTTTTCGCATCGATATAATGGCTCTCGTCGTATTTAGCCGTTTTGCTTCCGCCATCACGTCTTCATCAGAAATGTACACGTGAATGCTGCCGCCGAACTTTTCGATTCGCGGCTTACTTACACCGGACTGTACCATTTGCACGTCACAAATGACTCGTTCTCCTCTTTTAATCGCGTCAATCCCTGCTTGTATCGCCTTTGGGTGAAACAGCATACTTTTACCTAGTTCGAAATCAGCAGACGCATGCACCACACGCTGGACGACTTTATATTCTTCGTCTGTCAATGTATGCGGTCCAAATTCTTCTGTAATGATATCAAAGCTAAGCCCTTCAATTTCCATCGGCTGAACCGTTTCCGGCTTGAATTCTGTTTTAAAGTCCACTGATTGCGCCTCCCTTAATTCCTTGTTTTTTTAATTGTTGAATCACTTCATCGAATGAAGAACAGCGGTTTTGGTACTGGATGTCAGGCCGTTCAATCACAATCGTTTTAATGCCGAGCTCTTTCGCTGCTTCGACTTTTTGATCGACCGAGCCGCGCTGGCCGCTCGCTTTCGTCACCATACATTTCACTTCATATTGTTCGTACAGTGCTTGATCAAATGCTTTCGTGAATGGTCCTTGAATCGCTACGATATTTTTTTGCGGCAAGCCGAGATGTTCACATTTCTCCATGTTGTCTTTTCTCGGAAGCATCCGGCATATGAGACGAATGTCTGGATTTGACAGCAGTTTTTCAGTAAAAACAGCCAGCGTTTTACTTCCTGTCGTCAGCATGACCGTTCCTTTCGTATCTGCTGCTCGTTCCGCGGCCTCTTCATAAGAGGAAACATAAGTAATAAGTGGAGATTCCGCGAAATTCTGTTCTTTTCTTTCAAAACGGATATAAGGAACATTCGCTCGTTTCGCGGCCTCCATCGCGTTTTTCGATGCTTCTTCCGCGAAAGGATGGCTTGCATCAACAACCGCAGCTGCTTGTTTTTTCGTTATAAAAGTACACATCTCTTCAGCATCCATCCGGCCGGCGAATGCTCCAATCTGCACTTGCTCCAGTTCCTTTACTGCATTCTCTGTCACGACAGAAGCAATGAGAGGATAGCCTTCCTTTTGCAGTGTCACTGCCAGCTCCCTCGCATCGCTCGTTCCAGCTAAAAAGAAAATCATTTGACTGCCTCCACCTTGATTCCTTCTTCATGATGATGGCTATGATCATGATCGTGGTCATGATGATGATGGTGATCGATATGCTCCATCGCTTCAAAACGGTACTGGCACGTATCGCAGTTCATATACACTTCCCCTTGCAGCGCTTCTTCCACCCGGTCTTTAATGACCGTTTTTAACTTAGGATGAAAACCGAAGTATTCTGCCAGTGAAAAAGAAATGCCCGGATAGGCCGCTTGAAATTGTACGGTCATTTTTTCAAGCCGCTTAATTAAAACACCTGTAAAGAGAAAATAAGGTAAAATGATCACTTTCTTTGCACCGAGCCGAACCGTTTTTTCTACCGCTTCTTCTAGGCTCGGAGAAGTGACGCCGATAAAAGCAGTTTCAATGATAGGCACACGCAGTTTTTCCCAAAGAAGACGAGTAATTTTAAATAAGTCACTGTTTGCATCCGGGTCACTCCCTCCCCGTCCAAGCAGGATCACAGCTGGTCCCTCCTCTTCATCCTCTTTACATTCACCCGTTTCTAAAATGCGGCTTTTACAAATTTCCACCGCTTCATAGTGAATACCGATTGGTTTGCCGTATGTAAATGCGACATGAGGATATTTCTGTTTCGCTTCATCGATTTCATGTGGAATATGAATCTTGGAATGGCCCGCTGGAAGCAGCATCAGTGGAATGAGCGCGACAGATGTGGCCCCTTTTGCTACACACGTGTCAATCCCTTTAGCAATATTGGGTTGTTCAAATTCTAAAAAACAAGTTTCATAGATAATGTTGGTCTCAAGCTCAGGGGTCAGCTTGTCAATAAATTGTCTAATTTGTTCATTTCCTTCCGGATCACGGCTGCCGTGACCGACAAATAATATAGCTTTCATTTCTATATGCTCCTTTAATCCCCGCACGGTGCAGGTTCAAGATTTATTTTTGGCTCTATATCACGATACTCAAAGTTTTGAATTCTTTTCACGCGCTTAAAATATTTAAACAGTCGTTCGTTCGGATGTCCTTTTTCCCTGTATTCCGCAATAATGTTTTCTAGGAGCGGGATCAGTGCGTCCGGTTCTACACCTTCAGCGACAGGCTGTCCGGCATGAGCCGTTCTTCCAACCGTTTTCGCTCCTAAAAACAAATCAAATTTCCCTCTGCGAAAGACGATGCCGATGTCATCATTCACTGCACCGTAGCAAGCCATGCCGCAGCCATTCAACCCGATGCGCATTTCTTTTGGCAAATCAAGCCCATTGAACTTTTCATACAGCCTTTCCGCATATGGAATGGCATCTTTCTTTTCACCGTCACAAAAGTCACAAGCCTTGACAGTAGCCACGTCACCAATGGGAGCAAGGAGAAATCCTGCCTCCTGCAAAGTTGTGACCAATTGATCGGGATTTTCTGTCGGCACCCGCAAGATCACTTGATGGTGCGGTGTATATTCAATCGAGCCTTTTTCTCCCGCTGCCTTCGAGAGAACGAGCAGCTGTTCTGCTGAAAATAATTTATTAGCGACTCCTGGACTGACAGCTACTTCAAAAATAGATTCGGCCTTTTGCTTAAATGGTGAATCTTCAGACACTTGATGTTCCTTTTTATCCAGCATCTGAAGGGCTTTCATACCGAGTTCGTATAATGCGGTCGGCTCCGCTTTTCCTCCATGCAGCGCCCACGGCTCATTTTTCGGCTTCAGCCGTTCATGAGGCTTTAGCGGCTGCTTTTCTGACGTCAACGTGTACTTGCGCTGATAACCTCTCGGCGTAATCATTTTATTGTCATAAAGAAAAGTCGTTGAATTGCCAATGATGACTGTCGTCAGCATGCCGATTTCATGATCGAGCATCTCCTGCAAATTCGTGATGACGACGTGCTCTCTTTCCCGATAGGCACTTTTGACAAGACCGACCGGCGTATCCGGTGAGCGGTGCTTTAATAAAATACGCTGCGCTTCCACAATTTGTCTCGTCCGCTTCCCGCTTTTCGGATTGTAC
The DNA here is from genome assembly GCF_044891285.1 of Bacillus lumedeiriae. NCBI lineage: Bacteria > Bacillati > Bacillota > Bacilli > Caryophanales > Bacillaceae > Bacillus > Bacillus lumedeiriae. The sequence goes on from NZ_JAUIYO010000001.1 coordinate 26,941, forward strand.
AAAGCAATCACGAAATCAGCTGCGCCGGCCGCTTCGATCCGCTTAGCGATTAAATCCCAAGGAGTTAAGTGATCACTCAAACTAATCGTGCACGCGTCATGCATCACCGGCGCCCCAAGGAGAGATGCACAAGAATTAATCGCTGAAATCCCAGGGACAATTTCTACTTTGACACCGTCCGCTTCTTTCCATCCTTGTTCGACGAGTACTTCGTAGACAAGCCCCGCCATCCCGTACACGCCGGCATCTCCACTCGAAATAACAGCTACTATTTTTCCTTGTTCGGCCAACTTGACCGCCGCCTGCGCCCGGCTGACTTCTTCTGACATTCCTGTGCTGATGACTTCTTTTCCTTCAATGAAATCAGCAATCAACTCTACATATGTTTTATAGCCGATAATGCAGTCGCTTTCCTTTAGCGCTTCTTTTGCCCGCTCCGTAATATGTTCGGCACTTCCCGGACCGAAGCCGACAATTAATAGTTTTCCATTCACTTTTACTGCCTCCTTATACGTTTACTGCTTTTGTTTTTCTTTCTCTTTAGATACTCCTGCTTCACGGTCATTCTTTAGCTGCATTCCTTGGCCCGCATACGTGTAAGTAATGGCCTTCTCTACCCGCTCTCCTTTTTCAAGGTGTGAAGTGACAATCTCTTTTGCCAATTGTTCATCTACTCCGTGATACCATGTACCTTCTGGATAAACAATCACGACACAAGCATCTTTACAGCGGCCATTGCATCTTGTTCTTGTCGTATGAACACGGACATCAAGCTCCCGATTTTTAATTTCATTTCTGATCGCCTGCGTTACTTCTTCCCCGCCTTTTCTCATACAGCTCGAACCGTTACAAATCAATACGTGATGATTCATTTCCGTTAAATCCCAAGTTGCCATACTATCCGCCCCTTTTTCTAAAGTTTTCGTTAAACTCGCCTGTTGATTTCCGCTGCGGGCGGTTCGGGAGCCTCCCCGCCGCTATCGCGCCTGCAAGGTCTCCTGTGGACACGTTTTCCGGAGGGAGTCCCGCACCTTCCGCTCTAATCAACTAAACAGCAATATCAACAGTAGTCATGAACATAGCTGAAAAATAAAAAAAGTCCTTAACTTCATAAGAAGTTAAGGACTTAAGCACATACGTGTGCATAGCTATGATTGGATCGAGTCAAGCAAAATAGCCGCGCATGCCAGCTCCGCTCCATACAGCCATCCCGTTCCTCCCTCCGAAGAATGATGGTTCAAAGAAGAAAGCAGGTCTCCTGGCTTACGGATCGCTTTACTCTTGTCCCTTCCCGGCAGTTACACCAGTGGTTATTGACAATTTCATCACCGTTTACAGTAGCGGGGGCTGCATCGGATTTTCACCGATTTCCCTATTATCCCGGAGATTGACTCTCCCGGGCACTCTCATCTTAATTATTCAATTATCCGGCTGTCAGAAAATGCTTTCTATCAGCCTAGAAGTCTCTAAAAGAGATCTGATCTACACCTATCAATATTATGTATATTATCCAAATTTCGTAACTTTTCGACATCGTTATTAGATTAGCAGGAAGATCACTCATTTGACAAGTGGTTTTTTCAAATTAAATAAAATGATGCCTTTTCACTTAGTTATTTTGGAATAAAAGATTTTGTTAAACTCGCCTGTTGATTTTCGCCTCCGTGCCTGCGGATTTTCCCGTGGACACGCTTTTTCCTCAGGAGTCTGGCACCTTCCGCTCTAATCAACAAAGGGGCCAATTCACACTAGTCATTAGCATCGCCAATTGGAAAAGAAGTCATAATAAATGGGTTCCATCCTGTCATCTGTTGAACGATCCCCTTAATCTCCTGCACTTTTTTTATCAATAAATGATCATTGCCGCTTAAAAGAAAGCCAATGACGGTGCCGCTGTGGCCGATAATGATTCCTGCTTCGAATCGACTGGCTATTTCCTTAAACAACGAAAAGAATGGTTTAGGTAGAAAGCGTTCATTGATCCCGGCACTTTTCGTTGCTGCCAGCATGATGTCGTCTATTTTCCCTGACAATAAGGCGGTACTTATCCCGTTATATAGCTGCTGCAGTTCTGCTTTCTCATTTGGCGTGTATACTCTTTTTGATGAATAACAATCATCTGTATTTACCGTACCGCCGCTGTCGTAGCCAATAAGGAATAAGTCTGGCGCCTCAGGAAAAGATTGCAGCCGTTCACCAGTCTGTTGATTAAACGCATTGATTCCTTCATACATGACACCATCTGTCGGTTCAATGGCCGCTGCTATAGCCGCTATGTCAGAAGGAGCGAATATCGTTCCAAAACTAGCTGCTACAGCGCGGATCGCTGCCGTAATATCCGCGGAGCTGCTCGCCATTCCTTTTCCAATAGGGATCTGGGAATAGGAATACAAACACCCGCCTGTTCCAATCCCTATTTTTTCTAAAGTGAGCCTGGCGGCAGCTGTCATCTTTTCTTTATGGGGTGTGCAGCTTATCTCCTTAGTATCACTTGCCGGAACGAATATAGCTCTGCTTTTGAGCGGCACTGGAAAAGTAAATAAAAAAGGATGATTGTTCACTTCCCCCTGCACCAGCTCCCCGAATGTTCCAAAGCAGCTGCCCGCTCCTCTTTTCATGAAATATTCCCCCTTCAACCGGAAGCTATCGTCGTCAATAAATAATTCTTTCTTCATGCAAAATAGCAGATGGTGTTCACGGACACCACCTGCTATTTTACCCGAAGAAAGGATTATAATATAGCTGTAGATTATAGTTTTATCCTATACATTTTGCTATTCTGCCGCCTTCATTTTCCCATTCATCCAGACCATTTGCCACATCATTTGGGTCAGCCGGCCTCTCCCTGTTTTTCAATCGAACGACTTCTTTCTTTTTCACACTATTACCCCCAATATTTAAGCTGGCTCAAACAGTGTTTTCCCTATTTCCTGGTTATTGCGTAATAGTGTATATATAATACGTCTCGTTCTGTTCTATGCATCATTCACTCTGGAATTGAACGTTCAGCGTCAATATATCCGGCACCATATACGTTCGGATCTCGTTCTTTCCATGCAGTCGTTCCATTTTTTAGCCATTCTTTCACTTCATCCGGTGAAGCATTTGGCTTAGCCTGTAAAATGAGAGCTACAATTCCCGCACAGATGGGCGTTGCCATTGAAGTACCTGAGAGGACGAAATAGTTAGAATCGACACGGCTCGATTTTTGTATCTTGTCTAAGTATGAATTAGGAGAACGAAGCGAAACGATATTGACCCCCGGCGCTAAAATATCTGGTTTTGTTACTTTGTATGGGGTAGGTCCCCTGCTCGAGAAGCTTGCCACATCGTCATCTCCTCTCGTGTCCATTGTATTTCGATCATCCAAAGCACCAACCGTAATAATTTGATCACTAATACCTGGACTCGCAATTGTTTGTTTTTCCGGACCATCATTGCCTGCTGCTGCACAAACAACGATCCCATGACTCCAGGCTAACTCGACATACTGCACCATTGGATCATCATTTTCCTTATTGTATGATTGGGGAGAGCTGCCTAAAGACATGCTAATAATATCAATTTTATTCTTGTTATTCTCATCTTCATTGTATTGAATGCACCAATCTATTCCTTGCATAACTGTTTCAAGTGATCCTGAACCTAGTTTATTCAACACTTTCACGCCAATTACATTTGCTTTCGGCGCAGGTCCCGCATATTTCCTCTCTAAAGAAGCCGATCCATTGCCCGCTGCATCTCCGGCACAATGGGTCCCATGTCCATTATCATCATATGGCTCCGTTCTTTGATTAATAAAATCAACAAAATCTATAATTCTTCCTTGAAGATCTTGATGAGGATAAATTCCCGTATCAATAATGGCAATTGTTATCCCTTCGCCCGTTAACGATGTTTCATTTCTTACAACGCCTTTTGCATTGGCGGACGGGACTGCGACATCTAATAAAGCACGGACTTCATGATTTAAATAGACCTTTTTTATGCATGAACAATGCTCTAACATTTCTTCTAATGCTAACGGTGTCATTTCCACACTCACACATGATACAAGCGAAAATTTTTTCCTGATTCGACACTTAAAATGCCGGTCGATCACCTTATCAACTTCATGAAGAGCTGACTCAAAAGCCATTTCGCTTTTTTCGAACTCTACAATCACTGTCAGCTTTTTTGTTTTTTTCATCCATCCCTCTAACATTTTGTGTAAAAAACAAGGTGTCCATTTAAAGGGTTTATACAAATTTAACAATTTTTCACGAAGAGGTCGATCAAGCTTATGAGCATGCGCTCTTACCATTTTGATCATTGAATAACCAAACATGTAGCCACTCCTATCTATTTTATTGACGTATTTTTATAACCTATGAAATAGATAAAGAAGTGGTAAAGGTGTTTGTCCTGTTTTTAATAATTTTTGTGCCACAATAACCATAAAGATCTTTTAAATGCCTTTATTGCTTAGTTTTTATATGATTTTGTTTGAATTTTACACATAGTGAAATTAATTATTTGTTTTTTTGAAAATTTAGTTGACACCTTTAGTTATCCACAATTAAAATAAGGTTAACACTTATGTGAATGAATGGATTGGAGGGATGAACATGTCTACTCAGCACGAGAGGCTTAGAATGATGCTGACGGCGGCTATTTTTGCAGCCATTATTGGTATTCTTGCACAACTTACTATTCCATTGCCGTTAGTCCCTATTACAGGGCAGACGTTGGCTATCGGACTGGCTGCTACGATTCTCGGCTCCAGATATGGAGCATTATCAGCACTTCTATACATGTTGATCGGTGCAGTGGGTCTTCCTGTTTTTTCTGGTATGTCTGGCGGGATGGGGGTTATCTTCGGACCGACTGGAGGATACATTATTAGCTTTATTTTTTCTGCATTCTTTATCGGATGGTATATTGAAAAAACAGGAGTCACGGTTCTGCACGCTTTTATAGCTAACATGATCGGTATGATTATCAATTTAGCTTTCGGTACAGCCTGGTTAAAGGTGATGGCTGGACTTAGTTGGCCCGAGGCATTCGCTGGAGGATTTGCTCCGTTTATTATCGGCGGAGTGTTGAAAGCATTCCTAGCTTCATGGATTGGTATCCTTGCCCGTAAGCGTTTGGCATCTGCCCGCTTACTGCCTCAGCCTGCTCCGAAACGTACAGCTTAATCACAAAAAGCTGTCTCAAAGTCGGTTACTCCCTGACTTCTGAGACAGCTTTTTCTTTTTATATAGACTCAGTAACAAAATGAAACGTTTCTTCCGCAGCAAGGCTTCCTTGAAGATACGTTCTTTCCGCAAAATACACATGATTCATCTGATCAATAAGCAGCACACTTGAAGACCTCGTACCATAGTCATCCCCGCTAATAAAGATGGGCGAAAGCTTTCTTTCCCATTCAAGAGAAACACCTGTATTTGGCAGCTCTTCATCTGGAGCCCTGTCCGTATCCTGTAAAAAAGTGAATAAACAATCGGCGGGATCAGCCGGTGCATCGTCGAGACACTTATCCAATCTGTTTTTTCCTTTTTCCATCTTGGGCCAAAGTGTATTTAACGATGCATTGCTCAAACTGTGTGTACCAGGAGCAACAGCCTGCAGCTCATCTTTCCTATTATTGTAATGCCACAATTCATCCGCTGTCCCGGCGAGTAGATTAAATCCTGGGTATTCGTCCCTCTGTTTTTGCAGTTCCGACATGAACGCTTCGGGGGAATGTGTGCCTGTTAAAAAAGCACGGACGATTTCTCCGCGTGACCGCTTTCCTTCTGTTTTCTCCGAAGGGTCACGGACATTCGTTAACGCCGCAAAACGTCCTGTTTTCGTCACGCCCAGCCATGTCCCCATCTTTTCCAAATCACGCCCGGCCAAAATATGGGGCGCATCCTCCCAATAATGAGCCTTTTGAGTAGGACGGCTGAAAAATTCATCCCGGTTAGCGGCGATCACTAACTTGTATGTTTCATGCTGTTGAAAGCGAAAGTTAATTAAGCACATGTTTCTGCACCTTTCTGATAGTTATATCCGCTTGATTCCAATTGGCTCTGAAGTAAGATCATGATGGAGCCTGTTTGTTTGATTAATGCTAAGGCTTTGTACAGGCATCTCCATTTTAAATACCATAGCTTCGCTAAGAAAGTCAATAAAACGAACAGCTTTATACGTTTTGAAGTTCTTTGAATAAAAGAATTTGGATAAAAGATAGCAAAAGCAGATACAAGAGATAATGAAGCACAACACGATTTAGATAAGTATGAATCAATATCAACACATCGTTTCTAAACCACTCCTAAACGAAGCTGTTGCTTCGTTTAATAAGTAAATCAACTAATAATAAAAAGCATACAAAAAAGCCTGTTCCTCACTCTACGGGGGCAGTCCCTAGAGTAAAGACGACAGGCTTTTTATTTAGAATTTTGCAGCAGCTTTTGCTACCTTTTCTAATCCATCTGCCACAATCTCTTGTGAACGCTCAGGATATTGGTTATGTCCTTCAATTATTACTGTTTCAAAATCTTTAATGCCCCAGAAATTAAGAAGGATCGTTACATAGTTAACAGCCATCTCCATAGAAGCCATCTGTTCGGAAGAATAGTCTGAACCGCGAGCGCTTAATACAGCCACTTTTTTGTCACCAGCTAGTCCAACTGGACCTTGTTCTGTATATTTGAATGTTTTTCCTGCTTGAGAAAGATAGGAAATATATGTTACCAGTGGAGCAGGAACTGTGAAATTCCACAATGGGAAAGCGAATACTACTTTCTCAGCTGCTAGGAATTGATTTAAGTATTGTTCAACGATATCCGCTGCTTTTGCTTCTTCAGCTGTTAACTCTAAGCCTTGGCTCCGTTTATAACTACCTGTAATCGCCGTGTTTCCGTAATAAGGAAGGTCAAGTTCAAAAAGATCGAGTTCAGTAATTTCTGCATGTGGATTAGCTTCTTTAAAAGTGTTTACAAATGTTTCATACATTTTTGAACTAACTGCCTGGTCTGCTGGACGATCATTAGCTTTAATAAATAATACTTTTGACATTGTTTTATTCTCCTCTATATTCAAATTTTGTTCTTTGTTTCCAAATAACTTTTTTAAAAATGCCATTTAAAACCCCTCCATGAAAACATAAAATCAAATGCAAAATAACTATGTCTGTTATATTTTCATTTCACTTTAACACAAAGTTACTTTATGAAACTTAGTATATTTTCATTTGTTTGTTTTGTCAAGAAAGTTTATTTCGGAAATAAATGCAGGATTTCCCTCTATTTAATGATGCTTCATGGCGTGGGCAGTGAAAGTTGAAGTGCCAGTATTCTGAAACCTTTCTTTCTTCAAAAAGTCATATATTGACTAATAAACATACTAACCCCCTAGAAGACTGAACATTCTAGGGGGTTAGTATGTTTATTTAACTAGTTTCAACTTTGAATTTTCATCATCCATGAAAAAACTTCGGATAGTATCCGTTTCAAAACCATCATCCATTCATGCTGAGGAAGAACTGCTTTACACTTATACAAAAAGAATGGCCCTGATTTAAAAATCAGGCCATTCTAATAAATGATTTATCTGCCAAGGGCTTATTTCTTTTGTAGACCAACTAATTCGCTCATTGTTACACCATTAGAAACTGTTTTTAGCAGCCCAACATTTTGGGCATAATAGCTCGTATAGCCGTCACTTGATTTTACAGTAACTACATTTTTAAAAGTTCCGGCCGGAGTAGTTAAAGTTCCATTCATTGCTGTAATTTTATGTTTTATCCCCCATTCTGACCACTCTTTCCCGACCTTTAAAGGATAAACAAGTTCCGTAAAATATTCAGATTCAGGCCAACCAAAATACAAACCTTTACTATCTTCTTTTATGACGAAGGAGCTCTCTCCATCATTCCATTTATCCCATCCGTAATACTTGCCTCTATACTGAGATTTATAGTCACTTCCCTCTCCTCTATATGTATATACTTTTGTTTTATCCATTAAAAAACTATACATTCTAAGATATTGAGTAGAAACATAGGCCTTTTTGTTGTTATAACCAATTTGAGACCAACCATTTTTAGATTGTGAATACACCGTCACTGAAACATTATTTTTTAATGAACCAACTTTTTTATAACTGGTCCCTGGCCCGCTTCTGACGGTAAGAGTGCCGCTATTAATACTCACCCAGCCTGTCTTAGTCACCGTTACTGCGCTAGCATTTACTGCATTAAGCTGCAATACGAATGATAAGACCAAAATAAATGCCAGCAGGCTTTTCATCATCTTTCTTTTATTCATACGATCCCCCCCCCGAAATGTAATAGGAAAATCATACTATTTCTTCTGTCACTTGTAAATAAAGCTCTAGCATGTGAAGGAATTACTGTTACACTCAGATTAGGGATCACAGGAAAAGCTCGAACGTGAATGATAATAAATTTTCTCCATATGTTACGATTGCAGCTGCTTCCCTTTTTTAATCATCGCAGACATTTCTTTTTCAGGCACGAGGCTCCCGCCTGTTGACCATACAAGATGAATGGCATTTTGTCTTTGGCTGCTCGTAAATTGCTTGTCCAGCCAGCCGCTCATCTTTGCCCGCACAGGTCCTTCCATTCCTGCAAGTGCAGATGGCTCGAGCCTCTCTCCTTCCAATTCATTCATCTGATGCAAATAAACAAACAGCTTGTCATCTGATACCGTAAAGATTCCGTCTAAATGAGGAGCGACTGCTTTACCGACAAAACTGGATGGTCTGCCGACAGCTAATCCATCTGCCTCTGTCCGCAAGTCAATGCCGACATCCTGCACCGCAATTTGATCGTGCAGCCCCGTCAACAAACCGAGCAGCATACAGGGAGCTTGCACAGGTTCTGCGAAAAAACCATATACATGTTCTCCGAATACCCGCTTCAAGCCAGCAAAAATCCCCCCGGGCGCTCCGCCTACACCGCACGGTAAATACACAATCAATGGATGATTTTCATCAATGATGATCTGCTGTTCTTGCAGCTGCTTTTGCAGACGGAGTGCCGCTGTAGAATACCCGACGAATAACTCTTTTGAATGTTCATCGTCAATGAAAAAACTATTTTTCGTTCTTGCACTCATCCTCCTGCCTTCTTCGACTGCCTGGCTATAATCCTCTTCATATTCAATAACCGTTACACCTTTGTCCCGCAGCCGCTTTTTCTTCCATTCCTTCGCATCAGCAGACATATGAACAGTCGTTTGGAAACCAAGAGCCGCTCCTGTCATACCAATGCTTAATCCCAGATTGCCGGTAGAACCGACAGCAAGAGAATAATTTGAGAAAAAGGTTTTCATTTCATCAGTTGCAAGTTTACTATAATCCTCTTCTGTTAATAATAAGTTATGCTGCATCGCAATATTTTCCGCATACTTTAACACTTCATACATGCCGCCTCGTGCTTTCACTGAACCTGCAACCGGCAGCAAATGGTCGGCTTTTAAATATAAGCCGCCTTCAAGAATCGTGCCATGCTTCTTCTCCAAGTACTCTTTCATACTGGGGATTTCCATGAAAGGAGATTCAATCACTCCTCCCGCTTCTTTCGTTTCAGGAAATACGTGAGCTAAAAAAGGAGCAAACCTTCTTAGTCTGGCATGGGCTTCCTTCATATCCTCTATCGTAATCGGTAAATCGGCGTCATAAGTATGTAATTTTTGACCATTAAGCCAGGTGACTTCCCGGCCCGCTGTCATTTCCTTTACGAGCGGCCAATAGGGCTGTAATTGTTCCTCATTCACTCTCTCTTGCTTCATTCAAATTCCTCCATTCTTCGCTGCGGTTCTCTTTATTTTTTCATTAGCTTTGTTAAATCCCTCTGTTGCTTTCCGCTGCAGTGAACACGCTTCTCCCACGGGAGTCATGGGCCTTTCGCGCCAATGGATACAAGGGAAAAATCTACAATAATCATGATCATATCCTTTTCATTATATACAAAAAGCGGATACTCCCAAACGAACTTTTATTTATCAAGATAGGAAAAATGAGTTTTTTCTAAAAATGCCTCCTTCTGCCCTAAAACTATGATACTATAACTTTAGTAATCATTTTTTACTGGAAAAACAGCCAGTTTATGTGAAAGATAACAATGGAGTGTGACTTGCATTGAGGAAAAAGCAAAAAAGAAGAAATAATAATATAAAATTACTTACCGTTGCCTTCGTCTTATTAACGATTTGTTTCTGTCTATCCGCCTATCACCTGAATCAATACACTCAATCTACTGCGTTAGCTAAACAAAAAACTCCGTCATCGGTCAAAGCGGCCGCCGAAGAACAACCGCCTCATGAAAAAGCCGATGATCACATACAAGAACAGGAAGTAAAACCAGTGTTTTCACAACAGCTGCCGATCCCAGCGAATGCGTTACAGGAACAAATCGTCTATTTAACATTTGATGACGGTCCCGCGCCTGTTACACAAGAAATATTAGATCTGCTTGACCGTTATGAGGCGAAAGCGACCTTTTTTATGCTTGAACCGAACATGCGCCTTTATCCAGATGCCGTAAAAGAAATGGTAAAACAAGGTCATGCGGCAGGAATGCATGGTGTGACCCATAACAAAAATAAAATTTACCGCTCTTCACAGTCGGTCGTAGATGAAATGAAAACAGCACAGCATACACTGGAAGGGCTGACCGGATTAAAGAGCCATTTAATTCGTACTCCTTATGGCTCCGTTCCCTTTATGACTCCTGAATACCGTGAAAAGGTCAAGGAGGCCGAATTTAAAATGTGGGATTGGACTATTGACAGCCTTGACTGGAAATTTAGAAGCCAACAATATGTTCCATATGTCATTAATCAGCTTCAGCGGCCTCATGATGAAAGCAAGCCTACGGTTATTTTGCTTCATGAGAAAACAACGACTCTTCAGCATCTCGAACAGCTGCTGCAATACTTACAAATCAATCATTATAAAACGGAAATACTCAATGAAAACTTGCCGCCATTCGACTTTTATTCATAAAAAACCGGTGCATCTCAGCACCGGTTTCTTCTTCATTTCAAGTCAAAGTCTTCTCTCATTCTATGCGCTCATACCCTCACTATATAAATACACTGCTCACCTACTTATATAACCATACTTGTACAATCGAAAATAATTGTTCCACATTGATCGGCTTACTAATGTAGTCAGAAGCCCCTGCCTCAATACATTGCTTTCGGTCATTTTTCATCGCCTTTGCTGTTAGAGCAATGATCGGCAGACTTTGGAATTCAGGGATTTGCCGTATCTCTTGAATCGCTTGGAATCCATTCATCTCGGGCATCATAATGTCCATAAGGATTAAATCAATTTCTGGATTTTTTTGTAACGCTTCAATGCCTTCCCTGCCATTTTCCGCAAACACTACTTCTACTTGATAACGCTCAAGCGCCGCAGTCAATGAAAATATATTCCGCATATCGTCATCTACGATAAGAATTTTCTTTCCCTGAAGCAACGTTTTTCTATCAAATAGCTGCTTCCTTTCTTTTTCCCCTAATGGCAGTGAAAGCTTAACTGAATCATTTACTAGGTCGCTTGAATCATTCACGATTCCAGCAGCTGCTTCCATTTCATAGAGGGAGTGTTCCACTTCTTTTATGTTTTTATCATTAGGCAAATACAAAGTGAACGTGCTGCCGCTACGCTCTATACTTTCCACTTCAATGAATCCGCCTAGTAAATGAGCCATTTCCCGGCTGATGGAAAGCCCTAATCCCGTTCCGCCATATTTGCGGCTGATCGTCCCGTCCGCTTGTTTAAACGCCTCAAAAATAACGGCCTGTTTTTCCTGTGAAATCCCGATGCCTGTATCCCTAACGACAAAAGCCAGCTCCGCACCGGAATGCTCACTTTGTACCATTTCTATCGTTAAAGAAACCGTTCCCTGTTCCGTAAATTTAAACGCATTCGATAATAGGTTCTTCAAAATCTGCTGTAGGCGCTGCTTGTCCGTCCGAATCGTTTCCGGCAAATCTGGCGCACACTGCATGTGTAACTGAAGCTGCTTCCTGCGGGCGATCGGGGCAAATTGTGATTGGACAAAGGCCTTTACATCATTTATCTTGACGTCTTCAAAAACGACGTCCATCTTGCCTGCTTCCACCTTTGCCAAGTCTAAGATGTCGTTAATGAGATGCAGCAGGTCGTTCCCTGACGAGAAAATCGTTCCTGCGTATTCCACTTGTTTCGGAGTCAGGTTCCCTTCAGCGTTATCGGCAAGCATTTGCGCTAAAATCAACAGGCTGTTCAGCGGTGTCCGCAGTTCGTGCGACATATTCGCCAGAAATTCCGATTTATACTGCGAACTAATGGTCAGCTGCTGCGCCTTTTCTTCCAGTATATTTTTAATGCTCTCTAATTCTTTTGTCTTCTGTTCGGACTGCTCGTATTGTTCTTCCAGCTGCTCATTCACGGTCCGAAGCTCTTCCTGCTGCAGCTGCAGCTCTTCTGATTGACTCTGCAGCTCTTCCGTCAGCATTTGCGATTCTTCCAGCAGTTTTTCTACTTTCATATGCCTTAAAATACTGTTGATGTTCACACCGATATGGCCCATAATTTCCTCGAGGAACTTTTGCTGGAGCGGACTGAACTCTTTAAACGAAGCCAGCTCAATAACAGCCAATACCTCTCCTTGAAATTCAGCCGGAATGACAAGGATATGGGCTGGCGGAGCCATGCCAAGACCTGACTGAATCGTTATGTACTCTTTGGGCACTTGATCGAGGGAGATCATGCGGTTTTCCAGTGCGCACTGTCCGACAATTCCTTCCCCTATCTGGAAGCTCTCTTTCCCCGTTCCCGGCTGGTGATCGGCATAGGCAGCCAGCTTCCATAACCTTTCCTCCCCGCCTCTTTGCTGCTTCATATAGAAAATGCCGTAATTCGCCCCTGCAATAGGTGCCGCCTTCGTAATAAACAGGCGGGCTAGCGTTTCCAAATCATCAATTCCTGGATACATATTAGCCATTTCCGCCGCTTTCGTTTTCAGCCAGCTCTGTTCCTCGGCGGCCTCTTTTAACTGTTTCTCCTGCATCGTGTGTGTTTCCAGTGCCTGCGCCATTTCATTAAACGCTACCGCAATATCGCCGATTTCATCTTTAGATACGACTTCTATACGCGGCAATTGATCTGATTCTTCAAACGACACTTTTGTCATAACAGAAGTAACTTTGTTCAAATTTCCTGTTATACTCCTCAGAATCCAAACAATCATGCCAAGACCGACTAGGAAACCTACTATTGTGAAGACAACGATCATTTGATTTACTAAGTAATAAGTCTTGCTAGAGTTACTTAATTCTTTGTCAACTGTTTGTTTCCTGATTGTTTGTATTTCATCAGCAATTTCGATCATTCCTTCTCTCATTCCCCGGCCTTCATACCAATACAACCGATTTGCTTCCTTTATTTTCCCCTCTTTTATTAATGCATCTGTTTCTTTTGCATTTTCAAAATAAGGTGTGTTCAATCTCTTCAATTGCTGAATTAATTCTTCTGAGCGTTCACCGTTATCCATTTTCTCTAATGTTTCTATCGCTGCATTAACTCGGTCTCGGGCTTCATTCATATTCTTCGTAAAATTTCCCCGCAGCTCTTCGGGCGGATTAGCCATGATGCCTCTCGATTCCATGCTGTAATCAAGCAGACTTTCTTTAATATTATTAGCCAAATTAAGCATTTCGTAGTTTTTAACTACGTTCGTCATTTTGTCATTCAGTTGATTCATCATGATCATAATAACGAAATGGGAAATGATAAAGAGTCCGAATAGAACGCCAAATCCTACATATAATTTCGTTTTAAATTTCATAAATTCTCCTTTCCTTATTTGTCTGTTGATTGTTCGCATCGCTCTCTGCTCTTTCAATACAAAAAAAGAAAAAGGACAGAATCTCTTTCTTTCTCTGTCCTTTCACTTAAATTTAAGAGGATGTCTTAAAAGCAAAGAGACTGGCACCTCTAGCCTTACAGATAGTATACTGTACACCCTTCTACAACTATCATTCTTACGCACCCTATTTAGTTTTCCGTATTTTCAGAATATTACCTAATTCAATACGTGTCAATTATTTTTTGATTCAGGGTTTCCTGCTCATTCCCAACAATTATATTGTGGAGAAAAACCAAAAAATTCTCACTCATTAAGAGTAAGCGCAGGTGAACTTATTCATATTTCACATAAACCACTTTCACATATTTCTTCATGATGTTTTCAGCCTTGCGAACGGACTCTTCTGTCGTAAACGTACCAGTTGCAATCCGTAATTCCATACAGCCTGCTTTGTAAATCGTCCAGCCTGTTTCTTTAGCAATTTTATCTGCTGTCTGATTGCGGTCTTCTTCAGTAGCGAATGTGCCAGATACTAAACGAGCGAAAATTTTTTCTTCAGGTTTCTGTTTACGCTGTGTTACATTTTCTGCATCAGCAAGAATAGCTGCAAAAATCGCTGGATCAGCATGCCCATCTGCCGATTCGTGATGACGGCGCTCATAGATCATGACAGCATTTGCTGTTTCCTTTCCATATATTCCATCATCACCATATTGAGATAAATCGTAGCCCAATGTTATTAATGCACGCTGCAACTGGACAATTTGCTCCTCGGTTAGCCCGCTTCCCCATTTAACGCCTGGATAGTCGATCGACATCGTTTTTCCTTCATATGCAGTCTTTACATCTTTATAAAATTGATTGATCGTTATGTCATGATAGTTAAAATAGGGAAACGGATCATTATGTGTCGTGCCTCCTAAAATGGAAGCGACTTCCCCATGTGTCCATAACGTTTGCTGGCGTTCCGGCTTCCAGCCATATGTTTTCATAATATCTACAATGACCCCGATAAAGTTTTTATAAGACTGCAAAAAATGTTCACGGTTTTTTGTTTCACACAATTCAATATGAATAAATCGACGGTTAGCTGTTGTTCCTGCTCCGTGCGCAATATAACGGTAATCAGCAGATTGCCAATAGCTTTCATGATCAACAAATCCGTGTACGAAGGCTCCCCTCTTTCTCACATAACTAGGCGTAAAAACACGGCGGTTTCTAGCCACTGTATCATTCGTCATGTTCATAATTCCTGTCGAATGAGCAACGATTCCTTCAGGCTTATTAAATCCATGGCGGTAATTTCGCTGCGGCAGCCCTTCAATAAAATCGACGATGATGTTCATGATGAATCCTTCTTTCTTTGCTCCATTGCATTTTTTGAACTGCTATATAACCCAGAAGCAGATAAACCTAACATCAAACCGATAATGATGCCTTCTTTTATATCTGTTCCAATATAGAAAATTCCAAATAACAGCCCCAAAATTACCGCAACAAATGGGCTGTATTTCACCGGCATCCCTCCCCGTTTAAACAGTTCCACCACTCCCAAAACCAGCGGAATAATCGCGATGTTGTATAATTCAAACATTTTCTCACCTCCTAAGACATTGTATTCATTTCTTTTTCCTTAGGAACGGCTCATTCACTAGACTTTCAAAGGAATCAACGTAATGACACAGTATTCGTGATTGTTCCCGAATACTTCTTTCCGTTTAAGCCAAATTAATAAAGCCAGCAGGAGATGAGTGATTGTTTCATCTATTTAGCGTACTTGACATCTTCGCTAAAACACTGCTGCATTTCCACATCAGGTTTGCAAAAATAATCTCTAGGAGGAAACAAACATGTATAAACAAAGAAAAAGGGCACAAAACGCTGAAAAACCGAATTTTGACAAAACAAATAAAAACCACAAAAACAATTCCAATTCCAGTACAGCGAATGTTGAGTTTGCTGTTGAAAACGATGCACAGTTTTTGGATAATAATCGCGAAAGAAACAACCGCAACAAAGACAATTGCAATAATCTAGACTGCTAATCCAAACAAAGCAAAGAGGTTGACTCAAACAAAGTCCCATCCCTCACACCAACGATATACTGTATATTAGAGGAGTTAATATCCACTATATATACAGCCTGTTCGGTAAGGACCGGCCTTTTTGAGTCAACCTCTGTATAAATCATTCATTTATTACTTACACTTAATCGGTCACTTTGATAAATTCCCACAAGTTTTCAATTGGGCAGACCCCATGCCGCGGCATGTGTGTAAATTCGTAGCAGGCATAGTCTTTCCAGCTATGGAGATTTATTTTTATCTCTCTCTGTTCATCTTCTAACCAAACAAACTTCCAATCCTCATTTAATAAGTTGAGCAACTGATCACTTGTTTTTACTTTTTGAACCGAGTGGAATAAATCTACCATTCTTTACCTTCGCCCCCTTCATTGCTTCTATTACATTTTCTTCATTACTATGTAAATTCCTTCCTAATTTTTTCCCGCTTTTTATAAGTTCTCCCCTCCATTCATCTGCTTACATGTAAATTCTATGCAAAAAATGCCGATTAAAGAACACAAAAATAGCCCGCCTTTTCTGTTTATAGAGCTTTACCGATGATTATGTAACATTAACAGAAGTTTTGTCGAACACCTTTCATTTTTTTTCTGAAGTCGGCATAATATGTAATATTGGATCTTTTATGCAAAAAATATTTACCCAGGAGAGTTCGCTCATGCAAAAATATGAAACTTTCAGCGATTTAACTGCAGAAATTAATTCTAAACGAAACTTGATGATTCAAACCGGCATGACAAAAGGACTTAACCACTTTGAAACTCTACAGCACAGTGCAGAATTAGATAAACTCATCTATACATATCAGTTACTAGTATTAGACAAGCCTCCCTGTAACTGATTGTTTTGCTTTTTAGTACATGTTATTGCTTAACTGGTGAAGATTTTTAGGAAAAAACGGAATAGTATGAGATAATAAAGAGGTGTGAAAATATAATAAATAGGAAGTGATAAGATGGCTTATTACAATAACAGACGGGAAGAGCCTTTGCCAAATGAAGATATAAACACGTGGGAATGCGTATCAGAAAACTGCAACGGATGGATGAGAAAGGACTTTTCTACCTCTGAAGCACCGGCCTGCCCATTTTGCGGCAGTCAAATGGAAAGCGGCACGAGACATACGCATTTCCTCAAAAACAATAATTTACATAAAGAATAGAAAGGGGAATGGCCATTTCCCCTTTTTCTTTTTGCACTAGATTATATTTATTGATCTTTTTCTTCATATGGAATGAGATACAAACCCATTTTCTCTGACCATTCCCCATAAAAGAGATCAGCTGTATCTTTTATCCCTTCTTTTTCCAACTCCGATAACAGCCACTCTTTACTTTTCCCTGCCTTTTTCAATTCTTTTTCTTTCACTTCCCCTTCATCCACAAGTAAATAAGTCGGTGTGTTTTCTTCCGGTGTTATATTAAGCATGCCTGGTTTAACAGCCGTTTCCTTTGCTTTTGGCAAAATGCTCAGTGTACCGCTCGTTTCCAGCGTAGCATGTTCAATTTCTGTTAATGAAAAATACCCTTTGCTCCTCATTAAAATTCGCAGCTGTTCCATTTCAATATGATTTTGCTTTAACGCCTCTTGATCAACTTTTCCTTTCATGATTAAGTCAGTGGACTCTCCTTTTAGCAGTTTACGGGCCCTATCCGATTTCATAACAAGCATCTCAATGACATAAATCAATGTCCCCCAGAGACCTATTGCATATAAAACTTGAAAGATCGACACTTTTTCATCAAATATCCCTTCTTCCAGAAAACTTCCTAATAAGAGTAAATAAATAAAATCGAATGGAGTTACTTGGGAGAGTTCCTTTTTTCCCAATAACCGAATGACAGCAAGCAAGGCAATTAACCCTATGATTATTTTTAATGTAATAGACAAATACATTCATTGACCTCCTGCCACAAAGTGATATTGTCTTCTCTATTCCCTTTATATACATGTTCAATCAAGCAAAAACCCTGCTTTGCCTCCAACATAAAAACACCCGCTGATTGTTCAGCGGGTGTTTATCCTGATATCTGTTCTTAGCCAAGCATTACTTTACTGTTTTTAGCCACTCTGTCAACGACCTGTATACATCAGCCGTATCCTGCCACCCTAGATCATATAGCTTGGTGAGCCTACGCTGGTTACGTTCGACACGGCTTACCTCGAGCGATTGTGTCGGGCGAATGACAAACACTTTGTTCCCTCTTTCCAGTTGTGCGATATACTCTAGCGTTCGATTGTAAATCTTCCATCTATTTTCTAGAATTCGTACGACACCGGGATAGTGTGCGTATTTTCTTTTGACGAGGAAATGAAGACGAGAAGGTGCTTTCACATACCCTTCATGCTGTGTCAATACAATGACATTACGGGTGCAGCCATCCTGTTCTGCCTTCTTAATTGGGATAGGATCACTGATACCGCCGTCAAGCAAGTGATAACCCTGGAAGGTAACAACAGGCGCAGCAAACGGCAGCGAACTTGACGCTCTAATCGGTGTTAATAAATCTTCTTTATAATCCTTTCTGCCAAAATAGACGGGATCTCCCGTATAACAATTTGTTGTTCCAACAACGAATTCCGTCTCACTTCGCTTAAATTCTTCGTAATCGAATGGCACAATTTGATTGGGAATGACATCAAATACATAATCCATACCAAACAGTTCACCTTTTCTAAGGAGATTCCGAAATGACATGTATTTTGAATCCCGCACAAACCCGATGTTTACCCGTTTGTTTCTTCCCCATTGTTTGGAGATGTAAGATGCGGCATTACAGGCACCAGCCGAAACACCAATGACATATGGGAACTCTATTTTATTTTCTAGAAAAAAGTCTAGCACACCTGCTGTGTAAAGCCCTCTCATGCCGCCGCCTTCAAGAACAAGGCCGATCTTTGTGTGCATATTCACCCACTCCTTTTCATACATATTTTATCAAACTCCTCATTTAAACACGCTAGATTTGCTCGAAAATCGTCAACCTATTTTTCTTAAAAAAATTTTATAAAATTAGGCCAAAACCTATTTTCAAATGAGAGTTTTTTTTGTATGATAGACTCACATTTACAACAATTCGATGGGAATTAGGGAAGGCAAATGGTGCGCCACCAGCTTCTGCAGCTGGTTCTAGTGGGTTCGATTCCCACCCCGAAATTTTTTATGAACGCTATGAAAAATTTCGAGGGTGAATTCGGACACAACAGGACCGGAGTGCCCTCATTTGGAGGGATTTACATGTTAAAGAAGCGCGATGTACATGACAGTCATGTACTATTTGAGTTGATGATGCACCCTGAAGTCTTCCCTTTTGTGCGTCAAAAAGCCCATTCCTATGAAGAATTCGTCTTTCTCACAAAGCAAACGATTGAATCAGAGGAACGGGGGGAATTAATTTCCCGTACTATTACTGATGATTGGGGCAATCCAATCGGTACAATTAATTTATATGATATCCATGAAAAGTCTGGCTTTCTCGGCACCTGGCTCGGCAAGCCTTATCATGGCAAAGGCTATAACGCATTAGCAAAAGAATCTTTTTTTCATGAATTATTTTTTGAACTTGGTATGGAATCCGTCTTTATGCAAATTCGCAAGGTGAATACACGATCGCGCAAAGCTGCAGAAAAGCTTCCTTATGCCATTCTGGCAAATGAAACGCGCCCGATGATTTATTCCCGCATTAATGAAAGAAATGAAGTGTTTGATTTATTTGAGGTATCGAAAGACCTGTTTACTTTCTATACACTTCGCCAACAAAACGAAGCTGTAGAAGAACAAACGATGGAAGCTTAATCCTTTATCTATTACCCTCTTCTTCTTTTCTTTCTGTTATACCTTTCCTTTTCAAAGCCCTTCAGCGTCCGTTGAAGGGCTTTTTCAATGTTATTTATACACTGAGCAGTCTTGTCATTTTTGTGGTATAATTTTCTCATTCTGCGTGTAAATGCGCAGAATAAAGGAGGATCAATTTGGAACAGACTTTTACAATGAAGCAAAAAATGAAAAGGCTCCTATATATTTTAGTCCCCATCTTAATTACACAGCTTGGATTATTCGCTATGAATTTCTTCGATATCATGATGTCCAGCCGTTATTCTTCACATGACCTGGCTGGAGTAGCCATCGGGGCTTCATTATGGCTGCCTGTGTATACTGGCTTAAGCGGTATTCTGCTTGCTATTACCCCCATTGTAGCTCAGCTGGCCGGTGCTCGTCAGAAGGATGAAGTGCCTTTCACAGTGATGCAAGGGATCTATGTTTCTATTGCTCTTGCTGTAATGGTTGTTGCTATGGGCAGCCTCATCCTCGACCCTATTTTAAATACAATGAATCTTGAAGAGCAAGTGAGGGAGATCGCAAGAAACTATGTCGTTGCTTTATCTTTCGGCATCGTTCCCGTTTTCATTTATACAGTTCTCCGCTGTTTCATTGATGCACTCGGGATGACAAGAACGTCCATGGTTATTACACTACTCTCACTGCCCTTGAATGTCTTCTTTAATTATGCTCTAATCTTTGGGAAATGGGGGCTCCCTGCACTTGGAGGAGTCGGGGCTGGTTATGCCTCAGCCATTACGTATTGGCTGATTATGTTTATTGCTGCTGTTGTCGTTCATCGCGAGCGGCCGTTCAGCCAGTACAATATCTTCCAGTCATTCCCAGGAATTTCAGTTGCTAAATGGAAAGAAATTTTGCTCATCGGCATTCCGATCGGCTTTTCTCTATTCTTTGAGACGAGCATTTTTTCTGCGGTTACTTTATTTATGAGTGAATACAGCACGAATGTCATTGCCGCTCATCAAATAGCTATTAATTTTGCTACTTTGCTTTATATGCTCCCGCTTAGTATTTCCATGAGCTTAACGATTATTGTCGGATTTGAAGTAGGAGCTTCCCGGTTAAAAGACGCAAAAGTGTTTAGCTGGCTCGGTGTTGGCACAGCTGTGATTTTCTCGTTATTATGTATAACCATTCTCATGTTATTCCGTGATCAAATTGCATCAATCTATACGAACGATGCAGAAGTACTGGAACTCGCTGCCCACTTCTTATTGTTTGCCGCTTTGTTTCAATTGTCTGATGCCATTCAAGCACCAGTTCAAGGAGCTTTACGCGGCTATAAAGATGTAAACACAACGTTTTTCATGACCTTAATCAGTTACTGGATCATCGGTCTCCCATTAGGGTATTACCTAGCCAACACGACCGATTTGGGAGCGTACGGCTATTGGATTGGGTTAATATCTGGCTTAACAGCCGGAGCACTGACCCTTTCCGCTCGTCTGCTTCTCATTCAGCGCAAAGAATCTCATACTAAAAAGCCCGTGAACAAGCTGCTCGCTTAACGAAAGGATCATCGCTAAACCCAGGCATTCTACAACGAAAAAGAGGATGTTCCAAAAGTATCACTTCTTTTAGGAACATCCCCTTTTTTGTATGGTTATTTAAACGTGTCCGTTAATTTCCGTTCCAGACGCTTCACTTTCCCCGCAGGAGTCTTCGCACCTTCCGCTACAATCAACTAATCGTTTGAACTTTGTCAATAAGATATTTTAATCTAAATAAAAAGACTGACCTTAAAAAGTCGTTTTTAACGACTTTTTAAGTCAACTTCTTTCTATATAATCCTCTCCATCACCCTGTTAAAATATCTTCCGTTGGATATCTGTAATGATCTTGCTGCTTACGAGCAAGAATATATACAAGCGTCAACGGGCCTACTTTTCCCGTAATCATAATCAAAATGATAATTAATTTCCCTATAATGGAAAGGGAAGCTGTAATGCCCATCGTTAATCCAACTGTACCAAAAGCAGAGACGGCTTCAAATGCCAGAGGCAAAAATGGCAGCTTTTCTGTAATATTTAACAGCAATATCCCTGCAACGACAATAAACGAACTGACCGTTGTAATCGATAATACCCGCAGCACATGCTCCTGGCGGATTGTTCGTTTGAATAAGTGGATATCTTTTCTTCCTTGTACATACGTAAGCATACTGACAATCAATACAACGAATGTAGTTAATTTAATGCCTCCCGCTGTCGAACCGCTCCCTGCCCCAATAAACATAGCAATCATCCATAGAAACGCCGTAGAGGGATCTATGCCGCTTAAATCAATTGTGTTAAACCCGGCCGTTCTAACAGCAATCGCTTGGAAATAAGAGGCCCACAGCTGATCCGAAAGCGAAAGTTTCGCTAACGAATGACCATTATTCCTCTCCAGCAAAAAAAACAGCAGAAAAAGAATAAGATTCAAAATAACTGTTGAAACCAACATGACTTTTGTATTCAAAGACAGTCGTTTCCACTTCCGTTTTTGCCATACGTCCGCAATGACAGTAAAGCCGATCCCACCCAAAATAATGAGCGTCGTAATCGCGATATTGACAATAGGACTGCCGACATAACGCGATAAATTGTCCGGCCATAAGGCAAAGCCCGCATTATTAAAAGCAGAGACTGCGTGAAAAAAGCTATAGAATATGCCGTTTCTCCATCCAAGTTCTGGTATCCATTTGATGGAAAGCGCTAAGGCTGCGGCCGTTTCGATCGTAAGTGAAATAATGAATAAATATTTTACGAGACGAATGATCCCTCCTACTTGATCCTGATTGAGCGCCTGCTGGATGACAAGCCGCTTTTTCAAACCGATTTTTTTACCTGTCATGATAAAAATGAGCATAGCAAATGAAATGATCCCTAATCCCCCTACTTGAATAAGCCCCATAATGACGACCTGGCCAAATCTCGTAAAGTGTGTACCAGTATCTACGACTCCTAGTCCCGTCACAGTCATTGCCGAGGTGGATGTAAATAAAGCATCAATCCAGCTCAACGGACCATTTGTAGAAATAGGCAGCTTTAGTAAAACCGCACCAAGTGAAATAAACGTTCCATAAACAAATAGGAGCAGTGTTGAGGGAGATAGTTTCAATCGTTTCATTCGTAAATCCCTTCTTTTTCAGTAATTTTCCAACACAAAAACCATCAGCTTCTGCTAATGGTTTAGAAGCCTTCCTGCTTGCTTACGAGGTTAGCTGTCGGATTCGGGCTGGAAGGTTTTGCCCGGCCAATATCATTGGCTTCACCCCTGCAGTTGCCTGCGTTGGTTCCCCCGCTCCATGCGGATTAAGCAATCATTTAGTTGAATGTTCCTATTCTACTCCCGCTTCCAGTAAAAGTAAAGATTTTTTCATCAGCCCTAGAATGTCTAAAATAAACTTTTCCACAATCTAAATAGCGTATTGTTACATCCGATTGTCATAATCATAGCGGTAGATTTTCCCTAGAACATCTTGACCGCCAGTAACAGGGATCACACTTCCCGTAATAAAGTCCGCATCTTCAGAAGCGAGAAAAGAGACCACTCTAGCTAAGTCCTCTCCTGTTCCTGGCCGTCCGATCGGGACAGGAGAACTGCTCTCACTTCTTGCTTCTGCAATCGTTTCCTCTTTCCAGCGGCCGGCAATATCCCCTGGACAAATCATATTGGCAGTGATGCCATTCTTTGCTTCCTCCAAAGAAATTGTTCTTGTAAGAGAGGCAAGACCAGCTTTCGCGGCAGCAAAAGCAGATCGGTAAATCCATCCTGGTGCTGTTTCCACTCGATCATATCCGAATGTAATCACCCTGCCCCACTGTTTCTTGCGCATATATGGCAAGGCTAACTTCGTTAAATAAAACGCACTATTTAAATTGCCATTAATCATATATTGCCATTCATCCCACGTGTATTCATCCATCGTTTTCCGCATTGAGACGTAAGGGCCTGCATTATGTATGAGAATATCCACCCCATCGAAGATTTCAGAAGAGGCTTGAATGATGTTGTCACAATCTTCTTTGTTTGAAATGTCTCCCCGTACAGCGACCGCTTGAACCCCAAACATTTTCGATAGCTCTTGTGCAAATTTTTCTGCATCTGCTTGACTCGAACGGTAGTTGATCATCATGTCATACCCCTGTTCAGCGAGCCGAATGGCCGTCCGCTTGCCAATTCCCCTCGAGCCTCCTGTAATGAGTACCGTTTTCCTCCCCATGACATCCTCTCCAAAAAAAAATGATCTATAGATTAATACTAATCATCCCTTTTGGAATATGCAAATTTAATCTCATCATAAGAAAAAGCATCGTGAAATCACGATGCTTCAGACTGTAGACAAACTCAATGAAAATTGAAGTTTGTCTACGGTCTTTTTATTTTGCTTGTGAATGGGGGCTGTTGATTTCCATTCCAGGCTGCTTCGCTTTCCGCGGGGCGGGCGGTGAGCCTCCTCGCCGCAAAAGCGCCTGCGGGGTCTCACCTGTCCCGCTGATCCCGCAGGAGTCTTCGCGCCTTCCATTCCAATCAACAGGGTTTACAAAGTAAGGGTAGCCGTATAATAATTACCTGTTTTAAAATAAATAGATAAAATGCTTGAGGTGATGAAGATGCTTTCGAAACACAATTCAATCCAACGGGACCAAATAGAAATGATCGCTCTAGATCAGCTTGTACCAAAGAATCATCTGGTTCGTAAAATGGAGGCAGCGATTGATTTCTCTTTTATTTATGACTTGGTGGAAGAGTTGTACTCGGAAGTAGGCCGCCTAAGCATTGATCCTGTTATTTTAATTAAACTGACATTCATCCAATATACATTTGGCATCCGCTCTATGCGCAAGACGATTGAAGAAGCAGAAACCAATATGGCCTACCGCTGGTTCTTAGGGTACGGTTTCCATGATAAAGTGCCGCATTTCTCCACCTTCGGTAAGAACTACGAGCGCCGTTTCAAAGACACCGACCTGTTTGAACAGATCTTCTATCGTATCTTAAAAATAGCCGCCGAGAAAAAGCTCATCAGTGCGGAACACGTTTTTGTGGATTACACTCATGTAAAAGCCAGTGCGAATAAGCGTAAATTCGAAAAGAAAGTGGTTCGCAAAGAAACGCGCGCGTATCAGGAACGTCTTCAAGAAGAGATTAATCAAGACCGGGAGGACCATGGGAAAAAGCCGTTCCCGCCGGATAAGTTCGACAAGGAAGAAACCAAAGAAATCAAAGAAAGCACCACTGATCCGGATAGTGGCTACTATGTCAAAGACGAACGGACCAAACAATTCGCCTATTCCTTTCATGCGGCCGCAGACCGTAAGGGATTCGTACTCGGTGCGATGGTCACACCAGGCAATACACATGACAGCCAGACCCTCGAGCCGTTGCCGCAGACGGTGCTTACAAAACACCTGCGATTACCAGTTATTTAATGCAAAATGACATGAAGCCGGTCCTTCCTTACACACGACCGCGCACAAAAGAAGGCTTCTTCCGAAAACATGAGTATGTTTACGATGAGCACTTTGACTGTTACCTTTGTCCGGAGGGGGAAGTCTTGACCTACTCGACAACGAATAAAGAGGGGTATCGTGAGTACAAATCACCGAAACAGGTGTGTGCAGCCTGTCCTTCTTTAGCCAAGTGTACAGAAAGTAAAGACCATCAAAAAGTGGTCACTCGTCACATTTGGCAGGAATATGTGGAGGAAGCCGACCATCTTCGCCATCACGAAGGGGTCAAACCCATCTATGCGAAACGCAAAGAAACGATTGAACGTGTTTTCGCAGATGCAAAAGAAAAGCATGGCATGCGTTGGACATCGTTAAGGGGACTTAAAAAATTGTCGATGCAGGCGATGCTTACTTTCGCTGCCATGAATCTTAAGAAAATGGCCAACTGGACTTGGCAAGGTTCAGTAATGGCCTAAATAATGAACCCGGAGAGGCCTGTTCCTCTCTGAAATAGCTTTAAAGCCAATAAAAAACCAAAAAGGGGTTCGGAATGAGACCATTCCGAACCCCTTTTGTCTACAAACTGAAGCATCGTGAAATCACGATGCTTTTGTATTCATTTATTTTCCAATAAACATTTGTGTCCAAATGTTTCCATTCTCTACATAACCAACCCCGATGTGCGTATAATCTTTATTTAAAATATTCGCACGATGTCCTGGGCTTTCCATCCACGCTTTCACTACTTCTGCAGGTGTGCGTTGCCCCTTAGCAATGTTTTCTCCCGCTGTACGATAAGTAACACCAAACTGTTTCATCATATCAAATGGTGATCCGTATGTCGGGCTTGTATGTGAGAAATAATTTTTTGCCAGCATATCCTCTGATTTCTTTCTAGCTACAGAGCTTAATTGACTATCAATCTTCAAAGCTGATAATCCTGCTTTTTGGCGTTCCTGGTTCGTTAAATCGACCACTTGCTGCTCGAATGCTTTTAGGCCGGCCGTTGGCTTTGTTGATGGCGCTGGTGCTGGTTTTGTTGTTTCTGGTGCCGGCTTTGTTGTTGGTGCCGGTGCTGGTTTTGTCGTTGGTGCTGGCTGTGTTCCAGGCTTTGCTGGCTGCTGAACGGTCCAGCCATAGTTCTTTAAGAACGTTTGCCAATCCACGTTTCCTTGCATAAGCTGATAGGACATCTCTTTAGAAAGAACGATTGTTCCTGTTTTACATTGAACTTTGACTGTTGGTTGTGAAACTGGTGCTGCAGCTTCTGTTTTATTTGCAAATGGAGAAGCAAAAAGAGTTAATGAGGCTGCTAATGAAACTAGTACTTTTTTATTCATGTAAACTTCACTCCTATTTTTTCTTGTTTTTACATTAAAATCGTATCATGATTTTTTTGTAATAATCCGGGTAATTCATGGGAAAAAAGCCAGTTCTATTTTCCATAGAAACTGGCTTCTTCTACTAATCTATTTTTTTATGTTTTCTCTTAAATAACCCTTGAATTATCAATGTTTCCCATTGTTTTCACGGCCGGGAACATCTTAACACACTTACCTTAAATTCGGCCTTTATTCATAAAATTGGCATGTTTTCTTCTCTGAAAAACGAAAAATAACTTTTTCGTTTTTTGCAAAAAAGACAATTTGATGACAACTTCAACATCTTCTTTTCGAGTGTCTTTGTTAACGCTCCTATTGATTTCCACTGGGGGAGCTCGCTTTCCCCAGGCGGTTCGGGAGCCTTCTTACCGCTGTCGTGCCTGCTGGGTCTCTTTTGAACACTCTTTTCCCGCAGAAGGCTCTTACCTGCCACTCCCATCAACAAAATCATTAACATGTGGCCTAGATCAAAGGTCAAAGGATGATTTGTACGGAAACAACTACTTTTCTAGCTCTTTTAACTCGGCGAGCATATTTATTTGATCCAATTGTTCACCTATAATCACCAAATTTGCTGGCATGTTCATTTCCTCCGGCATCCATAGAGGCATCCCATAAGAATATTGAAAAAGCATTGGAAATTTAGACTGCTCAACAGGAACATATCCTTTCATACGGTAAATCTGACCGCTATGTCTGCGCACCCATTGTTCAAATGCTTCCATGTTGACCTGATGATCGAATGTATGGCTGAAGACATTCAAATGCAGATGTTGATCAACGCGTACCGTTTTTGTTCCTTCCTTTTTAGACATCGCCAAGCTTTCTAGGGCTTTCATTGGTACTTTGGCGTTGACAGCTACATATAGCATTCGCTGCGGATTAATCTGCTGAATCTCATAAGTGAGGGTCGCAACGTCCATTTCTGAAACGAGATCTGTTTTATTTAGAATAAGCAAGTCGGCATGCTTTATTTGTTCATACATGAGCTGGAGAACAGCAGGCGAAAGTGACGCTCTTTTTTTCCATGTTAAACAATCGACGACAGTCACTATCCCTTTCCACTCCAGCTGATCTGAAAACAGCGGAGACATAATTGCATCGATCGCCTCGACAGGATGGGCAGCACCTGTCGTTTCAATGATTAAATCATCGAACGTTTCATTAAAAAGAAGCTCCTGTAATTGGGATTCCAATTGTTCCTGCACTGTGCAGCATATACAGCCATTCAACAACTCCCTTAGCGGCGTATCATTTTCAACGGCTGCAGAATCGACAGAGACGTCTCCTAGTTCGTTCATAAGTACAGCGGGGCGGCGATGTTGGCCTTTTAAATAAAGCAGCAGCTGTTTGAGTAGAGTAGTTTTACCACTGCCAAGAAATCCTGATAATACGTATACTTGTTTTTTCATTTTCCCTTCATCCTTTTCATGTATCATGTTTTATATAAATACTTTGTTAAACTCCCTATTGATTTCGCATGGGGCCGCTCCAATTAACAAAGGAACAACATCAACAATCGTCATTAACATAGCCTATATAAAAAGAGACCGTCCTAAACAAAGCGCTGTCTCCTTCATTGCCAACATAACATGGAAGAAGGTGACAATCACTTATAGGACAGTCTTCTTTCAGCTTCCTTACGAAGCAGAATCTTTTGGCTGTTTCGTAAGGATTTCTATAGCTTTTTGTTTTTGCGTATCATTTTGTTGAATTTTCTCTCTTATATCATTCATTAATTCTACCGTTGTTTCCCCGGACAACACACCTGTTTGTTCGATGGCTGCTTGTTTTTGGAACTCTTTTACCGCTTGTTCTGTGTCTTCATCAAAGAAACCATCTACCTTGCCAGGAGAATACCCAAGCGCTTCGAGCATTTTCTCTGCATTTTTTACCTCTTCTGATAAGCTGTCCAGCTTTAATTCATTATCAGGATCTAGGTAAGATAAATGAGAGTAAGCAGGCAGTTTCACGGTTTGATCTGGCTCTATTCCTTTTTTGTGAATCCAGTTGCCGTTTGGTGTCAGCCATTTAGCTGTCGTAAACTTCATGTTGGACCCATCTTTGAAATCTTCCGCTGTTTGAACCGTGCCTTTACCAAATGTTTTTTCTCCAATGATCGGGACACCTGCAGATTCTTTCATAGCTGCGGCGAAGATTTCAGCCGCGCTGGCACTGCCGCCATCGACAAGCACAACAACAGGAATAGTGAATTTTTTCTTGTTATCAGACACCATCTTTTCGCGTTTGCCCGTGCTGTCTTCCACCTGAAAAAGAACCTTTCCTTCCGGCACAAACATATTCGTAATTTCAACTGCTTGATCCAGCAGTCCGCCTGGGTTTTGCCGGACATCGATCACCATCGACTCCATGCCTTTCGCCTGCATATCTTCAATCGCTGTTTTCAGTTCAGCTGCTGTGCGTTCAGAAAAACTAGTAATTTGAATATGTGCAACTTTGTCTTTATTGATTTCTGCATACACTGTTTCAATTGGAATTTCATCACGGACAATCGTTACTTCTAACGCTTCTGTTACTCCCGCACGCTGAATGTTCAATTTGACTTTCGTCCCTTTTTTACCCCGTATAAGCAAAACGGCTTCAGACGAGCTCATTCCTTGCAGACTTTTGCCATCAACCGCCATGATGCGGTCATTCGGACGGAGCCCTGCTTTTTCTGCAGGTGATCCTTTAATAGGAGAGACAATTTTGATCGTTCCTTTTTCTTCCTGGATTTCTGCACCAATTCCTTCAAATGAGGATGAAATACTTTCATGGAATTGGCTTGCTTCCTTTTTATCCATGTAATCAGAATAAGGGTCATCTAGAGACTCGATCATCCCATTAATAGCCCCATTCACCAGCTGATCTTTGTTGATGTCTGTATAATAGTTTTGTTGCAGCTTATCGTAAGCCTCGTATAACTTTTCAAATTCCTGACGCGGCTTTATACCGACATCTGCCGCTTTTCCATCACCAAAAGCAAGAGCAGCAGTTGTAATGGCCGCTGTCGAGAAAACGAGAAAAAATACAAACATAATAAAATGAAACTTCTTTATTCGGACATAATGAGAGTGCTGTTTGTCATCAGGCTGGCCGGACCTGTTTTCCTCCATGATGCTCACCGCTTTCCATGCATTAATAGTCATCTATTCAACTCTTACATTCTATCAGTTTTCAGTTGAATTAAAAAGAAAAAAGGAACGGTCTCAAAAGCAAAGTGTCAATCCTCTCCAGCTCTATACCTTGCCCTTCAATAAACAAAGAAGAACGATTACAGGTATGATTAGAGAAGATAACCCCTTAAGAGACAGATCCTTTTCACTAAATGATATCTTTCATTTTAGATATGCGTTAGATTTTTTCTACTTCTTGAAAGTATTCTTCCAATGTCCAGCCTTGTTGAAAGATTTCTCTTGCCGCCTCTACACCGACATAGCGGAAATGCCATGGTTCATACATGTATTTCGTTACAGTTTCTTTATTTTTTGGATAACGAAGAATAAATCCGTATTCATGGGCGTGAGTAGCGAGCCACTGCCCTTCTTTCGTCGTTTCAAACGATTGCAGCAAGTCAAATTGGACACTTTCTGCCGATATATCCATCGAGAGGCCCGTTTGATGCTCACTTTGTCCAGGAGGGGCTACCGCCTCGGCTGCCTTTTCAAACGAGCCGACTTTCGCTATTTGGTTGTTCATTATTTCTTGCTGCCGCTCATAGGAACGATAGCCAGACACAGCAAACAAATCAATGTGATCTTCCTTTGCTCCTGCCATCATTTTTTCTAAGGCTTCGGCTGCTTCTGTTCGCATGTAACTTTTTTCAATGTCCTGTTCACCGAACGAAAACGGCACATTCGGACGCACTAAATCTTGCGGTTTATAATCCGCCGGCAGTGAATATTGCTTATTTACGAGGGCCATGATATTTTCAGGATTCGTGATGACTGCCTTTCCGTCTACTTCCTTGATTTCATTAAAGAAGACTGCTTCCAGCTTAGGGCCAGCAGATGCCTCTTTTTCTTTCGCTGACTTTTCTTGATGCTCCTGTACACTCTTTCCGTCTTCCCCTGCTTGCTCGTCTTGCCCTGTCCCACTCAACTGCTGACAGCCGCTAAGCAGCAAAACAGCTGTTAATGCCCAGCCTGCTTTTTTCATTTCATCACCTTTTCCCATACACTTTACACAGAAAACCAGCCCGTCCAAAGGCTGGTTTTCCTTCGTTTATTCTATTATTCTTTAATCGCCGTTTCAAGAGCTACTTCGATCATTTCGTTAAAAGTCGTTTGGCGTTCGTCAGCCGTCGTTTCTTCCCCTGTTAAAATGTGATCGCTCACGGTTAGAACCGACAGTGCTTTTCGGCCATACTTAGCTGCCAGCGTATAAAGAGCTGCTGTTTCCATTTCAATCGCTAAAACGCCGCAGCTTGCCCACTTTTCGTGTTCTGCATAATCATTATAAAACATATCAGATGTAAATACATTCCCCACTTTTAACTGAAGGCCTTTTTCAGTACCTGCATCGAAAGCCTTTTTTAATAATTCCCAGTTCGCTGTCGGAGCATAATCTACTCCTTTAAAAGCGATCCGGTTCATTTGGGAGTCTGTGGACGCACTCATAGCCAAAATAACATCCCGTATGTTTACATCTTTTTGGATCGCCCCGCACGTACCCACTCGAATTAAATTTTGCACATGATAGCTTTGCATAAGCTCATTAATATAAATTGCAATAGACGGTACACCCATCCCTGTCCCTTGCACAGAGATTTTCTTGCCTTTATACGTGCCAGTATAGCCAAACATATTTCTAACCTCGTTATAGCATACGGGGTTTTCTAAAAAGGTTTCGGCAATATATTTCGCCCGCAACGGATCCCCTGGAAGAAGGACCGTTTCTGCTATTTCATTTTCTTTCGCTCCAATATGAATGCTCATTGTATCCCTCCCGAATCATTTCCACATAATGTAACTATTGTAATCTTTTTTGGAAATGTCTGCAACGAATACGAATTTTTCTTAAGCGTATTTAGAGATGACTCCCTTTAATGTTTCGTTTAGTCTCGGCACATCTTGGGACATCACTGTTAGTCTTACGTGTGTTTCATCCATTTCAAATGCTTCTGCAAGCAATCCGCCAAGCCCTCTTGCTTTCCGATCGACTTGAATAAGCAGTTCCGCTTTCTCTTTCGTTTGAGCCAGGAACATTACTTCCAGTTCATCCAGCTTGCCGCGAAATGGACCGCTCGTCGGTACAAACTCAAATTCCTGAATAAATGGGTAGCGGCTGCCCAGCCTCTTTGACGCTTGCTCACACTCTACTTGCCGCAGCCTGAAACCAAGCTGTTCTACTTCTTCTAGAATGGCAGCTGCCATATTCGTCGGCCGCACTTCAATATAATCCTTGTCACCCGGATCGGCAGCGTTTTTAATATCGAGACCCGTTGCTACCCAAACGCGCGTATTTCCATAAGTAATGGGTGTATCTATCGGCAGTTCCATGGAAAAAGGAATCGATTTCGTTTCATTTGCGCCAATTTTGAAAGGTTCATTTAATTTATGATGTTTCACCGCTGCATAATCTGTATGTTTTCTGTCATCGGTTTCGCGAATAAAGGTTGTATATACCGTTAAATAAATTGAATCAATTTGCTGCTCGGTACTTCCGCCGTATATTTCCACTTGTCCCCTGATCATCTCCCCAGCCGTATATTCCGATTTCTCCAGCTTTGTATCGACTTTGGCGCCGCCAATCCCTATGCTGGCAAGTATTTTGTTAAAAAAAGACATATAAGCTCCCCCTTTTATGTAATCGCTTTACTATACGTCGATGTGATCGTAAAAGTTTCACTGTGCTTCCGTAAATGTATAAAAAAAATAAGGATGCCCATAAGCTCCTTATTCCCCCTCTCTAGATGACAGCAAAGATGTTTTGCTGGATTGATCATCTAGACAGCCTCTTATTCTTTTTCCTCTTCTATATACCGATCCCACGCTTCATCAAATACAGCCATGCTTGTCAAATAGAAGCCATTCATTTCTAAGTAACGGCTTAATTCATCATAATGCTCAGCCGTTTTTGGAAAGCTATGATCGGTAAAGGCATGGTTCGCAAAGTCCGCTAACTCGTCTCTCGGCGGTTCTTCTCGAAACTTCATTAAATAATGAAAAAATGATTTTCTCACAACATCAGCCCCTTTTTCACTCAATATAAAGGACGAATATATTTCATGTAAAGAAAAACTTTTTCATAGACGGCCCTTACCTATTTTCACCATTTTAAGATGATGGATGAAAAGTCCGATTATTCACTTCTCAAAACAAAAGCTATCCCTAAGTGAAGTGCACACTTATAGGATAGCTTTTGTTTAGTCTTGATCGACCGGCAGCTGGAGCGTAAAGCGAATATCGTCTTTTTTTAGATCGATGCGGTCCGCCCGTACTTTCAAGTTACTCTTCAGTTCCATTTTGTCTAGTGACAGGTAAATCATTTCATCGTTGGGCATAATCTTTACCCAATCTGGAAACTGATAAGCATCCCTTGCAGCCTTCAGCACGTAGGAAACAGGCAAGTTAATTTTTCCGACTTTGATTCCTTTTTGCCGGAGGACGACATTGCCATTCTTTAAGGCCTCTGGTTCAAATGTCAATTTATAATCAATTCGTTCGGAAAAAACAGCTACATCTCCATATAATTCTACTTGATCACGCAAATACACATTATAATCAACGAAACTTTTTGCTTTTTCCTTTTCCACAAACATTTTGATGACTTTATTTAAATCTTCTTTATTGGATTTCACTTGAAATTCGACCGCTTCTTCCTGCGCATCTACTTTTGGCAGCGTCTCATCTTGGATTGGCGAAAACAAGCCTATAGCAAGAAGGAGAACAATTATACCATTCAAAGCGAGTAATCCTAAAAATGCTAGTTTCCATCCTTTTTTCATTCACTTTCCCCATTTGCATAAATAATCTTCTTGTTCGTTAGTTCTTCAAGCTTTTTTCCATTAATCGTTTCAAATATTCTATTAGCCATCAGTTCATATCCTCTGTCGTTTGGATGGAACTGATCTTTATAAAAGAGATTTTCTTCCGTATTCCGAAAAAGATCTTCCACAGCGACAAAACAGGCTTTGTCGTACTGTTCTACAACTGTCTTGCTCGTTTCATTCCAGTCGTTCACAATCGTTTCTACTTCCTTCACATCAGCAAATAATTTCATAAAAGGATTATAAAGACCAATGAAGACGATGCCTGCCTGACTATTTTGTTTCCGCACCGTTTGGATAATTTCATGAAGCCGCCCTTCATAGGACTGCCGCTGATGATCAAATTCCCCTATGCTGAGCTTCGTAAAATTATCTTTAAATACTTTCATAATATCATTGCCGCCGATCGTAATAATGACAAAATCCGCTTCTTTAATAGATTGCTTCACGTCCTGCTGATCGAGTCGTTTGAGCAGCTGGTCCGTTCGGTTCCCTTTTACACCATAATTAACAAAGTGGGCACCTTTCACTTCGGACAGCTGTTCGAGCTGCTGCTGTAAATATGGAATATAACCGCCGCTGTCCGTACTATCCCCCACTCCTTGTGTTAAGGAGTCGCCGATGGAAACGATATCTAAATTTTTTGGAATCACTTCTTCTCGTTCGTTCTTGTGCTGAGAACAGCCCGCTAAACCAAAGACGAAGGCAAAGAAAATGATCCATATCTTTCTCAAGTTGTTCACCCCGCTGTTTAAATTAATTCATATTATAGCATATTCCTTTTTTACAAGAAGTATGGATCCTAAAGCTGTCTGATTAGGTTCTTATCTCATCGTATAGTATAATATGTATGCCTGTATACTAAAACACACTGAAAAGGAGTTTAGATGCATGAAACTGCTTTATTATTTCGCCGTTCTCGGCACTCTGCTCGCATTAATCGCCGGATGTTCTTCAAAAACAGAGAACGAAAAATCCGGTGATGCGGATTCTTCGGAGCATGGCCATCTGCACACTCAGCCGAATGGAGACCTCCAGGAAACTACTTCATCGGTTGACGATCTGCCTCAGTTTTTAAACGATAAAGACGATCAAATGAAAGCCATCTATGCAGCAGCTGCTAAAAATCCCGATGTGCTTGCCTCCATGCCTTGTTATTGCGGATGCGGCGATTCAGCCGGTCATCAAAGCAATTTAAATTGTTTCGTTGCTGACATCTCAGAAGGACAAGTCGTTTGGGACGATCACGGAACCCGCTGCGGGGTGTGCTTAGAAATTGCAGCAGAATCCGTCCTCATGTCACAGGATGGAAAATCACTAAAAGACATTCGCAGATATATTGATGAAAAGTATAAGGAAGGCTACGCTAAACCAACACCTACCCCAATGCCTTCATGAAAAAGAGATTGACTCAAAAACAGTCTGATCCCACTCTTAATACACTGTATATCACGAAAGCGAATCCTTCGAATATACAACATTAATGTGGGGTCTGACACTTTCTTTTTGAATCAATCCCTTTTCATATAAGCGCTAATGTTTTCAGCTCATTTTGCCCAATACATGACACCAAGAGCACCAAGACCGGTATGGGTGGATATAATAGGAGTCGTCGTTTCAATTTCGATCTCTTCAACCCCTATCAGTTCAATCAATTTTTCTTTTAGACGGCTCGCCAGTTCATAACCGCCCGCATGGACGATTCCCACTTTCACTATCTTTTTCTCTTTTACTTCCTCCGCAATTTGCGTAGACAAATACTTAATGACTTGGGCATGACTCCGGACTTTTGTCACTGGACTCAATTCTCCTGTATCAAGATGAGTGATCGGCTTTATATTCAAAAGCGAACCAATAAACCCTTTCGCTTTACCGATACGGCCGCCTTTAATTAAATTTTCTAATGTATCAACAACGAGATACAATTTTGTCTGCGATCGGATTTCTTGCAGCTGTCGAACAATCTCCTCTACCTCTTTGCCTTGCTCCGCCAGCTTAACCGCCTCAATAACCTGAAAAGAAAGGGCTTTCGAAATGTAACCAGAATCGACAACTGTCACGTCAGACTCGGTCATTTCCGCCGCTTGTTGGGCTGATCGGACCGTTCCGCTCATCTTTCCTGTCATATGAATAGACAGCACCTGACTTCCGTCTTTGCCCAATTCATCATACACTTCCAAAAAGCGTCCGACGGAAGGCTGCGAGCTTTTTGGAAGTTCTTTCGACTGTTTCATCCGCTCCAAAAACTCATCAGGAGAAATATCAACCGTATCTAAATAGGTCTTTCCATCCATTGAAATCGTTAAAGGAACAATAGTAATTCCATACCTATCTAGTATTTCTTTTTTTACATCCAATGTTGAATCTGTTACAATTTTAATTTTCTGCACAACTCCACATCCTTACTATCAATCAACCTGAAAACATTATAACGTGAAATACCGGTGATTAACATCTTATTCTTTTATAAACAATCCTCTGTTTCTCCGTCCTGTTTTCAGTTAAAACACACAAAAAAAAGAACGAAGGTTGTCTTCGTCCTTTTTTGAATCTAGGCGGGCGCCATCAGCTCGAGGTCATAAGCCAATCCGTCCAGAAGGTTAAAGAATAAACCTTCCAGCCGGCTCGTCTTATGCCCGAGAGTCTAAACGACCGCTTCCGCTCTTCTTTACGCCAGTAATGATCGGTCGCTTAGCAGTGCTTCGCCGCGGATTCGTTGGAATTCGGCTAGCAATTTTTCTACTGTCAGCTCCGGCTTTTCTGTTTCGTTTGCCTGGAATATAATTTGACCTTTATCCATCATAATGAGACGATTACCAAGGTCAAGTGCTTGCTGCATATTATGAGTGACCATTAACGTTGTTAACTGGAATTTCTCCACAATTTCTTTCGTCAGTTTTGTAATTAAATCCGCTCTTGCCGGGTCAAGGGCTGCCGTATGTTCATCTAAGAGAAGAATGTCTGGTTTTGTAAATGTCGCCATTAATAAAGACAATGCCTGCCGCTCACCGCCGGATAACAGTCCAACTTTGGCCTGCAGCCGGTCTTCTAGTCCAAGATGAAGAATTTCCAGCTGCTCTCGGAAATAATCACGCCGCTTTTTCGTGACACCGAATTGAAGAGAACGCGGTTTTGTCCGGTTATAAGCCAATGCTAGATTCTCCTCAATCGTCATCGTTGGAGCCGTTCCAGCCGATGGGTTTTGGAAGACACGGCCGATTTTTTTAGCCCGTTTATGTTCCGGCATCGAAGTCATGTCTGTGCCGTTAATTTTTACAGTTCCGTAATCAGGAAATAGATTTCCGGAAATCATATTCATCAACGTCGATTTCCCTGCTCCGTTACTGCCAATGACTGTCACAAAATCACCTGGTTTCATTTGTAAGCACAGTTGATTCAATGCGATCTTTTCATCAGGGGTTCCTTCATAGAAAACTTTATAAATCCGATCTAGCTGCAGCAACTTGATCCCCTCCATTTGATTTATCTAACCCTAATTGAGCAGCCCGCTTTTTCCTTCTTGCCCCTGATTTTTGTTTTTCGATCAATTTAGGTACGACAAGGGCGAAGATCACGATCACTGCTGTGATGAGCTTCATGTCACCCGTCTCAAGAAAATCTGCTCTTAGCGCCAATGTAATAATTAAGCGGTACAAAATCGCTCCGATTAACACGGCAAGCGTAGCTCTTACAATTGTCGAGTTTCCTACCACTGCCTCCCCGATAATAACAGATGCTAAACCGATGATAATCATCCCGATTCCCATCCCTACATCGCTGAAGCCGTTATATTGCGCCACTAACGCCCCTGAAAAGGCAACAAGTGCGTTAGAGATACCTAATCCAAGCACTTTCAGCCAATCTGTATTCGCTGAAAAGCTCCGTACCATGCCATCGTTGTCACCAACCGCCCGCAAGCTTAAGCCGATTTCTGTTTTTAAGAACAGATCCACCATCTTTTTAATGACGAAAGCGATCAGAGCCATGACAATGAGAACTCCCCATGTAGAAGGAATATAAGAACTTAAGCCGATAGACGTAAGCAAACTTTGCATCATACTGTCAAAGCCCAGCCCCTGCCACCAGGCAGAAATCTGTGTAATCACCGTTTCTTCCGCAAGCAGCGGCACATTCGGTTTATCCATAATGCGCAAGTTAATAGAATAAAGAGCAATCATCATTAAAATACCAGATAATAGCGCATTGATTTTTCCTTTTGTGTGAAGAATACCGGTAACACAGCCGGCTAAAAAACCAGCCGCTAAAGCTCCCATCGTTGCAAGAAACGGATTGACGCCTGAAATAATTAATACTGCTGCTGTTGCTCCTCCTGTGACAAAGCTCCCGTCTACTGTTAAATCGGGAAAATCCAATATTCTGAAAGACAGGTAGACTCCTAACGCCATGATGGCGTAGATCACACCGACCTCTACAGAGCCAAATAAGGCTGTGAACATATATAATCTCCTCCTGTTGGACGGATGCAAAAGGGGCTTTTAACCAAAAAGCCCCTTTCACTCATTACTTTACAAATTCCGCTTGGTCTTTCCATTCATCTTTTACTTTAATATTCATTTCTTTTGCTGCTTTTTCATTAATTAACAGCTTTAAGTTTTGTGGAGGCTGGACAGCCATATCAGCCGGCTTCGCTCCGTCTTTTAATATTTTTACTGCCATTTCTCCTGCTTCATAACCAATGTCATAATATTCAAACCCAAATGCCGCAAATCCTCCGCGTTTAACAGAGTCCAGTTCCCCTACAAATAAAGGAATATCTTGTTGGTTCGCTACTTGAATAACCGACTCTAGAGCGGACACGACTGTATTATCCGTAATGATATACATCATATCAGCCTTCCCAACGAGTGACTCAGCAGCCTGTTTTACTTCTGAAGAAGCGGAAACTGTTGCTTCCACCATTTTAAGGCCATTTTTATCCATTACCTTTTTCACTTCTGCGATTTGAGCGACTGAGTTTTGCTCCCCTGCATTATAGATAACTCCGACACGTTTTCCATCGAATTCTTTTGCCATAAATTCAATTGTTTTGGAAATCGCTTCTGGATGCAAGTCTGTTGTTCCCGTGATGTTTCCGCCAGGCTTGTCCGTATCTTTCACTAGACCAGCTGCTTTCGCATCTGTAACAGAAGTGAACACAATCGGTATATCTTTTGTCGCATTTAACGCAGCTGTAGCACTTGGAGTGGAGTTAGCAAAGATGAGGTCCACCTTATCTCCAGCAAAGTTGTTTGCGATCGTCTGGTTATTATTTTGATCTCCCTGGGCGATCTGTACATCATATTCTGCTTTGATCCCTGCATCATCTAATGCTTTCTTGAAGCCCTTGTAAGCATTGTCAAGGGACGGGTGTTCAACAATTTGTGTCACACCAATTTGATACGCCTTTTCCTTCGTATCCGATGCTTCTTGCGTTTTTTCTTCACTTTTTCCGCCACACCCGGCAAGTAAAACTGCACTTGTTATGCCAGTAATAGCTATGCCTTTCATCCATTTTTTCATGTTCTTTCCCCCTTAAAACTTTGTAATATTTGTCAATTTTCAGACACATTTGCAAGATAAATTCATTATGCTTCAAAGATAGTGGAAAATCAAGTATTTTCAGAATACTAATTGGCTGAATTGTGTACCATCTTGCCTTTTTATTTCTCGGCTTTAAATCTCAGTTCTCTTATGACCTTCATCTTTTTTTATACTATTTGAAAAAAATTTTCTCGAGTTTCTCCCTCTATCCCTTTCCCTTTCTTTTTACACTATTTAACGGTTGTCAAAATAAAAAATAGCGGAGAATCTCCGCTATTTTTTCTCGTAAATACGAAAATAGTATTCGTAAGGATTTTTCTCATTTCTCTCACCTTGTTTTTCGGATACAAGCGCCCAATCCTCCCACTGGATCACATCCGGAAAAAAGGTATCCCCCTCAAATGAGTGGTAGATCACTGTCACGTACAGTTTATCAGCGTAAGGCATCATCTGTTTAAAAATTTCTGCTCCACCAGTAATAAATAGATCTTCCTCTTTTGGCCTGTCCAGAAGCTCTTCATAAGAGTGAACGACCGTACATCCGGCTGCTTCATAGTTTTTGTCGCGGGTCAAAATGATATTTTCACGGCCAGGGAGGGGCTTTCCGATCGATTCATATGTTTTCCTTCCCATCACGATCGGATGGCCCATCGTTGTTTCTTTAAAGAACTTCAAATCTTCTGGAAGCCGCCACGGAAGGGTATTATCCTTCCCCATCACACCACGTTCATCCATTGCCCAAATAAAAGAAATCATCCGATCACCTTCCCTTTCGTTATACCGCTACCGGTGCTTTAATGGCCGGATGCGGATCATAGCCTATAAGTGAAATATCTTCCATCTCAAAATCAAATACCGACTGCTTTTCCTCATTTAACTTTAATGATGGCAGTTCTCTCGGCTCGCGGTCCAATTGAGCTTTCACTTGATCAAAGTGATTAGTATAAATATGTGCATCACCTAATGTATGAATAAATTCCCCCACTTCTAAACCGCATTCATGCGCGACTAAGTGGGTTAACAAGGCATAACTTGCGATGTTAAAAGGAATGCCTAGGAACAGGTCTCCGGAACGCTGATAAAGCTGGCAGGACAACTTTCCTTCTGACACATAAAATTGGAACATCGTATGGCATGGCGGCAGGGCCATCGATGGAATGTCTTCCGGATTCCATGCCGAAACGATAAGCCGGCGGGAATCTGGATTCGTTTTAATCGTTTGGATCACTTCTTTTAACTGATCAATCGTTTCGCCGGCAGATGTTTTCCACGCACGCCACTGGCTGCCGTATACATCGCCGAGTGTGCCGTAAGCAGCAGTAAACGACTCATCCTCCAATACGCGTTGTTTGAAGTGTTCCATTTGCTCTTGATACAGAACGTTAAATTCTTCATCCTGCTGAGAACGCAAACCAAAATTTGACATATCAGGTCCGTTATAATCTTTACTTTCTACCCAGTTCTTAAACGCCCATTCGTTCCAGATATTGTTATTATGCTGAAGCAAATAACGAATATTCGTGTCGCCTTTTATGAACCATAATAGCTCGCTTGCCACAAGACGAAAAGCAATGCGCTTCGTTGTCAAAAGCGGAAAGCCCTCCTGCAGGTTAAATCGCATTTGTGCACCAAAGATAGAAACCGTACCTGTTCCAGTCCGATCTTCCTTTTTCGTTCCTTCCTTCAGGACGCGACGGCACAAATCCAAATACTGCTGTTCATTCTTGCTCATTCTTTCCACTCCTTGTTCATCTCATCTGCTGCCTCAATCGTTCCAAAGTGAAAGAGCGACGTTGGGCGAACGTGCTGCTTGAAACCAAGCTCAGAAAACCGCTTGGATTGATAATGATCTTTTAAAATAACCCTCTGTTTAGCTACTCGCCGGGCCTCCTGCACGATCTCCCTTGTTAATTCATCATGCACAGCAAGTTCCCTCAACCCAGCAATCCCTTTTGAAGAAAGAATCGGCTTAGTAAACATCGGATCAAAATAGACGACATCCACCGATTGATCCGGAAGACCAGGCAGTACATTCTGATATCGTCCGCTTATTACTTCAATTCGTTTCATCGGTTCATTTAATTCCTGCAGCGGTGATTCCCATTCAGTCAGCCCATGTTTTATGATATAAGCAAGCACAGAATTCCCTTCTATCCCCATTACCCGGCCAGCGGGTCCCGTAACAAAGCTTGCTGTAATGCTATCCGACGCAAGGCCCAGCGTGCAATCAAGCAGCGACATGCCCGGTTGCAGCCTAGCCGCATCAATGAATGGGTCCGATTCTCCTCTCATTAACCGTTTGACACGGAATGAGGCGGAATTTGGATGAAAGAAAAATGGTTCAGCCCCATCAACAGAATGAAATTCCAGTCGATGTTTAGCAACGATCAGACAGCCCGTTCCGTATTGGGCCTGCAGTGAGGCAACCGATCGTTTATCTCTTTTAATAAATGAAAAGCCAAGCTCAGCAGCTATCTGTCTGGCTTTTTCCTCAAGTTTGTCATTTGTTCTTGCAGATGTAGATACAATCATACGTTCTCCCATAAAAAAGGATGCCGCATTAGACATCCCCTTCGTTTATTTACAATATTGATCAAAGGCTTTCGTTAAATCTTGAATAATTGAGCCAATATCATT
Organism: Bacillus lumedeiriae; assembly: GCF_044891285.1. Lineage (NCBI taxonomy): Bacteria > Bacillati > Bacillota > Bacilli > Caryophanales > Bacillaceae > Bacillus > Bacillus lumedeiriae. The sequence goes on from NZ_JAUIYO010000001.1 coordinate 68,709, forward strand.
TCCTTCAATGTGCTCCCGTGGAACGAAGTGAACGACTTCTTTGCCTTTTAGTAATGCCATCGATGGGGATGATGGCTCATATCCATCGAAATACTCCCGCATTTGCGCCGTAGCTTCTTTGTCCTGGCCGGCAAACACCGTCACTAAATGGTCTGGAGAAGCTTCATTCATGGATGCTTGAACTGCAGCAGGTCTGGCAAGCCCGGCAGCACAGCCGCAAACAGAGTTTACAACAACGAGAGTCGTTCCTTCTGCATTCGATATAAATTCATTGACTTCCTCCGCTGTCGTTAACTCTTTAAATCCTGCATTCGTTAATTCAGCACGCATGGGTGCTACCATTTGTTTCATATATTCTTCATAAGCATTTGTCATTTTCTCTTCCTCCCATTCTCACGTTTCTCTTGATTCAGTCATTTGTTTCCAGACGGAGCCTTTTGCCTCTTCTCCGCCCTCAATCCGTTCGATTGCCATCTTCACTTGCATTTGCACTTCAAACTCCGGATCATTTACCGCCTGCTTTAAAGCAGGAAGCGCTGTTTCATCACCAACTTCATATAAAAACATCGCAGCCCGCCAACGGACAATTTTGCTTTTGTCCTGCAAAGCATCACACATCACAGGAACGGCTTCTTCAAAACCAAGGTCGGACAGGCAGTCACCAGCTGTACGGCGGACCGTTACAGTAGGATCCTTTAATCCCTGATATAAAAGCGGCAGTACTTGTTTGTCTTCAATCATGCCAATATAAACAACAGCAAGGCGGCGGATCGCCGGTTTGTTATCTTTAAGCGCAAGCTGTAATAAAGGCAAATCAGCTGCAGAAGGAGTTTCCATCTGCTCCAGCCATTGATAGCGCCGGCGCCAATCTTCCTCTTTCTGCCACATAGAAGCAGTGACCTTCAGGCCGTGCCGTTTCATTTCTGAAGCTGACTTTCCTTCTGCCCCGGATGCAGCTAAAAATCCCAAACGTTCTTGCGGATAAGCAGCGATAATTTCTTCCAATACCTCTTGTCCAATTTCATCTAAATCACCGTAACGAATCCCAAAATCTGTCCATTTTCTTTGAAGTACATAATTATCATCTGCCAATTGGGCTTTTTTGAATGCTTCTATAAAGTAATCAGGCAGCGGAAATCGTTTCTCCTCAGTCGCTGATGTTAGTTTTAACTGAATGGGGATTCCTTTGAACACTTGAATCGCCGTCTGTACTTCGCCGTAGGCTTCTTCAACGTTGGCATCTGTACTTTCTCCAGCTGCCGCTTCTCCAAATATTTCTCTTACTTGCGGAAGCAGATTTTTCCAATCATACTTGCCGTTCCGTTCAACAGCTAAAAAATCAGCCACATGATAAACACCCTTAATTCCTTCTATCTTTAAAATAGATTGTATTTTTTCGGGAGCATCTTCCGCATGGCCGGCTTTATAGTTGTTACTTTTTCCAGCAGCAAGCTCTTCATCCAGTATAATTTTCATCGTGTTTGGACTCGGTGTAGGCTCGATTTTTAAAATAAGCAACACGAATGACTCCTTTCCACAGCTCAACCTTTACCGCCATTCTAACACAAATAAATGAACGGCGGCTTCATTTTGCTTATTGAACGAATTCTGATAAATAACTCCAGCGTTCAATGAAGTGTTCCAGCTTTTCATTTAACTGCTCCAGTTCCTCACTTAGCTGCTGGGCTTTTTCGAAGTCACTTCCCGCTGCTTCCAGCTCCTGCTCTGCTTCTGCGATACGCTCTTCTACTTTCGCCATTTCTTCTTCAATCGTATCCCATTCGCGCTGTTCGTGGTAACTTAACTTTTTCTTTTTCGTCTTTTCCTGTTTGACTTCTGTTTTTACTTCTTTAACGGGCAGTTCCTCTTGTTTTTCTACGATGGCTTGTTCTGCCAAATAGTCACTGTACAGTCCGTAATAAGATTCAATCATGCCATTTCCTTGGAAGACGAGCAGACGATCGGCGGTTTTATCTAGAAAATAACGATCATGGGAAACAGTAATCACAACACCGGAAAACTCTTCCAAATAATCTTCCAGAACCGTCAATGTCTCAGTATCAAGATCGTTCGTCGGCTCATCCAGCAATAGTACATTGGGCTGTGTCATTAACAGCTTCAATAAATAAAGCCGGCGCTTTTCTCCACCAGACAGCTTGTAAATCGGCGTACCATGTGCATGCATCGGAAAGAGAAAACGCTCAAGCATTTGTGCAGCGGAAATCTTTTCCCCTGTCTTTGTCGTCACCACTTCGGCGGATTCGCGAATGTAAGCGATCATTCGCATGTTTTCATCCATATCGGTCCGTTCCTGTGTATAGTAGGCGGTCTTTACTGTTTGTCCCGTAATCATTTCCCCACTGTCAAACGATATTTTTCCGGCAAGCAGATTCATAAATGTAGATTTGCCGCTGCCATTTTTACCGACAATTCCAAGGCGGTCTCCTGGTTTAACGAGCAAGTCAAAGTGATTCAAAATCGTTTTTCCATCGAATGACTTCGATACATTTTTCAATTCAAATACTTGCTTTCCGAGCCGGCTGCCCTGCACCGACAAATCAACTTGTTCTTTTTTCGGGCCTTGGCCAAGTGAGCCTTCTAATTGTTCAAAACGGTCAATCCGCGCCTTTTGTTTCGTTGATCTCGCTTTTGCTCCTCTGCGCATCCAAGCAAGCTCCCGCCGATATAAGTTTCTCCGCTTATCTTCAGCGGCAGACTGCTGTTCTTCCCGCTCTGCCTTAGCAGCAATATAATCCTGGTAATTTCCATTATATGTATACAGGAGGCCATGATCCAATTCAAACATTCTATTCGTTACCCGATCAAGAAAATAACGGTCATGGGTCACAAGCAGCACTGCTCCTGAATACTTGCTTAAATAATCTTCCAGCCAGCGGATCGTCTCGAAATCAAGATGGTTCGTCGGCTCATCCAAAATGAGCAGATCCGGTGTTTCAATCAGCACTTGAGCAAGTGCCACCCGCTTTTTCTGACCACCGGAAAGTTCGCCGATTTTCCGGCTGAAATCCGGAATACCAAGCCGGGTCAAAATCGCTTCTGCATTCGTATTCGCTTCCCATGCACCGAGAGCATCCATTTGTTTTTGCAGTTCGAACAGCTTCTCAGCTACCACCGTACTTTCTGGCTCCTTTTCAAGCTGTTTGAGCGTGCCTTCGTAATCTTTTAACAGCTTGATCACCGGCGCCTCACTTAAAAATAGTTGATCCATGACAGTCAGTGCCGGATTCATTTCAGGCTCCTGCTCTAAATAAGCGATCGTATAATCGTTCGGAGAAACAATCTCTCCGTTGTCAGGCACGTCCTTTCCTGCTACGATTTTTAGCAGGCTTGATTTGCCTGTTCCATTGACACCAATTAATCCAATCCGTTCTTTTTCGGCAATAGAAAAAGTCAGCCCATTAAACAACACTTTTTCTCCGTACGATTTTGTCATCCCTTGCACAGTCAGTGCTCTCATTTATGTTCTCTCCCCATTTTGCAGATCATTCGCTGTTCGGTGCTGTTTCCAGCGTCTCGACAATAAAACCGACTAAATCACCAAGTTCTTCTATCATGTCTTCTGTGATCGTCCGTTCAAAATAAATATGCCACTCATGAACCGTTTCCATTTGATTGGATGCGATTTTTTTCCGTTCATAGCGTCTCGCTGCTCCCCATCCATTCTCCAGACGATTCATGCATCCGTCCGTAAGTACATGCTCCGGCCCCGTATACACGATGTGCAAAGACACTCCTGGAAACGCTCCGGGAAGCTTCATCAATTCACCTGCTAGCTTTTCCAGATCTGCCTGAATGATCAGGGTCACGCGAAGTTGCGGTTTTTCTTTCAATGAAAAAGTGATGGCTGCTTCCCGTCCAAGACTGGCAAGATCAACCTTATCACTGCGGCTGTGAATGTGAAGAAGGTCATCCAGGTCACGGTCGTAGACTTCAGCTTGTATCATAAATTTGATATTATCAAAAGCTGTTGGATCAAACAATGAAACACCTTCTTTCAGTCCAAAACATATAAAATGAATGTTGTCTATATCTTTTTATTTTCTTTTTCCCATCATAAATAGGGTGAAAAATGTCAGCGCCTGTTTTAATTCGGGCGGAAAAGACCTTGCATCTGATTCTGTGACACCGCCCTTGTATACATGTTTTTCATTAATATACTTAAACCCATGTTCGGATGCCAATTTGGTAAACTCCCAAGGCATCATTGTGTTCATAATAACTGAATCTCCACTTAGACGGCCATAACTATTTTCTCTCGGTCCCGCTGTCGGCCCCAATATCGCTGCACAGAGTTTCCCTTCAGGCTTTAGCACCCGATTAATTTCCTGAAGTACATGAGCCGGATTTTCTGTCCATTCAAGGGAATTGATTGCCATAACAGCATCCAGCTTTCCAGCTTCAAATGGAAGATGCGCTAAATCTCCCTGCTTAAATGTGAGATGATCCTTTTCAAACCTTCGGGCGAATTCTATCATCTTGTTAGATAAATCAATTCCGATCACTTTATAACCGGCTTGATGCAGTTTTAGGCTGCCATACCCATCCCCGCAGCCTAAATCTGCTACAAAACTGTTGGGCGGGACATGAGTGACGAAAAAAGGACAAATGGCTTTTCGGCTGCCATGCTCCCACATTTCTGCACTCTTTGACTGCCATCCGCCTGCCCTTTCATTCCACTGACCTTTCGCATCTTCATGCCATGATATATTTGTCATCTTCATTCCTCCCTGCTTTCTTTTTATGTTGGCTTTGTAAACGTGCCTGTTGATTTCCGCAGGATTCTCGTGCCTTCCGCTCCAATTAATAAAGGAGCATAATCAACCACCGTCATTAACATAGCCTTTATTTTAAAGCAAGCGAACTGTTTTCGGCAATAAAATGAAACCGCTCGCAAGCTGCAGGCGGTTTCATTGCATGGACCTATGTAGCGGCACCTATTGATGACCGGTCTTCTTGGAACAGGCATATCAATCCTCGCACCAACACTATTTAGATAGCCAGCGGGTTAACAATCGCTAATCACACATTGAAAATGAGGCTAGACTTCTTTCTATCATCCTAGGAAGCGGGTTCTTTATTCTAACGGCTTCTTTTGTACGGAAAGCAGCCCTTCGATTCTGGCCGGTTCTTCGTTAAAATATTCCACAAGATCAGCAATCCGATCAATAGAATCCCAGCTCAAATGATGTTCAATTCCTTCCACATCCTCATAAATGTGTTCTTCTTTTACACCGATAATTCGCAGAAACTCTTCTAATAAATCGTGTCTTTCTACGAGGCGCTTACCAATTTTTTTCCCTTTGGCCGTCAAGACTAATCCACGATATCTTTCATATATTAAATATTCATCTTTATCTAGTTTCTGAACCATTTTCGTTACGGATGAAGGGTGAACGGATAATGCTTCCGCAATATCGGACACACGTGCGTATCCTTTTGTATCTATAAGTATGAAAATCTGTTCTATATAATCTTCCATGCTTGGTGTCGGCATCTGGTACCTCCTGAATATACTCATCAAATCAAGTTTACTATAACAGTTATTTTATTACAAGACAGCGAAATATTCCTTGTAAATCAAGCAAAAATAAGTTTTTTGACTATTCTATCTTTTCTCTTCTTGACTACTCTTATACTTTATTGTATATTATAGGTATTATGAACAGACTTTTCTGTTCATAATGAATACTTTGATTTGGGCACATATAGATAAGATGTGTTTCGAAGATTTAGGAGGATTCATAAACATGCAAAACGGTAAAGTAAAATGGTTTAACAATGAAAAAGGTTTCGGATTTATCGAAGTAGAAGGCGGAGACGATGTATTCGTTCACTTCACTGCAATCGAAGGCGATGGCTACAAGTCTTTAGAAGAAGGTCAAGAAGTTTCTTTTGAAATCGTAGAAGGAAACCGTGGACCTCAAGCAGCTAACGTTGTAAAACTTTAATCTCGACTAACAAAGCCGGCATTTCTGCCGGCTTTTTTTCATTATTATTTAAGCAGCTGTTCCCCGCATTTTCTCAGCTGTTCTCCTACCGTACATTTTGTAATACAAAACTTATGGGCAAACGCTTTGCCTTTTTCTTTTCGGAAAACGGCTTTTAATAAGCAATCTTCACAATACGTATCAAGAATCTCTCCCATTTCCGCCATAAGCTGTTTTCTTTCCAAGCATGTCACACCTTTCTATATCCATCCTTTTTCTTAAGAGATCACAGAATGACTATTGACAAAGTTCCCTTGCAGTGCCTGATTGGCCAATTTATCTGCTTCTTTATTTTGCCTTCTGTCCACTGGTTTGTAAAGCGGTGTAAGACGAAGGGATTCTATTTTACTTTCAATCCGATCCAGCCATTTATTCAACGTATCGTCGAAGCAGGGCCATTCTCCTGTCAGCTGTTTTAATACTACATGAGAATCGCCGGTAATAGTAACGGGAACTTGTTTTACACCAATCGTTTCGAGCAGTCCAATCGCTTTATAAAGTGCTGCGTATTCTGCCTCGTTGTTCGATTCGAGCTGCGTCATTTGTTCATTCACCCGACAGCGCCACTGATCCCCATTTTTCTTATAGTAAATAACAATGCCTACCCCGGCGGTTTGCGTATCCCGCTCAAATCCTCCATCGAAATAGACCTCCACGTCCCCTGGCTCTTCGTCTAATTTCTTATTTAATTTAATAAACTCCTTGACTGTCCATTCATTTAACAGCTCATCCATGACTGCTGCTGATTTCATTCGTCCCGATTTTGTCAGATCCTCAATAATAGGCAAAACATGTTCCTTCGTCAGCCAACCTGACTCAAATTCCGTTTTCCTTCCCTTAAATTCGTAGTGCCACTTAATTTTCATTTTCATGATCGATCCCTGCTTTCTTCTTCACCATTTTTCACGATTTTGTATAGTGTACGTTATGCTCAAATACGCCAATAAAGACAGGTTTTTTATAATTTTTTCTTGTGTCGGAAAACTGCTGATATGTATATCTTTTCCCATTTGCATGAAAAGTTTCCGAAAGACTAAAAACAACCTCTCAGCCAGCTCCGCTTTTCCCTTGTCTAGCTTCAGCGCCTTGCTCCTCGGGTCAAATAACCTTCGCTCAATGAAGTCAAAAGACGGCTTCTTTGAACGAAGAACATTTGCCTGTCGGAGCAGAACAGGCGCTTCCGCTTTTCCCTTGTCTAGCTCCAGCGCCTTGCTCCTCGGGTCAAATAACCTTCGCTCAATGAAGTCAAAAGACGGCTTCTTTGAACGAAGAACATTTGCCTGTCGGAGCAGAACAGGCGCTTCCGCTTTTCCCTTGTCTAGTTCCAGCACCTTGCTCCTCGGGTCAAATAACCTTCGCTCAATGAAGTCAAAGGACGACTTCTTTAAACAAAAAACATTTGCCTGTCGGAGCAGAACAGGTGCTTCCGCTTTTATTATTGCAAGTTTTTTGTTTTTTTTGTACAATTTACTGTTATGAAGACAAAGGGGGTATTTGTTTGTTTGAAGTATATACGGATGGGGCCAGTACTGGTTCTCCTGGGTTAGCAGGTGCCGGTATTTTCATTAAGGACGGCAGCCATGTCAGTCAGCACTCCATTCCTCTTGGTGTAAAGGATACACATGAAGCAGAGTTTATTGCTGTGATTAAAGCACTTGAGGTGTTGAAGGACATGGGGGCGGCGACCGTTTCCCTGCGCAGCGATTCACAAACCGTTGTACAGGCGATTGAGAAAGAATATATACATAAAGACCTTTATAAACCGCTGTTAGCTGACATTTTAGCTTTATCAAAAGAATTTCCGCTTTTCTTTGTGAAGTGGATTCCGAGCAAAGAGAATCGCGCGGATGATCTTGCCCGCCAGGCGATTAGAAAGAATAAAGGACATGAAGACCAATGAGATGGCTTGCAGAACTTTCTTTATTATTTGTTGCCCTTATTTGGGGAGTGACCTTCGTTATTGTTCAGCAGGCGATTGCCTTTTTGCCGCCGCTGTTATTTAACGGCCTCCGCTTTCTGCTTGCCGCTCTCCTGCTTTTCGCGATCATCCTTTTTCGTAAAGAAACAGCCAAACTTACGGCAAAAACGTGGAAACACGGATTGATTTTAGGTGTTTGTCTGACGATCGGTTATGCTTTTCAAACGATTGGCTTATTGTATACAACGGTCTCTAAAACAGGCTTTATTACTGGGTTAAGCGTAGTGCTTGTACCGCTTCTTTCTCTTATTCTTTTAAAAAAGAGGCCGGCACTAAACGCTGCAGTCGGGTCGGTAACAGCTGCGGCTGGCTTATATTTATTGACAGCTGGCGGTGCCGGCGGATGGAATATCGGCGATTTTTTCGTTTTGATTGGTGCATTGGGTTTCGCCTTTCATATCATATATACTGATGTGTTTACCCAACATTCCTCCGCATTAACATTAACCGCTGTACAAGTTATCACTGTCGCTGCGTTATGTTTTATAGGCGGGTTCCTGTTAGAAGACTGGCATTCAGCATTAACAGCTGCCAATTTAACGAATCCTTCTGTCTTGAGTACCCTTCTCATTACAGCTTTCCTTGCGACTGCTCTTGCGTTTTTTATCCAGACGAGCGCTCAGAAATATACGACACCAACAAGGGTGGTTCTTATTCTGTCGATGGAGCCAGTGTTCGGAGCTTTAACTGCCTTCTTCTGGATCGATGAACGGCTGACTGCTGCTGGGTTAACCGGCTGTGCCTTTATCTTCATTGGTATGCTGCTGGCAGAAATCCCCGTTCAGAAGTGGCTGAACTTTAGGTCTGCTGCGGATAAGTCATAAGAAAAACAGAGTTGTCTCATAAAGACTGCCCCCTCTCATACTACTTATCTATACTCCTTAAAGAGGAGTAAGCGGAGTAAGAGGGGCTGATACCTTATCTCTGAGACAGCTCTGCTTTTATTCTAACAAACCAGCCGAGCGGGCAAACCGCATAGCCGCCTGCTGATCTCCTATCCCCTTTTCTTTAAACCATTCCAATAAAGATAAGAAAAAACTGCCATCAAATTCCCTTTGTACTTTTAATGTAATGTCTACAGCCGTAATTACTAAAGAATCGGCTGCCTCGGTAGACCTTTTCCCAAAATAAATAAACGAGATCGTATCATCTGAAAACCTGAAACCTTTTCCTTCCAACTCAAGTAAATAATCGGCCAAGGTTTGTTCTTTCTCCACTTTCGTTCCCACCTTAGAAGTTATGCAAACGGATCAGATCTATTTACATCAGCTGCCGCTTTCATTTGTACTAAATGTCGCCGCAGTACGTTTAGTTCCAATTCCTCCACCGTCTGTTCTGCCTGACTGACAATTCCTTCCCATATCGCTTCGTTCACATTCCATGTAAGAGGTACATAACAATCAATTTCTGCCAGCTGCTGTGACAGCCGTAGCATGTCGGTTCCTTCCACAATTTTCTTCTGCTGTGACGGGGTAAGCTGTTTAAGATTGGCCATAATGCTGTCAACCGTGCCATATTCCCTCACAAGCTTAAATGCTGTTTTCTCGCCAATCCCTTTCACACCCGGATACCCATCACTTGAATCGCCCATTAACGCTTTTACATCAATAAATTGACTCGGCGTAATCGCAAATTCATCGAAAAAGTTCTCTGTTGTATACGTCAAATAATTCCCAAATCCTTTTTGCAGCAGCATAACTTCAATGTTTTGATCGAGCAGCTGCAATAAATCCCTGTCCCCGCTTAAAATAGTTACTTGCCTCTCTTTATGTTCTTGTTTAGCAATGGTGCCGATACAGTCATCTGCTTCAAACCCTTCCACACCGATATTAGGCAATAAAAAAGCGTCAGCTACTTCTTTAGCTAAATCAAATTGCGGAATGAGCTCGATAGGAGGCGCCTGCCGATTAGATTTGTAGTCTGAAAATAATTCATTTCGAAATGTTTGGCTGCCCATATCCCAGCATACCGCTGCATGAGTTGGTTTGACATGCTCGACCGCCATTAATAAATGCTTCATAAACCCTTGAACACCATTGGTCGGCATTCCTTTCGAATTCACCATAAATTGGCCGCTTACTGCCGTAGCAAAAAAAGCACGAAAAAGCAAAGCCATACCGTCTACGAGCAGCAAGTGTTCACGTTTGTTCATGTTTTCACCTCTCTATTATTTTAGCATTATTCTTGCTGTGATTAAGCAAAAACATAGAAAAAAGCCGTCCGTTGTTTTCAACGAAACGGCTTGTCGATCAATGGTCTTTCTTTTCTACAGGCAGTTCTTCATAAGATGACCAGTCACTGTAGCTTCCCCCGTAAAGGCGGACATGCTGAAAACCAGCTTGTTTGAGGGCGATAATATTTGGCGTCGCTGATACACCTGATCCGCAATAAACAATGACCGGCTGATCCCTGTCTAATGTTTTAAATCGTTCCTTTTGCGCCTCTTCGCCTTTCCAATGGGTGCCATTTAATCCCTCTTGGAAAAAGTAATTGACTGCCGTAGGGATGTGCCCCGGCACCCGGTCAAGCGGTTCCAATATTCCCGCGTACCGTTCGGGTGCACGCGAGTCAATGAGAATGGTTCCATCGTTTTCAAGAGCCGCTTTCTTCACATCCTCGATCGAAGCAGTCCAACCATGCTGCACATTTACCGATAAATGTCCGTTTCTCGGGGATGGACTATCACTCGAAACAGGAAGCCCCTGCTTTTTCCATTCGGAAAAACCCCCATCAAGAATGTAGACATGCTTGTGGCCTATATAGGACAGGAGCCACCAGAAACGGCCGGCAAACATCGCTTCCCCATGATCATAAGCAATGACGATGGTGTCGTCCGTGATTCCATAAGATTCGGCAATCTTGCGCAGCTCCTGCAGTTCAGGAAATGGATGCCTTCCGCCGTGCACCCCTTTTTCACCTGACAAGTCACGATCTAAATGAGCATAAAATGCCCCTGGGATGTGCCCTTCTTTATATTCCTTTTCACCGGCAGCAGGATCTGTTAATTGAAAACGGCAGTCTACGATACAAACATTCGGATCATGTAAATGTTCCGAAAGCCAGGCAATCGAACGAATATACTCCACAATTCTCTCTCCTTTTACTCGTCATCGACTTTTTTTGCTTGTTCTATTTTCTTTTTCAGCAGTGTAACGACGTGATCTTTCGGATTCCAGCAATGAAATTGATAAGTGGGCTTCGTTTCATATTTCAGCCGGGAACAATCGTAGCGCATGCCTGTTTCCTGTTTTACCGGCTGAAAATAACGGCACGTAGCACAAACGTGAAAGCGGCGGATGATTTCTTGTTTACGCTCGTTGAAGCTCAACGAATGTGCGCTCCCATTGTTCAATATTTTCTGCTGCATCCAGCACTTGCAGCCATGCATTAAACTGTTCTTGAATATCGGAAGACACCGTATCTTTCATACCAGCCATGCCGTCCGCTGCTTCTTCCAGCGCCCAGTTCCGCAGTTTTTCTTTCTCTCCCGCTAAATATTGATCAGCCAGCTCAGACAGCTGGTCATGCAGAGCGTCTTGCATGAGCTGTTTTTCATTTTTCTCAAAGAATGACTTCGCATTTTTGAATATAGCCAGCGCTTCACTAAACGCCTCTGGTGCTATTTCTTGAAAAGCGGCAGGGAATTCAGGTGTTTCTTTGGAAGACCATTCAATCACTGAAAATTGCAGCTGCGGCTGAATCGCTTGATAGTTAAGCTGGATCGCCGCATATTTTTCTGCCAACAGCTTATGTGCCTGTTTTTCAGACCGAAGACTCGTCGCTCTCATTTCTTGCGCCAAGTCATAACCGACAGCCTCAAGCAGCTCTTTCATCGCTTCATGAAGGGCTGTTTTAGATGGACGGCTGCTGCTTAGTGTTGCTGGATTGAACGATTCTTTAAAGAAATCAGAAAAGCGATAAAAGACACGCTGTTTTAAATAAAAGACGAGCTCATCCATCTCCTGGATTAGTCTCTTTTCTATTAATTGAACCGTTTCATTTTTCAAATGGTCATTGATTTGCCCAAGCTGGCTTTGGAGTTCAGCTTTTTTCTGCTCTCGATTGTCACGGTTTTCTTTCGCTGTTGCAATCAGCTGACGCAGCTGCTCTAAGCCACGCTCCCATTCAGCTTCCGCCGACTGCACGGCCATCTGTGCTAAATCACCTTCTAAAAACTGATGAAATGCCTGTTTAAACGGCTGCAAGTTGGAGTGAGGGTGATCTAATTCTCCCCTCTCTATTTCTTGAATAGCCTGCAGACTGGATACACCGTGAATACGCGGAAAGCGAATACCGTACTGAAGAAGCTGGTCTTTCACATAGCCAATGACTTCATCGACTTCTTCCTCACTGCTTGCCAAATCAATCGCATTGACGATAAAAAACATTTTATCCAGCTCAAAGGCATCTTTCACCCGGCCGAGCTGAATTAAAAACTCGCGGTCTGCTTTTGAGAAAGCATGGTTATAATATGTCACAAACAAGATGGCATCCGAATTTTTAATGTATTCAAATGCAACACCTGTATGTCTTGCATTGATGGAATCCGCCCCCGGCGTATCAACGAGTGTGACACCTTGACGTGTAAATTCACAATCATAATACAAATCAATTGACTCGACGAAACAGCTTTGCTTTTCATTCGCAACGAAACCTTGGAACGCTGGCAAATCGACTGTTAATGTTTGACCGAGCAATCCGCTGTACTCACTGTAGCCTTCATAGAAAGCTTTCAAAAAGGATAAGTGAATTTTTTCACGGCCTTCCCCTTCATTTTTTTGCAATAACTCTGGGATCATCACACTGGCACTTTGCAGAGACTCTACCGTGCGATTAAAGAATTGCAGTGATTGCTGTAAATCGATAAGCATTTGTGCTTCCGTTTTTAAATGGACAGCTGCTGTTCTATGCTCATGTGTTTCATCAGGCGGATGAATACGATTCACGGCCGCTGTCGTCGGGTTCGGTGATACTGGAAGCACCTTTTCCCCGAGCATTGCATTCGCGAAAGAGGATTTCCCTGCACTAAATGCACCAAACAGCGCAATCGTATATTTTCTTTGCTCCAGACGAGCGGCTTTTTGCTTCAGTCCGTCAATAAAACGAGTAAACCCAGGAATTCCGTCCAGCTTCTGACTCATTTGTTTTAAACGGTCTGCCGTTTCCGCTGCACCTGCCGTTGGCTCTTGCGGTGTTTGATCCAGACTTTCTAGTGTTTCACTGCGCTTTTCCTCTGTTTCTTGGATAGCTGACAGAGCCATCTGTTCATCGTATATCATGACGTCATTTAACTGCTCATTCCATTGTTTGACGAATGCTTCATATCGAGAAGGCATCGTGCTGTTTTCTTCATCCAGTAAATGAGTAATAGTCTGGCGCTGACCTTTGACGGCTTCATCTAATGATTCCAGTTTTTGAACAGCTGTCAGCTTCTCATGCCAAATCAGCCATCGGGCATGCAGCTCCTGTTTTTCCGCAGCGAATTGTTTAGCCATCTCTTCCGCCGCTTCTTCTTTTACCGAATCGGTGATCATACGTGCACGTTTCTTTAATCGAGCGGCTACATCATCACTATACGTTAACACATAGTCACCCGTTGCCATCGCACCCGGTTTTACTGTTTCCGTGATGAGTGATTCATCTACCTGCACGACAAGTTCTTCCGCAGCTAACTGCAGCTTGTCATTCGTGAGGCCAGTTGATTTAAGCCAGCTGCTTAATTGCTGTCGCAAATGCCATTCGAGCTGCGTTTTCGCTTTTTCCGTTAGGTCTGCCGCAAAGCGTTCGAGACGCCGCTGCCGCTCTTCTTCTGTTTTCTTTTTACTGAACAATAACCCTACTTTGAACCCCGGCTGTACAGCTTCTAAATATTCTCTCGCCAAATCCCGTGTCGAGGCCGGCATTAAATAGGCGTTGTCGAGCACTTTGTCCCGGCTGTCTTCCATTTGTTTCACGAGAACGGCCGTATCACGCTGATCGAGCTGTGCTTTCATTTCCTGCTCTTTAGAAACAATTTCTTGTGTTTCCCAATCGTCGCCGAGTATGTCCAGAAGCTTTGCCTTCGTTTCCGTCTGCTCATCTTCCAGCCAATTCAAATGTTCAGCTGCCAGCTTGTTCATCATCGTCTCAGCGGAACGGAAAGCAAGTTCTTCTCTATCTGTCATACTTTGATGGATGAGCTGCTTCACTTCGTCAAAGTCATTCGCGGAGAGATCTGGTTTCTTCAAGCTTGTAAAGAAGAAGCGTTCCGGATGGACTCCCCAAGCTGAAAAAGAGTCAAAAACAGATTGTTTAAATTCATCAAAGGACAGTTCCTCATCCCGATGCTTATCGATCTGGTTGATAATCAAGTACAGTTTTACACCGTGAGCGAGCAAATCCTTCGTGTAGATGAAGTTTAATTCTGATTGAACATGGTTATAATCCATAACATAAAAAACCATATCAGCTAGGTGCAGAGCCGATTCTGTTGAAATTCGATGGGCATCATCGGTAGAGTCTACCCCTGGCGTATCCATGACCGTCACTTCCGGCGGCAGATTCGATTCGCTATGGCCGATTTCAATCGATTCGACTTCTTCTCCATTTTTACAAAACTCTTTCACTTTCTCAAAGTTGTAAGGCGCCTTAAAGAGAAGCGGCTGTTTGTCTCTATAATATACCTTGGCAAAGTCTTCCGAAGCACCATGAATTTTCACGAGGTTCGCGCTCGTTGGAATCGGGCTTGACGGCAGTAGTGCTTCACCTGTTAAGGCATTGATCATCGTGGATTTTCCCGCGGAAAAATGACCGCAAAAAGCCACGATAAACTCTTCATCGTGCAGCTTTTTCAAAAATAATTCCGCTTTTCTGGCACGCTCTGCGTCACCGGCCTTCTGAAACAGTTCAAACAGACCGACCGTTTTAGAAATCATTTGTGTAATTGATGGTTGTACAGTTACTACTGACATTGTGTAAGTCTCCTTATGTGCATGATCTTTCTTCTTATATTTACAGCCTAAATCGTATTTCTCTTATTGTAAACGATTTTCGCCAACTTTCCCACACGAAAAAAAGAAGGCTGTCTATGCCTTCTTTCAGTTCACTATTCGATTCATTATTTAGGATTAGTTATGAGGTACTTGCGGCTTACCTACATGGTCTGTTACGTATTTCATTACGCCCCCGTATACTACAACTGTCGCCGCCACAAACATCCAAACCATGCAAAGCACCATCCTTTTTGTTTAGTCATTTTTTCATAAGTTGATAATTGTTATCATCCTCAATTACATATTAGCATGGACGATAATGATTTTCAATACCACTTTTTTATTTTTTCTGTTTTTTATAAAAAGCTTTATTAAACGCCCTTGTTGATTTCCACTGGGGTCATCCGTTTTCTACTCCAATCAACAACAGTTACCCAGCCTTTTAAAAATGTATGTGACAAAACGCCGTTCATTTCCAATTTATTTTATCCTTGTCATTTCATCCATCATTTATTTACACACAAAAAACGCCACCCCCATCTCTTTGTAGTAAAGAAATGGGGATGACGTTACGACATTTATTTTCTCAAAATTTTTACGAAACTTTTGATTCGGCTAATGTAACAACTTTCTTATTCTTACTTCCAATCTCATTAAACAAAATATTTAAGATAATAGCTGTGAAGCTTCCAGCTACAATTCCGTTGCTCGTTAAAATTTGCAGGCTTTCCGGCATTCCGGCAAATAAATCTGGAACGACCGTTACTCCAAGCCCCATACCTACGGAGCAGGCAATGATTAATAAGTTTTCTTGAGACGACATATCTGCACGGCTCAGCATTTTCATTCCTTGTGCCACCACCATACCAAACATCGCCACCATCGCGCCGCCGAGCACGGATGCAGGAATAATCGTTGTGAATGCGCCAATTTTTGGAAGCAGCCCGAGAATCGCTAAAAAGCCGGCTGTGTAATAGATCACTACTTTTGATTTCACACCTGACAATTGCATCAGCCCGACATTTTGCGAGAAAGCCGTATAAGGAAAAGAGTTGAAAATGGCTCCAAGTGCATAAGCCATCCCTTCTGCCCGATAACCTTTTGCTAAGTCTTTTTCCTCCACCTTTTCATCACAAATATCGGAAACGGCGAAATACACGCCAGTCGATTCGACAAGGCTGACAACAGCAACGAGGATCATCGTAATAATAGATGTCCATTCAAATGTTGGCAGTCCAAAGTAAAATGGTTTCACCATATGAAAAAGAGAAGCATCCACCACTGGAGAAAAATCTACTTTCCCCATAAAAATTGCAATTACTGTGCCGGCAAGCAGACCAATTAGTACGGCAACGGAACGAATAAAGCCTGTAAAGAAACGGAACAACGCAATAATGATCAATAAAGTAGTAAATGCGAGAATAATATTCGATGATGATCCGAAATCAGGACTTCCTTGTCCGCCTGCCATATTATTCATTGCTACCGGAATTAACGTCAATCCAATGATCGTTACGACAGAGCCCGTCACAACCGGTGGAAAAAAGCGCACGAGACGGCTGAAAAAGGAAGAGATCAATAATACAAATACCCCAGCAGCTAACGTAGCACCATAAATCGCCTGGAGTCCATGTGCTCCCCCGATAGCAATCATCGGGCCGACTGCCGTAAATGTGCAGCCTAACACGACCGGTAAGCCGATTCCAATAAAACGGCCTTTCCATACTTGCAAGAACGTAGCGACACCACACATGAAAATATCAATCGATACTAAATAGGTCAGCTGCTCTCCTGTTAATCCCATCGCTCCGCCGACGATCAGCGGGATAATCACCGCTCCGGCATACATCGCCAGTACGTGCTGCATCCCTAATGAAGCTGTTTTTAGAACAGAGGATTTCATGAGAGAGCTCCTTCCTTAAATGTGACCTTGCCGCCTTCAAGCGATTGCACCATCGCGAGAGACTCTACTCTCACGTTCTTCTCACGCAATAATTTGCCTCCATCTTGGAATGCTTTTTCAATAACAATTCCGATTCCTGCTACCGTTGCTCCTGCTTGTTCAGCAATATCTAACAACCCTAAAGCAGCTTGTCCATTAGCAAGGAAATCATCAATAATTAACAAATGATCTTCATTCGTTAAAAAGGTTTGTGACACAGCAATCGGATTCGTTTCCTGCTTCGTAAAGGAGTATACATCCGCTGTATATAAGTTTTGCGTTAACGTCAGTGATTTCCGCTTTCTTGCAAAAATAACCGGTACATCTAGTACGAGACCTGCCATCACGCTCGGAGCAATTCCGCTTGATTCAAGCGTTAAAATTTTTGTGATCTTTTCACCTGCAAAACGGCGGGCAAATTCTTCCCCGACCTCTTTCATTAATTTAGGATCAATTTGATGATTTAAAAAAGAATCTACTTTCAACACCTCATCTGAAAGTACATTTCCTTCTTTCACAATCTTATCTTGCAAGCTTTTCATTTCGTGTCCTCCCTCTTTTTAATCGATCTTTGAGACAAAAAAATCCCAAAGATCATTCCATTCCTCAGTACAGAGTGAAGCAATGCCCTTTGGGTTGAAGAAGACAGAAAGAAAGACTGCCATTCCACTGCTCACTCATAGTCAAATGATTTACGGTCATTCGGTAGAAACTGGCGGGCCGTATCCCCGCGATTATATGAGCGAATGTTAAGTTTTATTGTATTCATATTATATCAGTATAAGAAAGAAAGACAATCCTAATAACGAACATTTTGTATACTTTTTTAATCATTATTCGCCATTTTTTCCAAAAAGAGGAGAAAAGAAAAGAGAGCTGCCTAAAAGCGGATGAATAACCAGCTTTTGGGCAGCATGCTCCTTTTTATTTCTTTATCGGATAATTCATAGCTTGTCCCGGATAGCAGGGGACATGATCATCTGGTTCTTCTTCTTTTTTCGCCCATTTGGAAATAAGCAGGAAGAGAGCGATGCCATAAGAGCCTAGCTGAATCGCCTTTAGCATACCACCCGCCAGCTGCTGGTCTTGGAGAGCGGTTAAGTTAGGCATTAGCTGCTGTCCCTTCATATACATTTCATAAAACGGGCTGTCAGCAACGAGCAGAAAAATCCCAATCGGCATCAATAAAATGGATGCCACAAACACATACATGACCCGTATGGATTCCGACAAGCGGTTGATTTCTGGCAGCGGTGAAATGATAGTCCACCACATTAAAAAAGCAGCTCCCAGCAGCAAAAACTGGAGCAGTCCTAAAAGAAATGTATGTTTTTGCACATAGTTAAAAATGGACGGAACAAGATAAACCGACAATAATAAGTTAAATAACAGCGCTGTTACCCAAGGATGAGTAAACAGCTTTAAAGCAAATCGCATTCGATAAGACCAAAAGAACGACCGCAAAAACTCCCTAGGTAAACCTAAGACACAAAGGGGCGGCACGACGAATAGCATGACCATCAGCTCGACCACATGGGCACTGAATAAATCTTCCGCAGCGATGACAGCAAACGGGCTGCCAACAAACAGATAAAACAAAAACAAGCCGAAATAAAAAGACATGCGCTGCATTGTTTTAAATGTATACTTGCCAGAAGAAGCTGCTTTTGCGTACAGAACAGACAATAATAGCAAAAATATAAAATAACCTATTCCCCATAACTGAAACCAATTCGCATCAGAAGTAATATTTCCGATCACTTCATTGCCCTCCTATTATTGATCGCTAACAAAGCAAAAGGATCTTTCCAGACCGTTGACAAACGCTCACTTTCTTCGTTGTCCGCTTGTCTGCGGTATTCCCTCTGGTCACTCCGCTCTTCACCCGGTCCCGCGCCTTGAAGGACAAACATTTTCAGTGGACCTGCACTTTGTCTACAATCCCAGTATATTTTTACGCTTATCCCCATTGTAACAAATATTCGCAATTTTTCTACAATCGTCCTGTAAAATGTTCGTTCACTTAATCGTTCGTTCTCGGCGGGCGCTTGCCCCAGTATTGGTAATAATCCGTTCGGATAAAGCCGTTAAACAGCGTTCGCTTTTTTGTCGCTTTCTTGCCGTGGAATTGGGTTTAAAGCAAATTATTAAGAATGTTGACCAGATTAACCTTTCACCAATTACTTATGTTCTTGTAGTATTTTTTAGCAATTCAATTGCATTTTCTTCGTTTGTATCATTTGTTCCAAGTTCACTTCGGAAAGCTTTATTTACTATTGATTTAATGATAGTCTCAATTTCATTCTCAACATACGATAATATGCTTTGGGACTCCTTTGCCTTTTCATGTTTCCAAATTCCAAATATAATACCGTCCTCTTTTTTGCAAATTTATAGGTAGAACACGGCCCCTTCACAAAGGTGCCGTGTTCTACCAAAAGGTTATTTAACACATTCACTTTCATTCTTATTTAGATATTCTAGAACAAATTTATTTAGATGCTACTAACCCAGGAATCGCTTCACTCCAAAGTTTGTGAAGTTCATCAACAGTATCCTCAATTACATGTTCACCGTTTACAGATACAATCAATTTCCCATGGTTAGTTACCGAGCCGATTTGGCTTGCTTCTGTCCATAAATTTTCAAATTGTTCTTTGTTTTCTGCTTTTACAGTTACTAAAAATCTTGATTGTGATTCACTAAATAACGCTACCGTTGCGTCACCAATTAAGCTAACTTCAACACCTAAGCCTTGTCCCTTAAATAAACTCTCAGCTAAGGCAACAGCAAGTCCGCCTTCAGATAAATCATGTGCAGATACTACAAGACCTTCTTTAATTGCAGTCGAAAGTAAGTTTTGACGGTTCGTTTCAACTTGTAAATCAATGACTGGCGCTTTTCCTGAATATTTTCCAGCAATTATATTTTGCAGTTCACTGCCGCCGAATTCAGGGAACGTTTCACCAATTAAATAAACAAGGTCACCATTATTCTGGAAATGGCTCGGTGTCACATGTTTTGTATTTTCGATTAGTCCGACCATACCAATGATTGGTGTTGGAAGAATCGCTTCGTCTTTTGATTGATTATATAAGGAAACATTACCGCTAATAACTGGTGTCTGAAGTGCAAGACATGCCTCGCTGATCCCATCAATGCTCGCTTCCATTTGCCAAAATACTTCTGGATTGTTTGGGTTGCCATAGTTCAAGCCATCTGTAATTGCAAGTGGTTTTGCACCAGAACAAACAAGATTACGTGCTGCTTCAGCGACGGCAATTTGCCCGCCAACTTTTGGATCTAAATAAATATAACGAGAATTACAGTCCGTCGTAATCGCAATTGCTTTATCCGTTCCATCGATTTTCACGATTGCTGCATCAGATCCAGGACCAACAATGGTGTTTCCTTGCGCCTCAGCATTATATTGCTTGTATGCCCATTCCTTGCTTGCAATTGTCGGCTGCTGTAAGAGCTGTCTTAACATCGCTTGATGATCGTCTACTGCTGGAACTTCATTTTCAATCGCTTGAAATTCTTGATAGTATGACGCTTCTTTTGATGGTAAATGATAGACAGGCGCATCATCAGCTAAAATATTGACAGGAATATCTGCGACAACCTCATCATGATGCTTAATACGGAAGGTTTTTTCCTGAATAACCTCGCCGATAACTGCCGCATCTACCTCATATTTCGCAAAAATATCAAGAATTTCCTGCTCCTGACCTTTTTTCGCGACTAATAACATCCGCTCCTGTGATTCAGACAGCATAATTTCATAAGCATTCATACCTTCTTCCCGCTGTGGGACAAGGTCAAGATTCATCTCAATTCCCGTACCTGCTTTAGCTGCCATTTCACTCGCAGATGATGTTAATCCTGCCGCACCCATATCTTGAATGCCAACTAATGCATCCGACTGAATGACTTCCAAGCATGCATTCATTAATTTTTTACCGATATATGGATTTCCGATTGCGACTGCAGATGTATTCTCTTCTTTTCCACCTTCGACAACATCTGAAGAAAACGATGCACCACCAACTCCGTCTTTTCCGGTATCCCCACCAGCATAAATAACTACATTACCTACACCAGCGGCAACACCCTTTTGCACATCGTCATGATGAACAAGCCCAACAACCATCGCATTGACTAATGGATTTTCTTCATATTGCTCATCAAATTGTATCTCGCCGCCAACAGTTGGAACATCGATCACATTGCCATAGCTCGCAATGCCACGTACAACCTCAGAAAATAACAGTTTAGTATGGTCATTATCTAGATTGCCAAAACGTAATGAATTCATGGCTGCAATTGGTTTTGCTCCCATTGAAAAGACATCACGCATAATCCCGCCAACACCTGTTGCTGAACCTTCAAATGGCTCGACAAAAGACGGACTATTATGACTTTCAATTTTAAAAACAACTGCTTGATTATCACCAATATCAACAACCCCAGCACCTTCACCAGGTCCTTGTAAAACATGACTTCCTTTCGTTGGGAACCTTTTAAGTAATGATTTCGATGATTTGTAGCTGCAGTGCTCCGACCACATGGCAGAGAAAATGCCTGTTTCCGTGTAATTCGGATGACGTTTTAATAGATCTTTTACTAGTTGATACTCTTCGTCTGTTAACCCCATTTCCTTGTATATTTGTTCATTTTCAATTTGTTCTGGGCTAATGTTATGCTGCGACATCAATAATTACCTCCAAAAAAGAATTTAATTTGTTTATTTAATAAGAAGATATCCAGATGGCTAGGATTTATCTGCTGCTAGTTTGAATGTCTGCATCTGTTCTTCTATTTACATAAATCGGTGTTTCTTCGCTTTTCTTTATTTAACACGCAAAACCTTCTCCATTGCTTTTCCTTTTGCTAACTCATCGATTAGCTTGTCCAAGCAGCGAATTCCCTGTATAGTAGGTTCTTCGATGTCTTCCACTCCGACTCTGCAGATTACACATTTGATTAGACCCCGTGAAGGATTATTTGGGGAGCTTCCGTAAAGAACGTTTCAAAGTCTGTCTCGTTATCCATTGGTGCTTCTAACTCTTCTTGGCTAAATCCTGTCAGCCAACGGATCATTTCATCTGCCTCATCTTTCGTACGTTCTTTTTCTCCCCCTTTGTCACATAATGGGGGTAAACACTTGCAAAACTGGTTGTATAAATCCGATGTTTGCCCATGATGTATCCTGCTTTTTTTCTTTTATGAGGGTGGAACAATAACCTACAGGTAGTGAAAGCTGATTCCCCACAAAGAAACAGATGTTCTTATGTATATTAGTTAGGTAAATCAAGCTGCCATGACACACCGAAACGATCAACTAGCCAACCAAATTTCCGACTGAAACCATAGTCCCCAATCCGCATGAGGGCTCCCCCGCATCACTCGATTTTTGATAGGGATGGTCAATTGCAGCTTCTGATTCACAAGTAACATAGATCGAAAATGAAGGTGTGAAGGAAAACTCATGTTTTATATTACTATCGATACACATAAATTCCTGCCCTTTTAATGTACAGTAATCTAAGAACAGCCCTAAATTTTGACGGTACATCTTCAAAGTGCAGCTTGATAAGTTTTTGTCATTTCTGTCGTCCAAGAACTCTTGAATAGCGGATTTCAATCACATGTCCATCTTCCTCCCAATGATTTTTCATTGGAAAAGTAATCTGGTCAAGTTAAAGATAATCCAGTGAATTTTTGACCACCATGTTTGAGAGCCTTTAAACCCGTACTACATCAATCTTTTCTAGGCGGACGTTTTCCCCAATACTGGTAATAGTCTGTCCGAATAAAGCCATTGAACAGTTTGCGTTTTTTTGTCGCCTTTTTACCGTAGAACTCTTCAAATCCTTCATGTGACGTCAGCATATAAACAGACCACGTGTCATGCTCCGCAAATGCCCGGCCCATGTTCTGATACATTTTCTCCACTTCAGGCCGGTCGCCAAGCCGCTCCCCATATGGAGGGTTTCCAACGATGACTCCATATTCCTTAGAAGCAGTAAAGTCGGATACATTCATTTGTTTAAACTCGATCAAATCAGCCAAACCCGCTTCAAACGCATTTTTACGGGAAATGTCCACCATCCGATGATCAATATCGCTTCCTGTAATGTCGAGTGGCTGATCGTAATTCGCGACGTCTTCTGCTTCAATTCTCGCATTTTCCCACACGTCCTCTTCGATCCAAGGCCATGCTTCCGAAACAAATTCCCGGTTAAAACCCGGTGCAATGTTTTGACCAATTAAGGCCGCTTCGATCGGGATCGTACCCGAACCGCAAAATGGGTCAAAAAATGGGCGATCAGGATGCCAATTCGTCAGCTGAACGAGAGCTGCTGCCAGTGTTTCTTTCAATGGCGCACCACCTTGCGCAATACGGTACCCCCGTTTATGTAAACCGGCTCCGCTCGTATCAATCGTCAGTGTCGCACGATCCTTTAATAAGGCTACTTCGATTTTAAATAAAGGGCCTGTCTCCTGCAGCCACGTCTGAATCTTATACTTGCTTTTCAATCGTTCCACAATCGCCTTTTTTACGATTGCCTGGCAGTCAGATACGCTGAATAAAGTCGATTTTACTGATTTTCCCTGAACCGGAAACTCCGCATCCTCTGGCAAATACCTTTCCCACGGCAGCGCCTTGGTTGCCTCAAATAATTGATCAAAGGTGGTCGCTTTAAACTCTCCAACAACAATCTTTAGACGATCAGCTGTCCGCAGCCATAAATTACAGCGGGCAATAGCTGATTCGTCCCCTTGAAAAATAACTTTTCCATTTTCCGTGTGACATTCATAACCAAGATTTTTCACTTCGTTTGCAACGATCGCTTCTAAACCCATAGCGGCCGTAGCTATTAATGTATATGTTGACATTTCATCACCTGCACTTATGAAGTATGTATCCGTATAGAACAAAAGCTCTCCATAAAGGAGAGCTTTCAGGCTGTTGACAAACGCTCGCTTTCTTCGTTGCTCACCTGCCTGCGGTGCTCATGACCCTCCTGGTCACTCCGCTCCTCGTCAGGCTTCGCGCCTTGAAAGACAAACGTTTTCAATCAGCCTGAGAGTATCTAAAATATATGTTGTCTATAATATGAAAGCTCTCCATAAAGGAGAGCTTTCATATATATCCCGTAATAGCGTTCTGTAAGCCATGTTCTGTACCATCGTACTGCAAGCGATCAGGGATGATCTTGTACTCCGGCGGTAATCATCTATCTCCGAATGTTCTTATACATTCGCCCTTCTTATCGTTCATTTCCTTAAAGAAGGTGCCCCTACCTAAATTTGGGTTGCTCACTCGCGGGGTTTACCTCGTTCCACCTTTATAATTTCTTATAAAGCTACGTCACTGTGGCACTTTCAAGGTATTCATGCCATATCCTAAGGACTTAGGCATTTTCCCTGCCGTCAATCCAGCCGGAGCCGAACTGCCCTAGCTTATGTCTTCGCTAGGCACGAACACTACGGGCATCTCAGCACCGTGTGAGCATGGACTTTCCTCTGCAGCCAGACAGCTGCAGCGATTACCCGAACGCTATTATTATCACCTGAATCATTATAGTAGAAAACGCCAGACAAATCAAGAGCCTGTGTTTAACTTACTTAAAAAATCACTCATTATACAGCTTATCTCCAAACACATGCCGCTCAAGATTCGATAAGCGCTTAAGGATATCGAAGTTCGTAGATCCAGAAGCAGGCTGCGGAGCCGGAGCCGGTTGAGAGCGGCGCATGGTGACTTCGCTTTGCTTTTTCAAACGAAGGTTTTCCTGTTGAAGCTCTTCAATTGCTTGATGGAACACTTCATAATCCTTAATAATTAAATCAAGAAATTGATCTACGTCATCTGGGTTATACCCTCTCATGGATGTTTTAAAATCCTTTTCCAAAATATCCTTTGCTGTTAATCTTACTTTACTAGATAACATTCCCGTCATCACCTCAATATATTCCAAACCCTGTTTCGTTTATTTTTTCAAAAACAGGCTGATTTGTCAATCCATTCAACGTTTATTGCCAGTCTATTTCCTTTGAATGTTCCTCTTCTGCAACAAATTGTAAATCAGCAAACGTGATTTGGCGGATTTCAAAGGCTTGGTTCTGTTGAAACGAGCGGGCCATATTCCATAAATACTTAGGAGAACCTGGATGTTCTTCATCATAAATAACTAGCAATCCGGCAGATTTATGTAAAAACAGTTGATTTTTATTCCGGAACTGCGCTGGGCTTGTATAAGGCAGCTTAGATACCGAATCTACAAAATCTGCTTTTGCTAGTAATACTTCATAATTATGCTGATTATCTTCGTTCCAATTTTCGTGTTGATTGAGAAATGGGGTGAGTACAGCAAGCTTGACCTGTGGATATTCTTCCTTTAATTGAAGCATGACTTCCGCTGCCCAACATTCCACACCGAGCTGGCCGCTGATCAACAGCCATTCCAGTCCTTCTTCAAGCAGTCTGCGCAGTTCATTTTCTAACGCTTTTTTTATATAAATGACCGCCTGGTCGTCTTTTTTAAAAATCCCAAGCTCATATGGCTTGTACCCAGTTACTGTCCAAACGGACACAAAGCCACCTCCCTTAAAGCAATAAAAAAGCAAGAGGCTCCCCCCCTTACTTCAACACGCTCGTTTTCTGCGCTGCCTATGATCTTCCAGTCACTTCGATCCTAACCAGCTTCACAATTTACATGGTGAACACTTTCAATCGGTCTGAGGATGATATTTATATAGACTTTGTCTACAAGCTAAAGCAAGGGGAGGTTCCCCCTGCTTTCCTCAATTAAAAGCCAAATGGCCGACGAGGGCGTCTCCCACAAAATTGCTGTTGATGATGGACATTTTGAGCAAAAGATTGAGTTTGTGGGAAGTAATGCTGGTGTTCGTACATTTGATGGTTAATGTTGGCTATATGTGTTGGATGAATATGTGGAACAATAAATTGTTGGAATGTGTGATGCTCACAGCACATAGGCGGATGAACCACCGCCGGCAATACTTTTGGTCGATGACAATGCATAATTCTGTTCCCCCTTTCCCTTTCTGCTGTATAGAATATTCTATGCAAGAAGGAGGAACATGTACTAGGACAAACACCTATTTTACATTAAGCCGTAAAAACTGTCTTTTAAATTAGTCATTAGAAAAGCTGTTAGGCCGACAAATACGAAAAATAATACGAATAACGCGCGATACACTTTCAATCCACCTCATAATTGTTTTCTCTTATTTTTCTTCACTATTCTACATTCTACCGTCTTTCGTCCTAATAAACAATAAACAAACAGAAATTATTTTGGCGAGATTAACAAAAAAATGTCGTTTTTTACAATAAAGCAACAAGTTTGTTTCATCGTTTTATTTTCTTTTCTAATCGTTTTTTTCGTTGATCGATACTTTCTATGAGCCGCTTATTTTCTAGGCTGCAGAGAGAGCCGGCTGCCTTTGCATGATGCAGCGACTGAACATAATGCTTTTCTTTGTGCTCATAATATTTACTCAGCTCAATATGCGCTTCGATTCTCTCCCTCATCGTTCCTTTTTCACATACATTTTGCCACAGAGCAAGCGCTTTATCCCACTTTTTTTCTTTCTTTAAATGAAAAGCCAATGCATGACTAGCCGCTATTTCCACATCTTTTTGCTGCTCTTCAATTAGTTTTTCATAGGCTTCGGCCGACCGTTTTTTTTCTCCAACCGCTTCAAACCACTTGGCTACTTCTAACCTCTCACCGCTAGTCCTTTCCTTTTCTTCTTGTAAAAGGTGAAAGCTAATATGCGTATAAAGGGTAATGAGTGTTAAAATATCCCTTTCATTGTGCTGCATGACCTTTACTATTCCCTCTGGATGCTTTCTTTCGACGAAATCAAAATAAATCATCGGCGCTAAATAGCCTGGGATGTCTTCCATCCGATGAATATCCAGCTTCTCCTTTTCTACGTTTACGAGCTTCACAGATTCCATCGAATGCTTCCACAATCTTCTCGATGCATGATACAAATCAAAATGTCCAAAGCTCGGCAGCTTCGGAACGTGTTCACGAACGAGGGTATGGCGTGTTTTCACTTGCGGCCAGTCGAAAGACTTTCCGTTATATGTGACAAGTGTTGTATAGTCCACTCTTTCGAGAAAGCTCGAATATAGAGCAACTTCATTTCCCGGTGCGGGCAAAAAGTGCTGGCGCAAAACGATTTCTTCATCCAGCACTCTTGCATAGCCAAGTAAAAAAATAGTGTTTCCTGCTCCCCCTCCGAGTCCAGTTGTTTCCGTGTCAAAGAAAAATAAATCCGATGCTTCCATTCCTTTTGCAGATAATGGATGCACTCCTTCCCATTCATTCCACTTTTTCACCGCTTTTTTGATTTCGGAAAGCTGATACTTGCCATGTTTCAAAGAAAGTGGATACCGTACTTCACGGATTAGACAGAATTGGCCGCCAAGAACATACGTGTGCACTCCAGCCTTTTCCCACTCTTCTCTATAGGGCAGGTCGATCTGTTGTAATGTTTTTTTTTCAATTGTCCCTTTTTCTGTGTCTTCCCGTATAATATGATGTTTCATCCGTTGAAGCTTCTTAGATAACCCCACTTTATTTCTCTCCTAACATTGAAAACATCTCAAGCAGACGGTATGCGTCCTCTTTGGCAGAATCAAAAACAGCCTCTGTCCCAATGCAGGAAGGACAGCCGCTTGGACAAGAACACTCGCGAATCAGTTCAGCGGCCCTCTTTAAAATTTCTTCCAATTGACTGAAGACTTGTTCGCTCAGCCCAACGCCGCCTGGATAATGATCATAAATAAAAATAGTCGGCTTTTCATTGTGGCTGGCCTTTACTTGGGGAACGATATGAATATCCTTTGGATCACACATAGCAAATAAAGGAATGATCGCTTTTAAAGAATGAACGGCACCGATTAAACCATTTTCCAGACGTTCCTGTGAGACATTTCTCAATTCATCATGCAGCGACATCCACACAGCATTCGTATGCAGCTCCACCTCCGGAAGATGAATCGGGCCCGATCCAATATTTTCATGCGTATCAAATTTGATCTTTTTAAAGATCGTAGCCATGGCATGAACAGCGACATCTCCGTATGAAAAAACAGCATAATCTTTATCTCGTCTTTTATCTTCCTCCAGCACTTGCAGCTGAACAGCTAAATTGGCATCTGTAAAATAGTCAACATCTACTTCTCTTACATATGCTTTTTTCTCTTCCCAATCAAGCTTTTCTACTTGATACTGTATTCCTTGATGCAAATAAATTGCTTCTTCATGCAGCAATGTCATCGCACTGAATGTATCCATTTCCCCAATGACATGATGACTTCCTGTGACAGAAATATCGATAATGACCACATTTTCTTGTGAAGCGGACCGCAAACTAATATTGTGAGCAGGAAATGAATCGTTCATCCAAAACCATTGCCCATTGTTCTCGTGAAGCACTCTTTCCTCCGTTAAGAACTCAAGCACATCTTCAATCTCTATTCCGCCAAACCGTTCCCCATGCTTAAACGGAAGCTCATAAGCGGCACATTTTAGATGATCTACTAAAATAACGAGGTTATCTGGGTTAATGCGGGCTGTTTCTGGTGTCCGCTTAAAGAAATAATCAGGGTGGTCAATGATAAATTGATCAAGCGGATCAGAGCTTGCAACCATAATGACAAGTGACTCGCCATGACGGCGGCCAGCTCTTCCCGCTTGCTGCCAGGCACTGGCAATGGTTCCCGGATAACCAGTCATCACACAAACTTGGAGCTGGCCGATATCTACTCCAAGTTCTAATGCATTTGTGCTGACTACTCCATAAATGTCACCGTTTCTCAAACCTTTTTCAATTTCCCGGCGCTGCGAAGGCAAGTACCCTCCTCGGTACCCTCTGATCGATTTCGGCCCTAATTCATTTTTCACAAGTTCTTGCAAATACGTCAAAATAATCTCTACCCGCACCCGGCTTCTCGCAAACACGATCGTTTGTATTTTACTTTTCAACATTTCTCCGGCAAGCCGGCGGACTTCCAGCACAGCACTTCGGCGAATATTGAGCGGCTTATTCACAATCGGCGGGTTATAAAATACAAAATGCTTTCTGCCGGCGGGTGCCCCGTTATTATCTATTAACGCCATTTCTTTGCCTGTTAATGATTCAGCAAGTTCCAGCGGATTGGCGATCGTTGCTGACGTACAAATAAAAACAGGATCACTTCCATAGTAATGGCAAATTCGCTGCAGACGGCGCAGAACGTTCGCCACATGACTGCCGAATACCCCTCTATATATGTGAAGCTCATCAATAACGATGTACTTTAAATTTTCAAATAATGATACCCATTTCGTATGATGAGGCAAAATGGCTGAATGCAGCATATCCGGATTTGTAAGAACGATTTGCCCGGCTTTTCTTACTTTTTGACGGATATTTGCTGAGGTGTCTCCATCATACGTATAGCTCGTGATCGGAAGACCCATTTCCCCAATCAATTCGTTGATTTCACTTTTTTGATCCTGAGCGAGCGCTTTTGTCGGAAATAAATAAAGGGCTCTCGCTTCCTCATTTTCAATCACCGACTGGAGCACAGGCAAATTGTAACAAAGTGTTTTTCCAGATGCTGTCGGTGTAACCGCTACGAAACTTTGATGATTTCGGGCTGCCTCATACGCGGACAATTGATGTGTATATAGTTGTTTAACTCCCCTGTTTTTCAAAGCTTCCGCTAGTTTGGGTGAAAGATCAGCCGGCAGCGAAACTGTATTTGCTTCTTTTTCAGGTATCGTCTGCCAATGAATAATATTAGAACGAACGGCTTCTTCCTGCCGCAGCCAGTCGATGGCTTCTTTTAACGTTTTTTTGCTAGATAACATGCCCTCACCTCTCTTTCATTCTAGCGAAGGAACGATCCATTTAAAAGACCAATGATCTTTATTCATACGTGCCTGTTGATTTCCGCTCCAATCACCAAAGGGGAAAAATCAACACTAGTCATGAACATACCCTATCATAAAAGAATAGCGGCATAAAAAAGACATATCATTTGCAGCACAAGAAAAAAACATAGGCTGACACCTATGCTTTAAAGGTTTTTACGATCCCGCTCACTACATTCGAAAGCTGGGACACGGTATTCACCATCATTCCCGCTGTATCGACTGCTTTGCCAATGTCAAATGTACCATCTTTGTTTTTAAAAGACTGCAGCAAAAGCTGGCTGCCGCTTTTAGATGCAGGAGCATTTTGCGATGCAGAAGAAGCAGATGGGTACATCTGGTACGGTCCTTGCGGCATTTGCATTTGATAAAGCGGATGATTCCACAAATCCCCGGAAAGCTGGGAGTACCTAGGTGGAGAAACGGTGTAGCCGGGGTACCCAGCTGGCGACGCTGTGTGACCAGGGTAGGCAGCCGGCGAATGATATGGATAATATCCAGGATAAGGATACACTGGATCCCACGGGTTCATCTTCTTCCCTCCCACAACATTGGTTATAACATGTTATGCTGGCCGGCCGGGAAGAGTGATAGTTATATCAATTCTTTTAACAATTGCTTTAAAACAAACAAAGTTGATTCCACATAATTTCGAAAACGAGTATAACTCGTTTCCGGAAAAAATGCCTGTACAGAAATCATTTCGATGTTTTCCACGACCGCCTTTACTTGCGGACCATGAATATGCTTAAAACAAGTGGTTTGAAAACAGCTGGTGATTTCCTTCTCCCACGCCTCTGTCAATAGGCGGGCTTTGTCAGAAAATGGTTTTACTTCTGTATAGAAATCTCCTTTTTCTTTTGTCTCTCTCGCTATATGGTAGCGCTCGTTAGCATCGTTCACTATGTTTAACAGCTCTTCCGTCAGCTCTTGAAGTGTCGTCATCTTTCATTTCCCTTCTCATTCTCTTACCTGTCGCTCCACATATTGTATATTTGTTTCCATTAATCTTCAAGACACTGCTAATTAAACCGGCTCACACGTTACTTTAAACGATTGGACCATTTTATAGGAAGGAGCAGCAGACAATAAAAATTCAGCACCCTCTTCGAGCAGCCCCATACGCGTAATCACCGCTTCTTTCTTTTTCGCAAGTCGGGAATAGTGAGCTTTATGCATAACGGTAACTCTTTTCTTCAGTACCTTTTCGATTTGATCCACTTTCTCCTCAATTTCGTTCAATGTACGAAGCACTTCTTCTCTCGTCATACATCCCACTCCTTTATGTTTTTATTCCTTAACGTTCTACCGGCTCGTCTTAATCTCTTGTAGCTTCATTTCTCTTTACCTTTCAAGAACTCCTTCTCACTTGACAAAACTAGGTTGCATTCGGCAAAGAAAGAAGAGGCCAGACAAAAATTTCTCTCTATTCGACAACGCCTTCATCCATTGTATGATTGTGGGATTCTATTAAATGCAGCGCTCGCCAGAAAAGGTTATAATAAAGAAGCATCATAGTTATATCGGCCGGGCAAGCCGCATAACTGTACAAGCAGGATAAAAACTGCTCCTATTTTCATTAAACGGGAAGGCCAAAAATCAGCCTATTTTCTTACCCCATGTATAATTTTTTCTGTTATGATATGTAGTATCTTGTGAGGTGTATGCAATGGCAATAAAATATCCCAATGGAAAAAAGTATGTCCCGGCTGCAACTGGGGCGGCTAGTAAGAAACCAGCGCTGCAAAACAGCTACAGCAATAGAGGGATGACACTTGAAAAAGATTTGAATGACACGAACATCTTCTATCTTGAGCGAGGATTAGCGGTGATTCATAAAAAGCCAACCCCCGTGCAAATCGTTCAAGTGGATTATCCTAAAAGAAGCGCAGCCGTCATTAAAGAAGCTTACTTCCAACAAGCCTCTACTACCGACTACAACGGCGTATACCGCGGAAGATATGTCGATTTTGAGGCGAAAGAAACGAGAAGCGCCACTGCATTTCCACTGAAAAACTTTCACGAACATCAAATTATCCATATGAGAAAAGTGGAAGAACAAAATGGCATCAGCTTCGTCATTATCCGTTTCGCCTTGACAGAGGAAGTATTTTATCTTCCTGCATGCCAGCTGTTTGATTATTGGGACAGGATGGAACAAGGCGGCCGGAAATCGATTACGAAAACAGAAATCGAAAACACCGGCTTTTTAATTCCGAAAGGTTTTCAACCGCTCATTCCTTATTTGTCGGTGATCGATCGGCTGTACTTTTAATTAAAGCCGTGTGGATGCAGCCCACAAGAACCTTCCGCTCATCATATAAACGTAAATGAAAGTTACATTTTCTATTTTGTAGACATGCTATGACAGTAAATGTAACCACTTTTTATTTTCATCGAAAGCGAGGATATTGGACAAATGTCTGATCAGTATAATTCACGTATAGAAAGAAGAAAGCAGAAGAACAAGCGCACCGCTAAGCAAGAAGCGCCAACGGCAAAAAATTCAAAAAAAAGAACAGCGTCCCTAGCTAAAAAAATATTTTTTACCCTTGCCGCCTTATTTCTTTTATCAATGGCAGCAGGCGCTGGCACATTTGCCCTGATGGTGAAGGACACCCCCAAGCTTGATCAAGCACTGCTTCGCGATCCGATATCGTCAAAAATTTACGATATGAATGGCGATTTCATTACATCTGTAGGCTCAGCCAAGCGGGATTACGTCAAATATGAAGATATTCCCCAGTTAGTGAGAGATGCCATCCTTGCTACGGAAGATGCTCGCTTTTTCCAACACCATGGAATCGACATCATCCGTATCGGAGGAGCAGCTATTAAGAACGTAACGGAAGGCTTTGGTTCAGAGGGAGCGAGTACAATTACACAGCAAGTAGTGAAAATGTCCTTCTTATCCCCTGATAAAACGTTAAAAAGAAAAGCACAGGAAGCATGGCTTGCTTACCAGCTTGATAAAGAGTATTCCAAAGAAGAAATTTTTGAAATGTACGTCAACAAAGTGTATATGTCAGATGGTATCCACGGTATTAAAGAAGCGGCTAATCATTATTTTGATAAAGACCTCGATGAATTGACGCTTCCTGAAGCAGCTGTCATTGCCGGTATGCCGCAAAGTCCAAATAACTATAATCCGTTCGATCATCCAGATCGTGCGGAAAAACGCCGCAATATCGTTCTGTCTTTAATGGAACAGCATCAAAAAATTTCTGCTGCAGACATGGAAGCAGCGAAACAAACATCGATTAAAGAACAAGTGGCTAAGAAGAAACCTGATGCCGGAAATGTAAAGAAGTTCAATTCGTATATCGATATGGTTGTGGAAGAAGTACAGTCAATGGGGGAATATAATCCCTATTCTGACGGTCTAAAAATCTATACAACACTTGATCCAAAAGCACAAACATATATGGAAAAACTGTTGAATACAGATGAGATCATTCACTATCCGAGCGAAAAATTCCAAGCTGGTATTTCTTTGATTGATACGAAGACTGGAGAAGTAAGGGCAATCGGCGGCGGACGGAACCAAGAAGTGGAACGCGGCTTTAACTATGCAGTGGACTTGAAACAGCGTCAGCCTGGATCAGTTATTAAACCCCTTATCGATTATGGACCGGCCATCGAATATTTGAAATGGTCGACCTATCAGCAGCTGGATGACCGGCCATATTCCTACTCGAATGGTGCGCCGATCCGAAATGCAGGCGGCTCTTATATGGGCCCGATCACTTTAAGAACAGCACTAGTACACTCGCGTAACATTCCGGCACTGCAAACGTATCAAAAAGTTGGACATGAAAAAGCAAACGAATTTTTAAACAATGTTGGTATTCATATTCCAGAGCATCAATCAGAAAATGAATCTAACTCTATCGGAGCAATGGGCGGTATTTCTCCGCTTGATTTATCTGGTGCGTATGCTGCTTTTGGTAATGGCGGAACGTATAACAAGCCGCATACCGTAAAGAAAATTGTCTTATCAGATGGTGAAACAGAAGTAAAGAATGACATCAAACCTCAAAAAGCAATGAGTGATTATACTGCCTATATGATCACTGATGTATTGAAAGATGTTGTCAAAGAAGGAACCGGACGAAGAGCTAACATTCCAGGCCTTCCTGTTGCAGGTAAGACAGGGACAACGAACTACACAGCCAAGGAAAAAAGAGATTGGAACATCTCCTCATCAGCTGCCCCGGATTCATGGTTCGTTGGCTATACAACGAACTATACGGCAGCTATTTGGACAGGATATGAAAAGAAAAGCGATTATTTATCCAAAAACAGCCAAAATATTTCTAAAGAACTGTTTAAGAATCTAATGGAAGAAGTTTCATCTGATAAAGAAACGAAAAACTTCAAAAAACCAAACAGTGTTGTTGAATTACCAATTAAAAAAGGAACAAATCCAGCTCAAATTGCCGGAGCGGGCACACCTAGCAGCGAAAAGGTATATGAACTCTTTATTAGAGGAGAAGAGCCAAAAAAAGTATTTAATGATTTCAAAGAAAAAGAGAAAGATGAAGAGAAGGAAAAAGAGAAAGAAGGAAAAATTGAAAACTTAACAGCTTCCTATGATGCAGCTTCTCAAAGTATTTCAGTATCCTGGTCATTCGGAGGCAAAGGTTCACCAAGCTTTACTGTTTCCTCATCTACCGGAGAATCACAGTCAACAGGCGGAAACTCAGCGGTCTTCGGCAACGCCCAGCCAGGACAGTCGTATAGTTACACTGTAACTGTCACAGTCGATGGCGAAACACTCGATACCGCATCGACTTCGATCACTGTTCCGGGAGAAGAAGAGCCTCCACAAGATGATAGTACCGACGTCTTACCACCGGAACAGCCTGGGGACAATGGTAACAACAATGGCGGAAATAACGGCAACGGTAACAACGATAATAACAATGGCGGAAATAACGGCAACGGTAACAACGATAATAACAATGGCGGAAATAACGGCAACGGTAACAACAATAATAACAATGGCGGAAATAACGGCAACGGTAACAACAATAATAACAATGGCGGAAATAACGGCAATGACAGCAACAATGGTAACAATGGCGGAAATAACAATGCGCCGCCAACCACTACACCACCAACTGCACCGCCTGAAACAGGAGGAACACTTACCCCTTCCCCTGGCAATACACAACAAGATTCAGATATGTAGTTCTTCCTTCCTCTATTACTCAACAATAGAGGAAACATACACATAAATAAAAAAGCAGGATGGCGAATGAAGCGCCATCCTGCTTTTTTATTAGCTAAAAACGTTCTATAACAAAGCCTATTTTTTTACCACACGATACCTCGCTATCTTCTTGACCTGTTCCGTCATTAGTTCACAGAGTTGTATGTATGCCTGATAAGAATAAGGCCGCCGCAGAATAAATTCAATCCGCTCCTTCATATTTACCGGTTTGATCTCAAGGAAGCTTATTTTTTGCTGCCAGCCATTTAATTGAACAGGCAGACTATTTGACCAAAACAGTTCCATAAAAAACAAGGCAATGGCTGCTTTCATTTCCTCCTGAATGGTTTGATCACGCTTTTCGAATTTTTGTTGTAGTGTCATTTTCAGCTCATGCCATTCGGCTTCAATCATAGACAATCCCTTTTCCTCACTAAGCCACGGTTGTTCCTGTCCTAACATTTCATAAATAAAAAATGGATAGGCCCCTATGGAAACCTCAGCTGGCAGCCTTACTTCTTCTCCTGTAAAAAACAACGCGTGCCTTAATTCATGTGGAATGGTAATGAACTGCTTCTTCACCCCACGTTCCTCTTCATCCGTTTTTTCCCTTCACGACATAAGTCGAGCAACGGACAGATGTCACATTGAGGAGATTGCGCCTTGCAATGGTATCGCCCGAAAAAAATGAGGCGATGATGAGTAACTGACCATTCTTCCTTTGGAATTTTTCGCATAAGCGTCTCTTCTACCCCTGTGACAGTGTCTTTCCAGCGGCAAAAACCGAGCCGTTTACTTACTCTCTCTACGTGCGTATCAACAGCAATCGCAGGCACACCGAAAGCAACAGAAGCGACTACATTCGCTGTCTTGCGGCCAACACCCGGAAGCTTAACGAGTTCATCCTGTGTTCTAGGTACTTCGCCATTCATTTCCTCTAAGAGCATCCGGCTTAACTTTTGAATGTTCTTAGCTTTATTACGAAATAAACCAATCGAACGAATATCCTCTTGAAGTTCTTCGAGAGGAACAGACAAGTAATCTTCTGGCGTTTTATATTTTTTAAATAAATCCTTTGTCACTTTATTCACTAGCGCGTCTGTACATTGAGCTGACAATGCCACTGCAATAACTAATTCAAATGGGTTATCATGGTTCAATTCACAATGAGCATCTGGAAACATCTCAGCCATCGTGTCGAGACAATAGCGTATTTGTGTTTTATTCAGCATGATTCTTTCTCTCCTTTTACTGTTCAAGCCAGTTATAAAAAGGAACGGCTTTTTTAGATCGCTGCACTTGATCAGAGGAGGGTTGTTGATGCTGCCTGAAACGCTGACCATATTCCCTCGCTTGCTCCAGCGTTTCAATTCCTTGCTTTTTCCATTCGAAAAGAATTCGATCAATATAGCGGAAATTCAGTTTTCCGGAAATAACAGCTTCCCTCAGGGCAGCTTTAATAATAACAGCATCATGATGATCTTGATCAATCCAAATAGCCAGCGTTTCGCATTCAAGCGGCGACAGCGGCCGGCCAAATTCTTGTTCGAAACAAGTATATAAATTTTGCTCCTCGTTCATCGCTTGATGAAGAGTAGACTGTCTAGACTGCTGAATCATAAAATTCGCCAACTTTTCCCAAAGAGGTTTTAACGAATAACGTTCAAAACCTAGCGCATCCCCTTGTTCGATTGCAATGACTTGCTGTTGTATGAGCTTTTGTACTAGAGTTGAACACTCTTCAGTAGAAATGGTCATAGAAGCGGACAGTTCCTCGAATGTCGGGAAATGCCGGCCTTTCTGTTTACATGCAAAAATCTGCAGAAGCAAGACAAGTTCAGCTTCCGACAACTTCAATCTACTATAATGAGCCAGCAGCACTTGCGGCACACTGACCATTCCTTCATCCATCCAGTGCATTAATAAATCTTTTTGTTCCATCGCAGACACCTCGTTCCTAGTATATCATGATGCCATTTTAAAAATGAGAATTGACAACTAAGAAATTATTATTCAGGAAACATGAACGCTTCATTCAGTTAAAAAACAAATGGTCAGCGCCCCAAATTTAACGTTTCAGTTTCCCAACTCTACACTGGGAGGAAGCAGGTAGATGATGTATGACCTGCGGGAAAGGAATCATTTCATGAATGCGCTCTACTCCACTAATCCAAGCAATCATCTGTTCAAGGGAGAGTTCAATACTTACATATGGGAAAGGGCTATTCTTCCTCCATTGGGGACCCCATATGTCATTTTCTTGGACAATGGCCTGTTCCTTCATCCGTTTCGAATCGGCCATCATTTCGCCAGATCTTTCAGGTGCAATGAGTACAGCACATAATACGATTTTCTCACGACTTTCACCCAGCGGTATATAACATGATTTCATCAAAGCAGGGTAATCCGTAATAAACATCGGATACCCGTAGCGTTCTGCGATCGCTGTTTTATGAGAAGCATCGAAATGATCTCCCCATTTCATATGATGAAATCCATTCTTGTGTAAAAATTCGAGAGCTTGATCATACGTAATTCTCGGAAACGGGGCTTGAACGTTCTCAAGCTTTAGTGTATCCCGTCCGAGCCGGTCCAACTCTAATTGGCAGTTCTTTAGTACCGAGCGGATGATATGAATGACGTATTCTTCTTGTACCTTCAGATGATCTTCAAAATAAGAGCAAGCTGTCGTCGGCTCAATCATCCAGCATTCAATTAGATGACGTCCCGCATGTAATTTGTCTGACCGGACATCCTGCTTAAAGGAAAACATCATTCCAGCTGACGCTGCTTCCGGTGCATTACGCATGACAACCGATTGATCTTCTTGAACAAACCCCTGTTGTTTAAAAAAAGCTGTCGTCGACCGGATGATCTCATTGCGAATTTTCATGACTGCATGCTGGCGGCGGGATCGGAACCATAGGTGGTGGTGATCCGCTTCCGATTCGATGCCGTACGTATTTGATACCTCTAGGGGATCCATCAACACAGAAACAATTTCTAGATTGGTTATGATCAATTCACATCCAATCAGGGAGTTGTGATCTTCTTGAACCATTCCGGTAACGTACACAGAAGATCCTTTGACAGCAGATTTTGCTTTTTTAAACAAATCTTCTCCGACATCACTTTTTACGACTATCCCTTGAATAAAGCCTGTTCCATCGCGGAATTGCAAAAAAGCCCTATTGCCGCTGGAACGTCTATTTACCAGCCATGCTCCAATGGTCACTTCTTGTCCAACGAATTGACCTGCTTCTGCTATCACCGTTTTCATCTAAGCGGCCCCCTTCCGTCCAGTCATTACTCGCCTATTTGTTCATATTATAGCTGGCTTTCTTTATGAAATTCAAGAAGTGGACATCCTCCCTTTATTTCCCATAAAAAAGAGAGCCTGACCCAAATTCAAAGTTTCAGACCTCACAACATCAATGTACTTATGTATTTGAAGGATAGACATCCACTATATACAGTACATTAAAAGTAAGGCCAGACCTTTTTTGAGCCAGACTCTTCTATTTCTTTCTCTCGTATAATGTTTTATTCTATAGAATTATTTCTTAGCTGCCGCATGACTGTTAACATACTCTGCAATACGGTCAACCGCCTTTTCAAGCAAGTCAAGAGAAGTCGCGTAAGATAGACGGATATTATCTGGGGAACCGAAACCGCTTCCTGGAATAACCGCTACTTTTGCTTCCTCGAGAAGTGCTTTTACAAAACCATCTACATCACTGAACCCTGTCAATGCTGCCGCTTCTTTCACATTCGGGAACAAATAGAAAGCTCCCTGCGGTTTTAAGCAGCTGACACCTGGAATCTCATTCAGCTTACGATGAATAATATTTAAACGCTCTGCAAATGCTTTTTTCATTTCTTCTACTGGTTCTTGCGTTCCCTCATACGCTGCAATCGTACCGTATTGGGATACGGCTGTTGGATTAGATGTCGAATGACTTGCAAGATCGGTCATCGCTGTAATCACTTGTTCATTACCAGCAGCATAGCCAATACGCCATCCTGTCATCGA
This sequence comes from Bacillus lumedeiriae, assembly GCF_044891285.1. Lineage (NCBI taxonomy): Bacteria > Bacillati > Bacillota > Bacilli > Caryophanales > Bacillaceae > Bacillus > Bacillus lumedeiriae. The sequence continues at coordinate 107,827 of NZ_JAUIYO010000001.1, forward strand.
ATGAGATTTTGACACACCGTTAATAATGATTGTCTGTTCTTTTAAAGCAGGCGAAATCTCTGCAATAGATACGTGCTTATTCTCACCATAAACAAGCTTTTCATAAATTTCATCTGAAACGATCCAAATGTTATGTTTCAACGCCACTTCTCCAAGTGCCTGCAATTCTTCTTTCGAATAAAGCATACCTGTAGGATTACTTGGCGAGTTAATAATGACGGCTTTTGTTTTCGCTGTAATAGCGGATTCAAGCTGCTCTGGTGTAATTTTGAAGTTATTTCCTTCTTTACCATCAATGTATACCGGTGTACCATCAGCTAATTTGACTTGCTCTGGATAACTTACCCAGTATGGAGTCGGGATGATGACTTCATCTCCTTCATCCAAAATGACTTGAAACAACGTATATAGAGCATGTTTTGCTCCGACAGTCACAATGATCTCGCTGCGTTTGTATGAAATACCTTGATCTTTCTCAAACTTGCCGATGATCGCATCTTTTAATTCTGGCAGACCTCCGGACGGCGTATATTTTGTCTGTCCTTTTTTCAATGATTCATAGGCAGCTTCAATGATATGTGCTGGCGTATTAAAATCAGGCTCTCCTGCTCCAAGACCAATAACATCGATGCCTTGTGCCTTCATTTCTTTTGCTTTAGCTGTAATAGCAAGTGTTGTAGAAGGAGTTAATGCTTTAACTCGTTGAGCTAATTGAACGTTCACGGGGAATACCTCCACTATTCTTTTCTTTTTCATCATAACTATGTACGGTAAATAGTAAAAACAGCTTTATCTTTGTCTTTTTTATCGAGTGCCAGACCAAACATGAGATCTTCCCGCTTTAACGTGCGGTTCAATATATCGACCACTTTATACAAGTCAGGCTGGTTCTTGATGGTGACAGTGGATAAAACTTCAATTTTACTTTCCATTTGAATGCCTCCATTCTTTTATATTATAGCAGGAAATCATCGAAGGTCATTAATAAATTTTTCGAAAAAATTAGAATCCCCTCTATTTCAAATAGGGTACAGAAAAGATTTCGTAGCCTTCTTTCGTAAATTTAATGGTGAATAATCCATGCTGTTCAGTATAGTAAATATCAATCCACATTTGATGGAGCATTTCCATTAACTCTCCGTCTGGATGTCGTTTTTTTTGCTTAAATAAGACAGCCGTTTGCGGATCGATGTGCGTCAATAAACTGTAAGATATGCTTCCCCGTTTTCCAAACATAGGGATCTTCACAATGTTGCTGTCTTTGAGAGAATGAGTGAACATTTTCTTTTCAGCTGATGGGGAAGCTGACGACATCCATAAAAATCGAGAATCATAATGTTTAATGGAGAAATCAAGCCCTTCTCCTTTTTTCAATCCACTATAAAGAACAACTAAGTGAACCCCGGGTCCCAGCTTCCGCAAGTCCCCCTCTTTCCACTCTTCATATATGAGACCGTCCTCCTGAAAGGTTCCCTGCATCGGCAGGCCAGAGATTACTTTTTTCAGCTTCCGCTTTTTTACTAATTGATGGATAATGGGCTCTTGCCAATATTTTTTTTCCGTAATAATGAGACCGTCCAATGTACGAATCTGAAATTGATTCATGTATCGAAAGATTTCCGCTCCGGTGCCCTTATAGCCCGTGTTAATTAAGTAATGGCGTCCGTCCGCCGTATGCAAAATGGCTGCTTCTCCATCAGTCAGCGGCAAAAATGAAAGAGCAAATTCATCTGCTTTCAAATTCAAATGGACGACGGATGCATCCGCATACATAGGAAAAATGAACAATAGACAAATAATAACAGCTATAATCTTCCTCATAACGGCCGCTCCTTTCGCTACCGTTAGAGTATGTCATTCATCTCAAAAATAAACGCGGGCACCGTCCGGAAATCACAGCCAGTCTTCAATCATCTCAACCGTTTCACTAAGCGATGCTTCCTTTACAGGAATGTCGGGGATCGAACGCAAAAAGGTTTTTCCATACGTATTCGTTTGTATACGCCGGTCAAATACGATAATGATCCCTCTGTCTGTACTGCTCCTAATTAATCGTCCAAAACCCTGCTTGAAGCGCAAAACAGCCTGCGGAAGAGAATACGCTGAAAAAGCGTTTTTTCCTATTTGAGTAAGCTGTTCATTTTTCGCCTGCGTAAACGGCTCGTCCGGCGGCGAAAAAGGCAGACGGACGATGACGAGACAAGACAAGTCTTTTCCAGGAATATCGATGCCTTCCCAAAAACTATTCGTACCAAATAGAATCGCCTTATCAAACCTTTGGAAATTCCTTGTCAGCCGGGCTCTGCTCCCGTTCGTAATACCTTGTGCTAACAAAATATAGTCATCGATCAGCCCGCTGTCTTTCATCAAATCGTGAGTTCTCTTCATCATATCGAACGAAGTGAATAAAACGAGCATTCTGCCTTTTGCTGCTTCAGCGACGGCAGTTAAATGATTAGCCAGTGCTTCAATGTACTCCTCGTGATATACACTTTTTACGTTAGGTACATCGTTAGGAATGATCATCCGGCAATTTTTCTGAAAGTCAAAAGGAGACGATAAGATCACTTCATTATGATCGAATGAGGACAATCCTGACTCTGCAGCGAAAAACTGAAAGGAGCCGTTCACTGTTAACGTTGCTGAAGTGAAAATTACATGTTTCTTTTCAAGAATAGCTTCTTGAATCATCTTTGCCACTTCCATCGGATGAGATTTAAGGACAAATGTGTTAGAAAGGGAACGGCTGTCTCCCTCCATCCAAATGACCTCATCCTCTTCTGGACGAAAAATGATTTTTTCCAGTGCCAGCTGAAAGTCTTGCCATTCTTCAATCATTTCTTGGAAATCATCCATTTTCATCTGTTCTGATGCTGTCATTTGTTCACGAAATTCAGTGATTTTCTTCAGCCGCTGCTTCATCCAGACGACGAGTTCTCCTATTAACAGATCAATTCTTTCCGCTCCATATTCTACGTGATCCCAATAAGTAAGTTGTCTTGATTCGGAAGTTAATCGCAGCTGGCGCCGATGCCAACTGCTTCCAGCCCTTTTTTTCGTATGATGGTCAAAGTACATCTGCAGCACTTTAAACCATTCGTCACTTTCAAACTGGAGTTCTTGAAGCTTTCGATTAATGGAGATCCGTTCATCTTCCTGTTCCGATAAACAGTACTTCACGAATAACTGTTCAATTTGATAAAACAGTTCCTTTTGTTCATACGTACCGACTTTGCCGAATAATTGTTTACACCCCGTCTGATCAATGGATACACCAAGGCGATCTCGTGCCGCCCGCTCGAAATGATGGGCTTCATCAATAATGACATGCGTATAGGGGGGGAACACAGATTTTTTTGCTGCCAAGTCTGCTACAAGCAGCGAATGATTCGTAATTACAATGTCTGCTTCCTTTGCCTGCTTTTTCGCGTGTAAGTAAAAATCTTTATCCAGCCACGCTTTGCGGCCTTTATTCATGTAATCTCCGTCTTGTTTAATTTCGTTCCAAAAAAGTTCACCGCCGGAGGACAAATTAATTTCGTCCACATCTCCTATTTCTGTCTCAAGCAGCCAAGTAAGAATCTGCATTTTAGCAAGAACAAAGTCATAATTATCACTTGTTTCTTTCAAACTTTGAGTAAATTTATACAAATCGATATAGTGGCTTCTTCCTTTTAACACAGCTGCCATAATCTGAAATGGCAATACTTTTTGCAGTTGACGGATCTCCTTCTGCAATAGCTGCTGCTGGAGAATCACGGTATACGTACTCACAATAACGGGTTCTTTTTCTTGTTTGCTTCGGTAGACAGCCGGCAGCAAATAGCCGAGTGATTTCCCTGTACCTGTTCCTGCTTCTACCGCCAAATGTTTAGAGATCTGCAGGGATTCATAAACAAGATTCATCATATCCATTTGGCTATTTCGAAGTTCAAACTGGGGCACAGCGGAGAGTAAAGCTGCCTTCTCTTCCTTTGTTTCCGGGTAAGCTAAGGAAGCTTTTTCGACGAACCTCCGCTCAATCTTCTTTTTGCGAAGAGCAAGCCCTCTATATACTTCTATCTGCTCCGGCAGCTGTTCGATATTGCGCTGTTTCGTCTCAATGATGGCCTTCATTAATAAATAAATATCGCTTTTTAACCGCCGGGCAAGCTGTTCTAGTTTTTCCAGTGTCACCATAGGAAGGCTTTCGAGCTTCTCTATCATCATTAAGAGCATTTCTGCTGTGACATAAGCATCGCTGTCCGCCTGATGCGGCCGATCGTGGATTAAACCGAGGTTACCGGTTAACTCTCCCAATTTATAGCTGTCTGACATCGGCCAGACAATTCTAGCCAGCTCTACCGTGTCAATCGTTGCACCTGAAAAGGAGGAGTATCCCGCCCTTTCAAGCTCCGCCTGAAGAAATTGAAGATCAAAAGCGACATTGTGGGCAACAAAAACAGCATCGTCTAATAGGGGAAGAATATCTTTCGCTGCTTCATGAAAAAGCGGAGCATCTTTCACCATCTCATCCGAAATCCCCGTCAGCTCCTCAATAAACATAGGAATAGGCATCTGCGGGTTAAAAAAAGAAGTATACTGTCCGGTAATTTGTTTATTTTCAATAACGACAAAGGAGGCCTGGATAATGCGGTCATTCCCTTTCGACGCATGGCCGGTCGTTTCAAGGTCAGTGACGACAAATTTTGGATACGTCATAGCGGCTTAACACACCTTTTTTAAATAAAATCTCCTTATTTAGTGTAACATATAAAATTGAGAAAGAGCCAGAATGTACATTGTAGAATAAGGCCGTCCTAAAAAGCCGTCTTCATATTTTATTCGATCATCCATCCCTTTGTATGGTTCTTTAAATTTATCCGTTGATTTCCTTTCCACAAACGTTGAAGCAAGAAGAGGAACGTCTCTCATGTTCACTGAAATGATCCAACAATATCTAATAAGTTTAATCTAAAAAAGACCGACCCTAAAAAGTCGTTTTTAACGACCTTTTGGGTCAGCCCCATTCTTTCTACCTTTTAAATAATCGTACCAGCAATCTCCTCATGAAGAAGCTGTTCAATTTCATTATTCTCACCGGCAACGACCACTTTCGGCTGGTGATCTTTCACTTTCTCTTCAGCGACCATTACATAAGAGATAATAATCACTTTATCGCCCGGCTGGACAAGTCTCGCTGCTGCTCCATTTAAGCAAACAACGCCGCTTCCTCGTTCACCAGGGATAACATACGTTTCTAAACGGGCGCCGTTATTGTTATTGACAATTTGCACTTTCTCATTCACAGTCATTCCCGCTGCATCGATTAAATCCTGATCAATGGTAATGCTGCCTACATAATTTAAGTTGGCTTCTGTTACAGTGGCCCGGTGGATTTTTCCATTCATCATCGTACGAAACATCTTCATTCATCTCCCCTCGTTTACATTAAAAATGATGTTATCGATTAAGCGCGCTTTTGAATAATTGACGGCTGCGGCAAGAACCATCTTTCCTTGTACTTGTTCTAAAGGCTCTAATTCAGGATAGGAAAGCAATTCGACATAATCAACGGCTGCTCCGGCATGTTCCTGCAAGTAGGAGATGGTCCGTTCGATCACTTTCTCTGTGCTTTTTTCCCCCTGCACAGCGCTTTGAACACCTAGCTGCAGCGCTTTCTGCAAATAAGGGGCCTGAATACGTTCCTCTTCAGTTAAGTAGACGTTACGGGAGCTTTTTGCCAGCCCATCCTCCTCTCTAATCGTTTCAACACCAATGATTTCTACGGGGAAGTTCAATGAATTAACCAGCCCGTCAATCACAGCAAATTGCTGAGCATCTTTTAAGCCGAAATAGGCTTTGTCCGGTTGAGCTAAATGAAACAGCTTGGTTACGACCGTCACAACTCCATCAAAGTGGCCAGGACGTTTCACACCACACATCTTATCTGTTCTTGCTGCGACAGTCATTGTCACGACCGAAGGGGCCGGATACATTTCTTCTACTTCAGGAACAAAAAGACAGTCCACCCCTGCTGCTGCTGCTAATTTCGTATCTCTTTCCACATCACGCGGATAACGTTCAAAGTCTTCATTCGGGCCAAACTGCAGCGGATTAACAAAAATACTCATAATTACAGCGTCGTTATCTTTCCGTGCTTTTTCAGCTAAAGCGAGATGGCCTTCATGCAGAAAACCCATTGTCGGTACAAGACCGATTTGATGCCCTGCGTTTTTCTCTGCCCGCACAAAATCTTTTAGTTCTGCCACTGTTTTGACTACTTTCATGAACGTAACCCTCCATATAACGCTTCTACTTCTTCTTCTGTCATCTTGAATGAATGTTCCTCTGCCGGAAATGCCCCGCTTTTTACCTCTGTTACATAAGCGGAAACTGCCGGTGTAATCACACGGTTTACATTGCCATATGATTTAACAAATTTTGGCGTGCGATTCACACCATATTGAACAAGATCATGATACACAAGCACTTGTCCATCCGTTTCTTTGCCTGCGCCTATTCCGATCACCGGAATCGAAAGTGCAGCCGTCACCTCGGCGGCAATTTGATAAGGAACACACTCAAGCACGATCATGAAGGCACCCGCATTCTCTAATTCCTTCGCCTCTTCTATCAATTTCCTAGCCGCTTCTGCCGTTTTCCCTTGCACTTTATAGCCTCCGAGAACACCGACTGACTGTGGTGTCAGCCCTAAGTGAGCGACCGTCGGTACACCGGCACGTGTCAGCTCCCGAACTGCTTCCACCGTTCCTTCTCCACCCTCAAGCTTCACAGCATGCGCACCCGCTTCTTGCATAAGCTTTCTAGCAGCCCGCATCGTCTCTTCTCTGCTAATATGATGAGTCATAAAAGGAAGGTCTGTAACGATAAATGTCTCTTTTGCGCCTCGCTTAACTGCTTTCGTATGATGAATCATATCATCGAGTGTAACGGGAACGGTCGATTCATAACCAAGAACGACCATTCCTAGAGAATCACCTACTAAGATAATATCCGCTCCGCCTTCTTCTGATAATTTAGCAGATGGATAGTCGTAAGCTGTGATCATGGCAATTTTTTCGCCGTCTTTTTTCATTTTGATAAAATCACTCGTTTGCTTCATCTACGCTTCCTCCTTTTTCATTCAGAGGAGACGAAACAATCATAAAATAAAAAGGGTCCTTCAGACACAGAAGGACCCGAATAATTGTATTCGTTGTTTCGACCCTCTGTCCCTGTCCTTTACGGATCAAGGCAGAATTTTCGCTTATTTAACTATTCCTGTGGCTTCACAATAGACGAGTGCAGTTCGATAACGATACTGCCCGCTTTTATTATAGCAATATCTTTTTTTTTTGACTATTGTAAATTTCAACGTTTGGGTATCATGATGAGTAAGATTCATTTGAATTAGGAAGGTGATGACATGAAAAAATGGCTGCTGGCCGCTCTCATTTTACTTTCGGGATGCGCCTCTCCCGAAAAAGGAACAAGTAAAAGTACTGCTTCACAAAACCCCACTGCTGATGCATCAACTGAAACAGAAGTAATCGCAGAAAACCTGCAGGTTCCATGGGATATTACAAAGCTTGATGATACTTTTTTTATTAGCCAGCGTGGAGGAAATATCGTTCATGTGCTTCCCAACGGTAAAAAGGAACTGATGGAGTTGAAACTGAGCCAACCCGTTTTGCACGAAGGTGAAGGAGGTTTATTAGGCTTTGAGCTTGACCCTGGCTTCTCTCAGAATCATCTCGCTTATGTGTACCATACGTATCATGACGGCGAAAGGATATTGAACCGCATCATCCAAATTCAAAAACAGGAAAATCTATGGAAAGAAACAAAGGTACTGTTAGCGGGCATTCCCGGCGGCTTCATTCATAACGGCGGACGGCTCGCCATTGGCCCCGACAGCAAATTGTATGTAACCGCTGGAGATGCTGGTATGAAACAATCTGCACAAAATATACAGACGCTCTCTGGAAAAATTCTGCGGCTTAACCTAGACGGCTCGGTCCCGGAAGACAACCCTTTTGAAGATTCCTACGTTTTTTCGTATGGTCATCGGAATCCGCAAGGGATAGCCTGGAGTGAGAATAGAACGATGTATGCGGCCGAACACGGGCAAAGCGCTCATGATGAAATTAATATTATCACTCCCGGCAAAAATTACGGCTGGCCTGTCATCGAAGGAGGCGAAAAAAAAGCAGGGATGGAAACACCGATGATTCACTCTGGAAATGAAACGTGGGCTCCTTCAGGGATGGCTTATCATGACGGCAAACTTTTTATTGCCACACTTAGAGGGGAAAAACTGCTTGCATTGAATCTAGAGAACAAGGAAATGACGGTCTTTTTTGATCAGGGGGGCCGGCTAAGAGATGTGTATGTAGATAATGACAGTTTATATGTTGTGACGAATAACACCGATGGCCGGGGCACTCCCGCTGAAAATGATGATCGCCTGCTCTATCTTTCCTTATTAAAAAATGGAGATATTTAACCTGCGTGCACATCTTGACCGTTCCCATACACAATCTGGATATAACCGCACATACATTTATAATATTTGCGCATAAGTTCTAGCAGTTTGTTCAAAAACCTGATTATCGTGCATATTCCGTATATAAATCCAAAAATCGCTACACAACGCAGCTTATTCATTTAAACAAGATGGAGGAATCCCAAAGGCTAAACTTTTGAGATTCCTCCATTGTTTATAAGTATCAATGCGTTTTTGGATCGATTTCGATATCCGCTGAGTAAATATCGTGAATGGTCCCTTCCTCATCAAGCAGCTTCAGCACACCTTCTTCCGTAATGCCAAGTGCTTTGCCGCGGATAGCACCGGTAACTGTGCGGGCTGTAATTTGTTTGCCAATAGAAAGGGCATATTTTTCCCAGCGTTTTTTTATATTCGTAAATCCTTCTTTCATATAAACATCATAGTACATTTCAAGATTTTTCAAAATTACCTGAACGAGCTGTGACCGTGAAACGACCTCGCCTTTTTCAATAGCGAGTGAAGTGGCGATCTCTTTCAATTCATCTGGAAATTCTTTCTGGTTGGCGTTCATACCGATTCCGATAATAATCGAATGAATCTGATCAGCATCCGCCTGCAGTTCTGTTAAAATGCCGGTGACTTTTTTTCCGTTTAACAAAATATCGTTCGGCCACTTAATTTCAGGATGAAGCCCGGTCGTTTCCATAATCGCTTCTATAATTGCGACCGCTGTAATAAGGGTAAATTGCGGCGCTTTATAAGGCGGCAGCGACGGTTTTAATATAATACTCATCCAAATGCCGGTGTACTTTGGAGAATACCATTCTCTTGCCATTCGCCCCCGGCCCGCTGTCTGCTCTTCCGCAATAACAACGGTTCCTTCTTTAAAAGCTTCTTGAGCTAATCGGTGAGCTTCTTTTTGAGTAGAATCTGTTGTTTCCAGCGAGACAATTTTCTTGCCGAGCCAGTCCGTCTGCAATCCAATCAAAATCTCATTTTCTGTCACTTTATCCGGCTTTGTTAAAATACGATACCCTTTTTTCCGAACGGCTTCCAGCTCAAATCCTTCTTGTCTTAATGCTTCAATATGCTTCCAGATGGCCGTCCGCGAACAGCCGAGAATTTCCGCAAGCGCCTGTCCGGATACAAATTCTCCATCCGCTTTTGAAAATGCCTCTAATAATTGCTGTTTTACAGAAGATTGCACGCTTCCAGCCACTCCTTTATTTTTTCTGTGCTATTTTCAACTTTCCTTTCAACAACAGCCCGTTCGATCGTCTCAAGATAACTTTTCATCCATGGGCCGCCCCGTTCATTTTTCCACACTTTCAATTCTTTTCCCGTAACGGCAAGTTCTTTGCGATCTTTTATCGGCAGATCTGCATACCGCTTTTCAAGAGGACCTATGTGAGCGGAGCGCCCGGCAAGAAGGGCGCTTACCGCCTCCACATCTGCTGCCCGCTCCACTCCTGCTTCATACAATGAAAAAACAGGCCACTCATCTTTTCCACGCTGCAAAAACCACTCATAAGTCCCGGTTAGATATTTGATGGTTTTAGCCGGCATTCGCCACGCTTTTAGCCACTGATCTGCGGCAGCAGGCGTAAGAAGGACGAGCAGAAAAAGCCACTTTTGCTGAAGCGTTAAGCGGCTAAGATCATATGAAAGCATCTTCGTCAATACGTCCTCTTCCCCATCCAGCCCGGGCAGAAAAGGGGCTAAGCCTCCCTCAAGGAGCACCCGCAAGCCGGCTCTCGTTTCCTTTCCAGCCAATAATTTATTCATTTCCATTAATTTTCGTTCGACAGCAATATGTTTCAATAAATGTGCACAGCGTTTTAATGCCTGTTTCGTTTCCATCTCCACGTGAAAACCGAGCTGACTGGCAAACCTTGCCGCCCGCATCATTCGCAGCGCATCCTCCGAAAATCGTTCCTCCGCGCAGCCGACCGTTTTTATTTGCTGAGATTGCAGAGCTTCCTTGCCGTCGAAAGGATCAATAATGGCTCCGTGCCGATCCATGGCCATCGCGTTGATCGTAAAATCCCTTCTTTGCAGATCTTCTTCAAGCGTTCGAACGAAAGATACTGTTTCCGGCCGGCGGAAATCCTTATAATCGGTTTCTGTTCGAAAAGTCGTCACTTCGTAGCCGCCCCCGTGCCAAAGAACGAGTACTGTGCCATGTTCGATGCCCACATCTACTGTTTTTGGAAAAACAGCCTTTACTTCCTCCGGCAAAGCAGAAGTAGCGATATCCACATCTCCAATCGGCCTGTTCAACAAAAAGTCTCTCACTGCGCCGCCGACATAATAGGCTGTAAACCCTTCTTCCTCAAGTCTTGCCAATATCGGTGAGGCTTGTTCAAACATTAGCCGATTACTCACGCTCGACACCTTCTTGTTCAGTCAGCAGAGCAAAATATAACTGTTCATACTGCTGAATGATCCCTTCTGAATGAAAGCGGGTTTGCACGGTTTGAACCGCCTGTTCACTTACTTTCGCATAAACGGCTTCATCATTCAGGAGCAGGAAAGCTTGCTTTGCCATCGATTCGATATCTCCTACTTCAGAAATAAACCCGTTTCTTCCATTTTCAATGATTTCTGGAATCCCTCCAACGTTCGTGCCAATACAAGGAACACCGCAAGCCATCGCTTCAAGAAGGACGAGACCGAAGCTCTCCTTTTCAGACAACAACAGCACGAGATCGCTAATGGCATACAATTCTTCCAAGTTATCCTGCTTGCCAAGAAACAAGACGCAATTCTCTAAATTCAGCTCTGCAACAAGCTGGCAGACGACGGTCATTTCTGGACCGTCCCCGACAAGAAGTAATTTTGCAGGCATCTTTTCTCGCAGCCGCTTGAAAACGCGAATGACATCCGGGACTCTTTTAACACTGCGAAAATTGGATACGTGCATAATTACTTTTTCTTCGGGGGCAATGCCAAACTCATTGCGCAGACGATCATCTGACGGCATTTTCCGGTACACCCGTTCGTCAATAAAATTATAAATAGGATGGATGCTTTTTTCCGGATGAAGCACATCCATCGTCTGTGTAATGAGTGCTTTGGAGACAGCCGTGACAGCATCAGATTCCTCAATGCCAAAACGAATAGCGGCGGTTAGAGAAGGATCATTTCCAAGCACTGTAATATCGGTGCCATGAAGAGTGGTCACAATCTTAATATCGGAACGTGCAATTTGTCTTCCTAAAATCGCACAGACAGCATGTGGGATCGCATAATGCACATGTAAAATATCAAGCTGCTCCCTTCTAATGATTTCAGCGATTTTATTCGCTAGTGAAATTTCATACGGCGGATGCCGAAAAACGGAATATTGGTTCACGTCTACCTGATGAAAGTAAATATTATGATACATCCGATTCAGCCTAAATGGCCGATCCGTTGTAATAAAATGAATGTCATGCCCTTTTTCTGCAAGCAGCTTTCCGAGTTCCGCTGCTACTACACCGGATCCGCCGACAGTAGGGTAGCATACGATGCCTATCTTTAATTTCATTCTTTATCCCCTATCAAATCATGTTCTATCAGCAAAGGCACTGTCGTCAGGAAACCTTCCGCAAATGTCTGACCGACTTCTTTACCCATCATTCGGTCCCTTGCTTCAACTGCCTCTATGTATCCGCTCGTTAAAGGAGTGACTACTGAATCCGCTCCCATTTCAAATTGACTCCTATATGCTTGCAAACTTTGTTTTTTTGTATGCATAAAGTCACTCGTATCGACACAAAAGTCAGGAGAGTGGAAGCCATTAATCATATAAAAATACAGACGATCCGCTTTATGGGCATTGTCTTTTCCATTCGTTTCATACTTTCTAATGCCCGCAGAGAAAAAAGCTTCTTGTACAATACGGGAACAGGCACCGTGATCTGGATGCCGGTCTTTCTCGTAAGGAGCAAAAATAACTTTCGGCTGATAGAGGCGAATGATCTCTGCTACGGATCGAATCGATTCCTGTGTTAAAAACAAGCCTCGGTCAGGCAAATCAAGCGTCACTCTTTCTTGAACACCTAACAGATCCGCCGCCTTTTGTGCTTCTTCTGTCCTCGAAGCCACCGTGCCGTTCGATGACAGCTCTGCTTTCGTTAAATCGCAAAAAACAATTGTTTGACCAGCAGCGGCATATTTAGCCGCTGTGCCGCCCATGCCGATTTCAATATCATCCGCATGGGCACCGAAAGCAAGGATATCTGCTTTAATCCCTTTCATAAGCCCCTCCTTGTTAGTCTAAAATATTTTCCATTCCGTAGATAAGCGTCTCTACTTTCATAACTGTTTCTACACATACTTTTACTCCAGACATAAAAGAAGCTCGATTGTATGAATCGTGGCGAATCGTTAATGTCTGTCCGTCCGCTCCAAACATTACTTGCTGGTGAGCAATTAATCCTGGCAGACGTACACTGTGAATATGCATTCCTTCCATTTCTGCCCCGCGTGCACCTTTCATCGTTTCTTTTTCTTCTGGATGTCCCTGCTGCTTTGCCTCTCTTACCCCAGCAATCATTTGAGCTGTTTTGACAGCTGTACCGGATGGTGCATCTAATTTTTTATCGTGATGAAGCTCAATGATCTCCACATCTTGAAAATACTTTGCCGCCATTTCAGAAAACTTCATCATAAGCACAGCTCCAACAGCAAAGTTCGGCGCAATGATGCAGCCGAGACGTTTTTCTTCAGCCAGCTCCTTCAATTCTTTCAATTGTTCTTCTGTAAAACCAGTCGTGCCGACAACTGGGCGAATGTTATGTTCCAGTGCCGTTTTCGTATGTATATACCCAGTTTCTGGCGTGGTTAAATCGATCAATACATCTGCTTCAACTTCACTAAAGCATTCATTAATATTTGTAAAAATCGGTACATCTATCCCTGCAAATCCTTCTAATTCACTAAGCATTTGTCCATTATACTTATGATCTAAAACAGCTGCCAGCTGTAAATTCTCCGCTTTTTGCACCATATATACAGCTTCTTTTCCCATTCTTCCACGTGCTCCAGCAATGATTACTTTAATTGTCTCCATTATTTATTCCTCCCCTTTTCGCGTCCAGCGATCCTTATCTCTTGTGTTGAATTTTTCCATAACTTGTTCATGTGCCGCCTGCAAATCAATGTTTAATGAATTAGCCAGACACATAATAACAAATTGCACATCACCAAGCTCTTCCGCAATGGCTTTTTCTTCTTCCGTTGCTTTTTTCGGTTTTTCTCCATAATGATGATTCACTTCTCTAGCAAGTTCCCCCAGCTCTTCTGTCAGCCGAGCCACCATGGCCAGCGGGCTGAAATATCCTTCTTTAAATTGACCAATATAGTCATCTACTTCTTTCTGCATTTCTTTCATCGTTTTATCCATTGTCTTCCTGACTCTCCTCCTCGTTAATTTTATGTTAGCCAATTCTTGACTAGTTGACAATAAATTTATCATTCCGTTATGTATTGAGTCTTTGACATTCCTTATTGTAGGATGTCCTACAGTTATATATAATGACAGGTATCAACATTTGTCTCAACATTTAACATAAAGGTGGTTAACAGATGCTATTGGGTATGAAACTGAAAAACATTTTCTTTATCCTGCTTGGAAGTGCAATTTATAGTTTCGGGCTTGTTCATTTCAATATGGAAAATAAGCTCGCAGAAGGTGGATTTACCGGGATCACCTTACTGCTGTACAACCTATTTAAATTTGATCCTTCTTATTCCAATTTAATTCTCAACGTCCCCCTGTTCTTTATCGGCTGGAAACTGCTCGGCAGAATGGCGTTTTTTTACACGGTGATCGGTACAGTCAGTGTCTCTGTTTTTCTTTGGATTTTTCAACGTAAGCAGCTGCCTATTCCGCTTCATGAAGATTTATTTCTCGCTGCCTTATTTGCCGGCGTATTTGCCGGTGTGGGACTCGGTATTATCTTCCGCTATGGCGGTACGACAGGCGGGGTAGATATTATCGCCCGGCTCGTTCATAAGTACCGCAGTGTCAGTATGGGAAAGACGATGTTTTTATTTGATGCCGTCGTTATTACAGCGTCTGTATTAACATACTTAAATTACCGCGAAGCCATGTACACACTCGTCGCCGTGTTTGTAGGGGCTAAAGTTATTGATTTTATGCAGGAAGGCGCCTATGCGGCGAGAGGTGCTATGATTATTTCCAATTATCCAGAGGAAATTGCTGAGAAAATTAATAAACAGATGGAACGAGGCGTCACAGTCTTAAAAGGGCATGGTTCATTTACGAAAGAAAACAAGGAAGTGCTGTATTGCGTGGTCGGTAAAAATGAAATTGTCCGCCTTAAAAACATTATTAATTCGATTGATCCACATGCCTTTGTTTCTGTCACTGTCGTTCACGACGTACTCGGGGAAGGGTTCACGCTTGATGAAAACAAGCGGCCCATTGAGGTTTAAAGAAAATACCATAAGTGGATGTGGTCCATAAACTAAAGGAGGCTGACTCGAAATGAGTCAGCCTCCTTTTCCTCATGATTCAATTAGTCGTCACTGTTTTGCATCCCAGTAAACATAAGTACTAACCGAGCCAATTCAAGTACAGCTACTGCTGCTGCAGCCACATATGTCATAGCAGCGGCATTTAACACTTTACGCGCTTCCCGCTCCTCATCGTTACGAATAACCCCTGATGAAACGATTTGGTCCATCGCACGTGAAGAAGCGTTAAATTCGACAGGCAATGTCACTACTTGAAACAAAACAGCTGCCGCCATTAAAATAATGCCGAGCATAAACGCTCCTGTCATAGATGTGAATATTCCAATCATAATGAAAATCCATGATAAGTTTGAACCGATGTTCGCTACAGGTACAAGTGCATGCCGGAAGCGAAGAAAGGCATACCCTTCTTTATCTTGAATCGCATGACCTACCTCATGGGCTGCCACAGCAGCTCCAGCGATCGAATGGCCATGGTAATTGTCCGGAGAAAGATGGACTGTTTTTGTCAGCGGATTGTAGTGATCGCTTAAAAAACCGTGTGTTTCTAAGACTTTGACGTGCGCCAGGCCATTGTCATCTAAAATGCGCCGCGCCGTTTGTGCCCCTGTCACTCCAGTAGAAACTGATACCTTTGAATATTTTTTGTACGTGCTTTTTACTTTCATCTGTGCCCATATTGGAACGAGAATGAGGATTAGAAAGTAAATCAGGAATCCCATAGTGTGGTGCTACCCCCGTTTATCTTTATATTTAATTACTCCTTTATTTTATCCTTTCCCATATTTTATATCAATCATTCTGCTTTTCTCTCGCATCTTCCTTTTGACCCTTATACTTTCTCCAGCCTACATAGGATAGAGTCGTAATAATAATTCCGCCAGTAATACTAATCACCCATCCAAGAGAAGGCTGAGCAGTCTCTTCTTTATCCATTTCTTTAAACACGGTCTCTACTTCTTTCTGGAGCTGACTAACCTCAGACTGGGCAGATTGATCAATAAAAATCTCTTCCCGATGCTGATCCATATAACGGACCCGCTGATCAAGTGCCTCAACTCTTTTTTTAGAAATATCCATTTTTAGACTCGGCTGAATCATGTAGTAGTTAGCGAGAAACGTATTGAGAGATTCATGAAAACCGGGGGCATCTGCTGCGGCAGAAGATTTTTTTAAAGATTCTAGCGAAGACAGAACAGGCTGTTCTAATTCAATCCATAACGGTTGATAACGAGAAACAACCGCATCTGCTGCCAAGCGAAACGATGTGACCATTTCCAATGTCTCTTTTTCTTTTCCTTCAGGAGATTGAAGGACTTGAAGAGCCTGGCCAAGAGCTGCCGACAAGACTGTCCACTCCTCCATAGAAAGCCCGCTGCTTTCATACTGCATGTGTATTAGTTCAAGCTGAGCAGTTTTCAACTGTGCTTCTGCCCCATCATAACGGCCGGCTTTTGTAAATTCCAGTGCCTGACCGGCGGTTTGATCTAATTTAAGAAGGCGGGTATTGGCATCCTCTGCCTTGCTATGAATGGGAATGATAAATAAGCAACAGACAAGAAACAAATACTTTATTTTTTTCATTTCTCTCCCTCCTCCGCTCCTGCTGTTAATATATGCAGGAACAAAGGAAACGAGAAGAGAAACTTATGAGTCCGTACTCGTCAGCCTTGTCGATCCTCTTTCCATAATGGCCATTTCACAGACTTCTCCCTGACAGTTACGTACCAAGCAAGGAAAATAGATAGAATGCTCAGCCAAAAAGTAAAATAACCAATTTCTTTAATATATAAATCGAGCTGGGCATAAACAGGGTATTGCCCATATACATAGTCGATGATTTCATTATGTAAAGCCCAGAGAGCTGCTGCCGCTAAATGCCATCGTTTGATTCGGTAAAATGGAGAATATAGCATTCCTTGAATGGCCATGCCTAAATGTGAAGCCATCAGCATGTATCCCTCCCAAGGTAAATAACCCGTTACTTTTAATGTCAATAGATTCATCACAACGGCCCAAATTCCATATTTAAACAAAGTAACGATCGCCAATGCCTGAAACAGCCCCCATGATTTTCTCCAAAGAAAGCCAAGTAGCACAATCGTAAAAAATAAACTTGCTGTTGGACTGTCTGGAACAAATGGAAGGAACAACCACTCCGTTCGTGCTAACTGAGGGCCATACCACATGTATCCATAGATTGTACCAATTAGATTAATAACAAATAATGCCAGTAAAACTTTTTTATCCGCTAACAACCAGTATAAATATTGCAAAGTGCACCATCTCGTCTTTCTTCTAAAAGTCTACAAACAATATATACGCCTTTTCATAATCATATACAAAAAAGATGCCCTATTCAAAAACAGGGCATCTTTTTTAATTATTTTGCTTCTAAAGTAGAAATAAATTCGGCCATTTTATCAAGCTCTTCTTCCGTGCCTTTAAATAGACCTGCAGGCATTGCGCCTCTTCCCTCATGAGCAATTTTCTTAATTTCATCAGGTGCTAATCCAGTACCGACAAGAGAAGGTGCTGCTGGACCACCTGTCATGTTTTCACCATGACAGTTAATACAGCCGTTTTTCTGATCGGCATAGATTTTGTAACCTTCTGCATTTTGATCAATTTCCGCTTCTTCAACGATCTGACCTTGTGCTTTTGCAGCTTCCCAGTCATGATTAACAACAGATTCCCATGTTAAGAAAACAGTTGCAGCTAAAGCAAGAAGCATGAATCCTGTTGCAAACGGACGCTTGATCGGTCTGCGTTCTGGTCCACGATCAATGAATGGAGCAAGCAAAAGTCCTCCAAAGGCCAAGCCCGGAATAATAAAGGCTCCAATCACGTTGTAAGGTCCAGAAGCGTACGTGTATTTCAATAACTGGTAAAGAAATAAGAAATACCAGTCTGGAAGTGGAATATAACCTGTATCTGTTGGGTCCGCGACACGCTCAAGCGGAGATGGGTGCGCTACTGTTAAACATAAATATCCAATTAAGAAAACGGCACCGACCATCCACTCTTTTAATAAAAAGTTCGGCCAAAAGGCTTCTGTTTTTCCCGGATATTCCGAATAATCTTTTGGAATATTCGGCTTGCGTTCTGCCGGGACACGCGAATCGCCAACGAATTTCATTCCTTTTCCGCGATGCATAGCGTTCCCCTCCTTTTAAAAAGATGTGACACATTCATTTAAAATTTCATTTTACAATGGTCCGGAAATACCTTGTTTACGAATCATAATAAAGTGAGCTCCCATTAAACCAAGCAGGGCTGCTGGCAGGAAGAACACGTGAATCGCAAAGAAACGAGTAAGAGTCTGTGCTCCGACGATATCTGGGTGACCAGCAAGTAAGGTCTTTACTTGTTCCCCGATAAACGGAGTAGAAGCCGCAATTTCAATTCCTACTTTCGTTGCGAATAGCGCTTTCATATCCCATGGCAATAAATAACCAGTGAATCCAAGGCCGAGCATGACGAAGAAAATCAAAACGCCGACTACCCAGTTCAATTCACGAGGCTTCTTATAAGCTCCTTGGAAAAACACACGCAGAGTATGTAAGAATATCATAACGATAACTAAGCTTGCACCCCAGTGGTGCATCCCACGTACAATCATTCCAAATGCTACTTCATTTTGAAGATAATATACGGATTCCCATGCATTTTTAATGTCAGGTACGTAATACATTGTCAAAAACATCCCTGATAAAATCTGGATCACCGTTACAAAAAATGTTAACCCGCCGAAACAGTAAACGAACGCCGAGAAGTGATGGGCCGGGTTTACGTGTTCAGGCACTTCATGATCAGCAATATCCCGCCACAAAGGCGTAATATCTAAACGCTCATCCACCCAATCATAAATTTTGTTTAGCATAGGTTACGCCTCCTTTACGCAATAGTTTGTGGCTCTGGCTTACCGAGCTGCAGAAAACCGTCTTTTACCTTTATCGGATACTTATCAAGCGGTCTTGTCGGTGGTGTACCCGGAATGTTCTTGCCATTTTTCTCATACAATCCGTTATGGCATGGACAGAAGAACTTGCTTTTGTGACCGCTGCCTTCCCAGTCAACCGTACAGCCTAAATGTTTACAAACAGGTGAAAGAGCGACAATATCGCCTTTTTCATCTTTGTAAACCCAAGCCGTTTGTGTAACGTCAGATGTGTACCATGCATCTTTTTGTTCGTAAGAGAAGTCTACACGAGTTGGTGTTGTCGTCAATTCATCCACTTTTTGCTTCGTTGTATGGTATTCTCCCTTTGCACCATGTGCCAGAACCGGGTCAAGTGCAAATCGAACCATTGGCATCAGCATGCCAGCTGCCATAAAGCCGCCAACACCTGTCAGTGTATAGTTAAGAAATTGACGTCTTGATACAGGTTGTTTACTCATTCTTTTCCCCCCTCTATTATAAGCTGTGTCCGCATCGGACATTATTATAAAAGCGCACAAACATAAACTAGGACATCATTATGATAATCCAAACTCGATAACAGGTCAATATCACAACAGTTTAAATTGTGTCAAAGTATGTGACGAATTTCTGAATTATGACAAATTCTGCTGCCATTTATGAACAATAATATTGACAAATTGCTTAGCTTGTTCTTCGATTAAAGAATACTTGTATGAATTCTCCATATGCTCAAGCGGAACAGATGGCACCCAAATCAATGAACCGTTGATCTTCTCTTCAGCAATCTTCCAGCTGCTATCTGAAGTAAAGAAAAACTTGTGCTTAAACCCCGCCTTGTCCAGCTCCTCCCCCCAACGGTTCAATGCGTTCAGCTTCTCTTCCTCCGACTGCTGCTTTAAGTAAGCAAACGGCGGCACGAGCAGCAGCCTGCCTTTGAACTGTTTCTCAAGCAAAGTCGTCAAAAGCTGAATAAATTCATATTGAGAGGCCGTTTCTTTCATATCTTTTTCAAAAGAAACTGGGGAGAGCGGCATGAGAACCGTATCAATATACTCTTTCTGCTGTTGAAAACTCTCTGTATCTTTACCATTCCAATTCATTTTATTCACCTCTTTTTTATCATATCATGCCGCCCAGCTGTGAACCACCTTTCTTCCTTCCAAAATGGCTATGTTAAACTCCACTGGAGGCACCCGCTTTCCGCAGGCAGTCCGGAAGCCTCCTTGTCTCTATCGCTCCCGTATGGTCCCCCTTTGCTCGCATGCAAAGAGCCTGACATTCCCGCTGCCCTTTCATATAGTATGATAGACTTTCCATCTACTATATATAGGAGCATAACGGAGATGCCAGGCTCTTATCAGAGGATCTTTACTTCAACTGATTCAATTGATCTGTCAATTTAAGAAATGCTTCTTTATCCCCGCAATCCAGCGCTTCATCTATCGCCTTCAGCAGGCGTTCCTTCTGAAAATGATAAATTCCTTCTTTCAGAAACTTTTCAGCAAGCATCTTATCTTTTTCTGTAATTCTCAAATTGCGGGGCATAAATGGATTTTCTTCCATCACAGCAGCGTACTGATGGGAGGTATTCGATGATCTGAATTTTAATTCAATATAAATATCCTCTTCCTTGTTCAACCGGATATCATGGAATGACTTCTCCGCATCTGTCGTCATAATGTTTTCTTTAAAGAAACGGAACGGGGCCGTATCAACACAGTGAGTGGACATTACCATTCCGCGCGGACAATACTGTGCATCTTCTACAAAGTGTACTTTTTCCATTAACTGATCGTGGCTCATTAAGTAATTTAAAATCCATACTGACTCTCTTCTTTTCAATTGGTAGTGATTTAAAAACCAGCGGATAAAATCTTTTTTCTCATGAACAGATACAGGGGCAGTCATGTATAAATCCCTCCTCTGTAAAGATAGTAGTATTTAGTTTAATCAGAAAGCCGTTCAATTAGCAGCAGCCATTCTTCATTAGCTGGATCATGTTGTAATAGATGATGGAATATTCGCAGTGCCTCGCTGTGTTTTCCTTCTTCCATTAGAAAATATCCGTACTCTTGTAAAAAGTGTATGTTGTCCTTAAAAAAATTATATGCTTCTTCATAGGCAATTAATGCCTCAGTGTACTTTTCTAATTCATTGCTCGCTTTTGCTTCATCCCAAAGAAATTGTGGGTCAGCCTCTCCTTCTTTCGTCAGCAGCATAGTAATTTCCAATACATCTTCGTAACGTTCTTGGTGAAAAAGAAGCTTGTTGAGTGTAAGACCAGCTTCTGAGAATTCAGGATCCAATACGAGAGCAGACCTTAGAAACTCTTCCGCTTCCTCTTCTTTTCCTAGTTTTAAACTGAGCTTACCTGCAATAAAGTACAACTCCTTTTGAAACTCATCCTGCCGGAGACCTTCTTTCGCCGCTTCCACTCCTTTTTCAAGTTCTTCCTCATGCTCATACGCTTTCGCTAAATAAAGATACAGAGAATGGTAATCTGGATCAAGCCCTTTTAACTCATTGAACTTAGTGATAGCCGTTTGATAAAAACCTGCCTGAAAAGCTGTAAAAGCATATCCGAATAACGTATTGATTTCCAGCCTGCTTTCAAGTGCCTTCTCATAATATGTAAGACTTTCCTCAAAAGCACCGCCCGCACTCAATGCCTCGGCTAAACGTTGATGAATAGAAATACCGGCCATCTCTTCATTTCCAGCAGCAAGCAATCCTTTATAGTAGCGGATCGCTTCTAAATACTTGCCTTGTTCGAGAAACAGCTCCGCAAGCGCGAGGTGAATGACCGGTTCATCAGGAAGCATCCGGTTTGCAGCCTGCAGCTTTTGCTCACTTACTTCATATAACCCTTGCATCTGATATAGATCGGCAAGCAGCAGCAAGGCTCTCGGATAGTACTCATCCGTTTGCTTTAATCGATTAAGGATCAGCATCGCTTCTTCTTCTTGGTCCATATCGACGAGCACTTCAGCAAGAAGTACATACAGCTCTCCTTCTTCTGGAAAAGCTTCGAGCAATCCTGCGAAAAGCTTGCGTGCTTCTTCCAGAAATCCTAGATCATACAGTTGTTCAGCCAATGAAAACTTCTCTTCATCTGTGGAAAATAATTGAACCTTTTCAAACAAGGAAAACGCTTTTTCATCGTCCCCTTTTTGTAAACTTTCGAGCATTTGCTGTGCATAGGACATTTTCTTCGAACCCTTTCTTAAAAAACAGTTTGCTAATATTGTTATCATAGTGAAAGAAAAGCCTGTCAGCAACTTTTTTATTTTCTGTACTACAATACATTCTCCGGCAAAACCTATTTTCCTTCTTCCCTTTTAGAAAATTGCATGCACCTTTGAGACTAGCAGCTTACATAGAAAAATAAAAAAAGGGCTGATAAAATCAGCCCTTCAAATGGTAGACAAAGTCTATCTTTAGACATTGTCAGGCTGATTGAAAACGTTTGTCTTTCAAGGCGCGACACCTGCCGAGGAGCGGAGTGACCCAAAAGGTCATGAGTACCGCAGGCAGGCGCGTTTGCCAACAGCCTGAGAGATGTGATAAAATCAGCCATTATTTCTTAATCAATTGTTTCATATCTTCAAAGAATGATGGATAAGAAATCGCGATGACTTCAGGGTTTTCAAGCTCGATGGTTCCTTTTGCTACTAAAGAAGCAACAGCAAGCATCATACCGATTCGATGATCCCCATGCGAAGAAACCTGACTGCCCGACAGTTGGCTTTTGCCATATACAATCATGCCGTCTTCTGTCGCTTGAATTTCCGCCCCAAGTTTTTTCAACTCGTCCACTACAGTGTCAATACGATTCGTTTCTTTCACTTTCAATTCTTCCGCATCCCTGATCACCGTTTTTCCTTCTGCCTGCGTAGCAAGCAAAGCAATGATCGGAATTTCATCGATGAGTCTCGGAATTAAATCTCCGCCAATTTCTACACCTTTGAGATTTGAGGTGCGAATGGTGATCGTACCAACTTCTTCACCCTCGGTATTGTTTTCTTGAACATGTATATCGGCTCCCATTTGGATCAGTACATCAACAATTCCCGTTCTTGTTGGATTTAAACCGACATTCTCAAGAATAATTTCACTTTCAGGAGCCATAGCACCCGCCGCTAGGAAGAAGGCAGCTGAAGAGATGTCTCCAGGAACATACACGTCTGTTCCTTTAAATGATTGACCGCCTTTAACAATAATATCATTGCCGCGGCGAACCACTTCTCCTCCGAACTGCTCGATCATTTTTTCCGTATGATCACGTGTCGGCTGGGGTTCAGTAATTACCGTTTCGCCTTCCGCCTGCAGGCCTGCAAAGAGAATGGCTGACTTTACTTGAGCACTTGCCACAGGCAATTCATATTGAATGGAGTTCAACTTTGAACCATCAATGGCGAGAGGTGTAAATCGTCCGCCATTTCTGCCATTAATTTTCGCTCCCATTTTTACGAGAGGGGCAACGACACGATCCATCGGCCGCTTCCCAATAGATTCATCGCCGATCAGCACAGAGTGAAATGGCCGTCCGGCTAAAATACCTAATAAAAGTCTTGTCGTCGTTCCGGAGTTACCAGCATCAAGGATGTCCACCGGTTCACTTAATCCTTCCCATCCATTTCCGTACACAATAATTTCTTCATCGGTTTCTTCAATTTTGACACCAAGCTTGCGGAAGCAGTCAATCGTCCGCAAACAGTCCTCACCTTTTAAAAAGTGACGAATCGTTGTTTTACCATCCGCCAAGGCACCAAACATAATCGAACGATGAGAAATCGATTTATCTCCCGGTACCTCTAATCGTCCATTAAGCCGGGAATTCGTCAGCTCTACTTCCATTTCCTTCATAAAATCACCCTTTAGGCTAAAAATAAGTCATAATTTGTCTGTTTCTCAATACACCGCTGTGCCCGCGCACGATCTTTTTCATTTTGAAAACTAATAACAAGCACGCCGTATACATCTTCTCTTGTTTCCATAATTCTAATATTCGTGATGCTAATTCTTTCGTCCGCTAAATAAGCAGTAATTTCAGAGATCACTCCCGGATAATCCGGGATATCTACGTATAAGTCATAAAATGACGGGATCGCTCCTATCGCTTTAACAGGAAGCTCGTCTCTAAATTTTTTCGCTTCATTAAAGTAATCGAATAGAAGAGGAGCGCTCTCCTCTTGTAAAATATCTATAACTCTTTCCATCTCTATTTTCCAATCATTTAACAGCGCCAGCAGCACTTCCTTATTATGTAACGAAATATCTTTCCACATTTCTGGATTAGATGAGGCAATTCTCGTCAAATCCTTAAATCCGCCTGCGGCAAGACGGGAAATCAGTGAATTACTATCATTACATTTCTGGGCCTGACGGACGAGAGAGGCCGCAATTACATGTGGAAAGTGACTGACAACACCTGTAAGGTAATCATGATCTTCAGCAGACAGCTCGATGATCTTTGCTTTCGTTCCTTCAAGCCATTTCTTTAAGACAGCCAATTGTTTATCGTTCGTATGCTCACCCGGGGTTAATAAATAAAACGCATTTTCAAACAACAGTTCTTTGGCAGCAGCCACTCCACTTTTATGAGAGCCGGCCATCGGATGACCTCCGATAAAGGTAATCTGACGCTTTTCTAAGACCTCCGCACACTCCATGATCCTTCTTTTAGTGCTTCCTGTATCTGTAATAATGACTTCCTTTTTTAAATCAAATTCAGCCAGCTGTCTAATCAGCTCTTCTGTCTGCAAAACGGGGGCTGCCAAAATAATGAGATCCGCCTGTTCAGCTCCGCTTTGAAATGATTCTGCTTTTTTATCAATAATATTCAGTGCTTCCGCAAGCCCTACTTCATCTTTACGGATATCATATCCGATAACTTCCGCCTGCGGATGGGCTTTTTTTATTGTCTTGGCCAGTGATCCGCCAATTAGACCTAAACCGGCAATAAATACAGTTCCTCTCATAGTTAAACAAGCACCTACTGTCTGATCGAGTTTTCTGCTAAGAAGCTCTTCATCGCTCGAATGGCTCCTTCATTTTGTTCTTGCGAGCCAATGGTCACTCGAACAGCGCCAGGACAGCCGAGAGCATTTCCTGAACGGACAATATAGCCTTTTCTCATTAAGTACTGAGCTACATCATCGCTGTCGCATTTGAAATTAATTAAAACAAAATTCCCTTCTGATGGATAGTAGTCTAAGTTTTCACTTTGACAAAATTGATAAAATTGCTCAAGCCCTTTTTTATTTTCTGTTCGGCACATTTCTACAAACTCCTGGTCAGAAAGAGCGGCTAAGGCAGCTCCTGCACCAAGCGTATTAACATTAAATGGCTCACGAATTGGTTCAAGGGCACGGATCACATCTTCAGATCCGAAGCCATAGCCGACTCGGAAGCTGGCAAGGCCATAAATTTTCGAGAACGTTCTTAAAACGATCACATTCGGATATTGTTCAGCAATTTCAACAGCATTGTAATAGTCATCTGCTGTTACGTATTCATGATAAGCTTCATCTAGTACGACGAGTACATCTTGAGGAACTTTATTTAAAAATTGGATCAGTTCATCATTTTTAATGTAAATACCTGTCGGATTGTTCGGGCTGCATAACCAGACAACCGCCGTCTGCTCGTCCACAGCTGCAAGCATCGCCTCTAAATCGTGCGCACCATTGACGAGCGGCACTTCACGAACCTCCGCTCCTTCAACTGCAGCATTATGCCGGTACTGAGGGAAAGTAAGATCCGCCATCACCGTATTCTTTCCCGGTTCAAGCATCGCTCTGGAAATCATTAAAATAACTTCATCAGATCCATTGCCAAAAATCAGCTGTGTTTCTTTCACACCAAGAAATTCACTAAGAGCCGAGCGCAGAACAGTCGCATAACCATCTGGATAAATAGCATATGAAGACGTGTAAGACTGTACCCATTCTTTTGCTCTATCAGATGAGCCGAAAGGATTTTCATTTGAAGCAAGCTTGATAATTTCTTCAAGGCCGTACTCTTTTTTCACACTTTCAATTGAACGTCCAGGCTGATAAGCTTTCAAATTCGCTATCTGCTTTTTCCACTTCATTTTCATCACGATCCTTCCATCTTTCTTCTCTTAGCTGATTGTTTTGCTTGGTTTTTGCAGGTCTGGCCGCAGCTTCACAGCCTCCTCTAAATAAATATGCTGTACTTCCTGCTGTGCTGCTGTCGTATTCACATGCATCATGACCCTAATGCATTGAGCTAAGCTGCCTGGTACCGGGATTTCACTCATACACATAACAGGCACATACTCCCAGCCTGGGAGCTGTCTTAAAGCTCTTGCGGGAAAAGCAGCATCAATATCATTAGTAACTGAAATAAAAACGGAACAAACATCTTCCGGCTGCAAATGATTTTGTTCAATCATTTCTTTTAATAATATTTCTGTACAATCGATCATTTCTTGTTCGTTATTTTCTTTTACCGTCGTTGCTCCCCTTATACCTCTCATCATACGGCAGCCTCCTCTCTCATAAATTGATCAGCTTCTTCTAGTTCCGGCCGGCTTATTTCTTTGATCACTGGGCGACCCACTTCTTGCAATAAAACAAAACGAATACTTTCACCGACCGTTTTTTTGTCTCTTGCCATTAATGTGTATAGTTCGTCAAATGAAAGCCCCATATTCAAGTCCAGCGGATATCCAAGCTCTTTAAGCCATCCGATAAATCTCTTTAAATCGAATAGGAGACCTTCTTTCCTTTCACTGGCATGAAGAGCAAAAACCATACCGGCTGCGATCGCTTCTCCGTGTGTGACCCGGCCGTACCCAAGCTTGGCCTCAAGAGCATGACCATATGTATGCCCAAAGTTCAAATAGGCCCGAATTCCGTGCTCTTTGACATCCTCTTTAACGATTTCCCCTTTAATTTGAATACCTTTTTCAAGACAATAAGCAAGGTAATCCGCAGATAAGTCTTGAAAACTCTTTACATTTGCCATCAGTTCTTGTAAAAAGTCAGGGTCTGCAATTAAGGCATGTTTAATAATTTCGGCAAAGCCAGAACGAACCTGCTGCTCAGGCAGTGTATGGAGAAAGCGTGTATCAAAAACAACAGCCGCCGGCTGGTGAAAGTGGCCGATCATATTCTTACCGAGCGGATGATTGATAGCCACTTTCCCTCCTACCGCGCTGTCATGCGCCAAAATCGTTGTCGGAATTTGAATAAATGAAATTCCCCGCATATAGCTCGCTGCCACATATCCAGCCAAATCACCAGCTGCACCGCCCCCAAAGGCCAAGATGCATGACTTGCGGTCAAGTCCTTTTTCAAGAGCAAAGGTTAAGCACTTCTCAAAGGTTGCAAAGCTTTTTGCCGCTTCTCCCTTTGGAATCGTCAGCCACTCATACGACAGCTGAGACGGAAGAGATTCTTTCAACGTTTCTCCATGCAAAGATGACACATGCTCATCAGCAATAACAAGCAGCTTCGTTGTGCTCTTTAAAGGACCGCCAAATAATTCTTTAAGCTTCTGCAAGGAGTTTTCCCCTACATATACAGGATAAGATTGATCTGGTGTTTCGATCATCAATTCCCTCATGCTTAAAACTCCTTCGTATAGCGTCGGAATTCCTCTAGTGTTGCAGATAGAGCATCCATCCGGTCACTATAAAATTGATCTACGATAGCAGAAGCAAGTTCCCAAGCGACAACTGCTTCAGCGACAACCGCTGCTGCTGGCACAGCACAACTGTCAGAACGTTCAATGCTTGCTGTAAATGGTTCTTTCGTATCAATATCTACGCTCTCAAGCGGTTTATAAAGTGTAGGAATCGGCTTCATGACTCCACGAACAATAATTGGCATGCCCGTCGTCATCCCGCCTTCAAAACCGCCTAGACGATTTGTTTTCCGGTAGTATCCTTTTGATTCTTCCCAGGCAATTTCATCGTGTACCTCGCTTCCGAATCTTTCAGCTGCTTCAAAGCCAATGCCAATTTCTACTCCTTTAAAAGCATTGATACTCATAATAGCTGCTGCCACCTTTGCATCTAGCTTTTTATCCCAATGAACATAGCTTCCTACTCCAGCCGGCATTCCTTCAGCAATCACTTCAACAACCCCGCCGATTGAATCGCCGTTTGCTTTTGCATCATCAATCGCTTGCATCATCTTTTTCTCCGCTTCCGGATCTAGGCATCGTACAGGTGAGTTTTCACTTAATTCCTGCAGCTGTTCCAAGCTTTCAAAGTCTGCTTGTTCGGCTTTAATTCCGCCAATTTCAATAACATGAGAAGCAATCTCAATACCCAAAAGCTTTAATAGCTGTTTAGCGACGGCTCCCGCTGCCACACGTACAGTTGTTTCACGGGCGGAAGATCGCTCAAGTACGTTTCTCATGTCTCGATGGCCATATTTTATCCCGCCATTTAAATCTGCATGTCCCGGCCGCGGACGGGTAATTTGTCGTTTTACCTCTTCTTCTTCTAATTCATTGAATGGTTCACTGCCCATTATTTTTGTCCAGTGCTTCCAATCATCATTCTCAACGACGAGAGTGACAGGTGAGCCAAGCGTATAGCCGTGTCGAACACCGCTCTTAATTTGCGCTTGATCTTTCTCAATTTGCATTCTGCGGCCTCGGCCGTGTCCTTTTTGTCTGCGGCCAAGCTCTTTATTTACCTCTTCAGCCGTAAGCGGCATACCCGCAGGCAGCCCTTCAATAATTGTTGTTAATTGTGGTCCATGTGATTCCCCTGCTGTTAAATATCTCATTATACTTTCTCCCTTCAACTCGTTAAAGCGGTTATGTACTACTATAACATATCTTTATTGAATATGATAAACTTATGTGTGTTTTCGAGAATTTTACCACAATTACCGCCATATTTGTCATAATTCTTTGACATTTTTCTAAATATTATTTTCCATCAAGAAAAAGGCCTTTTCATGAAAAGCCTTACATGCATCTTATTTCGTTTTTCGATAAAAAAATGTATCTTCTGCTTCAAAATCATATAGGCCTGGATTAAAAATTTGCTCTGTGCTGCCCACAAACAACACGCCGTCTTTCTTTAATGCAGCACTAAACTTTTTGTACAATTGATCTTTTGCTTCCTCAGTAAAGTAAATCATTACATTCCGGCAAATAATTAAATCAAAATTAGAATCAAAGCGGTCGGCTAATAAATCTTGCTTTTTAAACGTAACTGTTCGTTTAACCTCTTCGTTAACTTTATAAAATTCGCCTTCTTTAGTAAAGAACTTGTGTTTGATATGAGCAGGCACTTCGGCCAGCGACGAACTAGAATAAACCCCTATTTTTGCTTTTTGGATGGCGTTTTCATCCAAATCCGTAGCATGGATCGAAATTTGAGACAGCGGTAAATAGTTAGAAAGAATCATCGCTGTTGTATAAGGCTCTTCTCCCGTTGAACAAGCCGCACTCCAGATTTTTAAACGTTTATTTGTTGAAAGCAGCCGGGGGAAAATCTTTTGCTCAAGCACTTCCCATCGTTTCGCATTTCGGTAAAACTCTGATACGTTAATCGTCATCCGGTCCAAAAACTCATTTAGAGTGTGTCTATCCTTATTGATTAAGTCAAAAAACTCATTAAAGGAATGACATCCTTTCTTTTCATACAATGACGTTAAACGTCTTTTCATTTGCGCTTCTTTGTATTTACTTAGGTCAATGCCTGTTTTTCTTTTTATATTTACAATAAAACTCCCGTAATCATTCACTTTTTTCTCCCCCTCTTTCTTTTAACCATTTATATGATTAGGTATTTCTCTATCGTTCTATAGTCCTATTATAACGAAGAAAAAGGAAAAGAGGACAATTTTTTCAAAAAAATAGAAAACAAAAGCCGCTGTATAGTAACAGCAGCTTAAGCTTTTTAGTAAATCCACTCATTCACTTGTTTGTTGTAAGTTGTCAATTCTTCTTCTTTAAAGAAAATCGCAATTTCTCTTTCTGCGCTTTCTGGAGAATCTGATCCGTGAATAATGTTTTTGCCGACAGTCACACCGAAATCACCGCGAATCGTTCCAGGAGCCGCATCTTTAGGGTTTGTAGCACCCATCATTTGGCGAGCAGTCGCAATTACGTTTTCACCTTCCCAAACCATCGCAAACACAGGGCTTGAAGTAATGAAGTCTACTAATTCACCGAAGAAAGGACGCTCTTTATGTTCTGCGTAATGTTGTTCAGCTGTTTCTTGAGACACGCTCATAAGTTTTGCGCCGACTAATTGAAAACCTTTCTTTTCAAAACGTGCAACGATTTCACCGATTAGACCTCTTTGTACACCATCAGGCTTGACCATTAAATATGTTTTTTCCATCGTATTCACTCCTATATTATGTATCATTTTTAATAACAATCCTTCAAAATAGTACCACTGATTGAATGCATTGACAACTTGTTCATTAAAAAAATTAATATTTTCGCTTGCCAATGAACTTAGCGATATCCCGAAGCGTCTTTTTTGTTCGATTAGATGGCAATTCATCTACGATACTTAATGCGCGGCTTAGGTAGCGCTGACTTAATGCATGTGAACGTTCAATGACATCGCTTCGTTTCATATGAGCGATGATTTCATCTATCTCCGATTTCGTTGTGTGTGCATTTACTCCGATGATTTTCTCCCGCATCTTCTCATCTTCAAGAGCATACAGGGCAGGCAAGGTTACATTCCCCTGCCAGAGATCACTTCCAGCCGGCTTGCCAAGCTCAGCTTCCGTCGCTGTGAAGTCAAGAATATCATCCGTAATTTGAAAAGCCATTCCCACATTATAGCCGAACTGGAATAACTGTTCACTTACGCATTTTGGAACGTTGGCAGAAATCGCGCCAATTTGACAGCTTGCTGCGATTAGGATCGCTGTTTTCCTTTTAATTCTTCGCAAATAATCCCGCAAACTTTGATCAAAGCGGTATTTATCCTTAATTTGATTGATTTCCCCTACACACAGTTCTACCATGGTATTAGATAAAACTTGATGTGCTTCAATACTTTCAATATCAGCCATATACTCAAGGGCTCTCGCAAAAATATAGTCACCTGTATACATGGCTACCCGATTATCCCATTCAGCCTTTACCGTTGGTTTGCCGCGCCGAAGTTCCGCATTATCAATGACATCGTCATGAACAAGTGAAGCCATATGAATTAATTCTAGAGCAACTGCTACGTTTTTTACCCGCTCTATATTATATTCGCCAAATTTAGCCGCAAGTAAAACAAAAATCGGCCGAATTCTCTTTCCGCCTGCTTGCAGCAAATGAAGCGATGCATCTCGTAATGAAGGAGAGGTGGAGGAAATCGCCCGTTCTAATTCTTTTTCTATTAAATCAATATCTGATTTTAAAAACGAATACAGCATAGTTAACTTCATGTTTTCCACCCAGCTTATTTACTTTTGTTTAAAACCAATATGGGTTGCCGCCACACCGCCTGTGTGAGGCATGTAACTGACATTCGTAAATCCTGCTCGTTCAAACATCTGCTTCAGTTCTTTCATCCCAGGAAAATCACGGGCAGATTCCTGCAGCCATGAATATTCCTTATAGCTTTTAGCAAATAACTTTCCGAACAACGGCATGATAAAACGAAAGTAAAAGAAGTACAACTGCCGAAAACCGATCATAGCCGGCTGAGAAGTTTCCAGACAAACAGCCATACCGCCAGGCTTCAGAACACGGTTCATTTCCTTTAGAACTTGCATATAATCCGGAACATTGCGAAGTCCAAAACCGATGGTCACATAATCAAATGTATTGTCCTCAAATGGCAGCTCCATGGCATTCCCTTGAATCATTTCTACTTGCTTCAATTCCGCTTCTTCTACTTTCCTTTTCCCGACGTTTAACATATTTTGACTGAAATCAAGACCGACTACACGCCCTTGTGATCCGACCGCTTCCGCAAGGGCGATTGTCCAGTCTCCTGTTCCGCAGCACACATCAAGAGCAGCCGCATTTTGTTCCACAGCCATCTTCTTCATCGTTTCGTTTCTCCATCGCTTGTGCTGCTGAAAACTAATAACAGAATTCATTTGATCATAATTAGAGGAAATCTTCTCAAATACATGATGGACTTTTTCTTCTTTTGATTGTTGCATTCCTCAACCTTCTTCCGCATATGTTTTGTTTCCAAAGACCACATTATACAGTGCACGATACAGCTGCCAGGCAGAATGGGCGGGCGGCTCATGTTCTAAAGCTTTTTCCGCCTCGTTTCTAGCCTCTTCGATATAATATTCATAAATTTGAATGATTGAGTGCTCACCATCCAGCTGATTCTTCCGCTGTGAAAAGTCTAAGCTTTTTATCGCTTCCGTAATAGTAGACTTTTCTCCTGATAGAAAGTCCTGTTTTTCCTGTAGAAGCCGTTTCGCAAATAGCAGCCGGGAAACAGCCGGAACGAAGGATTGAAAGTGAAATACTGTGTAAAACTGTTCGACAATTTCTGTTTCAATCTTATATACACTTTCCATTAGAGATTCAATAGATACATGTTCCTTCTGATAAAGAATAATTTTATTCTCATTCATGCTTTTGACAGCAGCCGAGAGGGCACGGATCATTTGTATATCTTGTAATTCTGCAAGAATCTGATAATACAATCCGCTGAAATAATCTCCAGCCAGCACCGTCAGCTGTTGGTCTATTGCGATATTTCTTGATGAAGCTACTACTTTTTCATGAGTATCAAGGGCGATTTGAATTAATGTGGCCGTTGTTATATATTTTTTCGTGTCGTCCGACGACAATTGCTTCACCGTAAAAGGCATCATTAAAATAAGCAAGCGGGTGTCATCGATTGCTGGTTTATCAATATATTTTTTTAGATAAGGATAAGACAGCCTCCGCTGTACTTCTTTTTCAATGATCATTTTTCGTTTAAGCCATTCATTCATCTTGTATACCCCTTATACTTCATTTCCACTTTCTACTTCACCGAAACTTGTCACAATCTTGGCACGGCCGCGAACTTTAATAGCGGAAGTATGCTCTGTAAATTGAGCGATCATGACTTCGCCTTTATCAAGCTTTTCCGAATGATGAAAGCGGGTATCCGATCCTCTTGTTAAACCAATGACATTCACTCCGTCTTCCATCGCCCGGATCATAATAAAGTCGGCTTGATTATTCTTCATTTGACCCCCCTACCTCTCTTCTGTCAGCCTTTAATTAAGTTCAATAGCTCTGAGCGCGAGTGAACATCATTAGCGAACTTTCCGCGCGCTGCAGTTGTAACTGTTTTTGCCCCTGGCTTTTTCACCCCGCGCATAGCCATGCACATATGCTCCGCCTCTACCACTACCATCACACCGTGTGGATGAAGCTTTTCCATGATGGCGTCAGCCACTTCAGCTGTAATTCGCTCTTGAAGCTGCGGGCGCCTTGCCACCGTTTCCACCGCTCTTGCCAGCTTGCTGAGACCAGTGACTTTTCCGTTTTTAGGAAGATACGCCACATGAGCATGTCCGAAAAACGGAACAAGATGATGCTCACACAGAGAATAGAAAGGAATATCCTTTACTAAAACGAGTTCTTCATAATCCTCTCCAAAAATTGTTTCGAAATATTCTTTTGGATCCTTATTTATACCTGAAAAAATTTCTTCATACATTTTAGCCACCCGTTTAGGTGTATCCAGCAGTCCTTCACGGTTCGGATCTTCTCCAACCGCTTCTAAAATCATTCGAACTGCCTCTTCAATTTGAGTACGATTCACTTCAGCCATACCTACAATCCTCTCTATCAATCGTAAAATTAAAACACTCACTAAATAGTAGCATAAGTACAAGAAAAGCGGAAGCGGCTGTTCTGTCCCGACAAGCAAATGTTCTTTCTTCAAAGAAGCCGCTCTTTGACTTCATTGAGGAAAGGTTATTTGACCTCAAGGGGCAAGGCGCTGCAGCTGGACAAGAAAAGGGAGAGCAGCTGTTCTTCCATACAAAAAAGAGAGACCATAGAGGCCTCTCTTTTAGCCGTCAGGCTATGTAATTATTTAACCGCATCTTTTAAAGCTTTTCCTGGTTTAAATGCAGGTACTTTGCTCGCTGCAATCTCGATCTCTGCTCCAGTTTGCGGGTTACGCCCTTTACGTGCAGAACGCTCGCGTACTTCAAAGTTTCCAAAACCAATCAATTGAACTTTGTCTCCGCTTGCTAGTGTGTTTTGGATGGCATCAAAGACGGCTTCAACCGCTTTAGTAGCATCTTTCTTAGATAATTCTGCTGTTTCTGCAACTTGATTAATTAAATCTGTTTTATTCATGCCATTCACCTCCTCCCAAAGGGGGTTTCAACGAAAATCTACATCTTATACTCTTACACTTTCATTCGTAAACCATTTTCCCAATTTTTATACATACAAACGGAAAAAAGCTTATAAATCAATGCTTTCATACATTAATTCTGTTAAAAGATTATCACATAAGATTTGCCATATCAAGCAGAATCCTTAAGAACTGTTATTCTTTCTAGCTTTCCGTCACAAAAGAAACAAAAAAAAGACTCCCACTTGTTCAGAGAGTCTGTATATATGTGTCTATAAAATAATAGCGATCATGCCGCCTGACCCTTCATTGATGATCCTTTCTAATGTTTCTTTCAATTTATATCTTGCGTTTTCTGGCATCAGTGACAGTTTCCCTTGGATGCCTTCACGTACAATCGAACTTAAATTTCTTCCAAATATATCAGAATTCCAAATAGAAAGCGGGTCATCTTCAAAGTCCTGCATCAAATAACGGACGAGTTCTTCGCTCTGTTTCTCCGTACCGATAATCG
This sequence comes from Bacillus lumedeiriae, assembly GCF_044891285.1. NCBI lineage: Bacteria > Bacillati > Bacillota > Bacilli > Caryophanales > Bacillaceae > Bacillus > Bacillus lumedeiriae. The sequence continues at coordinate 142,532 of NZ_JAUIYO010000001.1, forward strand.
GCGCAAATTCCGATTCCACATCTACCTTTATCATATGAATAGACGGCGCTACTGCTTTTAAGCGTACACCAAAACGTGAACCCTGCCTAATAATTTCTGGTTCATCCAAACTCATATCGGCAAGAGAAGGTGCCGCTACACCGTATCCTGTTTGTTTGACCATTCGCAATGCATCAGCAACTTGATCATACTCTGTTTTAGCAACTGCTAATTCCTGCATCAACTCCAGCAAATGGTCTTTTCCGCGAACTTCTACACCGACTACTTCCGTTAACACTTGGTCATAGAGATCATCTGGAGCAAATAAATCGATTTCAGCTACACCCTGCCCCATATCCATTCCTGCGAGCCCCGCACTCTCGATAAACTCATATTGATCAAACTGTTCGATGACCCGATCAACATCCCGAAGACGTTTAATGTCTTGCACGGTTTCTTTTATCGCTTCTTGATAATGCCCGCGCAGCCAGTGATTGTCTTTCAGCACCATAACCCATCCAGGTAAATTCACGTTTACTTCATGCACCGGAAATTCAAATAAAGCTTCCCTAAGCACGTTCATCACATCTGTCTCCCTCATACTCTCAACAGACATGGCCACTACCGGAATGTCATACTTCTCGGCTAAGCTGTCACGAAGACTGGCTGTTTCAGCATGATGCGGGCGAGCCGAGTTGATAATCATAATAAAAGGTTTGCCTACTTCTTTTAACTCTTCAACGATACGTTCTTCTGCTTCTATATAATTGTTTCTTGGAATTTCTCCGACGGTGCCATCCGTCGTAATTAATACACCGATCGTTGAATGCTCCTGAATTACTTTACGCGTGCCAATTTCGGCCGCTTCGTGGAATGGAATCGGTTCTTCAAACCAAGGTGTGTGAATCATCCGCGGCCCATTCTCATCTTCATACCCTTTCGCTCCCTCAATCACATAGCCCACACAATCAACAAGTCTGACATTAACCGAAAGTCCTTCATCTACATTTATAGAAATCGCTTGATTAGGTACAAATTTCGGTTCTGTCGTCATAATTTGCTTTCCCGCTGCACTTTGCGGCAATTCATCAAGCGCTCTCGCTTTCTCTGCTTCATTGTCTATGTTAGGAAGAACAAGCAGTTCCATAAATTTTTTGATGAACGTGGATTTCCCAGTACGGACTGCACCAACAACCCCTAAATAGATATCTCCCCCCGTCCGTTCAGCTATATCTTTAAAAATATCTGCTTTTTCCAAAGAATTCCCTCCCGACTTTATTGTTTGCTTTTTTTATTAGCGGCATCGTTCATACAGTAAATTGTATGATGTTGTCCTGCTCTTATATGACTGAAATTGTTCCTATAAAAACAAAAGAGGCCGCCCCCGCAAAGTATCTGGCACCTCTTCAACACGTCAACATCTAGCAGCTTCTTGCTTGCTTTACACTATATGTAACGGTACAGAGATATATTCCTTCGCTGTTGGGGCAGCCTATTTTTCTTTTTATTTGACTTTGTTAAACGCCTCTGTCGATTTCAGCTGGGGGACGCCCGCCTTCTGCTCCAATCAACAAAGTAACAAAATCAGCAATAATCATTAACATAGCCTTTTATTTAACTGTAAAAACTGGTTCGTTTTGGTCATTTACTGTGTACGGAAGAGAAAAAGCAGGTGCAAATGGGGAGTCTTCTAACAGAAGCGGTCGAATGTCTTCCCCTTTTTTCATTTTTTGACCTGATTCCTTAAGAACTGCATATAGGTCGCTGCTGTAATCCACATAGATACGGCCATCTCCTGAAATAACGAGCGGAAGATTATGATTTGTATACGGGCTGACGACGTACGGTTCTTCTTTATACCCAAGCTTTTTAAAATCCAGCGAATATACGTTATTGGTTATGGTCTTTTTAAAAGGAGGATATCCTTGTGATCGAATACGCATCTGAACATCCCTAATTTGTTCAGCCATACGCAAATCGATTAATTTAACCGTTGGATTATTTTCGACATCTACCAATGCATACTGAAAAATCCCGCCCGATTCAAACGCATTGCCAGGAGGTTCAGCCATAAATTGAGGCACAAGCTTTTTAAAGTCTATCGGATACTTTTCATACAGCGGCGTATCGACTTCTTTATTTTTAATCGGCAAGATGCCGCCATTTTCTTCTTTAAACTGATTAACTGCTGATTGAACAGTTTGAATTTGATCTTCATACGGTATTTGATTTTCTGCAAGCTGGTCCTGCGGGTACATGCATCCACTTGTCAGGACAGCAGTCAAGACAAGCATTACAGTGATTGCTAGTTTTTTCATTCTATAATTCTCTCCTTCAATCTTCAAGCTGGACCACTAAACACAATATATACCATGATTAGTCCACCGATGATCATACACGTATACGCTAAAAGAGCGGAAACGACTTTTAAAAATCCATTCTTTAATTTATAACGGCTTAAATATATGGCGAACACAGAAAAGATCATTAAACCCATTCCTATAAAAGAAATCCACATATTCATCATGGCTGTCGACATCTTTCACTGCCCCTTTCATTAATTATTTGTGCATACAGATATCAGCCCCCCTCATAAGAAGCTGAAACTGATGCGGTGAAGCCTTGTTTTCATCGTGATTATAACATAACTAATACACATTTGGTCTATCTGACGACACAAAAAAAGCCGAAGCAGCTTGTTGCCGCTTCAGCTGTTACAACTATCATTTTTCAGATGCCGGCCTGTATGATTCGTGTACATGCTTTAATGACTCATACACTCTTTCTACTTATCTCCCTGCCGGCGGTCAATGATATCCACTAAATCTTCCATTTCATTTGTTTTCATCCGTGCCATCAATTCATCGACGGCTGCCTTCGGTTCTTGTCCTTCAAACAAAATCCGATACAGTGCTTCAGTAATCGGCATTTCCACATCATATTTAACAGAAAGCTGCCGGGCTGCCCGCGTTGTGCGCACACCTTCTACAACCATTCCCATACTCTCAAGAACATCTTGCAGCTTCTGTCCTTTCCCAAGCATGTTTCCCGCACGCCAATTTCGGGAATGAACGCTCGTGCAGGTAACAATTAAATCACCAATTCCAGCCAGTCCGGAAAACGTTAAAGGGTTTGCCCCCATCTTCGTACCGAGGCGGGCAATCTCCGCAAGCCCTCTTGTAATTAATGCAGCTTTTGCATTGTCCCCATATCCGAGCCCATCGGAAAGACCCGCCGCAAGAGCAATGACATTCTTCAAGGCCCCGCCAATCTCTACTCCAACTACATCCGTATTAGTGTAAACACGGAAATGCTGATTCATAAAGATATCTTGAATGCGTTCTGCCGCCTGCATATTTTCTGAAGATGCCGTTACAGTCGTCGGGTGACGCAGGCTTACCTCTTCTGCATGGCTTGGGCCGGAAAGAACAACAATATCGCTGCATAGCTCTTCAGGAAGTTCTTCTTTTATCATTTCCGAGATACGCATAAGCGTGTTCGGTTCAATCCCTTTGCTGACATGAACGATCGTCAAAGGAGTTTTTTGAATTTGTTTGATCGATTGCAGCACTTCGCGAATCGCTTTTGTCGGAACAGCCAGTACGACTGTATCTAATCCATCTAGCACTTGTACCAATGAGTCAGAGGCAATGATGTTCACAGGCAGCTCAATACCTGGCAAATACTGACTATTCGTATGTCGTTCATTGATTTCGTTGACACGATCTTTATTATGCATCCAAAGGCGAACTTCGTGGCCGTTATCGGCAAGGACAATCGCCAGGGCCGTTCCCCAGCTTCCTGCACCGACTATTGCAATTCTCTCTTTATTCTTCATGAATATTCACCCGCTTTTTTTATTTTCGAGCACGTGAAAGGATTCGAATAGGTGTTCCTTCAAATTCGAATGCTTCGCGGATACGGTTTTGTAAAAAGCGCTCATAAGAAAAGTGCATCAGCTCTGGTTCATTGACAAAAACAACGAATGTCGGCGGTTTTACAGACACTTGCGTCGCATAATAAATTCTTAAGCGCTTCCCTTTATCTGTCGGTGTTGGATTCATAGCTACCGCATCCATGATGACATCATTTAATACGCTGGACTGAACCCGCATAGAATGATTTTCACTTACTCGGTTGATCACCGGCAGCAAAGTATGCACCCGCTTCTTCGTTTTAGCAGATAGAAAGACAATCGGTGCATAATCAAGATAGGAGAAGTGACTGCGAATGCTCTCTTCAAACTTTTTCATCGTTTTTTCATCTTTTTCGACCGCATCCCATTTATTGACTACGATAATCACAGCGCGTCCAGCTTCATGGGCGTATCCTGCAATATGCTTATCCTGCTCTCTAATGCCTTCCTCTGCATTAAGGACAACGAGTACAACATCAGAGCGCTCAATCGCTCGAAGTGCCCGAAGCACGCTATATTTTTCTGTCGTCTCATAGATCTTTCCCTTTTTACGCATACCCGCTGTATCAATAATGACATATTTGTGATCTTCGTATACATACGGAGAATCGATCGCATCTCTTGTTGTCCCCGCAATATCGCTGACAATGACGCGGTCTTTTCCAAGCAGGGCATTCACTAAAGAAGATTTCCCGACATTCGGGCGGCCAATTAAAGAAAATTTAATGACATCCTCAGCATAATCTTCTTCGTCTACTTTCGGAAAATGACCAACGATGGCATCCAGCATATCTCCAAGACCGATGCCGTGTGAGCCAGAAATCGGAAACGGTTCGCCAAATCCGAGCGAATAAAAGTCATAAATTTGACTGCGCATCTCTGGATTGTCTACTTTGTTCACAGCCAGCACGACTGGCTTTTTTGAGCGATATAATATTTTTGCCACTTCTTCATCTGCAGAGGTCACCCCTTCGCGGCCGCTCGTTAAAAAGATAATCACGTCTGCTTCTTCAATAGCGATTTCTGCCTGCTGGCGAATTTGTTCTAAAAACGGCTCATCGCCAATATCAATTCCACCCGTATCAATTAAATTAAATTCATTATTCAGCCACTCACCGGTACTATATATACGGTCTCTCGTCACACCAGGAATATCTTCAACAATAGAAATCCTTTCACCGACAATACGATTAAAAATGGTGGACTTCCCTACATTTGGGCGGCCAACAATGGCTACTACTGGTTTCACCATTTCGTTCATCCTTTCCATACATTCGTTCTATCTCACTTTCACGTTCCTTATTCGTACTAAGAAAAGTAAAAGTGCTCCTTGTTAGCAAATACAAGCCAAACGCTGACAGAGGGCAATCTTTGCCTTCCGAAATAACAGACTTGCGTCTTCAAGCTGACAGTACTCGGAGCTCGTTCACGTTTTAACCCCTTAACATTTATACTTTCTTAATTAGGCTTTGTTAAACTCCCCTGTTGATTTCCGCTGGGGACGTTCGCTTTCCGTGGGCGGTCCGGGATCCGCCTCCTTGCCGCTATCGCGCCTTCCGCTCCAATTAACAATAGTAGTTACCATAGCCTTTAATTAAGAAATAAAACCCTTCCACATAAGAAGGGCTTTACTGAACTCGTTCATTTTATCAATATTCTAAGTGTCAGGCAACTACATTCATTCAGTTTACGATCTTTGACTGAAAGCGGCTGGATGACATCCACGGACATTTAACCGATGATACGTATCCCCTTTAATAATAAGTGGAGCATTATGAAGATCTGCCACTTCTCTAGCTCCAACAGCACACATAATCATTTTTAAATCATCATGTAAAGCGGAGATTTCGGTTATTAATGCTTCAGGCCCGCTGTCCATCAACACATTTAACAGCAGACCAGCCATTCCAACTGCCCTAGCTCCAAGTGCAAGCGCTTTCGCTGCATCAAGGCTATGCTGAATCCCGCCAGAAGCAATGATATCCATGTGTTTAGCTGCTGCTTTGCATTCTACGATCGCAGCAGCCGTAGGAATACCCCAGCTGTTAAAATAACTAAGAGTTCTCTGCCGGCGCTCATTTTCAACAGCGGCAAAGTTCGTGCCGCCAAATCCGCTCACATCTATCGCAGCCACTGGCAACTCTGCCAGCTTCTTTGCAGCTTCCTTTCCTAATCCAAAACCGGTTTCTTTTACAATAACCGGTACAGTCAGCTTATCCGCAATCCTCCCGATCCGCTCCAACGCTCCTTTGAAGCTTCGATCACCTTCCGGCATTGTCAGCTCCTGAATCACATTTAAATGAATTTGAAGAGCATTCGCCTCGATCATCTCGACAGCTGCTTCTGCCTGCTCCACTGTCGCCTCACTGCCTAGATTAGCCAGGATAATTCCATCAGGGTAACACTTACGGACAACAGCAAATGACTGTCTTTCCTCTGGGTTTTTGATAGCAGCCATTTGCGAACCAACCGCTATCGCCATTCCTGTTTCTTTCGCCGCTAAAGCAAGCTGTCTATTAATCTCTTCCGTTGCGCTTCCGCCGCCGCCTGTCATCGCATTGATAAAAATCGGCGAACTGAATACAAGTCCACCAATTTCCGTCTGCATAGATATATCTTTAACCGCCGTATCAGGAAGGCTTTGGTGCACAAATTCAACATCGTCGAGACCTGTTTTTCTACTTTGACCTGTTGAAAGTGCGTATTGGATATGATCCCGTTTTCGCTGTGATCTTGTCACTATTTATCACCGTTTTCTTATACTATACAACCAAAAGCAGGAAATCGAATCCATATAACACATAAATAGATCCGCAGGCTTTGACAAACGCCCTCAACCAGCCTAAAAATGCCTAGAATAGACTTTGTCTACAGTCCGCGGATCCGTTATAAATAGATTCAAACTCTACTTTAATTTATTGTCCTCTTTTTAAACCCTTTAATTGATCGCCAATCATTTCTCCAAGCTGAAAGCCAGTGCTCTCTTCAGGCATATTATAGGATTCCTGCTCCGGCTCAGCCTGCTCTTCGAATTGTTTCATACTCAGTGACAGTCGATTTTCCTCTTCGTTTACATCCAGCACTTTAACTTTTACTTCTTGCCCTTCCTGCAGCACCTCATGTGGAGTACCGATATGTCTATTGGAAATTTGTGAAATATGCACTAGCCCTTCCACTCCCGGAAGCACTTCTACGAATGCTCCATAAGAAACGAGACGCTTTACTGTTCCTGTCAACTCAGCTCCAATAGGTGCTTTTTCTGCAATATCAGCCCAAGGTCCTGGCAGCGTTTCCTTAATAGATAAAGAAATTCTTTCGCTGTCTCGATCCACAGACAGAACCTTCACCTTTACTTCTTGACCTTCCTGAATGACATCAGATGGCTTTTCTACATGCTCATGAGACAGCTGAGAGATATGAACAAGACCGTCTACTCCGCCAATATCAACAAAGGCACCAAAGTCCGTTAAACGCTGAACTTTTCCTTCAATGATATCTCCTGCCGAAATTTCGGAAAGCACTTTCTTTTTATTCTCCGTCTTTTGCAGATCAAGCACTGCTCGATGAGATAAAATTAATCGGTTTTTATCCTGATCTAGTTCAACAATTTTAAAGCTCATTGTTTTTCCTTTGTAGTCTTCAAAGTCTTCAACGTAGTGATCTTCGACTAATGAGGCTGGGATAAATCCACGGATGCCAAGATCAACAACAAGCCCTCCTTTAACTACTTCTTTTATTTCCGCATCAAATATTTCTCCGCTTTCAAAGCGCTTATTCATTTCTTCCCACGCTTTTTCTGCATCTGCCTTGCGCTTCGAAAGAACATATAGATCGTCTTCTTCTTTTGTGATTTGAAGCTCTAGTTTGTCGCCTTCTGTCACCACATCTGTTGCTTTTTCTACGTGTAGGCTGGAAAGTTCACTGATTGGGATAATACCGTCTTTTTTGCTTCCTTCAATTTCTACTTGAACTTGCTTTTCTTCAACTTTCACTACAGTAGCCTGTACTTTATCGCCTACTGTGTAATTGTTAACTTCTACTTGGTTCATATCCTCTGTCATATGTACTCCTCCTTAATACAGAACTGCTTACATTCATTTTGATAAAATATTCTTTCTATTAACTTCTAACAATTGCCGTCATTTGTCAAGCATGAAGCTTTTAACGATACTCGTCTTTCAGCTTTCGAATATGAGACATAATTACTTCTGTTGTTTCTTCAATACTTGCCTTTTGGCTTCTGAGCTCATCCATGTTAATGGGAGGACCGTAAACAACCTTTAGTTTACTAAACAGTTTATAAGGTCCGATAATGGCACAAGGAATAACATGAGCATTCGTACGCAAAGCAAAAAAACCTGCACCAGACAAACCTTGACCAACCTCGCCTGTTTTTGAACGGGTTCCTTCTGGGAAAAGCCCGAGTACATTTCCTTCTTTTAAAATTTGAAGACCTTTTCGGAGAGCTTCCCGATCACTCATCCCCCTTTTCACCGGAAATGCCTTGAGGTGCTTCAGCATTTTCCCAAAAACAGGAGCATGAAACAATTCTTCTTTTGCCATGAATGAAATAGGTCTAGCTGATGTAATCCCTACAACTGGCGGGTCTAAATTGGAGATATGGTTACTGCAAAGCAATACGCCGCCCTCTTTCGGAACATGTTCCCGGCCAATCACCTCTATGCGGTATAGCGGCATTAAGATCGATTTAACAGTATTTTTGGCAATGGAATAAAATGTGATCATGCCTCTTTCCTTCCTTCGACAATCGAAATGATTTGGCTGACCACGTCTTCAATTGTCAAAGATGTAGTATCCATTTCCACCGCATCATCCGCTTTCTTGAGCGGCGCGGCTGCCCTCTCTGAGTCTATCTTATCCCGAAGAATAATCTCCTCTTTTAACTTCTCTAGATTTGAAGAAAATCCTTTAGATATATTTTCTAAATGTCTTCTTTTTGCCCGTTCTTCTGTGCTTGCCTTTAGAAAAATTTTCACTTCTGCCTGAGGCAGTACATGTGTACCTATGTCGCGGCCATCCATGACAACTCCGCCCTTCTCGGCGAATGCCTGCTGGCGCTTTACCATTTCTTCGCGCACAGATGCATGCTTAGCCACGAGAGAAACAGCATTCGTCACTTCGTTCGTTCTTATTTCGTTCGTTATATCTTGTCCATCAAGAAATACTAGCTGGCCTATTTCCCCTGCTTTCAAATCAATGGATGATTCACAAAGCAATTGCAGCAGCTGATCGGCGTTTCCGAGGTCAGCCTGCTCTTGAATAGCTTTATAAGTAAGGGCCCGATACATCGCACCCGTGTCAATATAAATATAAGATAACTTTTCGGCAATAATTTTTGCTACCGTACTTTTCCCCGCAGCCGCCGGTCCGTCAATGGCGATTTGCATTTTTTTGTCCATACGCTCACCTTCTAAACAGTTTTTCTCCTTATTCTACCATACAGTGGGAGGATATTCTTTAAAAAAGCTGTGATACAGCCTAAAAAAGCCCGCCATTCGGCGGGCAATTATTGAACGAGCCCCTTTCTTTTCATCATGAGCTGACGTTCAAAACAAAAACGCAACAAAATTTGTTGATCTGTATGTGACATGTCGATAAATTCAATAGATGCAATGGTTCGGTTATTGTGATCGGTACGTGTTCGTACAATTCTTCCTTTTATCTCAAAATAATGGTGTTCTCCCGACTGCATCGGAATAGAGAGATACACTTTGCCCTCTTTCCCGCTTTTCGTTTCTATTTCCGCTGGAATGGCGACAGCAATCCCCCCAGCACTAATATCTTCAGTGACAGCTGTGAAAGGCTGGCTGTCTTCGAAATGAACCGCTGCGTCAACAGGGATCGGCACCCTTACAAACTTCCGCCGCTGAACCCGTTTGTATTGTTCTGGACCAGGATCATGAAGAATTAAGAGTGGAATATTCCTTTTCGTCCGGCCGGTTACTTCTGTATTAAATGTATAGACAGCCGAGGAATGTTGTGGATCGATAAACTCCAGCATAAGCTGTGTGCCATGTAAAAAAAAAGTGGAGCGGTTCGTCTCTATATTCACTGGATAATCAATGAATATTTGGCCTTCATCGGTATCGGCTACCCGACAGCGATAATGTTCCTCCTGCCCTTCATCATCCGTAGAAATAAGCAGCAGGGGCATTCCCGTTTCGATCATATGTATCACTCACCCAATTCTTTTTCCTCTCGTGCATTTGCACTTATACTTTTCCCAAATTATAGTACGCAGCTAAGGAAAATGCAATGAGTGAGTGTGGGGAACGGAATACTTTACAATAAATTGTCGTATATCGGTTCTACTCGGCGGAGCTGCTCTACTTGCTCTTCTGTACCGTCCTTGGCGTTAATTAAGATTCGATATGTCTCTTCTCCAAGCGTGCCTAAGAACTCATAACAAAGCACCTCTTGATTAAGCTCGTTCTTTATAACCGCCAGGCGCTTTTCTTGTATCCGGACGTTGGGATTAATAAATTTAGCCGCCTCGCTCTCCGTCAGTGCCGGCTTTTCTAACTTTCTTTCGTGATGGTTCTCTAAATATTCATTAGCTGCCACACCAATCACTTGACCATTATCTAGAGCAACCTTTACTTTCACTGCATCTGGATAGATTCGTATGCCATCTTTTTCACCTACAAACGTAAATACACCGACACTATCATATTGTGTACTTTCATCAGCTACTAAACCTTCCATACCTCGTTTCTTCAAAAAGGCCGCCGCTTTATTATTTGCGTCATTCAGGCTGATTGTCGGCTTTCCCACTTCTCTATTAATAATATACCAAAGAGGATAGCCGCCTCTTCTCGTCACATCAATGTTCGCTTCTACACCATTTTTATTTGTCATACGGATACTGTAAAATGAAAAGTCTGACTCTTTCCCGCTTTTCGTCACTTTTACATTGTTTACTTGTTCCATTTGCGTATATGCTTTCGCCTTGTCAACTGCCTCTTTTTTACTGATTGGGGCGGCTTTATTGTTTTTTAAACGGTTGTCATCAAGCTGATTGGTATCGCCGGGCAGTGTACTGACATTCGCTTCACTATACCCCTTTGACTTCTCTTCAACTGCTTTAAATCCATCAATGATCGTATTATCACTTCCTCCTTTATCTGTAGCTAAAGCAAGCTCTACATCCATCCATCTCAAGTTATTTTTCAATGCCATGTGCTGAACTTTCCGCAGCTCATTTTGAATATCAGCCGACTGTTCATACAAATTTTTCAAGTGGGTATATTCTTTATCTGTGAGCGGTTCCTTCTCTAAATCTCTCACAGCTGTTTTATAACTAAATTCCCCGATGCTGCCAAGGAACTCTTCCGTTTTGTTAAATGGCAGAAGCGTCAATGGCAGCTGTCCGACATCATTATGTGCTTCCGACGTCAGCCGCCACACATCAGCAAGCGCCGGCGAAAGGGATTTTCGAGAATTCATAGCAAGAGTAGAACCGATTTGATCATGTATCCGGTCAATGGAAAAGGTTAAATCATGAAAAGCGCGCTGATAGTTGTTTTCGGCATGAATTAACACAGCATTTTTTTCTTTATGTTCCTGGTAGCCCCAGAAACCCGTACCGACCGCGGCCAGCGATAAAATAACAATAGTTAGCGTGCGCAGCATAGTAGTCCCCCCTTTTTTATTCGCAGAAAATGTGCTTGCCTATTTTTTTAATTTGTGGTCTCGTCCAAATCCAAGGGCTCGTTGCCGTATCAGGATTAAAATAATACAACGCGTTGCCTGTTGGATCCCAGCCGTTGATCGCATCGATAACCGCTTTTTTCGATGTTTCATTTGGTGTCAGCCAGATTTGCCCGTCCGCCACAGCTGTGAACGCACGCGGTTCAAAGATTACACCCGACACAGAATTTGGAAAGCTTTGACTTTGCACTCGGTTTAAAATCACCGATGCCACCGCTACTTGTCCCTCATATGGTTCACCGCGAGCTTCCCCATGTACAGCGTTTGCCATCAGCTGGATATCATTTTGTGAAAACCCGGGCGGCACACTGGTCGCCGTTGGTTTGCTTCCAGAAGACTTAGATCCTTGTGATTTTGCATAACCCTTATCATACTTTGATGCCTTTACAAGCTTATTCTTTGTCGCCGCTCCGACAAGACCGTCCACCGGCATTCCAAAGGCCTCTTGAAAGTTTCGCACAGCCCAGTAAGTACCCCATCCATATACACCGTCGATTTTCCCTTTATAGTAACCGATATATTGAAGTCTTGTCTGAAGTTCAAGCACGTCTTCCCCAGAAGCTCCTCTTTGGATGACCTGCCCTGAAAATGCCTGCGGTGTGTTTGGCATAACAAGTATGCTGCACGTAATAAAGCTCATAACAAAAGCAATCATTACAGCCATTTGTTTCACATTGGAACGAATACTCATCTTTTTTACCCTCCACCTAATCGATGATGTTTAAGGGTATTTTTTGCAAGGTGCATATTTTTATACAAAAAAAGAAGCCCCTTTTCAATTAAGAGCTTCCGTCACGTACCATCTGCAGATAATGATGATCCGAAAGTTTGTGAGCTTGTTTGACTTTCCTTAACGCCAGCCACCAAAGAAACAGCATAAAAGGAATAATGTAGTACAGCCAAACTGACTCAATAAATAAAATATAATCATATAACCCATGCAGCAAAAATGGGATCAAAAGAGAGAAAGCAAGCCGGCCGCCTTTTCTTCCATCGCGGCTGAACTTTGCTTTTCCTAAATAAAAACCCATTAATACACCGAACAGCGCATGGCTTGACACCGGCAGCAGCGCCCGCAAAAAAGCGTGTTCTACTCCATAAGACAATAAATATAAAATATTTTCCGCTGTCGCAAAGCCGAGCGAAACACTTGTCCCATAAACGATTCCATCATACGGTTCGTCAAAGTCTACGTGGGAATAAATTAAATAATATAAGATAAACCACTTCACAAATTCCTCGAATAAACCAACAGTAAAAAAAGCAGAAGCGGCATTCGGAAGAACAACCCCTTCTTCGGCCAGCACATATTGAATAAACATCACTGGAAATGTAAGAAGAGCCCCGTAAATAAACGTTTTCGCAACGGTTGTCACCGGTTCTGTATCGTACTGATCCCGCAGATAAAAATAACATAAAAGGGCTAATCCAGGAGCCACACCTGCTGAAAAAACCGCCAGCATAAGTTTATCCTCTTTTCTTTCGGTTTTCTTCATCGTATCATTGTTGAAAAGGATTGAACATACTTAATCTAAATTTGTAAAGTGGAGGTTTTTCTTTTGTCCAAAAAACAGATATTAATCATTCATACAGGCGGAACGATTTCCATGAAGGTTGATCAACAGTCAGGTACTGTGAAGCCGGCCGATACCAACCCCCTGCTCTCAGTTGATCAGCCGCTGGATGAATCGGCTGTCATCGCTTCTGTTGAACCCTTTCATCTCCCATCCCCCTCGATCACTCCAAAAGAAATGCTTGAGCTGAAAATCTTGATCGATCAGACACTTCAAAAGCAGCACTTTGACGGGGTTGTTATTACACATGGGACAGACACACTGGAGGAAACGGCTTATTTCCTTGATATGGCACTAGAAACCGAAACCCCAGTCATCGTCACTGGCGCGATGCGTTCAAGTGATCAAATTGGGACAGACGGATTATCTAATTTAATGTCAGCTGTCCGCACAGCCGGCTGCAGTGAAGCGAGAGGAAAAGGGGTATTAGTTGTTCTAAACGATGAAATCCACGCTGCTGACAATGTCACAAAAACGCATACGAGCAGCCTCTCAACCTTTCAAAGTCCGCAATACGGACCAATCGGGATTGTTACGAAAAGAAACGTACACTTCCATCAACAGCCGATCCGCCGGCAAAAAATACCTGTCACTTCCGTGAATAAGCGCGTTGCTTTGATCAAAGCTTATGCCGGCATGGATTCGCATTTGCTCCTTTTATTAAAAGACCTCCCTTACGACGGGGTCGTCATTGAGGCGCTCGGCCAAGGCAATTTACCTCCTGCTGTTGTGCCGGCAATCAAAGAACTTATTCATCAAAACATTCCCATCGTACTCGTATCCAGATGTTTTAACGGCATCGTTCAGGACGTTTATGGATATGAAGGAGGCGGCAAACATTTAAAAGAGCTTGGTGTTATTTTTTCAAATGGGCTCAATGGACAAAAAGCGAGAATAAAGCTGCTGATGGCACTAGCCTCGAACTTCGCACCAGAACAGATAAAAAAAGTGTTTGAACAATAAAAAGGAGCTGATTGTGTCAGCCCCTTTTTCACTATATCATTTCCCGTTGGGCAATCGCTGCTGCAATTTCACCGCCGTGAAAACGCCCGTTTTCGATAAAAATTTCATTGGCATTGTTGCCTGCAGCGATTACTCCAGCGATAAAGATCCCTTCTACATTTGTTTCCTTCGTCCTCTCATCGTACATTGGACGGCCTGTTTCCCCATCGATCTCTACACCCATTTCTTTTAAAAAACTGTGGTCTGGATGGTACCCGGTCATAGCAAACACAAAATCATTTTCCAGCTGTTTTTCTTCGCCATTTTGAGTATAAATCACAGCATCCTCCGTCACTTTCACTATCTCAGCATGAAATTCCATTTTAATTTCATCATTTCGAACGAGTGCTTCAAACTCTGGCAAAATCCATGGCTTAATGCTTTTTGAATACTCGCCGCCGCGATAGAGAACCGTTACTCTCGCCCCTGCTTTATGAAGTTCAAGCGCTGCGTCGACTGATGAATTCTTACCGCCGATGACAGCGACATCCGTATCAAAATAAGGATGAGCTTCTTTAAAATAATGACATACTTTATCTAATTCTTCTCCAGGAATATTCATATAATTTGGATGATCATAGTAACCAGTCGCAATAATGACATATTTCGCCTCATACACATCGGTAGATGAATAAACATGAAACAAGCCATTGGGCTGTTTTTCTACTTTCTTGACTGTTTCAAAGCGCTGAATACGAAGATCCTTCATTTTCACCACTTCTCGATAATACGTTAATGCTTGATTACGCTTTGGTTTGCGTCCTTCAATAATAAAAGGCACATCACCGATGGCCAGCTTTTCACTAGAGCTGAAAAATGTCTGGTGTGTTGGGTAATTGTAAATGGAATTCACAATGTTTCCTTTTTCGATGACAAGTGGATCTTTACCAATTTCCTTCAATGCAATAGCTGCAGACAAGCCGCATGGTCCGCCTCCGACAATAATACAGTCTTCCTTACGCATAATTCCCCACTCCTTGTTATCCGTACAAAAAAATTTCCTATCATACTTTGATGATAGGAGAAATTGTGTTGACTTTCAACGGATATATCTTGATGGAGTTATGCTTTTTTAACAAAGTATTCATAAACTTTCTTCGTGGCCTCCAATGGAATAACAAGAAGAGCGTACTCCTTTAACATCTCTTCGGGCAAACTTGATAACACTCCGTACTCTAACAAGACAGCTTCAAGAGCGTCATACTGACTATCAAAATCGAATGACAAACAGAGATAGTAAGCATCTTTAAAATAGAAAAGCGAGCTCTCGATATCCCTTACTTTTTTTTCATCATGAACCAATCCGATAATGTCTTCAATATCTGTAAATTTAAATGTCAGATCGCATCCGTATTCTCCATCTTCCTCCGCCGGCACTTCATCTACTGTATCTAAAAACTCAAAATGGTCAATCGTCAAAATGAGAACTAGTTCATCCCCTGACATAGAATGTACTTCAATGGCAATCATTCCCTCAGTGTCAATATCCAGCTGCTCTTCAATCGCATCTAGCATCTCATCAAAGATTTCGTGCCAAATGTACGAGTCCTCCAGAATATGCTTCTTCGTACATCCTTTTTTTCTTAACTCTTCGTAAGTAATGGAAAGCATCACCTTATTATCTGATAAACGTTCTATCCTCATAGTTTGCTGCCCCCTGCTTAAGGACCTCTTTATCACATACTATGAATCAAAACGCAGATGGTGAGTTGTTATCTCATTTTAAATGAAAACGCCCTGTTATTCTTTCTTGATGGTAATTAAATGCGTCTCCGCTTTTGCACCGAGACGAAATGGGACACCACTCGTTCCGTAGCCATTTGAAACGAGAACCGTCATCTCTCCTTTTTGTTCCCATCCCCCTTTTTTATAAGGACCGATGCCAAAAAAGCGAATTTGCCCCCCATGCGTATGCCCGCTCAAGAACAACGAGACACCATCAGCTGCCGTCAGCTTTTTTTGAAAAATTGGATTGTGACTGACCAGCACTTTAAACGATTCATTTGGCACTCCCGCAAAGGCAGGAGATTTTCGGCTGTTGCCTTTACTAAAATCATCCACACCCAGCAAATAAATAGAAGAACCACAAGCGAGCGGCAGACAAATCGATTCATTCCTCAGCACGCGGATGCCGTAACACTGAAACAACCGATCCAATTCTTCAGCTAAAAGTTCATAATCATTATTTCCCCATATAAAAAAAACAGGGGCCACTTGTGTTAACAACTGTAAATTACCAGCTACCCTAGTTAACGGAACACCCTTCTCCGCTAAGTCACCGCCAATCACCACTAAATCAGCTTTCCCTTGAATCTTTTTTATAATAGACGGATGAATAGAACGCCGATGAATATCAGAAATAAAAAAAAGAGTAAGCGGCTTTGAACTCGGATAATTTTGAAACGTCAGCACATCCATTTTCACTTCATTACGCTGCGCTTCCCTCCACATAAAAAAAAGCACCCCGGCCAAGAAGAGGAAAGCGATCATTAAATACAACATTAATCTTCCCTTCGTTCCTTAAATAGTAATAATACAAAATAATAATCAGAATAACAGATTCAGTAAAAAAAAGAAATAATCTCATACCATCCCCCATACAATAGGGTATTGAAGCACCAAAGAAGGAGGAAGGGAATGAACATGCACACATGGTATAGAACATACCGCCCCTACGTCAGTCCAATGGACCCCTGCCCGCCAATAACAGTAAAAAGATATTCTACTCCGCCGAATCTATTTGTTGGCTTTCAACCGCCGGGCCTTGAACAGTTTCCTGCACCGGCAGCATTGAAACATGGGACGCTATGGAAATGTTTTTTTGATCCTTATTTTTCACTGAAAGAAATGCAGAAGGGGGTCAGAGAATGAAGCCGCTTCCCCCAGAGTATTACCGCGAACTCGAAGAAATTCAAGCCGCCGATTTCGTCATCGTTGAATTAGCACTTTACCTCCATACACACCCTGGTGATCTTGAGGCTGTTAAACAGTACAACGAGTACGTGAAGCTCAGTAAAAATTTAAAAAAAGTGTTTGAACAAAAGTACGGAGCTTTAACGAGCTTCGGGTACAGCTATGCCCGTTGTCCGTTTGATTACAAGGAAGCTCCGTGGCCTTGGCAAGTATAGCCAAAAAGATGTCCTCAGAAAGGAGATTACTATGTGGATATATGAAAAGAAGCTGCAATATCCGGTGAAGGTAAGTAAATGCAATCCGATGCTTGCCAAATACTTAATTGAACAATATGGCGGGGCTGACGGTGAACTGGCTGCTGCTTTGCGCTATTTAAACCAGCGTTATAGCATCCCAGACAAAGTAGTCGGCTTACTGACGGATATCGGAACAGAAGAGTTCGCTCACCTTGAAATGATCGCTACAATGGTATATAAGCTGACAAAAGATGCGACACCTGATCAACTGAAAGCAGCGGGCCTCGGTTCTCACTATGCTAACCACGACCGGGCCCTCTTTTATCATAACGCGGCCGGTTCACCTTGGACAGCGACTTACATTCAAGCAAAAGGCGATCCGATCGCTGACCTTTATGAGGACATCGCAGCAGAAGAAAAAGCACGGGCTACGTATCAATGGCTAATTGATTTAAGTGATGATCCCGACATAAATGACAGTCTTCGTTATTTACGGGAACGTGAAATTATTCATTCCCAGCGTTTCAGGGAAGCTGTGGAGATGCTAAAAGAAGAAAGAGACCGCAAGAAAATTTTCTAGTTTTCCAGCCGCTTGACATCGGCCGAAATGCAGCATGCAAGTGCTTCCTTTTTATTGATTAGGGATCAAAAACCCCTCTTCCCAGAAGTTTCAAGGGAGAGGGATTTTTAATACTTGTCCCACCCGAATGTCATTGCCATTCAAATGGTTCGCTCGTCTGATTTCTTCAATACCAGCCTGTGATTTGTAATACATCATAGATATCCGAAAAACGGTCTCCTGAGGTTTCACTGTATGATAAACTACTTTTCCTTCGACCGGCTTTTCATCACTCGGTTTCAGCTCTTTTTCTTCTTTCTCAGCTGGCTCGTTCTCACTTTTTGTCATTTCCTGTACAGCGTCTTCCTTTGCTTTCAGGGGCACCGCTGCCAGCTTCGTTTGTCCCTCTGTCTGTTGTTTGCTGACTTCTTGAGGCTCTTCCCTCACGTCGGCAGCTGGCTCCTGAACAGGTTCAGTCCGTTCTTCTGTTATTTCTTCTTTCTCTTGATCTCCCTCACTCGCATTCTCTTCATCCTTTTGTTCAGGCTGGTTTTCTTCTTTTCCAGCTTCTGCATAAGCCGGTATGACAGCCTCCGAATGTTCGGTCACGACAGTCGTTGAAGAGCGGGAATGCTCTTTCGTATACGTATACCAAAACAAGGTAACCACAGGCAATGTCAGAAAAAAGACAAGCAGTGCTTTTAATAAAGGATAGTTTCTTTGCTTGTTTTGTTCTTTTCTTTCCATCCGCGAGGAGCCTTGAATAGGCTGTTCTTCCCGTTCAGGTTTAACTTTTTGAATCTCTACACGCGTTTTTTTCGCTAATTCACGATAAGGATCTATCGTCATCATTTATCCCTTCTTTATTCATTCTTAATTATATTTACTGCGAATAGCTAGACCCAGCAAGAAATCGATCGTAAAGTGCATCATAATAACAGCCGCCAAATTACCTGTCCATTCAAATAACCAGCCAATTCCAAAACTTAAAAGAATCACGTTAAGTGTTAAATACCACTGTGATAAATATCTTATATGAATCAACGCAAAGAAAATGCTTGCTGGAATAAACCCAAACATCGTTTGAATCATTCCTCTGAAAAAAATTTCTTCAGCTATTGCCACGAAACAGGCAATCCCAAAAATCCCGGCAGTGGAGCGGCCTGTAAACAGCCTTTCATTAATACCGCCATCGTCATAATACTTTTCAGGAAGGATTTTCATCAAATACAGGTCTATTGCAACTACAGCCGCTCCAGCGCCTCCGCCTATAACCGCGATATCAAGAAAAGACCATTTAAATAAACGGAAAAAACTTGCTGCATCTTTGAATAAAAAGAAACCTATAATAAACGAAAACAACAATAAAAGAGCCTGTGTCAAATAAAGGGCATTTAATACCTCCTTATCAGTCATATGCCTGATAAGATCGGCTTGTTTATTTTTTCTCATCATCCTTCAACCTGCAGCAATGAACGCAAAATGGCCTGCCAGGCTAACTTTTCATCTTTTTTCTCTTGTGAAAATAGACGGTTGTACTGCTGTAAATCTATGCCGCATAGATCACAGCAAGGATCCGGCTTTTCTTTCATTTGTTCGGCAAAATAGTGAAGGATCTTTTTCCTCCGGCACTCTTTCGTCCCCACCCACTGCAGCATTATCTGTCGCTTGTCTTGTTTTTGTCCAAGTCGTTCCTGCCGTTTGCTTATGACATAGTCAATCGGACTTCCCCTGCCTATTCTTGTCGCTTCATCAGCATAATGACGAAGAAAACGAAGCTGGACATCAGTAAGCTGACAAGCAGCAGCCCGTTCCTCTTCCGTCTGTCCGCCAGCTGCTGATAAATAGCTCATCACTTGACTGCCAGAAGGAAATTCCCCTTGGGCGATCATGGAATGAAATTCTTCATCTCCCGGCGCATATAACAAAACAGCGAGCGCCTTCTCTCCATCCCGCCCAGACCGGCCGATTTCCTGCAAATAAGACTCGAGCTGAGGTGGCAGATGGTAATGGATCACGAACCGAATATTGTTTTTATTCACACCCATCCCGAAAGCACTTGTTGCACAAATTACATTCAGCTCATCATGCAAAAATTGCTGCTGAATTAAAATCCGGTCTTCTTGCTCCATTCCGCCGTGGTAAAATGCTATTTTCCCTGCTCCATTTTGCCGCAGCCATTCTGCGCCCTCCTCTGCGCCGCGTTTGCTTGAAAAATATACAATTCCTGGATTTTCAAGCTGCCTCACTAATTCTAAAAGTCTGCTCTGCTTATCCCCCCGCGACGAAAGGTGTTCTACTGTCATCGCAATATTAGGACGATCAACCGAGAAAACCCATTCCTTCACCTGCTCAATTTTCAAATGATGAATAATATCACGCCTTACTTCCGCTGTAGCCGTCGCTGTTAATGCAAGGGTCAGCGGGCACCCAAGCTTTTCTCTTGCTTCTCCTAAAAGACGGTAGTCCGGACGAAAGTCATGTCCCCATTGAGAAATACAATGCGCTTCATCAACGACAAAAAGAGAAATGCGAATTTTTCTTAACGCTCTAATAACCGTTTCGCTCATTAACATTTCAGGTGATAAAAAAAGAAAACGATATCTTGAAAGATGGCGGAGAACTTGTTGTTTTTCTTGAAAAGATAAAAAAGAATTTAAGGCTGCTGTACTTTTTTCCCCTCTCATTTTCAGCTGTTCCGTTTGATCCTGCATAAGAGACAAAAGCGGAGAAACAATGAGCACGGTTCCCCGCAGTAAATAGGCAGGCAGCTGATAGCACAATGATTTCCCCGTTCCCGTTGGAAGCATAGCCAATGTGTGCTGGCCTGAAAGTAATGATTCAATCGTTTCTCTTTGGCCGGTCCTGAAAGCGGAGTAGCCAAATCGTTCGAATAAAACTTGGTCCACATTCATTTTCCTTCACCTGCTATATTTGGCTAATACGAGCCTAATTTGAAAATATGAAACGTCCGGCAGCTGATCTTTAATTGGTTTAATCTTTTTATTGGAAAGCACCGCAGCTGCCTGCAGTACCTTCTCCTCCATCTCCTTACTGACAAAAGGACGGATGGAGAAATTCGGATAGTGAAAAGCTAATTCTACAATATGATCTTCCACTGTACTTCGTTTTAACCGCCGATTCGCTGTGATGGCTTCAATGGTAAAACCTCTGCCCAGCATCTCCGCTGTTTTTTTTGTTGACTGCGTTAAAACAACGGGCTCATATATGTCTTCAATCATCGCGAATAACAGCGGGAAATCTGCGGCATGCTGAATAATGTGCTGGACCGCGGCGTGAAGTACATGTAAAAAGCGATACCAATATTCCGTACTTTCCATGTGAAGCAGCATACTCGCTTGGGCTGTTGTTTTGCCCGTTCTCTTTTTTCCAGAGAGCCGAAGCACAAGAATCAGCGGATCCTCAGCTGTCTGTTCACTCAAAAGGGCAAATAATTCTCGGTGCAGACGTGCTGCTAATTGTTCTTTAGGCAAACGCCTGCCCGCTACAAAGGATTTCAGCCACCGCTGGGCCTGCTCATCTCTCGTCACTGGAAGATAAGCGGAATCTTGATAAATGAAATGGGAAGCTACTTGAACAGTTAAAGAGAGCCTTTTCCAAAACATATTAGCGCAGTCTTGCAATTTCCAGCCGTGTAAATATTGGAGAGGCGGGAAATCTGCAGCAATGGTTTCCAATATATCTTTTCCAGAAGCAGTTACTTTTGCATGAAGCATTTCATCTATTTCAATGAGCTGTTGAGCAGCTAGCTCATGAATCATTTGATCAAAATCTTTTCTCTCTAAAAAAGGAGCTGTTTGAAACCATTTGTCTAAATGATACAACTTGGCATCTTGTATCGTTTGTGAAGATTTTTTTCCTTTTAATAAATGAAAAATAGACGCGATCGTCCTTTGTTCATTTATTTGATCAATCATCATTAGTAAGACTGCCTGTAAAAAAGACATCATTCGTCTCCTTTTTGTACTTTCATTTAGTTTACCACGAAATATGTCAAAATTCCTCGCATATGGATAAATTACTAATGAAAGCCTTATCATTTTTTTATTAGAATTTAGGATTGAAAAGAAAACTAATCGGATATACAATGAGATGTAGAGGTTTTCAAGCAAGAATAAATGGACAATTCCTATACATGCTTGAAGAGATATTTAGGAGGTTACACAATATGCCAAAATACACAATTGTTGATCAGGATACATGTATCGCCTGCGGTGCCTGCGGAGCAGCTGCCCCAGATATTTACGACTATGATGATGAAGGACTTGCGTTCGTTATTTTAGATGACAACCAAGGAACTGCATCTGTACCAGAAATGCTAGAGGAAGACATGGAAGATGCATCTGAAGGCTGCCCAACTGACTCTATTAAAGTGGCAGACGAACCATTTGACGGTGATCCTTCCAAACATGAGTAAATCGAAATACACAAAGAAGCTGCCCCAGAAGGTCGTTAAACACGACTTTTTAGGGTCAGCTTTTTTTAGATTTTTTTGACAAAGCTCAAACGTTTATTTTTCACTGAGTTGATTGCAATGAAAGGAGCAACTCCTGCGGAGAAAGCGAAGCGCCTAGAAGGGACATCAACGGACAAGTGCAAAGAACTACGCAAAAGAAGATGCCCCTTAGGGCATCTTCTTTTGCTGCTTACGGTTAAATCCTGAATTTATTTGCTTCTGATTGCAATTCAACAGCCAGTGAAGCTAAAGATTGCGTACTTGCTGATATTTGTTCAATGGCCGCCAGCTGTTCTTCTGTTGCTGCACTTGAGTCGTGTGCAGTTGCAGCCGTTTTTTCGGCGATGCGTTTTACCTCTGCTGCACTTTGTGAAACATTCTCTGTCATTGCCTGTAATTCCTCAATAGCCGCAGAAACCGTTTCCACCTTGCTTCCTACATCCGTAACAGACGTCTTAATCGTCTCAAAGACTTCTAGTGATGTTTGCGAAGCAGAAAGCCCTTGTTCCACTTTACTGCTCCCCGTTTGAATAGAAGACGCTGCCATATTCGTATCTGTTTGAATGTTTTTCACCATTTCCTCTATCTCAGCAGCAGAACTTTTCGATTGTTCAGCCAGCTTCCGCACTTCTTCTGCTACTACTGCGAACCCTTTCCCGTGCTCCCCTGCTCGTGCTGCCTCAATCGCAGCATTCAAAGCTAATAAATTCGTTTGTTCTGAAATATCCGTAATTAAACCGGTTACTCTTTGGATTTGAGTTGCATGCTGTTCGAGAATTCCCATATATTCTTCTGCTTCTTTAATGGACAAATGAATCTCGTTAATTTGGCTTGATACGCTGTTAATAGACTGAGCTCCTTTTACAACAAGAGACTCTACTTCTTCTGCCGAATGAAGCATCTCTTCATTGCTTTTGGCAATTTGTCCAATTCCAGCGGCCATCTCTTCCATAGATGCAACAGACTCATTAACAAGTTCGAGCTGCATGCTGCTTCCGTTCATATTTTCTTCAGCTGCGCCCGCCACCATTTGTGAAGAAGCTGTACTTTGCTCAGCACTGGCTGACAATTGCTGAGATTGGGCTGACAACTGCAAAGCCGATTCATTTACTTTAGACAGTATGCTCCGCAGATCATCCAGCATTTGGTTAAAAGAGATTCCCATCTCTCCAATCTCATCGCTGCTTCCTACCTGAAGTTTCTCTACTTGTAAATTGCCAGCGGCGACTTCTTTTAAAGCAGCTGTCGTCTTATTTACCCGCACCGTGATCGATCGGCCAATCACATAAGCAATCACTCCGCCTACAATAACAGCGGCTGCACCTAAAGCAATAAGAAACATTCTCGTAGATACGACTAGATTGTTTAACGTTGCACGTGTTTTGTTCAGCTGAGCCACTTGTACTTGTTTCAGTTCTTCCGCCTTTACTTTCATGATTTCTTCTTGTTCGTTCGCCTCGCTCGCATAGCCAGACCAGTCAAGGCCTTGAGCTTTGCTTTCAAAAATCTTCGGAACGAGAACATGATAACGGCCACTTGCTTCTTCTATTTCTCTTAACAGTTGTTTATTTTGCGGCTGCGTCGTCATTTGCTCTAGGCGATGATGCACGTCCATAAACTGCCTTTGATCGTCCTTTATTCTATCTAAATTGCTTTGCTCATTAAAAATAAAATAACTGAGTGAATTTATCGTTACATCTTTTTGTATCGCAATGAGTTCATTAATCATATCCACTTTCTTTACACGGTCATCGAGCAAAAACGTATACTCATTATGTAATCTCATAGCGGCGAAATACCCTACCGCTCCGATGATGAATAAAATGAGTAAAATGGATATAAAACTCGAATACAACTTTTTCGCTATTGAAAAACCCACTTACAAGACCTCCAATTCATACTTTTGCCACTATAGTCAACAATTAACATGCCTAATTATACCCTTTGTCATAGTAAAGTAAAAGTACCTTTTTACTATAGATTATTCACAATAGTAATTTATTCAATATTTTGGATACTAAAAACAATATTGTTAATACATGGATCACTACATCAATCATATAGAATTATAGTAAAAAAACAGCTCCAAACGCTATGGGAATGGCGTTTGGAGCTGTTTTTAGATAAATGGACAGAAATTAAGCACTATGGATGGCTGTCTGTTTGCGCATCCATACATGAATTCGAGAATAAATCAAAAGAAATACGACTGTCATAGCAATCCCTTTCACGAGATTAAAAGGCAAAATAGCTGAAACAACTAGTTGCTTCATTTGAGGATCACTCATTGCCGGCGCGTTCAAAAATAGCGTGTAAGCAGGTAAAATAATATAGTAATTTAACACACTCATCATCACAGCCATAAGTACCGTACCTGCAGCTAAAGCAGCAGTTAGTCCTTTTTTCGATTCAAATTTCTTATATACATAATAGACTGGAAGAATAAAAGTAATTCCTGCTGTAAAGTTAGCTAAATGACCAATAGGAACACCAGTTGGGCTTCCAGTCATAAAAAAGTCCAAAACGTTCTTAATTAATTCTACCATAATACCGGCCAACGGCCCAAAAACGATAGCTGCGATCAGTGCAGGGATCTCGCTAAAGTCAATCATTAAAAAGCTTGGAAATGGCGGGATCGGAAAGTTCAGCAGCATTAACAAATAAGACAGTGTACTTAATAACCCCACAGACGTCAACGTACGAATATTCATTTTTCTCACAATCATTCTCTCCTTCTTCCTATTCATCATTCATAAGAAGAAAGGCTGCCAATACACTTGAGAAAGAACAAATCCCTCAAGCAAAAAGCAACTTGAGGGAGAATAGTCATACTCAAATAAACGTTCAACTCTGCACATTTTGAACGTTGGCAGACCTTCACCTTCTCCCATCCAGACTATACTGTCGGCTTTGGCGTCTCACCAAATCAGCCTTGCGGCTCGCGGGCTCAGAAGTTGCTGCTTCCATACCGCCGGTCGGGAATTTCACCCTGCCCCGAAGATGAATATGTGATTTTTTTATTCTATTGATGTTCCTGCATGAACAACCATTAGAATTAACTAAATCATACCAATGACAATAAAAAAAAGCAAGAGGATGCCCCCTTGCTTTAAATGAACAACTCATGCTTTACTGTTCACACGGCCCGACTCATATGTAGTTCTCTCCTAATTGTTCAAGATGACTTTCTGGCATATGGGACTGCTTTTTCTCATTTTTTGATTGTGCCAATCCCCCGCCAATCATCAGCAAGCTAACACAGATAGCCATAAGCAGCGCAATCATAAATCGCTTCATGTAGTCTTTCATGGTGAACCGCCTCCAACTTGCTTTTTTTACCGCCCTTCTAGTTGTATGCCAGGAAGCGTTTCCAGTATGACTCTTTTTTTCATTCGCAATGCTAATTTTTTGTCCTCCGCCTATACAGCACGCAGTCTAAAGGCAGGAGCTTACTGCCAGATCATGTGGGATCAATCGTTTATTCTCTTACAGCTCAGGCAGCCGAAATGAAAAAATAGTCCCTTGGCCTAGTTTACTTTGCACCTTAATGCTGCCATTATGGGCAGAAATAATATTTTTAGCAATGGAAAGTCCAAGCCCCGTTCCAGAGCGCCCTCTCGTCCGGGCTTTGTCCCCTTTATAGAAGCGCTCAAATACGAACGGCAAATCTTCTTCACTGATTCCTGCTCCCGAATCCTGCACTGACACATGA
Source organism: Bacillus lumedeiriae (assembly GCF_044891285.1). NCBI lineage: Bacteria > Bacillati > Bacillota > Bacilli > Caryophanales > Bacillaceae > Bacillus > Bacillus lumedeiriae. The sequence goes on from NZ_JAUIYO010000001.1 coordinate 168,631, forward strand.
TGCCCATCTGCTTTCAACTCATAACTTACCTTCACAAACCCATGCTCCGGTGTATGACGCAAAGCGTTGTCAATCAAGTTAGTCAACACTTGTTCGATACGATCTGGATCTAGTTTCGTTAATACCTTTTCATTCGGGATATGCCATGTTAAGTCAATTTGTTTTTCTTTGGCTATTCCTTGAAATTTATCAGTCACCCGCTGAATAAAAGCAGGAACGTCTACTTCTTCTAAGTTTAATGAAATATGACCAGCTTCCATTCGGGCGAGGTCTAAAAGCTCATTGACGAGCCGGCCAATCCGTAAAGATTCATCGTAAATAATTCTAGCCATTTCTCTTTTTTCGTCTTCTGTTGCAGCAATATCGTCGATAATCGCTTCACTATAGCCTTGAAGCATTGAGATCGGCGTACGCAGTTCGTGCGAGACATTGGCGACAAAATCTTTTCGCAGTTTATCAAGCCGACGTTCTTCTGTCATATCTCGGACAACAGCTACTGCACCGCGGACCGTTTTCGCATTATACAGCGGACTGACAATAATTACATACGAACGTCCTTGAACAGAAAATTCGCCAACTTTTTCGGTTTCTGTTTGAACAGCTTCTCTCAGAAGCTCTTCTACAAGTGAAGGCATCGTCTCATTTGACTGCTCTTTTCCGACTTCGTAATACCAGTTTTGCAAAAAGCGTTCAGCAGGCGGATTGGTGATTAGGATCGTGCCATCCCGGTTAAAAGTGATCACACCGTCAGCCATGCTGCTTAAAATACTCGCCAGCTGCTCTTTCTCCTGATTGAGTGCATGAATATTATGGTTCAGCTGCTTTGCCATTTGGTTAAATGACGTGGCAAGTGCACCAATTTCATCCGTCGTTAAAATAGGCACAGTCGTATCGAAGTTTCCCTTTGTCAATTCAGTGGCCGCTTCTCTCATCTTACGCAATGGAGCAGTGATTCTCGTTGACAGGAAGAACGCGAAAATCGTCGTTAAAAAGATCGCAATCCCTGCAGCAAGTAAGATGAGCCTCGTCGTCTGATGAGATGTTTCTTTTATCACCTCGAGGGACTGATAAATAATCACTGCACCATCTTTTCCTTTTTCCATTTCCAGCGGAACCGCAATGGCAATCGAATTTTCATGGCGGTTCGCCTGACCGTTCTCATTTACCATCAGTTCAGTCTTTACCATTTTCTTCTCCGTAAACACACGGGCAAGGACGGGCTGCTGAACGATTTCATTGCGCTTCAGCCTATTTTCAGTCGGTTCATTAGGCGGATAATAAAACGTTTCTTTGTCTTCGGCAATAATGACGTGAACTGGTTCATCCACGAGTTCCCATGCTACTTCCATGCCCGTTTGCTTATCTTCATGGTCAGCAATCACTTTAGAAATTTTCATCGCTGTGTCAGATAAACCTTTTTCCACTTCGCTTGTATGATAATTCTCAAAGAACTCCAACAGCAAAATCGTTAGAAAAAAAAGGACGAAGGAAACGAGCAGCAGGATCGTCATCCACAGTTTTCCTACTACACTTCTCCACAGCTTCATTCATTCACTACCTCGAACTTATAGCCTACTCCCCATACTGTGACAATCATTTTTGATGCTTTTTCTGATACTTTATTTAATTTTTCACGCAGACGCTTTACGTGTGTATCGACCGTCCTTAAATCACCAAAAAATTCATAGTGCCATACTTCCTTTAATAAATGCTCCCGGTCAAATACTTTATCCGGCGACTTTGCGAGAAAATACAACAATTCGTACTCTTTAGGAGTTAAGCTGACCTCCTCTCCGTCGGCGGTTACACGATGGGCATCATTATCAATCGTTAAATGAGGATAAACAATTAAGTCTTTTGATTTTGTATCTGTCTGCAAGTAAGATGTTGGAGACGATCTTCTCAAAAGCGCTTTTACCCGCAGAACGACTTCACGCGGGCTAAACGGTTTCACGATGTAATCATCCGTTCCCACTTCGAAGCCTTGCACCCGGTTTGCTTCTTCTCCTTTTGCCGTCAGCATAATGACTGGTGTCGCTTTCTTCTCGCGTAGCTCTTTGCACACTTCAATCCCATCTTTGCCAGGCATCATAATGTCGAGTAAAATACAATCATACTCCTCATTTAATGCGAGTTGAAGCGCTGTTTCACCATCTTCTGCTTCATCTACTTCATAATTTTCTCTTTCCAAATACATGCGCAGCAAACGGCGAATTCTTTCTTCATCATCTACGACTAAAATTTTCATTTCGTTTTCCACTATGTCTTCCTCCCTACTCAAGCAATAAATTCGATTCTCTTCCTCAAACCATTGACAACTGCTTTTCATCAGCCTGGGAATGTAGAAAATAGACGCTGCCTACAACTTGATCTATCTATCATGTATTATCAACTAACTACAGATTTTTTTCAATTTATTAAAAAGCCTCCGCACAAGGCGGAGACAGTTAAGCATATGAATGCAGGCCGGCAATAACGAGATTGACAGCAACGAGGTTAAACATAATAATAACAAACCCTATCACAGCGAGCCAAGCTGACTTTTCTCCATGCCAGCCTTTAGATAAACGCAGATGTAAGAAGGCCGCATAGAACAGCCATGTGATAAGAGCCCATACTTCTTTCGGATCCCAGCCCCAAAATCTTGTCCAGGCGATCTGTGCCCAAATCATGGCAAAGATCAATCCGCCCAGTGTAAAGACCGGAAATCCAATTAAGATCGATCGATAGCTTACCTCGTCCATTAAATCAGTATTAATATTTTTAACGAGCGGCTGAACAAGAGCCCCGATCCGCTTTCTCGTGAGCAGTCGGATTAATCCGTACAATAAAGCCCCCGCAGCTAGTGACCAAAGCGTTGTGTTCAGTTTTTTCGCATTGATAAATGCCGGAAGATCTGCAAGCGGTTCGAACTTGCCTTCTGTCAGAAGCTGTCCTTCATGCGGGCCAACGACCGCTGGGATGGTGAATGTTTCTTGTGCTGACACGCCTTCTTTATTGATATACTCAAATTTCGCCTCATAGCCGGATAGTGTGAACGTTGTCGTAACAGCGACAAAACCGACAACGGCAACAAGGCTATACATAATGACTTCCAGCCAGATCGTTTGTTTGCTTCGTTTCGAATGATCAATGGTTTTCACTAAGTAAATTAATCCCGCGATAAAACTAATGGCAAGAATCCCTTCTCCCGCCGCAACAGTTGTCACATGAATATGAAGCCATTGGCTTTGCAATGCCGGGATAAGCGGGCTGATATCACGCGGGAACATACTCGCATATGCAATAATCACAAGTGCAACCGGCAGCGCAAACACACCGAGAACAGCAAGGCGGTACATAAAGTAAATAATAATAAATGCGCCTACTAGCATCATAGAAAAGAACGTAATAAATTCAAATAAATTACTTACAGGTGCATGGCCTGCAGCGGCCCAGCGTGTAAAGAAATAGCCGAGCTGGGCGATAAATCCAATGATCGTTACTGTAATGCCAAGTTTCCCCCAGCGGTTTTCGCCTTGCTTTTTTCCATCTTTCTTCGGTCGGATTGCTCCGCCAAATAGAAAGGTTGCAATTAAATACAAGATAAATGAAGTATATAATAAATTCCCGCTCCATTGGACTAAATCGGACATAGGACGTTTCCTCCTTTTAACATTATGCTTGCTGATCTTCTGGAATTGGAATGGCTGTGTTTTCGGCTATGGAATTAATTTCCCGCTTCAGCCCATGCCAATTTTTATTCGTGTGGGCAGCAACATAGATCTCCCCCTCCAGCTGGCGAATCCATAAGCGCCGATGATTCCAATAGGCACCTTGAACAACACCGATCATAAAAATTGCCCCGCCTATGCCGAGTATCCATAAAGTTAAATCTTTGCGCACAGTTAAAGCTGAAATATTGCGTGTTTCGATTCCTCTAAATTCCATTTTATAATCTGTTGTTCCTACAGGTTCTAACGTTTGACGGATAGCAGTAAAGCTGATTTCTCCTTCTGGATGCTGAGGTGATACCATTTTAAATAAGAATGCAGGGTTGTTAGGAAGCGGTGATTTTGTTTTGGGTTCCCCATCCTCCCCTATTCCATCGTAATCCGGATAATAGCCAAGCAATTCTACTTTATAGCCATTGCCCAGATTATATGTATCTTGCGGATTGAAGAGATCAATTTTCACTCTGCCAGCTTCTTCTTCTGTTGCTTTGTTCGTTAATGCAAGTTCCATTGCCTTCATTTCATCTTTACTAAAGCTGTCTTGATAAAGAGCAAATTTATCAAATTTCATCGGTTCATTTACTCGTATTTCTTCTTCCTTGACCTTAACAAGCTTCGGTTTGGCTCCTGGAAGATCACGATTTTCATTTCGATAAAGAACAGCATCCGTCTGATAGTTTTTCACCACGCCTCCTGTTCGTTCAAGCGCTGCTTTAAATACTTCAGGATCTTTTTCTTTATCATAATTTTCTATCGTGAATTTTTCATTTTTTAAATAGTACTCTCCCTTTGTCCCCGGGATTTCAAGCGTTTCTCCCTCGCGAATCCATAACAGTTCATCTATGTACATTCCTTCTGTGGATCTGAGCATCGCACCAATTAAGAAAATAATCAGTCCAATATGATTCACATAAGGGCCCCAGCGGGAAAAGCGGCCTTTTTCAGCAAGAAGACTGCCCTCTTCCTCCCTTACATGGTAACGCTTGCTTTTCAAGTTTTCTTTTATTTTATCCAGTTCAGCGGGCTGAAGACTGCCTTCCTTCCAAGCGAACAAGCGCTGCTTTTTCATAAATGTGGTGTGCCGGTTGACACGTTGATTTTTCAAAGCCCGATACAACGGGATCACGCGGTCCAGACTGCAAATAACAAGTGATACACCGATTGCTGCGATTAAAGCAGTAAACCAAATAGAATTATATAGATCATGAAATCCGAGCGTATAATAGATTTTGCCTGCTGTACCGTATGTGTCTTCGTAATACTGGGCTGGCGTCACATTACTCGGAATAAAAAACTTTTGCGGAAAGATGGTCCCAATAGACGAGGCAACTAGCGTCAGCACAATGAGCCAGATACCGACTTTAACAGAAGAAAAAAAGTTCCACACTTTATCGATCATTGATTTATTGTACGTTTGTGACCGGCGGGCGCTGCCCTCATAACGCATATCATGTAGCTTTTCATTCCGCGCTTCTTCTGTCAGCGCCCTGCCGCATGATTCACATAAAATGGTTCCATGCGGATTTACGTGGCCACATTCACATTTTACTTTCGCCATACTAAAACTCCTTAAGTTAAGGTTTCACTTTTTCAAACAAAGCTCGAACCTGTTCTTCTTTCACTAGCCCGCCAACAACAATTTCTTCAACCTTTCCTTCGGGGCTGATCATAAACGTTGCCGGAAGCGGATTGATCCCATAGGCGTCTTGTACTTCTTTTGTCGAATCAATAGCAATCGGAAAAGTCAGGCCATAATGTTTAGCAAATTTCTTCGTCTGCAATTCGGAATCTCCAACATTGACGGCCAGCACTTCTACCCCTTGGTCTTTAAACTCTTTTGACATTTTTTCCATATGAGGCATTTCCTTTTTACAAGGCTCACACCAAGTGCCCCAAAAGTTTAAAAACACTCCTTTTCCTTTATAATCCGACAGCTGCCGTGTTTCTCCTGATAAATCTGTTAAAACAAAATCAGGCGCTTTGTCTCCCTTTTGCAAGTTGCCGCGCGCCTCTTTCGTTAAGTTCGAATAAAATGTATAGCCGACTGCCGCCGCTAACACTGCTAAAATAATTGAACGAACGATTAACCGTTTCTTCTTTTTGCTCAAGCTTCTGCGCCCTCCTTATGAAGTATAGACGTATGCGTTTCTGCTAATCCTTCAACGAACATGAATTTTGCAATCATTCGACAAAAAGATTCAAAACTACCCCTATTATACCATTTTCCCTTTTTGTTGGCTGAAGGGGATTTGAAGGATGTGTGACGATTTCTTCGCTTAGCGCAAGGAGCCTGTTTCAGCCAGCGTACGGAGCTGTTTCACTTCATGAGCAGTCAGTTCGCGAAATTCACCGGCATTTAGTCCATTTAAATTCAAAAAAGCATACCGTTCTCTTTTCAATTTTTGCACATCAAAACCGATCGCTTCGAACATGCGCCGGACTTGACGGTTTCTTCCTTCATGGATAGTGATCTCAATGAATGACCGCTGCTTTCTTTTATCAGCAGACAACTCTTTTACTTTAGCAGGAGCGGTTTTACCATCTTCCAGCTGAATGCCTTCCGCTAATCGTTTGAGCAAGTGCCGCTGCGGAATGCCGTTCAAGCGGGCTACATATGTTTTGTCTATTTGATAACGCGGATGCGTAAGCAAATTAGCAAACTCCCCATCGTTCGTTACAAGCAATAAACCTGACGTATCATAGTCCAATCGTCCAACCGGAAAGATCCGCTGTTCCACGAACGGGAAGAAATCCATCACAACTTTGCGGTTCTTATCGTCCGATACAGCCGAAATCACCCCACGCGGCTTGTAAAACAGATAATACACTTTTCTTTCCTGTTCAACCGGAATTCCCTCTACTTCCACCCGGTCAGACATTCCCACTTTTGTACCAAGTTCTTTCACTACTTTTCCATTCACTTTCACTTTGCCTTCCACAATCAGCTGTTCTGCTTTCCTTCTGGAAGCTATGCCGGCTTGGGCAATCACTTTCTGTAGCCGTTCCATTCATTTCACCTCAAAGTTTTCAATATGTGTCTTTATGCATTATTACATATCAATGCAAATAAGAAAAGAATGAGGGCTCTCTTTCCGATACAACGCAAAACTGCCGCTAAAGATATCAAAATTGATCATCCTTTAACGGCAGTTTTTTTAGTTGTTTCGTCAAGTTAAAACATCCAGGAAACAATGGCAAGCGCAGCAATGAATCCTGCTAGATCGGCCCATAATCCCACTTTTAGCGCGTCACCCATCTTCTTGATGCCGACCGCCCCAAAATAAACGGTTAGTACATAAAATGTTGTATCTGTACTTCCTTGAATGACGGAAGCAAGGCGGCCGATAAAGGAGTCCGGGCCATGGACAGCAATTAAATCACTGACCATTCCAAGCGCAGCATTTCCAGAAATCGGCCGGATAATGGCAAGCGGAAACACTTCTGGCGGCAAACCGATCCACAATAAAAGCGGACTCATCCACTCTACTAAACTATCTAGTGCTCCTGAAGCCCGAAAAATTCCGATTGCCACCATCATTCCAATTAAATAAGGAATAATGGACACAGCTATATGAATCCCTTCTTTTCCTCCTTCTACAAAACTCTCGTATGTTGGTATTTTTTTAAATGTCCCATACAGTAAGATGAATGCAATCATCACTGGAATTAGCCACATGGACAAGAGAGAAAGCCATTCCACTTACTTCCCTCCCTTCTTTTTCCTTCTCATGTAAAAGAAGCGATCAATCGCGATCGCTGCTATTGTTGAACAGGCGGTCGCCAAAATGGTCGGAGCAACAATTTCCGCAGGTGAGGCGGAGTCATAAGAAAAGCGAATGGCAAGTACAGTCGTGGGAATAATAGTAATACTCGACGTATTGATCGCTAGAAAAGTAATCATCGACCGGCTCGCTTCTGCCTTCCCGCCATTTAGCCGTTTTAACTCTTCCATTGCTTTAATCCCAAGCGGCGTAGCTGCATTGCCAAGCCCAAAAAAATTGGCTGTCATATTGGATAGGATATACCCCATCGCCGGATGTCCGTCCGGAATGTCAGGGAATAACCTTTTGACAAATGGCTGGAACAAGCGGGCAAGCTGCTGCAGCAAGCCCGCTCTCTCTGCAATTTTCATTAAACCGAGCCAGAAAACGAGTACACTGATCAACCCAATACAGATCGTTACGGCTTCGCCGGCCGATTTAAACACGGCCTCGTTTACTTCTTCCATCTTTCCGTTAATAGCAGCAAAAACGAGACCAATAACCGTCAGCCCTACCCATATAAAGTTAACCATTCTTTATCCCGCCGTTCATGACCAAGGCCACCACTCTCCCCGTTTTTTCCCTTCCTTTTCCTCATGTTTATAATAAATAGGCAGCGATTGTACTTTCTTCTTTTTTAAATAGATTTCCGCTTGTCCTACAACAGGCGGGACATCCTCTGGTTCCCATTGTTTTTTCGGCTTTAGTAAACGAAAACGAATCGAAACGTGTTTTTCTTCCTTTTTTGTTAAAGGGTAAACGACGTTCCGTTTCAGATACACCTTCCCTTTGTAAATGGGATGCCTGGCTGCTGTTACTTCTCCTTTTTGAAGAACAATTTTCGAATTATATTCTGAAAAGCCCTTTTCGTACAAATAAATATGATCATTCCAATCATCGGGCGCATTGAGTGTCACAGCGATTAAATCCAATTCTCCTTTTGTTGCTGTTGATACGAGTGTCCGGCTGGCCTTTTTCGTATAACCCGTTTTCCCACCGGTACAGTACTCATATTTCTCAGTCAACAAGCGGTTTTTATTACGCCATACCCTGTCCCATTCCCCGTCCTCATCAGGTGATTTATACACTTTCGTACTAGAAATTTTACGATACTCGGCATTCTTCATCGCATACCTCGTCAGCAGCGCCATATCATAGGCAGTAGACCGATGCTTCTCACTGTCATCTAAGCCATGCGGGTTCGCAAAATATGTGTTCTTCATCCCGATCTCTTTTGCTTTCTCATTCATTAAATAAACGAAACCTTCTACACTTCCTCCGACATGCTCAGCGATCGATACAGCTGCATCATTTCCTGACCGGAGCATTAATCCGTACACTAAATCTCTCAGAATAATTTTCTCGCCCTTCCTTAAATAAATGGAAGATCCTTCCGTATACACCGCCCGCTCACTCACTGTCACTTCTTCATCCAGCTTGTCCGATTCGATCGCTATAATAGCTGTCATAATTTTCGTAATGCTAGCAATGCGCATGACAGCATGAGGTTCTTTTGCATAGAGTACTCGTCCGCTTTGCTGTTCCATTAATACAGCACTCGCTGCACTCGGTCCGTCTGCTGCTGCAGGAGTTCCGGATGTCAGAAACAGCAGAAAGGCTAAGATAGCAACTGGCAGCTTTTTTTTCATCCACTCTTCTCTCCCTTGCTCATTTGTACAAATATATGCAAACAGGACTCATTTAGAATGAAGAGAGATAAAATAAAAAAAGCGGCATCTGCCGCTTTTTAAGACTCATCTTTAAATATTTGTTCAAATTGTTCAAAAAACAAGTCGCCTTCCTCTGGATCAGCGGAAGTCAGCTCTTCAGAAAGAGACGGCAGTTCTGCCAAGTCCTTCAGACCGAAACAATCAAGAAATTCTTTCGTTGTACCGTATAAAATCGGCCGGCCGGGTCCTTCGCTCCGCCCTGTTTCTTTAATCAGCCCTCTTACTGAAAGTGTGTGGAGGGCGCTTTCTGTTTTCACTCCACGCACCTCTTCAATCTCCGCTCGAGTGATCGGCTGCTTGTAAGCAATGATCGCCAGCGTTTCAAGCGCAGCCTGTGATAACGTCTGTGGCTGACTGCTGTCGACAAGCTTTTTCAAATAAGGAGCATGTTCTTTTTTTGTCACTAACTGGTACGCCCCAGCTAGCTCTATTAATTCAATGCCGCGCTCATCTTCTTTTTCATATCTTTCTTTTAATTCTTCTATAATACTTGCTGCTTCGAACTCTTCTGCTTCAAGTACTTCTGCCAGCTGCTTTAAAGTCAAGCCCCCGTCACCTGCCGCGAAAAGCAAGCTTTCCGTGATGCCCAGCCAATTAATGATTGCCATGATCTGCTTCCCCTTTCGCCCGGACGTACAGCTCTGAGAAATTGTCCTGCTGTTCTACTACTATTTGATTGTTCTTTATTAATTCCAATATAGCTAAAAAGCTGACGACTAACAATTCTCTATCACCCGCAGCAAACAACTCTTCAAATCTCAAACGTTTCTGGCTCTGTTTTAGCTGTGATAAAATTTCATCCATCCGGCCTTCAATGGAAATGTCTCGTCTAGCTATTACAGCCGTATATGGCTGCTTTAATTTTTTTCGGCGGAGAAGCTTATGAAATGCTCCGAGCATATCATATACTGTCACGTTCAATTCAGACACTGCTGCTTCCCCATGATCAAAAGCGGTTAAGTCACTCGGCGCTTTCGTAAAAAACTGTCCGCGCTCACGTTCTCTATCTTGAAGCTTCTTTGCTGCTTCTTTAAACTTTTTATACTCTACTAACTGCTCGATTAGCTCTTCACGCGGATCTTCTTCCCATGCTTCATCCGCTTCTTCTTCATGGACAGGGAGAAGAGTCTTACTTTTAATGGCTAGAAGAGTAGCAGCCATAACTAAATATTCACTGGCAAGATCAAGCTCCAGCTCTTTCATCGCGTGGATAAACAACAAATATTGTTCCGTGATTTCCGCCACCGGGATATCATATATATCGATCTCCAGCCGCTGAATTAAATGAAGTAATAAATCAAGCGGCCCTTCAAATACCTCTGTTTTAACATTATATTGCATCGTTCATCACCAATTCTTTTCAGTTCAGACAATTAATCTCCTTTTTTAGTATAGAGGAATACCCGCTTGTGTCCAGCCATTTTTTTTAATTTGATTGAAACAGAGATAACGTGATAAGATGGATAAAGCAAGCACACCAACTTAGGAGGATTTTCATGTATTCTTTTCCATTGCCGTACTTGAGTTTTTTGGTCCATTTTCATGAAGATCATGATTACTTTGAATGCCATGAAGTGTTAGAAGAATATTGGAAAGAAAAAACGGATGGAGCACGGGACTCTATTTGGGTCGGATTGATTCAAGTGGCTGTTTCTTTCTATCACCATCGCCGCAGCAACTTTGCCGGTGCCCAAAAGCTAGCGGTCAAAGCGTTGACCATTTTCCAGAAGCGAAAAGAGGAATTAAGAAAACTCGGGATCGACGAGGATGCGTTTATTAATCAGCTTACCTCCCGCCTCCAAGAAATCAAAGAAGGAAAAACATTTACTCCAATGGCCATTCCTTTTGCAGATGAAGAAGTCATTCACCAATACCGCCACTTTCAACAAACCTTTTCTTCTGAACTAAAAACCGAGAATCCCGATTATTTATATAATAAACATCTGTTAAGAGACCGCTCTGATGTTATTGCAGCCCGTGAACAATCTTTAAAAGAACGCCGAGGCCGAGAACTACTCGTAACAACAGGCGCTCCTTCTGACTATGACTCTTAAAGACCATGTTTTTTTAAACAACGAACAATAGAAGAAGACCCAGGTCGTTTATGCCGGGTCTTCTTCTGCTTCGCACTTATAGAAGAAAGTAGCTGTGGCTGGATTAGGTACGATACGCTTATCTGAATGAGTGTCTTTTAACGCTTTCAGCATTTTCTTGCCGATCCCTTCCTGTCTATAGGATGGATTAACGGAAATATGCTGAATTTCCACTTCGTCTGCTATCATCTTAGCTCCGATCGCACCGACAATGTCTTCTTCTTCTTTCCATAAATACAGCTGCCATTCATCTGCTGTTTCATATAACTTCATCGTCTCCTGAAGCTTTTTAATATCTCTTTCTTCAGGCATAAACGACAGCAAGCCCATGGCTATTTTTTCAAAAGTTTTTTTATAACGAATCAGCATCCTAAATCCCTCTTCAATTTAAGTCGCAATTGCCAGTTGCAATTTTTTACTCCTATGTCTACATGCTCCTATTTTACCAACGAAATGGAAGTTTCTCAACTGCTATTTTACTATTACTTCACGATAAAAAATACATAGTATAATCCCCAGCCTATTGAAAAAAATAGCAATAAAACAAATAGCCAAATGTTATTCTTTTTCATATGTCACCTCTGATTCAATGGTCAGCTATTGCTTCACTGTCACATTCAGCGGCAAGTCCAACTTCACCAAATCATCATAGCTTTCCCGTCTGATTACTAATTCCGCCTGATTATTTTCCACAAATATAACAGGAGGTCTTGGAATCCGGTTATAGTTATTCGCCATGGAATAACCGTAAGCACCCGTACAGAAAACAGCAAGGAGGTCTCCAGGCTTTGCTTTAGGCAGCGGCAAATCCCAAATAAGCATGTCGCCAGATTCACAGCATTTACCTGCAATCGACACGGTCTCTTCTACTGGATCATTCACCCGATTAGCAAGTACCGCTTCATACTTCGCATTGTATAGGGCAGGGCGAATGTTATCATTCATTCCACCGTCAATCGCCAAATACTTTCTCACTTCAGGAACATCTTTCTCCGAACCGATGCTATATAAGGTAACTCCAGCATCACCGACAAGTGAACGTCCCGGCTCAATCCAAATTTCAGGCATCGCAAGATTAAGTTCCGTTGTTTTCAGCTGGACTTCTTTAATAATTTCTTCTACATATTTAGCAGGTTCAAGCGGCTTGTCTTCTTCTGTGTAGCGAATACCGAACCCTCCGCCTAAATTCAATACCTTTGCTTCAAATTGGAAACGATTTTTCCAGTCCGCTAGTTTTTGAATAACCTTATCCGCAGCAAGTGTAAAACCTGTTGTTTCAAAGATTTGTGAACCGATATGGCAATGAAGGCCAAGCAGTTTCACTCTTTTCATTTCCAGCGCTTTTTTCAAGGCTTCTTCTGCCTGTCCATTATTTAAATCAAATCCGAACTTAGAATCTTCCTGTCCAGTTAAAATATAGTCATGTGTATGAGCCTCAATTCCCGGAGTGACACGGAGCAGGATATTCATCTGTTCTCCCCGATCATTGCAAAGAGCCTCTAACAATTCCAGTTCATAAAAGTTATCTACTACGACGCAGCCGATTTGCTGTTCAAGAGCCATAATTAACTCTTCACGGCTTTTATTATTTCCATGGAAATGAATACGCTCAGCAGGGAATCCTGCTTTCATCGCCGTATAAAGTTCGCCAGCAGACACAACATCAAGAGACAAACCTTCTTGGTTAGCAAGCTGAACCATGCCGATAGCGGAAAAAGCTTTACTTGCATAAGCGACTTGAGCAGTAACACCGAGCTGTTCAAACGTTTGTTTAAATGCCCGCGCTCTTTGCCTAATTAACGCAACATCATAAATGTATAGAGGAGTGCCGTAATGTTCAGCCAAACTGACGACATCCATCCCTCCAATTTCCAAATGTCCTTCTTTGTTTATACGGGCCGTCCCATATGTATGCATATTATCGCCTCAATTCTTGAAGTTTTGCCTGCCAGATTTGTTAATTGGCTCCCAATACATTTAGAAGAAATAGACAGCTGCCTTATAGCAGACTGTCTATCGGCAAACAAAATTTAGATTAAAAGTAATATACCATACATTGCCCTTCTCCTCAACACCGTTATTTTCCTGACGGCTGTCTATAAGGATCTTCTGGGTGAACGATGCTTGGACGAAGTCTCGACCCCGGCACTGTCCGCCTAACAAATACTTGAGCAAAAGCTTTCGGGTCAAAAGGTAAAAGCGGCCATAAATAAGGCGTGTTAAGAGCACGCATCCGAGCAAGAAAAATAATGATTATAGTAGTTCCAATCATAAAGCCCGGCACTTTAAATAACGAAACAGCAGCAAGTAAAAACAAGCGGAACAGCTTATTGGCAATACTGACTTCATAACTCGGCGTGGCAAAAGTTCCGATTCCTGCAATAGCCACATATAAAATGACTTCGGGAACAAACAGCCCGACATCAATTGCAATTTGGCCAATAAGCACCGCTGCAATCAATCCCATCGCTGTTGATAATGGTGTAGGCGTATGAATGGCTGCGATTCTTAAAAATTCAATACCGATATCCGCAATAAATATTTGGAGGACGAGCGGAATATTTGTTGTTTTATTCGGACCGATAAATTCAAGCGCTTTTGGCAGCAATGATGGTTCAAGTGCAACGAGCAGCCAAAATGGCAATAAAAATAACGAAGCCCATACTCCTATAAAACGGATCCAGCGCACAAATGTACCAACTGCTGGAGATTGACGGTACTCTTCCGCATGCTGCATATGGTGAAAGAAAGTAGCTGGCATGATTATAACACTCGGCGATGTGTCCACGAACAGCAGCACATGCCCTTCTAGCAAATGAACAGCGCCAATGTCTGCCCGCTCTGTGTATCGGACAATTGGATAAGGATTATACCCCTGCTTAACGATAAATTCTTCTATCGTTTTATCTGCCATCGGAATACCATCTATATCAATAGAATCTAGTTCCTGCTTGATAATTTCGACAAGATCTGGATCAGCAATGCCGTCGATATAGGCGATCGCGATATCTGTTTTGGACCGCTTCCCTACTTTTGTCATTTCAAAGCAAAGCCGGCCGTCTCTGATCCGCCTTCTCGTCAGTGCTGTATTCACAATAATATTTTCCACATAACCATCCCTGGAGCCGCGGACTACCTTTTCCGTATCTGGCTCCTGAGGCTGACGTCCTGGATAACTGCGGACATCGACGATCAGTGCCCTTTCATCATTTTCAATGACAATCGCAATTAACCCCGACAGTACTTGATCAATTACATCACTTATTTTTTCTACTTGATCAACTGATTGATGAGCTAAATGATTTTCAATCGTTTGTGCCACATGCAGACTTCTTCTTTCCTTCTCATTCAACTGTGTCAACACGGCAAATACTTCGATGATAAACTGTGAATCACATAAGCCATTCACATAATAAATATGAACTTTTTTCCCGAGTATGATAAATTCTCGGACACCCACATCAAAGCTTTTTCCAAGTCCGATTTTATCCTTCATAAGCTGATCCATTTTTTCCGGATCTTTCGGGATCTTTATTTCCAGATCTGTCATGTTGAACCCTCCCTGCTGTCTGTTCAAACTCTTTATTGACGGCTATGTTAATGACTATTATTGATGTTACTCCTTTGTTGATTGGAGTGGAAAGCGCTAGACTTCTTCAGGAAAAGCGTGTTCAGGGGAAACCCGGCAAGCGCAATAGCGGCGAGGAGGCTCCCAGACCGTCCGCGGAAAGCGAGCGCCTGCAGCGTAAGTTAACAGGCATGTTTAACAAAACCTTATTGATAGATAAAGTAAAGCCAGTGAAATAGTGAACCAGCCACTTTTCCGAGTGCGATGGCCATCATAAGCGCAATCACCCGTTCATGAATACCGATTCTTTTCGCTAAAAGGGGAAAGACATTGAGTACTTCTGTCAATGCAGCAGCTAGTAAGCCGATAAAGATACCACTGAATAAGCCGATAGGAATGAGTAAAAGCGACGGCAAATGAAACGTAAGAGGCAAGAAGCTGACGAGTGTACCCGCCATTACACCAGCAATAATCGCCCATTCGTAACTTTTAATTTGCTTCCACGTTTTTGTCAGCTGCATGAGCCGGGGAATAATGCCTAAAACGGTAATAAAAGCAACATATCCTGCTCCTACGGCCACCCCGCCGGCGATGCCTATGATTATGAGCAAAAAGTTATGAACGGCCGCCATCGTCCGGTCTTCTTTCTTTTCTTTCATGAAAAATGACATACTGATCTAGGTCTTGCTGGTAATTAAACATTTCCACCTCAAGCGGACTAGGTTCTTCATTAAAGCGTTTTTTAAACAAATGATTAAAAAACAATACCATCCCTGCCCCAAGTCCAATGGAGTATGGAATTTGAAAGATCAGCGGATGATCTGTTTTTTCGCCAGTAACGATTTCATATAGTTTTATATGTACATCGAGCATACTGACATCTTCGTGGAAGTTCATAATAGTTAGTGCAGCTCCTATAAACAACAGAAACCAAACGAATAAAAAGAGCGGAAACGATGTGTTTTTTGACTGTGGTGTCGTATCGATAATCGTTTGAGACGGACCGATAAATTGAATATCTGTATCTGGCCAATACCGATGCAGTTTTTCAACGACCATCATCGCATCAATAATAACGATCTGCCCTTCCTCTCGCTTCACTTGATGAATATCCGTAGATAACAGATCAGGAAGCATACTTTCCGGTGCAATGACTTCAGCAATCTCTCTCAGCTTCACTTGTGCATTTAATGGATGCCGGATACGGTGGTGAAGCCGGATGTATATCGAAGCTTCCATAAATCTCCCACCCCGTTAAATAAATGATTAGTTGTTAGTATGAACGTAAGAAAGAGAATCATGCACACCTTTCAAGGCAAAACAAAAACCGGCAAGCAATATTTGCTTAACCGGCTGAGCTTTCATTTCAACTCGAGGTTGTATAAAATCGACTTTTATAACCTGGTTTCACGTCACATTCATCTTCTCTTTCATTTGGGAAAGGATCTTTTTTTCGAGCCTGGATACTTGAACTTGTGATATTCCGAGCCGGGCAGCTACTTCAGATTGAGTCTGATCTTTGTAGTAGCGTAAATACACAATCAGCCGCTCCCTCTCTTCCAAGTCTCTAATCGCTTCTTTCAGTACAATCTGATCAAATGGATGCTCGCTGTTTTTGTCAGCCATTTGATCTAGCAACGTAATCGGATCGCCGTCATTTTCATATACGGTCTCATGAATAGACGATGGGGACCGTGCGGCTTCTTGGGCCATAACCGCTTCTTCAGGAGAAATATCCAGATAGTCTGCTATTTCCTGAATAGTCGGTGTCCGGCTATGCATTTTCAGCAGTTCTTCCCGGGCCCGGCGGATTTTATTACTCATTTCTTTTAATGACCGGCTCACTTTCACTGTCCCGTCATCTCTAATAAAACGCTGAATTTCTCCAATAATCATTGGCACAGCGTATGTCGAAAATTTCACATCGTAGCTTAAATTAAATTTATCAACCGACTTTAATAAACCAATACAGCCAATTTGAAACAAATCATCCGGATCATATCCCCGGTTAATAAAGCGCTGAACGACAGACCAGACGAGCCTCATATTCCGCTCCACGATCGTGTCTCTTGCCTCCTGGCTTCCTTCCTGGCTTTCCTTAATTAATTGTTTCAGCTGAGCGTCCGATAGAATTTCAGTCTTTTGTTTTTTTATTTCGACATCCATGGCAGGACCCCTTAATTACACATGGCTTTTTTATTTGCAAGCTGCTTTTTTAATCGAATGCTCGTGCCTGTTCCTTTATGGGAAATGACTTCAATTTCATCCATAAAGTTTTCCATAATAGTGAATCCCATCCCCGAACGCTCAAGCTCAGGCTTTGTCGTAAATAAAGGCTCCCGTGCCTCTTCCACATTTTCCATTCCAATTCCTTCGTCACGAATAATGAGGTCAACCGTTCCGTCTTCAAGAATAACAGACATGTAAACGATCCCGGCTGGATTCCCTTCATATCCATGAATAATCGCATTCGTAACCGCTTCAGATACAACGGTTTTAATTTCTGTCAGTTCATCCATTGTAGGATCGAGCTGGGCGATAAATGCTGCTACTGTTATTCTGGCAAACGATTCATTTTCACTGAGCGCGCTAAATTGAACATTCATTTCATTTCTCATAGCAGGCAGCCCCCAATCGTTCCAATGCCTCTTGTTCAGATGCTTCCATCCGAATAATTTTAAAGAGGCCCGACATATCAAACAGCCTTCGGACAGCCGGAGATATCGAACAGACTACCATTTCTCCATCTTTCTGTTTAATATGTTTATACCTTCCTAAAATGACACCCAGACCTGAACTATCCATAAATGTTAAATCCCCAAGATTTAATACGATATGCCGTACATTTTCCTTTTCAATGGCTTCACTCGCCTGATTACGAAGTGATTCGGCTGTGTGGTGATCTAATTCACCTGCCAGACGCATACAAAGCACTTGATCTGTCACTTCAAGCTCTACTGTTAAGCTCACTGACAATCCCCCCTTTTTTCACCTTGATAAGAGAACATTTCGACGGTCTCTCTGCGCAATCCTTCCTCATGACAAAACTAGAATGAATTCGCTAAAACAGGTGCCCTTTCGTCACTTACGAAGCATTTGTTTTGGAAAAGTAATGGAACACTTTTTTATAAAATTGCCACCAGCTGGCCCGATTGACATCTTCTTTTGCGAGAAGCGGTGTTTTAGATACAACTTTTCCATCTTGCTTAATCATTAATTCTCCGAGTTGTTCCCCCCGCTTCACTGGTGCCTGCACATTCTTCCTTACATTAATTTCCTTAGAAAATCCCCCTTTCTTTTCTCCTTTTTTCATTAAGATCGAAACTTTGTCAGCAGTTTCTAATGAGACAGCAGACTTGTCTCCTTTAGCTACTTCCAAAGAGCTAATTTTTTCTCCTTTTACATAAAGAGGGCTGACTTCATATTGATGGAATCCATAGTCAAGCATTTTAGTAATTTGAGCATTTCGATCCTTCGGTGTCGGTGCACCAAAAATAACAGCGATCACTCGCATATTGTCTTTTGATGCTGTAGCGGTCAAGCAATATTTTGCTTCATTGGTGAAACCTGTTTTCAATCCATCTACCCCAGGATAAAATTTAATGAGCCGATTCGTATTAACCAGCCAGAATTTTTTTTCGCTGTCTCCCCGAAGATATTCTTCATAAGCGCCGGTATATTTTGTAATTTCTTTATACTTTAATAACTCCTTTGCCATAACCGCCATATCATAAGCTGAGCTGTAGTGTCCTTTCTCCGGAAGACCTGTGGAGTTTTTAAATTTTGTCTGTTTTAAATCCAGTTCTTTTGCCTTGTCGTTCATTTTCTTAACGAACATTTCTTCACTGCCGGCTACTCGTTCAGCCATGGCGACAGATGCATCATTAGCTGATCCGATCGCTATTCCCTGCATCATTTCACGTGTAGTCATCTCTTCACCAGGTTCTAAGAAAATTTGCGATCCACCCATAGATGCCGCGTATTCGCTCGTACGAACCTTTTCATCCCACGTCAGCTTTTTATCCTCAATCGCTTCCATAATTAACAGCATTGTCATTATTTTTGTCATCGAAGCTGGCGGAAGAGGTTTACGGCTGTTTTTTTCAAATAAAATAGCCCCTGTATCCCGTTCGATTAAAATTGCTGATTTTGACTGTTCAGCCATTTTGATTTTTTCTTCTGCAGCATCAGCGATCGATGATGGCAAAATAACAGAAAATATGAACAAAACGGCAATCATTGACAGAAACATTCGCTTCTTCATATAATGACCTCCAATATAGTGGTAAACTTTCCATGTTATATACATCCATTTTTTCCACATACGCTATTTTTATACAAAAAAAGAAGGTGTTCCAAAAGTATAACTTTTAGAGGCACCTTCTTTTTTGTATGGTTCTTTAAACTTGTCCATTGATTTTCGCTCCCGGCGCTGCGCTTTCCATGCAAGAGTTCACGCCTTCCACTACAATCAACTCAGCGAAATATAACCGTTTGAATGTTATCAAAAAATAAGAAAACCTTCCCATTTGGTATAATGAAGTTACCATACACTTCAACACCAAAAAGGAAGATTTTCTTATGTACATACATTATACCACTGCAGTTTTCTTCTTTCAGATGTTCTCTTCTCTTTTGAATGATCCTTCCACAAATCAGGCATTCTTCAACCTGTTATCTCTCCGTGAATCAACACGGGCGGCTGTACTTTTTCCTTTGATAAAAGAATACTCCTATATAATTGCTCTATGACTTGCTCATTTTCCTCGCTGTTGCTGTAAATGGAAGCAAGAGATTCGCCAGATTTTACGCTTTCGCCAATTTTTTTATTCAACTGAATACCGACGGCAAGGTCAATATCCGAATCCTTCGTTGTACGGCCGGCTCCAAGCCACATAGCAGCTGTTCCAACATGGTCCGCAACAATCTCTGCCACCCAGCCATCTTCCTTTGCCGGCAGTTCAATTTTGTACTTCGCCTGCGGCAGCTTATCCGGGTGATCCACGATCGAACTGTCCCCACCCTGCGCTTCTATAAAAACTTTAAATTTCTGTAATGCTTCTCCATTATGTATGATTGTAATAAGCATTTGACGGGCAGCTTCCAGCGAATCGGCCCGGCCCGCAGCATAGACCATGTGACTGCCCAGCACGAGACACAGTTCAGTTAAATCCTCTGGGCCTTCCCCTTTCAATGTATCAATGGCTTCTTTCACTTCAAGAGCATTGCCGATCGCAAATCCAAGCGGCTGGCTCATATCCGAAATAACAGCCATCGTTTTTCGCCCTATGTTATTGCCGATATTCACCATCGCCTGTGCTAATTCCTTAGAATCCTCTAGAGTTTTCATGAAAGCACCTGCTCCAGTTTTCACATCAAGAACGATCGCGTCTGCTCCAGCAGCAATTTTCTTACTCATGATAGAGCTTGCAATCAATGGAATGCTATTGACTGTAGCTGTTACATCGCGCAGTGCATAAAGCTTTTTATCGGCCGGAGTTAAATTACCGCTTTGCCCAATTACAGCTAGTTTATTTTTGTTCACTAATGCAATAAACTGTTCATTTGTAATTTCCGCATGAAAGCCAGCAACCGCCTCAAGCTTATCCACCGTTCCGCCTGTATGACCAAGCCCCCGTCCGCTCATTTTTGCAACGGGTACACCAGCTGCAGCGACAAGAGGACCGAGAACTAACGTGGTTGTATCGCCTACGCCTCCTGTAGAGTGTTTATCTACTTTTATGCCTCCGATTGCTCTAAGATCAATTTGATCGCCAGATGAAGCCATAGCCATCGTTAAATCTGCCCGTTCTTTTTCAGTCATTCCTTGAAAGTAAATCGCCATTAACAGCGCACTTACTTGATAGTCAGGTATGCTGTCTTCTGTATAGCCCTCGACGATAAATTGAATTTCTTCAGTCGTTAATGGTTCTCCATCCCGTTTCTTTTCAATCAGATCGACCATTCTCATAGGATCACCTCTTACATCGATTTTACAATTTCTTTAATGTATAGAAGAAAGTCAGCACGAACTCTTCCCGTCGTTTCAATCACTTCATCGTGTGTAAGCGGCTGATCAAGGATGCCGGCTGCCATATTAGAAATACAGGAAATACCAAGTACCTCCATGCCGCTATGGCGGGCAGTAATCACTTCCGGAACAGTCGACATACCGACCGCATCACCGCCGAGCACTTTTGCCATCCGAACTTCTGCGGGCGTTTCATAGACCGGACCCGTATTACCGACATATACCCCTTCTTTAATAGACAAATGCACCTTTGCAGCTGTTTCCCTCGCAAGACTTTGCAGCTTTTTACTGTAAACTTCAGACATATCTGGAAATCTTACACCTAGTTCATTGTCATTCGGTCCAATGAGCGGGTTGCCGCCCATGTTATTGATGTGATCGGTAATAATCATTAAATCTCCTGGACGAAACGATTCGTTGATGCCGCCAGCCGCATTAGTAACAATGATTGTTTCCACCCCGAGCGCTTTCATCACACGCACAGGAAAAGCGACTTGTTGAAAAGAATAGCCTTCATAATAATGAAACCGCCCTTGCATAGCAACAACTTCTTTTCCTGAGAGTGTGCCAAATACAAGCTGTCCGGCATGTCCCTCCACTGTGGAGACAGGAAAGTCGGGTATGCTGCTATAGGCAATTTTAACAGCGTATTCGATTTCATCTGCGAGCACCCCAAGACCAGACCCTAAGATTAATCCAATTTTCGGCTGTTTATTGCTTTCTTTTTTTAAAAACTCAGCTGCCTGTTCAATTTTCTCTCTCATGATTTCTCTCTCCTCATGATAAATCGTGTAAGAAGCTTTCTCCGTGAGCAGGTCTATTTACTTGAAAGTTATCAGCAATGGTTGCCCCGACATCTGCAAATGTTTTTCTGTCCGGCAGCTCTCTCCCTTGCTCCATGGACTTCGAATAGACTAACAGAGGCACGTATTCTCTCGTGTGATCTGTTCCATGATGCACCGGATCGTTGCCGTGATCTGCAGTAATAATCAGTAAGTCGTCCTCTTTCATACGGTCAAACACTTCCGGAAGACGCGCATCGAATTCTTCAAGTGCGCGGCCGTATCCTTCTGGGTCACGGCGATGGCCAAACAAAGCATCAAAATCAACGAGATTAATAAAGCTGAGCCCCGTGAATGGTTTGTCAAACACACGGATAAATTGATCCATGCCATCCATATTAGATGTTGTACGAATCGATTCTGTCACGCCCTCACCATCAAAAATATCGGCGATCTTTCCGATAGCGATGACATCATAGCCGCTGTCCTTCAACTCGTTCATTACCGTACGCTCAAAAGGTTTCAATGCATAGTCATGACGATTGACTGTACGGACAAACGCACCTGGCTGTCCTGTAAACGGCCTGGCAATCACACGGCCGACCATATATTTCTCATCCAATGTCAGCTCTCTAGCCGTTTCACAAATTCGATAAAGCTCATCCAGCGGTACAATCTCTTCATGTGCCGCTATTTGCAAAACAGAATCAGCCGATGTATAGACAATGAGCGCCCCTGTGTCCATATGCTCAAGGCCAAGTTCATCTAAAATTGCGGTGCCGCTTGCCGGCTTGTTTCCAATCACTTTTCTTCCCGTTCTTTCTTCCAGTTCATGAATCAATTCCGCCGGAAATCCATTAGGAAATACTTGAAATGGCGTTTCGATACGGAGACCCATTAGTTCCCAATGACCCGTCATCGTATCTTTTCCGCTGGAAGCTTCCTGCATCTTCGAATAATAAGCAAGAGGCTTTTCCATCTTTTTTAGTCCTTGAATATCGCGGATATTGGCAAGTCCAAGCTTTTCCATATGGGGCATCTGCAGCCCATTCATTTTCTCCGCAATATGACCGATTGTATCCGCTCCTATATCATTAAACTTTGCAGCATCGGGTGCTTCTCCGATGCCGACGGAATCCAAAACGATTAAATGAATCCGCTTATATGCAGGCGTCGTCATATTGATTCCCCCTTTTTTTACGATTCTTCTATTCACCATGTTATCCCTTTTGATATAGGCATAATCCAAAAATTATTTGTCAACCGCTTGAAAGTGAACATTAAGCCCTTGGATGAAACTGAGTATAAACATCCTTCATTCTTGTTTTCGTCACATGTGTGTAAATTTGTGTAGTGGAAATATCAGCATGTCCAAGCATTTCCTGTACCGCCCTCAGGTCTGCTCCGTTTTCCAATAAATGCGTGGCAAAAGAATGCCTTAATGTATGAGGGGTTAATTCTTTTTGAATATTTGATTTCTTAGCCAGAGCCTTTAAAATCTTCCAAAACCCTTGCCTTGACAAACGTTTACCATGATGGTTTAAAAATAAGGCTTCCTCTGCATGCTTTTTAGAATGTAGTTTCGGGCGGCCTGTTTGTAAATATGTTTCAATGACACGTATAGCTGTTTTTCCGATCGGAATAATTCTTTCTTTATTTCCTTTTCCTGTACAGCGCACAAAGCCCATCATTAAATGAATGTCATCCAAGTTTAATGAAGTCAATTCGCTTACCCGCATGCCTGTCGCGTATAAAAGTTCAAGCATCGCTTGATCGCGCATCCCAAGCGGGGTGGAAATGTCAGGTGACTCCAACAGCGCTTCTACTTCTGTTAAGTTAAGCACTTTCGGCAGCGTTTTCTCCATTTTTGGCGGTTCAATATGAACAGACGGGTCATGCTCCACAGCTTTATCCCGTAAAAGAAATTGATGAAAGGAACGAATAGAGGCCACATGACGGGCAATCGTTTTAGCTGACTTTCCTTCTGTTTTTAAATGGCCAAGAAATTGAACGATATGCATACGCATCACGTCATTTAAAGAAGTGAGCTGCTCCACCTTGTCCAAAAATAATATGTAATGCTTTAAATCACGTTCATAAGCTGCAACTGTGTTTTTTGCTAATCCTTTTTCAACGATCATATAGTGAATAAAGTCTTGCAGGCGATCTTTCATTTCATATTACTCCCCATCCAAATAAAAAAGCAGCAGCCGTTCAAGCCAGCGGTCTGTATTCTCCTCTAATGGCGAAATCACTTTCATCGCTTCTCCTTCCGGCTCTGTATAACGGTGCTGTTTTTCGTATTCATGTTGAATCCAAAGAAATCCACTGTAAAACAATAACGTGCAGCTCGTAAAAAAGATAAATACTTTGCATGTCCCCCAAATGGTTTTTGCTAAGTCCCGCTTCATTGGTTTCCACCCGCCCATTTTCTTTTTATACATGCTTATGAGCAAGGGTCCAACAATTAGAACAAAGGGGTTTTACTTAAAATAAAAAGCCTTCCGGTGTGCGAAAGGCTTTCAGGCTGCTGACAAACGCTCGCTCTCTTCATTGCTCGCCCGTCTGCGGTACTTATGATTCCCATCAGGCTTCGCATCTTAATAGACAGACGTTTTCAATCAGCCTAAAGGTGCCTACAATCTGAAAGGCTGTTTATTCAGCGTGCTGTTCTTCCAGCGATGTTTGTGTTTTTTCTTCTTTTCCTAGTTTTTCTCGGCAGCGCCAACAAATACCGTGAAACGTCAAGCGGTGATCTTTCACCAAGAATTTCCAATCATGTTCCACAATCTTCTCCACGTCTTCCAGCAAATCTTCCTGAATTTCATCTACAGAGCCACATTCGATGCAGACGAGATGATGATGAAAATGGGCCGCTCCTTCTTGGCGCAAATCGTAGCGGGATACACCATCTCCAAAATTTATTTTATCAACTACTTTCAGCTCATTCAGCAATTCCAACGTTCGATAGACGGTAGCCAACCCTATTTCGGGTGACTTTTCTTTAACGAGGAGGTAGACATCTTCTGCACTCAGGTGATCTTCTTCATGTTCAAGTAACACCCGTACAGTCGCTTCCCGCTGGGGCGTCAATTTATAACTCGCTGAATGCAACTGCTTTTTAATACGTTCAAGCCGGCTTTCCATATTTAAGTCCCTCCCTCGCCGATGTAGTTTCATTATATCAAAATGGGAGGAAGTTGCAAAATAAAATAATTACAATATATATATTATAATTATTATCATGTTATAATTATTACTTTATTACCCATTTCATAAAAGCAGGAGAAACATACGCTTCGATTCCTGCTGCTGCTGTCGCCATAACAGCCGCTAATAAGAAAAAGAGGATATATCTTGAAAAAAACGCAGATATATAAAACTGACTAGTCTGCTTCATAAATATCTTTTTAATCAACTGCAGTGAAAAAGCGATAGATACGGCAGCCACGAAAATAAAAATAGGAATAATAATTAAATTTTGCGGAAGGATCGTTGCCACCGCTAAAAAAAACCCTTGCCATTCCATTTGCTGTACGAGAAAACCGACGGAAAAGCCGATGACAATCCCTTTCATGAACAAAAAGAGGAAAATAAGCGGCAAGCCGATAATCGAAATGCCGAATAACCACATACAACCTAAATACTTTACATTATGCATCAAGCTCTGCCAAAATAAATCCTCTGAGTTAGCAATCTGTCCGGTTGATACTTGTCCAAAAAATTGCTGCAAATAATACGCTAAGTCTTCTTTTTGAGCGAGCGATAAACTATTTACAACAATCGCTCCAAACACAACACCCATGAAAAACAGCACGCTTACAAATAAATAAATGGAAGCGTTCGCTTGGACGTGCCGGCCAATCATAATCGACGATAACTTTTTCTGCATATAAGCTCCCCCTTTTGCCATTAATCCAATTTATGTGTAAAAGGGGGCAGTTATGCTTAGTGAGCACGGGCATTTTTTAATGTCCTTCCGTGTCCGCCATCTCATTGCTTTTTTACTTCGTCAATGCTTTTTGCAGCTGTAAATATTGAATAGCAAACGCTGTTTT
The DNA here is from genome assembly GCF_044891285.1 of Bacillus lumedeiriae. Classification (NCBI taxonomy): domain Bacteria; kingdom Bacillati; phylum Bacillota; class Bacilli; order Caryophanales; family Bacillaceae; genus Bacillus; species Bacillus lumedeiriae. Next base: position 194,367 of record NZ_JAUIYO010000001.1, read on the forward strand.
TGCATCCCAAATTTTTTGTTCCTGTACTAGCTTTTCCGCTTCCTCAAGTGTCACTTCCATCAATTCAACGAATTCATCTTCGTCTGGAGGAAGACTCTCTTCTTTTTTTACCAGCCCTTCTGCCATATATAAATAAACGAGTTCATCCGCAAACCCCGGTGAAGTATAGAAAGATTGCAGCAGCTTCATATTTTGACAAACATAGCCCGTTTCTTCTTCCAGTTCACGACGGGCGGTGGCTTCAGGCCCTTCTCCTTTTTCAAGCTTGCCAGCCGGGATCTCTATGATGGAACGCTCAAGCGCTTTTCGGTACTGTTCAACGAGGACAATCTTGCCTTCATTTGTTAAAGCAAGGACAGCTACGGCACCAGGATGTTTAATGATTTCTCTTTTCGCCTCATTGCCATCCGGCAGTTTCACGTCATCCACTTGCAATTGGATGACTTTTCCTTCAAATATTTTTTCGGTATGAATCGTCTTTTCTTCAAATTTCTTCACGCTTATCACTCCGTTTCTTTCTATTTTCTCTTGTTCAGTTTATCATAGCCGGCGGTCCGAAAAGAAACGAACAAATGATTTGTCGAACACGTCCTTCTTTCGTTATGATGGCCAAAGAAGGGAGTTAGATAAAATGAAAAAACAGCGTCTTGGAACATCCAATTTATATGTAAGCGAACTGGCTCTCGGATGCATGTCACTCGGAAAAGAAGAAGCTTTAGCAAGGTCCATTGTAGAAACCGCTCTTGAAGAAGGAATCAATTACTTTGATACGGCTGATTTATACGATTTTGGCGTCAACGAAACACTTATCGGCACTTTTTTAAAACCCGTACGTGAACAGGTGATCATTGCAACAAAAGTTGGAAACCGATGGGAACAAGGGAAAGATGGCTGGACGTGGGATCCGTCAAAAGCGTACATAAAAGAGGCGGTAAAAGACAGCCTGCAGCGCCTGCAAACGGAGTATATTGACCTGTATCAACTGCACGGCGGGACCTTAGACGACCCGACCGAAGAAACGATTGAGGCATTTGAAGAGTTGAAAAAAGAAGGACTCATTCGTGCATACGGCCTCTCTTCTATCCGGCCGAACGTCATTCGTACATTTGCTGATCGTTCCGCCATCGACAGCGTTATGCTGCAGTACAGTCCGCTTGACCGCCGCCCCGAAGAAAAAGTACTGCCGCTTCTTCACGAGCAAGGCATCAGCGTTGTCGCCCGCGGTCCGCTGGCCAAAGGTTTGTTAAGTACCAATTGGCGAAAAAAACTCAATCAATTTCAAGAAAAAGACTTTCTAAATTATTCTGCGGCAGAACTCACCGAATTACTAACTGAAATCGAAAACAAACTTTCAAACAGCCGCACGTTAAATGGACTCGCTTTGCGCTATACTCTTCAGCATGAAGCAGTTGCCTCTGTCGCAGCCGGAGCAAGCTCTGTCAGCCAGCTGAAAGAAAATATCCGCGCAGTGAAAGAACCAATATTATCAGAAGAGGAATATGGGCTGATTCAACAGCTGACAAAAGCGAATCAATATGAACAGCATAGATAAAATAAAAAGCAGTCAATCAATGACTGCTTCAAACTGTAGGCAAAGTCTATTCTAGACATGATCAGGCTGATTGAAAATGTTTGTCTTTCTAGGCGCGAAGCCTGATGAGGAGCGGAGTGACCCGAAGGGTCAGGAGCACCGCAGGCGGGCAGCAAAGAAAGCGAGCGTTTATCAACAGCCTGAAAGCGGTCAATCAATGGCCGCTCTACTTCTTTATTTGTATTTTTCCCAATCCATATTGCTTTCATTTAACAATTCTTCAAAGCTTTTATTTTTCTCGCGCCGGCGCCGCTCTTCCCGCTTTTTTTGTTCAGCAGCGGCTTGTTTCGCTTCTTCTTCCACCTTTAATTTCTTTTGTTTTTCTTTCAATTGTTCAAGAATACCTGCATTCAGCGTATCTTTCAATGTTAGCTGCTCTTGCTGGCTTTTTAGTCCTTCATTGGCTTTCACTTGTTTTTTCTTCTTCATTGCTTCTTCCCTTCCCCTCACTTGATTGCTTTTACCCCGCATTAGCTGGCAGTAAGCCCCTCACCTCAAGGCTACAGATTGTTTCTAAGAAGCGTAGGCAGGGGGATCCCCTGCCAGTAAACGCCCGATTCATTCAGGCCAACAGGATGTTGGTTACTCAGGCGTGGACACAGGATGTGGCAACGACTGAGTTTTTTGTTTTATCAGTGGGCGATGAAGAAAATCCCCCACTGATGGAAGTTTCATTTTATTTTACATGGGATCAGACCATTTGTTCAAATGATCTTTCTTTTGAGAAATGGTACACTGACAAATAACAAATTCTCGAGGTGACAATTAGTGAAAAAATGGATCTCAGCACTCAGTTCCGCTGCGGCGCTTACGGCTGCGGCTGGCTTTTATTTATCTAGTCGTGTTCTATATATGAGAAAAAAAAATGAAGCACTCATTTATCGGCGCGAAGTAGAAGCAAACCGGCTCGATCTCAAACATTACGAACAGCTTCCGAAAGAAGAAGTGTGGATTGACTCCCCGTTTGGCTATAAGCTGAAAGCAGTGTTTGTCACTCCACATCCAGGCGGTCCATACATGATCTTCTGTCATGGTGTAACTGAAACAAAAGTCAATTCTGTTAAATACATGAACTTATTTTTGAGACGCGGGTTTAATGGCATCATTTATGATCATCGCCGGCACGGAGAATCAGGAGGTAACACAACGAGCTACGGTTATTACGAAAAAGAGGACTTGCAGGCAGTCGTCCATGAGCTCATCCGCCGTGAAGGGCAGGATGTTTCATTCGGGATTCACGGAGAATCTATGGGAGCGGCGACAACACTGCTCTACGCGGGATTGGTTGAAGACCGAGCGGATTTTTATATTGCAGACTGCCCATTTTCCGACTTTCGCGCCCAATTGATTCATCAAATGAAACGTGAAATTAAAGCGGCCCCCCGCCTGCTGATCCATTTAGCGGAGTGGGCAGTGTTTCTGCGCGGCCGCTTTCATCTTACACACGTTTCGCCGCTCGAGGCAGTGAAACATATTCAAAAACCAGTCCTTTTTATCCATAGTGAAGAAGATGACTACATTCTTCCTAGTATGACAAAGGAATTGTACGAGCATAAAAAAGGACAAAAGGATCTTTATCTTGCCCCGAAAGGCGCCCATGCCCAATCCTATAATGAAGACCCAGAAGCCTATCAACAAGCGATCGACTATTTTTTGGAAACTTATTATTTTCATGAAAAGAAAGAACCCCGCTTCTAAAATTGAAAGTGGGGAATTTTCCCTTTATTCTTTTCTCACTAGATTCATCCAGCCGTTTAAAATTTCCTGAGGACTGCTGAGTCGATATTGATGGGCTCCTGATACATCAATTATCAGTTCATCTGCATAAAACACAATGTGCGATTTTTCAACGAGTACGGGCATCGCGTTTGTCCCTATCTCTACATCCCCGTCTGCCGGTTCACTTACTATCCATAACACTGGAACGCCATTCACTCCACAGCCGCATCCTTCTGTGTCGTAATGTAGTTTTAACCTTCCTCCCCCTAGTTTACCAGCCAATCTACTTGCCGCCTGTTCTTTTATATAAATCTTCACATTCTTATCTCCTTTCCAAAAGAATATTGCTTTTTTTCCGTTTTTTTCATACTATCGAACTGTGTCAATGATAAGAGAGGGGATAGAAAAATGTCAAAAGCACAAATCAAAGTAATGGATAATGGTTCTTTTAAAGTATCGGGAGATGTCGAACTGGTTGATATGGATGGAAACGTATTTGAAACAAAACCAGTCTTCTCTCTTTGCCGCTGCGGCAGATCAGAAAACATGCCATTTTGCACTGGCGCACACAGAGGAGAATTCGAATCCTGTGTACGTGCAGAAAAAGCATTGAATGAAGAAAATAAATAAGAAAGCTGGGCAGCCTTCATCGGCTGCTCTTTTTCTCCCCTAAAAGAGGTGAACGTTTTGGAACAATTATTGATGAAAAAAATGATTAGACAAAGCCTGGCTCAGTATAACTTTGCATCAGAAGGAAAAGAAGCGGAGGTTTTATACAAAGAATTAATCCAGCGCATACAAAAACACCAAGCTGAACACGATGGAGAATTATACGAAATCATTGAGGATGTAGTATATGAGTTTATTACAAGTATATAAAGAAGAGGGGACCTGCGAGCACTCCTCTTCTTTATATGCTTGTCTATTTTTTAAAAAATGCTTTGCGGCCGAGACGCTCCACAGTACGAGGGAACAATGTATAGATTAAACTGCCTGTACTCATCCATCTCGGCAAGTTAATCTCCCTTTTAGCCGTCCCCATCGCCCCTACGACTTTACGGGCCACTTTCTCCGGCTTTAACATCCATCTCCCGACATTTGCAACATACGAGCCCGATGGATCAGCTAGTGTAAAAAACTCCGTTGCGATCGGCCCCGGATTCACCGCCGTTACACGTACACCATCACGCGCCATTTCCATCCGCAGGCTGTTTGTATAACCGAGTACAGCATGTTTCGTTGCAGCGTATACACTTGATTTAGGCGTGGCCATTTTACCGGCCTGTGAAGCAATATTAATGATGTGGCCGCTTCCTCGGGCTTTCATATGAGGAATGACCATTTGTGTACAGGCAATCAAACCAAGGACATTTACTCGAAACATCGCTTCTGTCTCTTCCCATTTCGCTTCGTGTGCTTCACTAAATACTCCAAACCCCGCATTATTGACAAGAATATCAATCTCGGAAACATGCTGTAAAACATGCATAAACACGTTTTCTATTTCTTCCTTTTGGCTAATATCCACAGAATAGGAGTAAACCTCAGTTGAAAACGTACGGCGTATGCTTTCTTTCACCTCTTCCAGACGGTCTGAACGGCGGGCAAGCAAAATGAGACGGGCTCCTTCCGCTGCCGCCTGTTTTGCAATTTCCACTCCAAGACCACTTGACGCTCCGGTAATAACGATTGTTTTCCCTCGTAGACGGCTCATTTTACCCCTCACTTTTTATAAGGCTTTGTTAAACGCCTGTTGATTTCCGCTGCAGGCACTCGCTTTCCGCTCCAATCAACAAAGTAGAAAAATCAACACTAGTCATTAACATAGCTTTTTATAAAAGAAAATAAGAAAGAACCCCTTTGTCATCCCTCTCGACTCCTGCTTCTCCGATATCAAGCAAATAATCAAGCTGTCCTGCCGTTTCTGACAATGTTAAGCTCATTTCTTTTTTATACACAGTTGGGAAAAGACGCATACACACTTCAAAAGCAGTCAGCGGCTTTTCTCGCAGCATTTCCTTCACAGACATGGCGCGTTCATGCTGGCGCTCGAGACGGCTCTTAATGAGCGGGACGACATTTTTCACTTCTTCACCATGTCCTGTATACACGATATCGATTGGAAGCTCCAACATTTTTTTTAATGATTGATTGTACTGCAGCTGCGGTTTCGGCCGTTCTGCTCCCGAAATAAACGGCGGCTCAATGAGCGGATTAGAGGAGATAGCGGCTAGAATATGATCCCCGCCGATTAAAGTTCCATCTTTTTCACGCAAAAAGACGAGGTGGCTCTGGGCATGACCCGGCGTTTCGAAAATGCGCCAGTCTTTAAGTCCCGGCAGCCTGTCTCCCTCTCGCACGGCGATCGTTAACGCACTATTTTCACTGCTGAATTTTAATGGAGACTGAATTTTTTTCAGTACAGGTTCTGCTTCTTTTGGCAAACCAAATTGTACAAACAGCTCCCGAAAAAACAGTAAGTTTTCCTGCAAAAATGTTGGATCTTTTGTAAGCCACTTTGCACAATAAGGGTGCCCAATCACATCCGTCCCTTCAGGAAGGAAATCAAGCAGACCGATATGGTCGGGATGATGGTGGGTCAACACAACTTGCTCAATGTCATCGAGCGTATAGCCAATCTCCGACAGCCCCGTAACAAGCGCCTCGAACGAAGAAGCTGTTTTCACTCCTGCATCGATCAGTGTCAATCGTTCCCCTTTTATTAAAAAAACATTGACATCACCGACTGGAAAAGGAGTCGGCAGCGTAATTTTTATAATATCGCCAAATTCTTCAACATTCACAAACAAAACACCTGCCTGTATCATAGATTTATCTTTATTTTAAAAAAGTAATATCTTTACTAATTTTAGCGGTTAAGCATGGATTTGTCATTATTTTCACACATTAAAACAAGAAGTCGTACACGTTACTTTAAATTCACCCTTGACAAACCGGCACATCATTCTGCATAATCACATATAATCAAACTACAATTTAAGAGAAAATTCCAAAAACAAACATGCGATGAAAAAGGATTAGTAAATAAAAAATGGTGCAAGAGAATGGGGCTCACCGGCTGAAAGGCTCCATCACCCGCTGTTTTATTGAACCTGCCTTTTGAGCTTTTAGGAAAACCTAAACGCGGCCCCGGCGTTATCGGGATCAGAGTGTGCGGATTCATCCGCAAACAAAGGTGGTACCACGGAAGCAAACACCCTTTCGTCCTTTATTAGAGGACGAAAGGGTGTTTTTTTATGTATCGATTGATCGCTATATCAAAGGAGGATGTTCAGATGAAAACAACATTTATCGGTGCAGGCTCGATGGCGGAAGCGATGATTTCAGGAGCCATTTCAAGCGGCGCTTTAGCTGCCAGCGATATTTATGCCACAAATAAAGCCAACAAAGACAGACTTCAGAAGCTGAAAACCATTTACAATATCCACACTGGCTATGGTATGGAAAGTATGCTCTCAGACAGTAAAATTATTGTGTTAGCTATGAAGCCAAAGGACGCAAAAGAGGCGATGGAGCAAGTGAAAGCCTACCTCCCGCCTTCTTCTTTAATTATCACATTAATGGCAGGGGTTACGATTGACTTTATCGAACGCGAAGTCGGCCGTCCTTGTGCTGTCGTCCGTTCCATGCCAAATACATCCGCAGCTGTTGGAAAATCAGCAACAGCCATTGCCGTAAATGACCATGTTACAGAACAGCAAAAAATGGCGGCTCTCGCTCTTTTTTCTTCTATCGGCTTAACCAAAGTAGTGAAAGAAGAACAGTTGGATGCTGTCACCGGTCTTTCCGGAAGCGGTCCTGCTTATATTTATTATGTCGCAGAAGCGATGGAACAAGCGGCAGAAGCAATTGGTTTGGAAAAGGAAACTGCAAAACCGCTCATTATTCAAACTCTTCTCGGTGCGGCGGAAATGCTTTCAGCAACAGACGGGAAAGCCGAACAGCTGCGCAAAGGTGTAACGAGCCCCGGCGGAACAACGGAAGCTGGGATCCGGATTTTAGAAAGCAAAGGAGTAAAGCAAGCACTCGTTGATTGCATTATTGAAGCGACTGCTCAATCAAAGCGGCTCGGCCTGCCTTATCAAAATCCAGTTAACCACTAAACCGATTCCTTTGGCCAGCGGAAAAATCTTGCTATAATGGACGTTGGAAACATATGAAGGGGGATTCCAATGGCCAGAAAATTATTTGAACCTTATACGATTAAAAACATGACACTAAAAAACCGCATCGTCATGTCACCGATGTGCATGTACTCCGCAGAAACAGACGGAAAAGTAAATGACTGGCACCTTGTTCACTATCCTGCCAGAGCCGTTGGCCAAGTCGGTTTAATTATAGTAGAAGCTACGGCTGTCACTCCTGAAGGGCGCATTTCTGAACACGACCTCGGGATATGGGGTGACGATCACATCGAAGGATTCCAAAAGCTTGTTTCTTTAGTGAAAGCACACGAAGCGAAAATCGGCATTCAGCTGGCTCATGCGGGACGCAAATCAGAAGTGAGCGGAGACATCTTAGCACCTACTGCACTGGCGTTTGATGAAACAATGAAAACACCAAAGGAAATGACAGCAGCTGATATCGAGAGAACAATCAAAGCATTTGCCCAAGGGGCAAGACGGGCAAAAGAAGCTGGATTCGATCTGATCGAACTGCACGGAGCACATGGCTATTTAATTAATGAGTTTCTTTCCCCGCTTACGAATCATCGGGAAGATGAATACGGTGGAAATAAAGAAAACCGTCTGCGCTTTTTAACAGAAATTATAAGGGAAATAAAAAACGTGTGGAATGGTCCGCTGTTTGTTCGTGTATCTGCAAACGACTATCACGAGAATGGCCTAACTGTCCATGATTACAGCGAAATCGCCAAACACCTGAAAGAGCTGGGTGTCGATTTAATCGATGTCAGCTCGGGTGCAGTCGTTCCAGCGAAGATCAGCACCTTTCCGGGCTATCAAGTGCCACTCGCGGAAACGATCAAACACGAGGCGGGCATTCCTGTTGGAGCCGTTGGCATGATCATTTCCCCTCTGCAGGCAGAAGAAATTTTACGAAACGAACGGGCAGATTTAATTTTTCTCGGCCGTGAACTGCTGCGCGATCCATATTGGCCGCTTCGCGCGTCAAAAGAATTAAGAACTGAAGTTAAAGCTCCGATACAGTATGAACGAGGCTGGTAATAGTAGGACAAGAGGTTAACTCAGACAGCAGCTGACCCCGCCTTTAATATACGGCATACAATGGATGTTCATTATTCCATAGTTGATCCAATATATTGTTGTGGCGGGGTCTAGCCCTTTGGAGCCTGGACCTCTTTAAATGGAAAGCTCCATTAAATCATGGGCGAGAATAACTGGAGTAAATACCTCCTCAGCTTCAGTTTTCAAATGAATAGATTCTTCTTTCGTATACCTCGAACTAATATGGTTGAGAACAAGCGCTTTTACACCTGCTTGCCTAGCAATTTCCGCTGCCTGAGCGGTTGTTGAATGAAAATAATCATACGCCATTTGCGGATTTTCCGCTGAAAATGTAGCTTCATGAATAAGCAGATCCGCCTCGCTAGCCAGTACAACAGCCGCCTCACAAGGTCTCGTGTCTCCTAATATAGCAATCGTTTTCCCTTTTTGCGCTGGGCCGGTATACTTACTAGGATCAATCGAACGTCCATCTGCTAACGTCACCGGGCAGCCCATTTTAATTTCTTTATATAAAGGACCGGGCGGCACACCGTCTTTTTTCAATTGATCAACGAGCAGCACACCTGGTTTGTCTTTCTCTTGAAGACGGTACCCGTACGACTCAATCCCATGTTCAAGCCGGCGGGCCTCCACTGTCATCTGACTGTCTTCACAAACGATTCCCTCATCTATTTCTACCACATCCAATTCGTACTGCAGCCTTGTCCCGCTTACATTCAGACTGACAGAAATAAATTCTTTTATCCCTTTTGGCCCATAGACAGTGAGGGGCAGCTCTCCTCCTTGAAAAGAGCGGCTGCTCAGCAGACCTGGCAGACCAAAAATATGGTCCCCGTGCAAATGAGTGATAAATATCTTTTCAATCCGTCGCGGTTTCAGCGAAGTATGCAAAATTTGATGCTGTGTCGCTTCTCCGCAATCAAACAGCCATACAGCCCCTCTCTCATTCAGCATTTTCAGTGCTAAAGAGCTGACATTCCTCACTTTCCCAGGGACACCAGCCCCAGTTCCTAAAAATAAAATATCCATTCTATCCACTTCCCTCTATGGTCTCCGTTAATTTATTTCTTTCCATTATACAATGCAGCGGCGAAAAGAACATTCCTTCATCTTTAATCCATTAGACTCTTTATTTTTCAAAATAATTTATTGTTTTCCATTTTCAAAAAACACGTTATTAATTAAATAATTTTGAAAATTCGTTTACAAATTATTATCAATGTTATAAACTATCATTAATCAAAACCGCACCTGATATGATTTTAACAAAATTCAGCTGGTTTTTATCCAATTTTATATAATAACTGTTCAGTCTGCTCACTTTTCCTTCCAGAATTGCTTCAGCAGTCAAGAAGCCAGTTTGTTTCAATCTGCATCCTTATTTGCGGCTTGATTACTTCTGGCTTTTTTTCGTTCTTTTTTATTATTTTTAAAAAATAACAGCCGTATACGAGACTGACTTTTATTATTATTCAGATAAAACTAAAAATTAAAACCAAACTGTTGACAGGTGCGGGAGAGATGGTTTCATGTATGCATAGGGGGTTTGTAAATGGAAAAACAACAAGATTTCAACAAAGTGCTATCCAGGGTGGACGTGCTCGTCCTAGCTTTCGGTGCCATGATCGGCTGGGGCTGGGTCGTCTTGTCTGGAGATTGGATCTTAAAAGCTGGATCCATCGGTTCAATTGTCGCCTTTCTTCTCGGCGGAATTCTCGTTATCTTCGTGGGTTTAACGTATGCGGAGATGACAACTGTGTTTCCAAAAACCGGAGGAGCGTATCATTTTCTTAAAGAAACGCTTGGAATAAAGGCTGCATTTATTGTTGCCTGGGCTCTTTTGTTAGGGTACATCTCCGTTGTAGCTTTTGAAGCAGTCGCTTTACCTACTGTAGTACAATATATTTTCCCAAATTATCAAGCCGGCTATTTATGGACGCTTGGAGGCTGGGATGTATATTTCTCTTGGGCAGCGATCGGAATGGTTGGGTCTATTATTGTCACGATTATTAACTGGATGGGTGTCAAACAGGCAGCCTTCTTACAAATTGTACTTACTCTTCTCTTAACAGCGATCGGATTAATGCTCGTATTCGGTTCTACATTCGGCGGCGGTGAAATCCAAAACATGGATCCATTGTTTGTCGGGGGTACAGCAGGTGTGATGGCCGTTATGATTATGACTCCTTTCCTATTTGTTGGATTTGACGTTATTCCACAAGTAGCGGAAGAAATGAATATCCCTATGAAAGCAATCGGTAAAATTATTGTTTTATCTGTTAGCTTCGCTGTTTTATGGTATGTACTAATTATTTATGGTGTTTCATTAAGTCTTGGGCCAGCTGAATTGAAGGTGTCCAGCCTAGCTACAGCTGATGCAATGGGCGCAGCCTTTGGTTCACCTCTATTTGCTAAAATTTTAATCCTTGGAGGAATTGCTGGTATTTTAACGAGCTGGAATGCTTTTATCATCGGAGGAAGCCGGATTATGTACGCGATGGCGCAAGATGGAGCACTGCCAGCGTGGTTCGGTAAAATTCATCCAAAACATAAAACACCAGCCAATGCAATTTTAGTCATCGGACTGCTGTCCACTTTTAGTCCGCTTCTTGGCCGTCCAGCACTCGTGTGGTTTGTTGACGCAGGAGGTCTTGCGATTGTACTTGCTTATTTTATGGTATCTATCTCCTTTATCTGGCTGCGCAAACGTCAACCAGAACTAGAGCGTCCGTTCAAAGCTGGCAACAGCAACACGATCGGCTGGCTTTCTTTAATCTTAACAGCAGGGTTTATCGTTCTGTATATGCCAGGCATGCCATCTGCGCTTACTGGTCCTGAATGGATCATCACACTCGCATGGTGGGCTGTGGGTATTTATTTCTTATTTAAAAAGCCTTCTTCAGCTCAACCAGGTTCATCTACGAATAAGATGAACAAGATCGGATGAAGTAAGACATATCGACTGGTTAATCAGTCGAGTGTAAACGCACTCATTTTGCCTAACAGTCTTAATAATTTTTCAAGCGCTTTCAATTTTGGGTGCAAAATTGAAAGCGCTGTAATTGGGTGTCGATACAATTTCATACACTTGTTTCTCATTTTGGAAGTCTAAAAGAAGCAGTAAAAACGCGGAGCCTGTTATCTCCGCGTTTTTTTGCTGGGTATGTCCCATTACTGATCACGCTCATGCAGGGAACAATTTATTCTGCTTCATATATTCTTGGATGTCTTTAATTCCTTCTAATGAAGAGACTAGTATATCGGGATCTATGATCGTGATCAGCCGATCAGAAAACGCGGCTACTCCTATGAAGTATTTCGTTTTTTCATAGGCTGCGATCCCCATTTGTTTCAGAGCCTCTTGTGGGATGTCTATAATTTCTTTTGCATCCTTCACTAACAGACCGATCTGCAGCGACTCTGTCTGAACGACGAGCAAGCGTGCTTCTTCCCCAGCAAGAGACCGATTATAAAGAACAGATTCAAAATCAATCACCGGAATGAGATCTTCCCTAGCTTTCGTGACTCCCCTCATGTAAAGAGGCATATGGGGAATTGGATTGATAAAGTTCACCTTTTCTATTGAGATTACCGATTGTATGGGAACAGCATACTCTTCATGGCCGCTTTCAAAAACCACAGCTTTATTTACTATTTGCAAGAAAATTCCCCCTTTTCTCTTCTAATGTACCATATAATAGACAAAAAGGCTGACTCAAAAGTGTCAGACCCTTTTGAATCAACCCTTATCTTCTCTATTTTATTCTTCAGCAGCAATCGCTGCGATCGCTGCTGCCATTTCAGCCAGTTTGATCAGTTCTTCAATCGGCATTCTTTCATTTTTTGTGTGTATTTCTTCGTATCCAACAGCTAAGTTCACTGTAGGGATACCGAAGCCCGCAATGACATTCGCGTCGCTTCCTCCGCCGCTCGTTAACAATTCACTCGTCCGGCCGATCCGTGCCGCAGCTTTCTTCGCCACTTCAACGACATGATCCCCTTCGCCAAATTTAAACCCGGGATACATGACTTCTACTTGCACATCTGCCCGTCCATTCATTTCAGCCGCTGTTTGTTCAAAGGCTTCTTTCATTTTTGCTGTTTGTACTTCCATTTTTTCTGGTACGAGTGAACGTGCTTCCGCTAAAATACTAACATAATCACAAACGATATTTGTTGCTTGTCCCCCTTCAAACCGGCCGATATTAGCCGTCGTTTCCTTATCAATCCGGCCAAGCGGCATTTTAGCAATCGATTTGGCGGCAATGGTAATAGCCGATACTCCCTTTTCCGGAGCAACACCGGCGTGCGCTGTTTTCCCAAAGATTTCGGCTTTGATTTTAGCCTGAGTCGGTGCCGCCACAATAATATTTCCTACTGTGCCATCACTATCTAGTGCGTAGCCAAATTTTGCTTTCACAAGAGCAGGGTCCAGTGCTTTTGCCCCGACTAGCCCGGATTCTTCTCCCGCTGTAATAATAAATTGGATCATTCCATGTTTCATATTTTTCTCTTTTAACACTTTAACCAATTCAAGCATCACAGCAAGTCCTGCTTTATCGTCAGCCCCGAGAATCGTTGTACCGTCTGTGACAACATAACCGTTCTCGATACTTGGTTTCACGCCGGCTCCAGGTACCACTGTATCCATATGGGATGTAAAATAAATGGGATCAACCCCATCTTTCGTTGCTTCCAATGTACAAATTAAATTACCAGCGCCATGACCCGTTTTAACAGCAGAATCATCTTCATAGACATGTACACCTAGCTCCTCAAACTTTTTCGTCAACACGCTGGCTATCTTTCCTTCATGTTTCGTTTCTGAATCGATTTGAACAAGCTCGAGAAATTCATTTAACAACCGTTCTCTGTTAACCATTTGTTGGACCCCCTTTGCATCTTTTCCATTTTCAGTATACTCTTTCAACTAATCAATTCCAAATATTTCACATAAAAAACAGAGGCTGACCCAAAACCAAAGGGTAAGCCCCTTATGGGACAGCCTCAAATAATTTATAGAGGAATGTTTCCATGCTTTCTCTTCGGACGCGCTTCTTTTTTCGTTCTCATCATTTCAAGTGCTTGAATCAGTTTAATCCGTGTCTCACGGGGATCAATGACATCATCCACCATCCCATGCGCTGCAGCGATATAAGGATTAGCAAACTTTGCGCGATATTCTTCAATCTTCTTCGCCCTCGTTTCTTCCGGATGATGACTGTTTGCAATTTCTTTCGCAAAAATAATATTCGCTGCCCCCTGCGGCCCCATTACCGCAATTTCTGCATTAGGCCAGGCAAACACTAGATCAGCGCCGATTGATTTACTGTTCAGAGCTACATAGGCCCCACCATAAGCTTTGCGCAAAATAACCGTGATTTTTGGAACGGTCGCTTCTGAATAAGCATATAAAATCTTTGCGCCATGACGAATAATGCCGCCATGCTCCTGTTTCACGCCTGGGAAAAAGCCAGATACATCTTCAAATGTGATAAGCGGGATATTAAAGGCATCACAAAAACGAATGAACCGCGATGCCTTATCAGAAGAGTCAATATCAAGCCCCCCTGCCATAAACCTCGGTTGATTACAGACGAGTCCGACTACTTCTCCTTTGATACGGGCGAAGCCGATGACAATGTTTTTAGCAAACGACTTTTGTACTTCCATAAACGTATGAGGGTCCACGACTTGTTCAATAACTTTTCTTACATCATAAGGGCGAAGCCCGTCAAATGGCACCACATCTGTCAAATCTTCACGATAATCATCCGCTTCGGTGCACTCTAAGCTCGGTGCTTTCTCCTCGTTGTTTAATGGCAAATAACTTAATAGTGCACGCACCATTTCCAGCACTTCTCCTTCAGAGCCTCCCCGAAAATGTGCATTCCCGCTGATTTCATTATGTACCTTTGACCCTCCAAGGTCTTCTGAAGTGATTTTTTCCCCTGTTACCGTTTCGATTACTTTCGGCCCAGTAATAAACATCTGGCTCGTTTGATCGACCATAAACACAAAATCTGTAATAGCTGGTGAATAAACCGCTCCGCCCGCACAAGGACCCATAATCACTGAGATTTGCGGAATAACGCCCGAATAAATCGCATTTCGGTAAAAAATATGGCCGTAGCCATCCAGCGAAACGACTCCCTCTTGAATACGGGCACCGCCTGAATCGTTCAAACCGATAAAGGGAGCGCCATTTTTCGCTGCAAGATCCATGACATGGGCTATTTTCTTCGCATGCATTTCCCCAAGCGCACCGCCAAAAACAGTGAAATCCTGCGAAAATAAATAAACAGGGCGGCCATGTATTTTTCCGTAGCCTGTAACGACCCCATCCCCCGGTCCTTTGATATTTTCTAATCCAAAATACGTACTGCGATGTTCAATAAATGGATTCATTTCAACAAACGTATCGGGATCAAGAAGTGCTTCAATCCGCTCTCTGGCTGTCCATTTTCCCTTTGCGTGCTGCTTTTCAATCCGCTCATCTCCCCCGCCAAGCTCCACTTCCCTGCGCCTGTCATAAAGCTCGTTAATACGTGTGAAAATATCTGGAGTTGTCATCGTTAGATTCCTCCTTCTATTTTACTCTTATCACAAAACTCAAATAACACACCATGTGTCGATGCAGGGTGTATGAAAGCGACTTCAGCTCCTCCTGCTCCTATTTTTGGTTTCTCATTAATCATACGAATGCCTTTTTCTTTCATTTCCCGAATGCGTTCTTCAATATTTTTTACTTTAAAGGCCACATGATGAATTCCCTGTCCCCGCTTTGCAATAAACTTAGCAACCGCACTTTCACTGCTCAGCGGTTCAAGCAGTTCGAGTTTTACATTTCCCGCATCAATAAAAGCAACTTTCACCTGTTCAGAAGCGACTTCTTCTGTTTGTATGAGCACAAGTCCGAGCTGCTCTGTGTAAAAAGGCAGCGTATCTTCAAGCGAACGTACCGCAATGCCAATATGGTCAACACGATTCATAATGAGACCTCCTTCAAAAGAACGGCAGTAATTATCATGTTCGATACAGACTGGCCAATCCCTGCTTTTTGCCAGTCTTCCTAGTAATTCAGCTTGAGATTTTTCGTAAAAGCCGATATGATAAAAGAAATAAAGAACCTCGTCCAAAACGGCAGAAGGAGCGATCAAAACGTTCATGAGAAACAAAATAGTCCAGAAAACTGTTATTTATATTATGTTGCTGACAATGCTCGTTTCCACCTTATTTTTTGGATTGTCCATGTTTTTATAAAATGTATGAAAAGAAGCCAGTACCTATTCCATTTCAGGTACTGGCTTCTTTTTCCGCTCGATTTTTTGTTCCTTTTTTAACCCTCTAAAAGAACTTTTAATGAGTAAATACTCTTCTATCTCTTTAATAAATTGAAACAATGCTGCCCTTGCTTCGAACTCTTCCCGAGTATCCGGCAATCCCATCCCATCAATTTCTGCTTTTAAATCATACAATTGATTTAAGTGAAACGGCGCCGTATTTCCCGGGTGAATGCGGGTGCTTAACGCATCCATAAAGTCAGCAAGGACAAGAGCTGCTTTCACTTGATGGGAAATGGATGTGACAATCCCTAAAATCCGTTCGATGATGTCGAACTGCTTTTCTCTCATGACGAAATAGCTATAAAACAGCGTATCATCTTTCAACAGATGATTTTCTATGTTTTTAAAAGCCAGTTCTTTGCCTTCCTTCAGCAGTTTTTCCGTTTCAACAATTTCTTTCCCATCCCACATGTGATCTTTATCCCGCAGATAGAGGGCAATTTTGTGAAAAATCGTCATAAAGTTCTGCTCAATCTCCTCTTGCAGGTGATACATCCTCTTCTCTACACTCGGCATATATAAGTTCATCACAAGGGCCACGCCGATTCCAATGGAAATAATACCGAATTCATTTACGATCAGCTCTTTCGTTACTTGACCAGCCGAGAAAATATGCAGGATAATGACACAGCTCGTAACAACGCCTTCCTTCAAATTCAGAAAGACAAGGGTCGGAATAAAAAACAAGAGCAGCAGGCTAATCACCCACGGCGCATAATCAATGCCTTCAAAAAAGAAAAAAGAAAAAATCATGCCCACTGTACAGGCAAGAATGCGGCTCCAAGCAGCCCTTAGTGACTGTTTCTTCGTATTTTGAATACATAAAATTGTAATAATCCCAGCCGATACAAAGCCCCCAAGACCCGCCCATTGGGAAATAGTAATAGCCAAAGCTGTACCGATGGCTGTTTTAGCTGTTCGATAACCAATTTTGAACATATGCTTTCTCCTGAACTGAAAAATTCATTGTTGTGAAAGAAAAAGACTGCCCCAAAAGCAAAAAGTCAGGCATCTGCGGGACAGTCTCTTCCATGATGTTTTTTATACTTCTTCGCAATATTGCTCAAACGCATCTTGAAGCTTGTGCACAACAGACATTGGATCATGCCCTTCAATTTCATGACGCTCTACCATCGTGCACAGTTTGCCGTCTTTCAATAAAGCAAATGACGGAGAGGATGGCGGATAACCGACAAAATAACTGCGTGCTTTCGCTGTTGCTTCTTTATCCTGGCCGGCAAACACCGTTACAAGATGGTCTGGACGTTTGTCGCTATGAATAGAATGAGCAGCAGCCGGACGTGCGATGCCGCCCGCGCAGCCGCAGACAGAGTTAATCATTACTAAAGTTGTCCCTTTTTTCGTTAAAGCCTCTTCCACTTCTTCCGGTGTTTGCAGCTGTGTATATCCAGCAGCTGTAATTTCCTCACGTGCTTGGCGCACGACATCATTCATTAAAAAGTTAAAATCTATATTCATTCTTTCCCCACTCCTTTTTCCTCTTTCATGTATTCTTATGATAAGCCAATTACTTGTTGTTTTCAAATAATCACATTTATTTTTTAAATAATTATGTTTGAAGCGCCCCGCTCCAGGGAATAGAAAGAAAGCAACGAGATTCGGCCCCCCTAAACTCCCATTGTGAAGGAGCTGCCTTAAACGTGTCTGACACGTTTAAGGCAGCTCCGATTCTTTCATTCGAACGGCTCCTTATGCCTATATACATTGGTAAATAGGTCGCTGACCGCCTGGGCCGGTGTGATTTCTCCAGACATCGCTTTTGTTTCCATATCATCCAAATGTGTCATGACATAGGAATGGTTATAGAAATTCATTTTCAGCTGTTCCATAATGAGCGTGTGCAGCCACTCTTTCGTTTGCAGGCGGCGGCGTTCTTCAAACATGCCGCTCTCTTTCATTTTTCCTTCAAATTCTTGAATAACCCCCCATAGTTCATTAATGCCCTCCTTCTGAATGGCAGAACAAGTAAATGCTTTCGTTTCCCAGCCTCTTGTTGCTGGCTGAATCATACGAAGGATTTGATTAAATTCCCGTTTTGTTTTCTCAGCAAGCTGCTTGTTCTCTCCGTCTGCTTTATTGACGACAATAGCATCTGCCAGCTCCATAATGCCTTTTTTGATCCCTTGCAGATCGTCCCCTGCCCCTGTCAGTGTCATAAGCAGGAAAAAATCAACCATGCTGCGGACGGTAAATTCCCCCTGGCCAACGCCGACCGTTTCAATAAGAATGACCTGAAAGCCAGCCGCTTCACATAGAAGCATCGTTTCTCTCGTTTTTCGATGAACTCCCCCAAGTGTACCACCAGAAGGAGATGGACGAATAAACGCGTTCGGATGTTTCGCCAGCTCTTCCATTCGCGTTTTGTCCCCAAGAATGCTTCCGCCGGAAATAGATGAACTCGGATCAATGGCCATGACGGCTGTTTTGAGACCGTTTTCACAAAGCATATAGCCAAGCACTTCAATGAACGTACTTTTCCCAGCTCCGGGCACCCCCGTGACCCCAATACGAATGGATTCACCTGTATAAGGCAGGAGCTGCTGCAGCAGCTCCTGGCCGTATGTGTAGTGGCTGTTTAAATTGCTTTCGATAAAAGTGATCGCCTTAGCCAAGTCTTTCCGTTCCCCAGCCCGTACTTTTCCCGCCAGTTCATAAACATCCGGCAGTGTCTCCTCTTTCTTTTGAAACCGTTTCTTTTGGGAAGAAGTAAAACCATCGTGGGAAGATGTGATGCCTTTTAAGACATGAAGAGCTGACTCGCTGTTCTCCTCTATATTTGAATGTTCGTTTTTATCCATCATTCATCCAGTTCCTCATAGCCGAGTCTGCTGTATATTTCTTCTAATACTTTCTGAGCCGAAACCGGAATGACAGTGCCTGGTCCAAAGATAGCGGCTGCTCCATTAGCCCGCAGAAACTCGTAGTCTTGAGCAGGAATGACCCCGCCGATAAAAACGACAATGTCTTCGCGGCCGAGCTTTTTAAGCTCAGCCATTAAAGCAGGCAGCAAAGTTTTATGACCAGCTGCAAGTGAGCTTACACCGATCGCATGCACGTCATTTTCAACCGCCTGCATTGCCGTTTCTTCTGGTGTTTGAAACAATGGACCGATATCCACATCAAACCCTAAATCAGCATAGGCAGTAGCTACGACCTTTGCCCCGCGGTCATGGCCGTCCTGGCCCATTTTAGCGACAAGGAGGCGCGGCCGCCGCCCTTCCTGTTTATAAAATTCATCTGTCATCCGTTTCACTTCAGCTATTTGATCTCCATCTGAAAAATTCGAACTGTACACTCCGCTTACTGATCGGATCACTGCCTTGTGCCTTCCGCTGACCTGCTCAATCGCATCAGAAATTTCACCGAGTGTCGCTCGGACCCTTGCCGCATCGATCGCACATGACAACAAATTTCTCTTGCCAGTTTTGACTGCGTTTGTGATCTCCTTCAATGTTGCATCTACTTTTGCTTGATCACGCGCTTCCTTCACCTGCTGCAAACGCTCAATCTGCTTTCGCCTGACGGCTGTATTATCAATATCAAGAATATCAAGAGGATCTTCTTCCGCTAAACGATAACGATTCACTCCAACGATCGTTTCTTCCCTAGAATCTATTCGCGCCTGGCGTCTCGCTGCTGCTTCTTCAATCCGCATTTTTGGCAAGCCTGTTTCAATCGCTTTCGTCATGCCGCCCAAGCGCTCCACTTCTTCGATATGCTTCCACGCTCTTTCCATTAATTCATCCGTTAACATTTCCACATAATAAGAGCCGGCCCACGGATCGATCACGTCCGTAATTCCCGTTTCTTCCTGTAAATAAAGCTGGGTATTACGGGCAATCCGGGCTGAAAAATCGGTTGGAAGAGCGATCGCTTCATCCAATGCATTCGTATGCAGCGACTGAGTATGCCCCATCGCTGCCGCATGGGCTTCAATGAGCGTCCGCGTCACATTATTGAACGGATCTTGTTCTGTCAAGCTCCAGCCGGACGTCTGAGAGTGCGCCCTCAGCGTCATTGACTTCGCATGTTTCGGCTCAAATGACTTCATCATCTGCGCCCATATACGCCGGGCTGCCCGCAGTTTTGCTACTTCCATAAAATAATTCATTCCAATCGCCCAGAAAAATGAAAGCCGCGGTGCAAATGAATCAATGCTGATGCCTGCTTTTAATCCTGTCCGTACGTATTCCAGTCCATCTGCCAATGTATACGCAAGTTCGATATCTGCCGGCGCTCCTGCTTCCTGCATATGGTAGCCGGAAATGCTGATACTATTAAACTTCGGCATATAACTGGAGGTATACTCAAAAATATCAGCAACAATACGCATGGAAACATCCGGCGGATAAATATACGTATTTCTCACCATATATTCTTTTAAAATATCATTTTGAATCGTTCCCGACAGTTTTTCAGGAGGTACTCCCTGCTCTTCTGCTGCTACGATATAAAAGGCCATCACGGGCAGGACCGCCCCGTTCATCGTCATCGATACAGACATTTGATCCAGCGGAATGCCGGCAAACAAAATGTTTGTATCTTCCACAGAATCAACCGCTACCCCTGCTTTACCGACATCTCCAACGACCCGGGGATGATCAGAATCGTATCCCCGGTGAGTCGGCAGGTCAAAAGCAACAGACAGCCCTTTTTGCCCCATCGCCAAATTTCGGCGATAAAAGGCGTTGCTTTCTTCCGCCGTCGAAAAGCCGGCATATTGGCGAATCGTCCACGGACGATTCGTATACATGGCCGGATAAGGTCCTCTCGTAAAAGGAACCATACCAGGTAAATCATCTAGGTGGCTGAAATCTTTTATATCTTCTTTCCTATAAAGCGGCCGGCAATGAATGCGTTCGTTCGTTTCAAAAGAGAGCTTGTCAAAGGACTGCTTCACTTTCCGTTCCAATGCAGCTTTCCATTCTTGCAAAGAGGGCTGATCCTCCTTATTTTTTGGAGAGAACTGTGTAAAATCCGGTTTAGTCACTTGTTTCCACCCCTTCCAAACGATGGAGTAAAGCGGTTAACTTTTTGACGATATTTTGTCCTGAATAGACGGATCCATCGAGACCTGAACAGCGCCACTTAGCTTCTGTTTCAGCCGAAAGCTTCCCAGCAAGATCCAGCAGGATATTGTTTCTCTCTTTCTTTACAGCTGCAGCAAGTGATGGACCGAATTGTTCATATGCTTCATCTTTTCCACAAATACAGTAATAAGCCAGCTGACTTTCCTTTACGAATTGCGCAGCTTCTTCAATCGTTTGGCATTCTCCGCTTAGCTCGCTCTCAATGCCTCCTATTGAAAGCTGACTTATCACAAAGTCAGCCCGCAGCTTGAACTCTTTTAATGGTCCTAAGCAAATAAGACCAGCCTTCACTTTTTTTCCTAACAATTGCATTCGTTCGGCCCGTTCCCTTAATCTTTCAAACGGCTCAGCCAATCTTTTAGATGAAATCGGTATAACCGCAGTACCGCTGTCTTTCACATAAAGCGCAGCAATCGTTGTTTGATCCTTGACTTTACCCGTCAACTCTTGAAACAAAGAAATAGATTCTCCAGACAATGATACAGAAGGCTTCGGCTTTTCTTTCGGTACCTGTTCATGAAGATCAGCATAACTGTTCGTTCCAATCATCGATCTCTTTTGCGTTGCCAAATCCTCTCTTCTTTTTTTCATAACAGCAGCCAATTCCTTTTGAACGGTACCGTCCTTAAGAACCGAAATGATTCCGCCCGCCGCTTCCATCTGTATGAAATGCTCCCATGCCGCTTGGCTGAGTTCTGTTGTTAATGTTTCTATATAATAAGAACCGCCTGCTGGATCGATGACCTCTCCAAGGTAAGACTCATGCTGTAAAATGAGGGGAATATTCCTTGCCATCCGTTCTCCTAAAGAAGAAGGACCGTTCAATTGATCAAATGGAACAGCTTGCACATATTCTACTCCGCCAAGCAAGGCGGAAAACACCCCGCTGCCCGTACGTAAAAGGTTGACATGAGAATCAAGCTTCGAAAAAGTAAATATAGATGTTTCTGCTCCTACTAGGACTTTCACTGCCTCTCCGCTCACTCCATACGAGCTGCAAAGAGCATACCAAACTTTTCGAAAAGCTCTTAGTTTGGCTATCTCCATAAAAAATTGTGAACCGATCGCAAAGTGGAAACACATCTTTTCAATGACTTCCACCGGAGACCATCCTTTTTCTTTCAGCCATTCAATATAAAACACAGCTTCAGCAAGGGCAATGGCAATCTCTTGAACCGCATTTGCCCCCCCTTCATGATAAGGAGTAGTGTCGATGCGAATAGTTTTCAGTTTAGGAAGAGCTTTTCTCAATGCTGTTACGGCCTCTGCCTGCAATGCAAGCGCTCGCTCACTTGGCACGAGTCCTTTTTTAGCATAAAGAGAAACGATATCTGTCCCGGCTGCTCCCGTTACGCGGCTAGATTTAATTTTTAATAAAAAGGAAGCAATAGCAAGAAAATGATCGTTTGTATGGATATATAAGGGGTATTCTTCTAAAGGAAGGGCAGAAAACTGAGTGAATGTCATTTGGGAGATGTCTTCCACCACAAACGATAACGCCTGTTGACCCTCCTGCAGAGCTACAGACATTTTTTTCTTTAAATCCGTGCCAGTATCTGATTTTACGGAAGGGGCATTTTTCCAAGAGGTTTCAAGATAACCGCCTTCGTAAAATCCTCTCGTATAAGAAGGAAAACCCGGGTATTGATCGGCAAAATCTGCTGTCTCCTCCCGTCCATATAAAGGCTTTAATAAAATGTTTTCATAAGTAGCTGTATGAAGAGTCTGTAGCGATTGTCCGTTTAAAGAAGCTTCTGCTGTTTTTCTCCATTCCGACCACGCCGCTTTTGGAAATTGTTGAGCTTTCATTTCTTGGATTCTCATCAAATCTCCTCTCCTTGCTTCGCTTTTTCATCTCACTTTATTAAAATATTCAAAATATTCAATCACTATTATTTTATCTGACTAGATCTCTACAATCAACGAAGGTCTCGTGAGAAAAAGAGAAACATGACCTATTCATGTTAGTCCATTCGTGAAAAAATCTTTATATCATGCTATGCTATCTTTACCTTCTTCATTAGAAGGAAACTGAATTAGGGGAGAAAAAAATGAAAAAAATCTTCGCATGGCTGGGAGTGTTCTTTTTAAGCTTCACTACGATTGCGCAGGCAGACAGTGTCGTTGGCGATGTGATCGTGACTCTTGGCGAGAACTTATCACCTGCTCAAAAAGAGCAAATTCTAAACGAGATGGACGTTCCAAATGATGTAACCACTATTACCGTATCCAATGAAGAAGAACATAAATATCTAGGAAACTATATACCGAAAGCGCAAATTGGTTCTAAAGCGATCTCATCCAGCAAAATTACGATGAAAGAAAAAGGATACGGCATTAACGTTGAGACAAACAATATTTCCTGGGTATCCAAAGAGATGTATACGAACGCTTTATCTACAGCAGGTGTAAAGGATGCGGATATTTATATTACCGCTCCATTTGAAGTATCAGGTACCGCTGCTCTCACTGGTCTTATTAAAGCTTATGAAACTTCAACTGGAGAGAAAATTCCGGAAGAACAAAAGCAAGTCGCCAATGAAGAAATGGTTACAACGGCCAAACTCGGGGATGAAATTGGGGAACAACAGGCGACTGAACTCATTCAACGTGTGAAAGAAGAAGTAGCTAAACAAAATCCGCAAACGCTTCAAGATATTAAGATTATTATTAACAATGTATCAAATGAACTGAACATCCAGCTGACACAAGATCAAATCAACCAGCTTTCTGCTTTGTTCGATAAAATGAAAAATCTCGACATTAACTGGGATCAAGTGAATGAGCAGATTGATAAAGCAAAAGAAAAATGGAACGACTTCAAAAATTCCGAAGAAGGAAAAAGCATTTTACAATCGATTCTTGATTTCTTGCAGGCGATCGTTGACTGGATCGCTAATCTATTTAAATAAGAAAATAACGAAGCTGACCCCGGTCTATGTGCCGAAACGGGTCAGCTTTTTAAATCTTTCTCTTTGTTAAACTTCCTTATCAGTTTCTGCTGGGGATGGTCCGGGAGCCTCCTCGCCGCTGTCGCACTGCGGGGTCTCCCACCTTCCGCTCCAATCAACAATCATCATTAACATAGCCAAATCCCTTAATAAACAGATGTATCGGCTGATATACTCTCCAAAATTTCTTTTACCCGCTGCAAGAAGCGCCCGCAGACGAGACCATCCAGCACACGGTGGTCAAGCGACAGACAAAGATTAACCATATCACGGATCGCAATCATATTATTATTTACAACAACCGGGCGCTTTACAATCGCTTCAATTTGTAAAATCGCCGCCTGTGGATAATTAATGATGCCCATGGATTGGACCGATCCGAATGTTCCAGTATTATTGACTGTAAATGTACCGCCTTGCATATCCTCTGCTTTCATTGTGCCTGAACGTACTTTACCGGCGAGATCATGAATGTCCTTCGCAATCCCTTTGATTGTTTTTTCATCAGCCCGTTTAATGACCGGAACAAACAAAGCATCTTCTGTTGCTACAGCAATCGAAAGATTAATCTCTTTCTTTTGAATGATCGTATCTCCAGCCCACATTGCATTGATTTGTGGGAATTCTTTCAACGCTTGAGCAACTGCTTTGACGAAAAAAGCAAAATACGTTAGGCTATAGCCTTCACGCTCTTTAAATTCCTGCTTTAAAGCATCACGACGGGCCACAAGGTTCGTTACATCCACTTCCGTCATCATCCAGGCATGCGGCACTTCATGCTTAGAGCGGACCATATTCGCCGCAATGGCTTTTCTGACGCCGCTCACCGGAATGCTAATATCGCCCGGTATAGGAGCAGCACCCGCTTGAAATGGCGCCTGCCCGGTCATTTTTTCTACAGCTGCCGATGTTTGGTGCGGTCTTGGAATGTCACCAGATTGTACGATGTTCATAATATCTTTACGCGTAATCCGCCCGCCTTTTCCAGATCCGCTCACTTGCGTTAAGTCAATTTGATGCTCCTGAGATAGTTTCAATACAGCTGGTGAATATCGGGCTTTGTTTTCATTTCCCGTTTTTAAGGTTTCTGCTGTTTCAGTTTGGCCAGATGCCGCAGCATCTTCTTTTTGATCCGATTCTTCTATAACCGCTGCACCTTCAACGTCCATTAGACAAATGACGGCTCCAACTTCCAATGTCTCTCCTTCATCAGCGATCAATTCTTTAATCGTACCTGTAAAAGAAGAAGGTACTTCCGCATTTACTTTATCTGTCATCACTTCAGCAATGGGCTCATACTTGTTGACGTGATCACCTGCTTTGACAAGCCACCGGCTGACTGTTCCTTCGGTGACACTTTCCCCAAGCTTCGGCATGGTTACTTTCTCCGTTGCCACAAAAAATCCCCCTTCCTATCAAACTGCCTCAAAACTCAGCCAGTTCCCGCATAGCTTTCTCTACTTTATCCGGATTGACCATGAAAAACTTCTCCATCATCGGTGCGTAAGGCATCGCCGGCACATCCGGTCCCGCCAGCCGCTTAATCGGCGCATCCAAATCAAATAAGCAGTGTTCGGCAATAATAGCCGCTACTTCACTCATGATACTTCCTTCTTTATTATCTTCCGTTACTAGAAGGACTTTTCCTGTTTTCTTTGCCGCCTCACAAATCGCCTCTTTATCAAGAGGATAAACCGTACGGAGATCGAGAATTTCCGTTTCAATCCCGTCTTTTGCCAGTCTTTCTGCTGCCTGTATCGCAAAATGCACACACAGCCCATACGTAATAACCGTCAAGTCCTCTCCTTTGCGCTTCACATCCGCTCGACCGATCGGCAGCACATAGTCACTCTCGGGCACCTCTCCCTTAATTAACCGGTACGCTCGTTTATGCTCAAAAAACAAAACAGGATCCTCATCACGAATAGCTGCTTTCAACAGCCCTTTCACATCGTAAGGCGTGGAAGGCATCACGATTTTCAATCCAGGCTGATTAGCAAACACCGCTTCTACCGACTGCGAATGGTACAATGCTCCATGCACTCCGCCGCCATACGGGGCCCGAATGACAAGCGGACAGCTCCAGTCATTGTTCGAACGGTAACGAATACGAGCAGCTTCCGAAATAATCTGATTGACAGCCGGCATAATAAAATCGGCGAATTGTATCTCAGCAATCGGCCGCATTCCATACATCGCTGCCCCAATACCAACTCCAACAATTGCTGACTCTGCCAGGGGGGTATCCATGACACGATCCTCGCCAAATTGTTCATACAAACCTGCTGTTGCTTTAAAAACGCCGCCCTTTTTCCCCACATCTTCACCGAGAACAAATACTTTCGGATCCCTCTCCATTTCTTCACGCATCGCCATCGTGACGGCATCTATATAAGAAATTACTGACATCGCTTTCTCCTCCCTTATTACTCCTCTGCGTATACATGTGTCAATGCGTCTTCTGGCTGCGAGTACGGCGCATTTTCAGCGTAGTCAGTGGCACGATTCACCTCATCCATCACCCGATCATTGATTTCTTTTTCTAGCGCATCATTCAGTACACCCGCTTCTTTCAAATAGGCGCTAAACGTTATAATCGGGTCGTGAGCTTTCGCTGTTTCTATCTCTTCCGGCGAACGATAGGCGCGGTCATCATCATCTGATGAATGGGCCGTTATGCGATACGTAATGGTTTCAATCAATGTCGGCCCTTCTCCTCGCCTTGCGCGGTCAGCTGCCTCTTTCACATATTTAAATACTTCAATCGGATCATTTCCATTAATGGTGAACCCCGGCATGCCATATCCTTGTGCCCGGTCAGCGACATTTTCACATGCCAGCTGCTTTTCTACCGGCACAGAAATGGCATACTTATTGTTTTCACACATGAAAATAACAGGTAGTTTATGCACGCCCGCAAAGTTCGCTCCTTCGTGGAAGTCTCCTTGATTGGATGATCCTTCTCCGAATGTGACGAATGTCACGATGTTTTCCTTTGTCATTTTTCCCCCTAGCGCAACTCCAACTGCATGAGGAACCTGGGTGGTCACTGGAGAAGACCCCGTGACAATCCGGTTCTTCTTTTGCCCAAAATGCCCAGGCATCTGACGGCCGCCGGAACTTGGATCTTCTGCCTTTGCAAAACCCGAAAGCATAATATCCGTTGCGGTCATGCCAAATGTGAGGACCACTCCCATATCCCTATAATAAGGAAGCACATAATCTCTCTGTCTATCAAGTGCAAAAGCCGCTCCTACCTGCGCGGCTTCTTGTCCTTGGCAGGAGATGACAAACGGAATTTTTCCCGAGCGGTTCAGAAGCCACATTCGTTCATCAATTCGGCGGGCAAGCAGCATCGTTTCATACATTTCCAATACGGTTTGGTCACTTAACCCGATTGCAGTGTGGCGGTTTTCAGCCATATGAATCCCTCTCCTTCTCCCTATCATTACGAATGAATTGCTTTTCCGTCCACGGCAAGAGCAGCTTCCCCGACCGCTTCACTAAGTGTAGGATGCGGATGAATCGTATGCCCTACTTCCCAGGCTGCCGCGTCCAGCACACGTGCAAGACCCGCTTCTGAAATCATGTCTGTTACATGAGGCCCGATCATATGAACGCCAAGCAAATCATCAGTTTGTTTATCTGCTACTATTTTAACAAAGCCGTCGCTTTCCCCATAAACAAGTGCTTTGCCAATCGCACGGAAGGAAAACTTGCCGATTTTCACCTTATATCCCTGCTCTTTCGCTTCTTGTTCTGTCAAACCGACACTCGCTGCTTCTGGGCTGGAATAAATACATTTAGGAACCGTTGTATAGTCGATAGGATCTGCTTCTCCACCAGCTATATGATGAACAGCGGTAAGACCTTCATGTGAAGCCACATGTGCAAGCTGCAGACCGCCAATCACATCCCCAACGGCATAAATATGAGATTCTTTCGTTTGATAAAACTCATTCACCAGTATATGGCCTTTCTCCACTTCAATTTCCGTGTTCTCAAGCCCGATTCCTTCTACATTCGCCTGCCGTCCAACAGAAACGAGCATTTTTTCTGCTGCGTATGTTTTCACTCCTTCGGCAGTTTCCGCTTGGATCGTAACAGAACCATCCCGTTTTTCCATTGTCTCAGCAAGCACCCTTGCCTTAGTAACAATATCCACCCCGCGCTTTTTCAGCAGCCGTTCCATTTCTCTAGACACTTCTTCGTCTTCTGTCGGCACAATCCGGCCGCCATACTCGAGAACCGTCACTTTCGCTCCAAAATCGACCAGCATGGAAGCCCACTCAATGCCAATGACACCACCGCCGACAATGAGAATCGATGAGGGGACGCTTTCAAGTTCCAGTGCGTCATCAGAAGATAAAATCACGTCTCCATCGAATGTAAGTCCCGGCAGAGGGCGTGGCCTTGATCCGGTCGCAATAATCACATTTTTAGGAATGAGCATCTGGTTATCCGTCCCATCGTTCATTTCAACAGACACTGTCCCAGGCATGGGGGAAAAGATGGAAGGCCCTAAAATACGGCCGATCCCTTCATACACATCTATCTTTCCTTTTTTCATTAATCCTTTCACGCCACTATAAAGCGTATGAATAATTTCTTGCTTCCGCTCCTGTACTTTCGTAAAGTTTAAGGTGATATCACCTGTATTTACCCCAAATTCCTCGCTGTTTTTAGCCATTTTAAATACTTCTGCGCTTCTTAACAGTGCTTTAGAAGGAATACATCCTTTATGAAGGCATGTGCCGCCGAGTTTGCTTTTTTCTACAATGGCTGTTTTTAAACCAAGTTGTGAGGCGCGGATCGCAGCAACATATCCGCCCGTTCCCCCGCCAAGAATAATCAAATCATATTCTTCAGCCAAGTCCTCTCCTCCTCTTTCTCTCTGCCCTATACCTAGTATATTAATAATCATCCTCTAACATGAAAAGGGCTTGTTTTGCTAAATAAAGCAGGCTAGGGTCTCCCGGATAAACAGCCTGCTCATGATCTGCTTCTGAAAGACAGCCGGGCACTGCAAAATAAGCAGGGATATTTAAGCGATCTGACATACATCGGGCCATGTCCATGCCGCATCTAATCGCTGCTTGATTCCTTTCCATTTCCTCTTGTCCGCCTGTCCCCCCTTCTATCGAGTGGGGTACACAAACAGCCTGCAGCTTCCAGACGTTGATGCCTTCTTCATCAAGTGAGGCTAGTACGTTCGTACACATTTGTATGATCGGCTGATAGGATAGCGGTTTCCTTTCCATACGTAAGGTTTGCTCAAACACTGCTGTTTGATTATCAAACACACCCGCTATGACTTCTTCTCCGGATACATACATAACGAGTATGCGGAATACTGTCGACTGCAAGGCCGCACCTCCGCTTTCTATTAATTTTTGCGCCGGGACAAAGTATGATGGCCATTCAATAGAAACTGGTTTCTCGCTCTGCTCATCTTTTGAATTCTCTCCTCTGCCATCCGGTCAGCAGCTTTATAAGTGGGGATGTTGTCTCTTTTGGAAATGTCGATCGTTTTTTCAATGTTATTATAAATCAATTCTACTTTTTTCATAGCACGTTCCCTGTTATAACCATTGAGCTCATCAGCCACATTAATGACTCCCCCAGCGTTGATAACATAGTCAGGAGCATAAACGATACCGCGTTCATGAAGATCATCTCCATGTTTTTCTTCCCTCAATTGATTGTTTGCAGATCCAGCTACTACCTTCACTTTCAGTTGAGGAATCGTTGTGGAATTGATGATTGCTCCAAGGGCACATGGTGCAAAAATATCGGCTTGAACTCCATAAATTTCATCTGGATTCACCGCTTTCGCCCCAAAATTATCGACAGCCCTCTTGACTGCTTCTTTGTTAATATCTGTAACGATTAAGTTCGCTCCTGCTTCATGGAGATGGCGGCATAAATGATAGGCAACATTTCCTACCCCCTGCACAGATACGGTCAATCCTTCTAAAGAATCGGTGCCAAATGCTTCTTTAGCGGCCGCCTTCATCCCGACAAAGCATCCGTATGCTGTAACTGGGGATGGATTGCCCGAAGATCCAAAGGCAGGAGAGATCCCCGTAACATAATCGGTTTCTTCATGAATGAGATCCATATCTTCTACTGTCGTGCCCACATCTTCAGCTGTAATATAGCGGCCATTCAGCCCTTGAATATAGCGGCCAAATGCCCGAAACATTTCTTCATTTTTATCTTTGCGGGGATCACCAATAATCACCGTTTTCCCGCCTCCTAAATTTAACCCGGCTGCCGCATTTTTATATGTCATGCCTCTCGCTAAACGAAGGGCGTCTTCAATCGCTTCCTCTTCTGATTCATACGTCCACATTCTCGTGCCGCCTAGCGCCGGACCAAGTGTGGTATCATGAATGGCAATAATCGCTTTCAAACCTGAAGTTTCATCTTGACAGAACACTAATTGTTCATAATCGTACATTTTCATATATTTAAAAATTTCCAAGATAAATCCCCCTCATTCTAAGTAGTTAATGATATCTGTTCTTTTTTTATAATGCAATTATTATACCAAGAGGAGATGGCAGTAAACGCTTCATTTTTTTCACTCGGTCCCTGCAGTTATGTGCATTCATGCATCTTTTTGCATGCATCTCAATGCAGATGATACTTTTCCAACTTGTAATATAAGCTGCGAATGGAGATGTTCAGCTCTTTAGCCGTGGCCGTTTTATTGCCATTATTTTGAACCAGACGGCTTTGAAGAAGCTCCTTTTCATAACCGTCCATTATTTCTTGAAGTGAGCAGCCGTGGCGAGGACTGACATCCGTCCTTCCTTTCTCCGTGTGCACAGCTTCTCTTTCTTCTGTTAAAGAAGACAAATCAGCCTCATCAATCCAATGATCGCTATATTTTAGAAAGATCATCGCTCTGCCTAATACATTTTCCAGCTCCCGCACGTTTCCCGGCCAGGAATAATTCATCAGCTTGTTCAGCGCTTCAGCAGTTACTCCTTTTACATTTCGTCCATAGTCTTGATTAATTTTGGCGATCAGCCGATCACATAAGAGAGGAATATCTGTTTTTCGGTGACGAAGAGGAGGAATATGTATAGGCATCCTGTTCAGCCGATAGTACAAATCCTCGCGAAACGTTCCTTCTGCTATTGCTTTTTCCAAATCCACATTAGTCGCGGCAATAATACGAACATTCACGGAAATCGAAGCTGTGCCGCCTACTCGGACAATTTCATGTTCCTGCAGTACACGTAACAGTTTTGCCTGCATATTGGCGCTTAATTCACCAATTTCATCAAGAAACATACTTCCATTATTCGCCTCTTCAAACAGCCCTCTTTTGCCGCCGCGCCGGGCACCGGAAAAAGCGCCTTCTTCATAGCCAAAAAGTTCGCTTTCGAGGAGCGACTCCGTTAATGCCGCGCAATTGACACGGATAAATTTATTATAGCGCCGTGTACTAGCATTATGAATAGCATGGGCAAACAGCTCTTTTCCTGTTCCCGATTCCCCTCTCAGCAAGACAGTGGCAGGTGTATTTGCGCCTGTCTTTGCTTGTTCAACAGCTATTTTCATTTCCTCAGAAGAACCGATAATTTCTTCAAACGTATATTTTGCTTCTAGTGTACGAATAATCTGCCTTGCCCGATCAAGCTGCTTCGTTAACGTTTGAATTTCTGTCAGATCATGAATGACACCCACGCTGCCTTTTAACTGATCATCTACAATAATCGGCGCTACGTTAACGACAACTTCTTTTCTCTTTGGACCGACATACATTTTTACCCCCCGCACCGGCTGCCTCTTATCAAGCACTTGCAAATGCACACTTTCCCCTTCAGAAATATCAATCGTAGCGGGCTTCCCAATGACTTCCCGTTCACTTAACCCGGTCAATCTTGTGTAAGCCGGATTAATTAACAGGCCTCTTCCTTTTTCATCTACGACCGAAATCGCATCATCACTTGAAAAAATAATGGCTTTCAACATCGTTTGAATCTCTTTCAAATTCGTTACTTCTTCCGCTAAATGAACGACTTTAGTAATATCTTTAAAGATCGAACAAGCACCGATCACTTCCCCTTCTTCAGTAAGCATCGGAAAGCGGGAAGTAATAATTTTCTCATTAGATGTCAGTTTATGCTCCTGGTTGATTTCCGGCTGCTGCTGCTTTAACACTTGCGGCAGACGGCTATTCGGAATAACATCTGTAATAGATTTTCCTATTGCTTCTTTTTTAAAAATGCCTAATATCCGTTCCGCACTTTTATTAAATAAAATAATTCTTTCTGAACGATCAATGACGACCATTCCTTCATCTATGGATTCAAACATTACGTCATATTGATACGATTGATGTTTCAATTGGGTAATCAGCTCTTCTTGTTGCTTAAGAAGCTGTGCGAGCAAATGAGCAAAACTCCCCGGGATCACAATCTCATTGGGGTGACATTGCCGAATTTCGCTAAACACCCGGCGGTCACCAGTTACTTCGATCACGACATCCGGACGCTCCTTCATAAATTCACGCCAATCTTGTCCTGTACGAATACCCAGTTCCTCTGCCAGACGGATAGCAGGGGCCTGCTCATTCACATCAATGACAGCTGTTACCTTCATCATTTGGCTATTTTCTAATATTTTTAATACTGAAAGCCCGCCTTGGCCACCGCCAATAATTAAAGCTGTTTGCATGTAATCCCTCCCGCATGCTTTCAGTCTGCAATTTTTTGCATACTGTTATTGTATACATATGCTTCTTGCTTGACAAATTTTACAGGTAAGATATGATTTTTGTGAGTAAGAATCAAAGGAGTAAAATGGAATGATCCGACTGATCGCATTATTAGTTTTAGTGATTCCTGGCTTTTTAGCAGGCCTTGGCATAAAGTTAATGAGAGATATGCTCTTTGGCATATTGCAGCCGCCTTTTCCTTTCCTCTGGCTGCAATTTCTTGTGGGTCTCTTTCTGTTTATAGGCGGACTGGGATTTGTTGCTGGCTTTATCTTTCGCAGGGATCGAAAAAACAACAAAGTACAAGATAAATTTAAACGTAAATAAAAGCTCCTCGTGCGTTTCTGTCTTTTGACAGACATGCACAAGGAGCTTTTTATTTATCTCGTTTCGTCCAACAGCAGTCGGCTCTGCTTTTCTTTTGTCCAGCTCCAGCGCCTAGCCCCTCGAGGTCAAATAACCTTTTCCCAATGAAGTCAAAGGACGACTTCCTCGGGAACAGAACATTTGCTTATCGGGGCTGAGCAAGGCGCTTCCGCTTTTCTCTTGTCCAGCTCCAGCGCCTAGCCCCTCGAGGTCAAATAACCTTTTCCCAATGAAGTCAAAGGACGACTTCCTCGGGAACAGAACATTTGCTTGTCGGGGCTGAGCAAGGCGCTTCCGCTTTTCTCTTGTCCAGCTCCAGCGCCTTGCTCCTCCGGTCAAATAACCTTCGTTCAATGAAGCCAAAGGACGACTTCTTTGAGCGAAGAACATTTGCCTGTCGGAGCAGAACAGGCACTTCCGCTTTTCTATACATCCAGTATGCTGTCTCGTATCGATATAGCGAGTTTCGGGTCATCTGTAATAAGAGCTGAGCACCCTTCTTTGATTAACCATTGGATGTGCTTTTCTTTATTCACTGTATAGGGGCGAATGTGAATCCCGTGCTCAACAGCTGCATGGATCATTTCACTTTTAACTGTGCGAATATGCGGGTGTATAGCTCCCGCACGAATGGCTTCCGCGTATTTCCAAGGCATATAGATGTGCGAGGAATAAAGAGCAGCCGTTTCTAAATCCGGTGCGAGCCGATACACATACGTTAATGAATAATGATTAAACGAAGAAATAACGACACGACTTTCATAATTGTATTGATGAATGAGGCGAATCACCTTTTCTTCCATGCCAGCGTAGGGAAATTCATTGTTTTTCAACTCAATATTACAAATGATCTCATTTTCCCTCATCCATTCAAATACATCCTCTAATAACGGAATGCCCGTATCGTGGGCTGCTTCTGGAAACTTATACTTCGCTTCCAGCTTAGATAAGTCTTTCCATTCCCAGTCTTTCACATATCCCCGGCCATTTGTCGTACGGTTCAGTTTCTCATCATGAATGACAGCAAGACGGCCATCTTTTGTCAGCTGGACATCCAACTCAATGCCGTCGGCTCCCGCTTCTTCCGCTGCTCGAAAGGCAGCCATTGTATTTTCAGGGGCTGCTGCAGAGAAGCCGCGGTGAGCAAAGATAGCGGTCATAAAAAACACATCCTTTTTCGTATCTGCTGCCTTGCAAAAACACGTGAAATATCCCTTTATTTACCAGTAACATGAAACACTCTGTCCGGTCCTATCAAGACGCTTTATGTTCAAGACGAAGTTTATCGGCCACCATCGCAATGAATTCTGAATTCGTCGGCTTCGCCTTTGTCATAGACACCGTATAACCAAACAAGCTGGAGATAGAGTCAATATTCCCGCGGCTCCACGCTACTTCAATGGCATGGCGGATTGCCCGTTCTACGCGGCTGGCAGTTGTATTATATTTTTTAGCAATATCCGGATACAATACTTTCGTAATGGAACCCAGTAATTCAATATCGTTGTACACCATAGAAATAGCTTCACGTAAGTACATATATCCTTTTATATGGGCCGGGACACCGATTTCATGAATAATACTTGTAATACTGGCATCCAGATTTACCGCTTTTTTAGCCGGCTGTCTTGTTATTTCTTGCGAAGAATGAGGTACGATGAAACTTTCTTTGCCGCTCACTTGGCGGATATGATTGAATAGGCTTTCGATATCGAAAGGCTTCAGCATAAAATAAGAAGCGCCAAGCTCCACAGCTTTTTTCGTCACATCTTCCTGGCCAAACGCTGTAAGCATAATCACATTCGGGACTGGAGCAAGATCAAGTTCTCTCATTTTTTCAAGCACAGCTAATCCGTCAACATGAGGCATAATAATATCTAAAATTAACACATCTGGTTTTGCCTCTGGAAGCATGTGTAAACAATCTTGTCCGTTATTTGCCTTTCCTACGACTTCCATATCTTCTTGTGAAGAAATATATTCCTCAAGCATATTAACCAGGTCTCGATTATCATCTACAATAGCCACTTTTATTTTTTTCACCGTTAACTTCCCCTTCCACCATTCACTTTCGATTATATGTTTATTCTACTAGTTTTTTTCGACAAAGGGCTATGATTTCCTTTTAATTTTAATAATATATATATTTTTCGTCGATCTTCTTTTATATTCGACGAATTTCTTCCATTTATGTATAAGGATTTGTTCAACTCCCTCTGTTGATTTCCGCTGGGGGCACTCGCTTTCCACTCCAATTAACAAAGCAGCAAACAATAAATAACCATTACGATTATCATATAAAAAAACAAGCGGACTTCTCCGCTTGTTCAGCTTGCCTCGTTCTGTTCAGATTTCGTTAACGAAATACCTGCTTCATTAAGCATCCATTCAATGTGCACACCATAACCAGAAGTCGGATCATTCACAAATACGTGCGTGACAGCTCCAATCACTTTCCCATTCTGAATGATCGGGCTGCCGCTCATCCCTTGAACAATTCCCCCCGTTTTATCAAGCAGCTCCTTATCCGTTACCTTTAATACCATTCCTTTTGTTCCTGGATACTTTTGCGGAATTGTGCTGACAATTTCTACATCATACCATTCCACTTTTTCTCCATTAACAACTGTCAAGATTTTTGCCGGCCCTTCTTTTACCTCATGCGACAATGCAACAGGATAAGATTCCTTTATTAATCCATTAGGAGGCGGCTGTTTTAACTGGCCAAATACGCCATATGGACTGTTTCTCGTTATATTGCCGAGCTTGTTCTGATCTGTTGAAAATTGAGCCAGCTTTTCACCCGGATTTCCATTGCGTCCTTTTTCGATTGATGTTACCTTTGATTTTACAATTTCCCCATTCTCGATAATAATTGGTTTTCTCGTATCTGCATCAGCAATCACATGGCCGAGTGCACCATATTTTTTTGAGTTAGGCTCAAAAAAAGTAAGTGTACCGATGCCCGATGCGGAATCCCGAATATATAAGCCGATTTTAAAGGACTGATCATTTTCATCTTTCATCGGCTTTAGTGCTGCATGAATCACTTTTTTATTTCTGTAAATTGTTACTTTAAGTGGTTCCGTTTCTTGTCCAGCTTGTTGAACAAATGGACGAATTTCCTGCATTTTTTCAACTTTTTTCCCATTAATCTCCGTAATAATATCGCCTACTCGAATGCCTGCTTTCTCTCCTGGAGACTGCTTGCCATCTACTGTATCGACGAGATGGTGGCCAACAACGAGGACTCCCATCGTGTTTAACTTAATACCAATAGACTGACCTCCCGGAATGACACGAATTTCACGGGCTGCTGCAGCTTTTTCATTTTCTTTTGAAAAACCCGCCAGCTGTAAAATTCCATTGACATTGTCCGATCCCTGTTCTTCTATTGCCGATCGTGTTTCTTTTTCTAAATTATTCATGTCCGCAGCATATGCGCGGTTCATGAAAGAGCCGATGATTAAACATACTACAAAGGAAACAAGGAGAATTCCACCAGTGGCTATACTGAATTTACGTTTGTTCAAACCATTCACTCTCCTCGCTTCTAAAACTGACTTACCGGCTGTATGTATACTTTCTCCTTGAAGCTCATCATTTATTACAAAAAAAGCTGCCCTCAGTTGGATGTGAATAACAATCAATAATGAAAAATAAGACTTTGTTAATTACTATGGCGGATTTTTCCTTCTTGTTTATTGGAGCGCAGATCAACAGGAAATTTTAACAAAGTCAAAAGCAATAAAAAAGAGGTTAGACTCTTTTGAGCCAACCTCCTTAGATTGCACTATTAAACACCATCAAGCTGTTTAAAGAGCCTCCATTTCAACGCTTACTACATGCTTGATTTGCTTTAATTGGTAATACACATCGGTCGTATATCGCTTTTCGTTGACTAAAACAATTAAATCCATTTGCTGCAAAGCTCCTTCTTGCACATCTTTAATGCGAACTTTATGTGCTTTCATGTCTGTATTTTTCATATGCTTAAGAATTTCAGTCATTTTTTCAGCGTCATCTACTATAATCCTTACTTTTAATTGCTTTTCCGTTAAAGATTTAGGGCCGATCCATTTAAAGATAATTGGGAATAATTCTACACTAATAATCATTAAACAAGTCGCAATGATCGCTTCCATCCAAAAGCCGGCACCACAGGCAATTCCGATTGCACCTGCTCCCCAAACGATAGCCGCCGTTGTCAGGCCAGAAATAATATCATTATTTCTCCTTAAAATAACACCAGCTCCTAAAAAACCAATTCCCGACACAATTTGAGCGGCAAGCCTGAGGGGATCCATTGGCTTTTCATAAGGAATCGCAAAATGATTGGCGGCATCAATGGACACGTCTGTCAATAAACAACTAGTAATCCCGATCACGACACATGTTTTTAAACCAATAGGCTTTTTCTTAATTTCTCGTTCCAAACCGATGACAATCGATAAAATAGTTGCAATACCAAGATTAAAAATAAAATCACTCACTTGTAGGGACATCTCTCTCGGTCTCCTTTGCCTAAAATCATTTAGACTTTTCTTTTATCTCTGTTTTTTTAGAAGCGAGCAAGGATGCAGAAAAAATGGTCTCTTTATTTCTTTTTTAACGACGCAGCCAAATCGAGCAGCTCTTTTGCATGCTGTTTCGTTAAATCGGTCATTTCCACTCCGGAAATCATACGCCCAATTTCTCTGACTTTCTCTTCATTCTCCAGCGGCTCCACAAACGTTCTCGTCCGTCCGTCTGCCAGCACTTTTGAAATATATAAATGAGTATCGGCTATGGCTGCTACTTGCGGCAGATGAGAGATACAAAGGACTTGCGAATGAACGGCAACTTCATAAATTTTTTCACCGATCGCTTGGGCTACCCGTCCGCTCACTCCTGTATCTACTTCATCAAAGATAATGGAAGTAATCCCTTGATGCTGGGAGAAAATGGTCTTCATCGCCAGCATAATCCGTGACATTTCTCCACCTGATGCCACTTTAGAAAGAGGTTTAACCGGTTCTCCTGGATTTGTTGAAATATAAAATTCCACTTCATCCAGCCCTTCTTTTTTAAATCGCTTTTGCCCAGCAGACACTTTTTCGATCGATGTTTCAAAGTGAATATCAAAAACCGTTTTATCCATATACAATTGCTTGAGCTCAAGATGAATGGCTTCTGTCAGCTTTTCGGCCGCCTTTTTTCTTAAAAGGCTAAGCTGTTCCCCTTCAAGCAATAAATCTTTTTCATAAGAGGCGAGTTCCTTGCACAATTTTTCAATGTGCGTTTCCCGATTCGTTAATGTGTCAATTTCTTCTTCGATCGCTGCCCCATATTCAATGATCTCTTCAATAGATTCCCCATACTTTCGTTTCAGCTGATTGATTTCATTTAATCGCGTTTCAATCAGATTGAGCCGATTCGGATCAAATTCCAAACTGTCTAATTCCGAACTGATGTGCCGGGCTGCATCTTCAAGGGCATAAAAGCTTTCAGCTGCCGTTTCGAAGACTCCTTTATACGTTTCATCAATTTCGGCTGCCGTTTCTAAGCTTGTCATTGCAAGGCCAAGCCAATCTAGCCCTTTTCCTTCTCCCTGTAATGCATTGGCCGCATTTTGAACAGATTCATACAATTTTTCGAAGTTGCCAAGCTTTCTTCTTTCTTCGGTCAGTTCCTCATCTTCATGTAAGCGCAATTCGGCTTTTTGAATTTCGGACAGCTGAAATTGGATTAAATCTAGCCGGTGAGCCATTTGTTGTTCATTTTCACTTAATTGGCTAAGTGCTTTGGCCGTTTGTTCATACCGCTGATAAACTTCTGCGTAGTTTTCTTTTGCAGCTAATACTTCTGCACCGCCAAATTGATCGAGCAAGCGTAAATGCTGGTTAGCATCCATCAATTCCTGGTGCTCATGCTGACCATGGATATCAACAAGCGTTGAACCGACTTCTCTTAACATAGCGATCGTTACAAGCTTGCCATTAATCCGGCAGACGCTTTTGCCACTGGACGAAATTTCTCGGCGGATGATAATTGTTTCCTCTTCCAGATCAATTCCAAACTCCTGCGCTTTTTTGACACATGGATGATGACGGCTTTCTACTTGAAACATGCCTTCTATTTCGGCTTTTTTTTCACCGTGGCGAACAAATTCGGAAGATCCGCGGCCGCCGACAAGCAAATGAATGGCATCAATGATGATCGATTTCCCTGCACCTGTTTCACCAGTCAACACGGTTAATCCTTTTTCAAAAGATACTTGAAGTTCTTCTATGATAGCAAAGTTGCGTATGGACAGTTCCTGCAGCAATGTATATTCACCTCAAATCAAAGCATTTCTAAAAAGCGTTCTGAAATGACAGCGGTATGATCCGGCGCACGACAAATGATCAAACACGTATCGTCCCCACAAATCGTCCCCATAATCTCTTCCCAATCCAAATTATCGATGAGGGCACCGACTGCCTGAGCATTGCCTGGAAGTGTTTTCATCACTACAAAATGACCCGCAGAATCGATGCTGACAAAAGCATCCACGAGCGAACGTTTCAATTTTTGCAAAGGGTTAAAGCGCTGATCAGCAGGCAGGCTATATTTATAACGCCCATCCATTAATGGTACCTTCACTAAGTGAAGTTCTTTAATGTCCCGGGAAACGGTTGCTTGTGTCACGTTATAGCCAAGATCTTTCAAGTAGTCCACTAATTCATCTTGTGTTTCTATTTCGTTATTAGCGATGATTTCTCTAATCTTTATATGACGTTGGCCTTTATTCATCATTCTTCACCTCATGTGTCGTATAATTATACTTTAGTATACAATATTTTATCTTATTTACCTTCTGATGTATAGAAGGAGAACATCGTCCGAAAATGAATGTCAATAAAAAACTGGCTGGAAGCTCCCAGCCAGTTTTCCTACGCAGTTACTCTGGTTTTTTCATTTGTTTTAATTCACGATGGGCCGCCTGTACAATAGAATCAACAGAGACCTCCAGTAAGTTCTCCCCGGTTCCAGTGCTTTCTTCCGGCCAAGTTAAGTGAATTAAGAATTCGATATTACCATCGCCGCCGGTAATCGGTGAGTAGGATAAATTTTTGACATCATAGCCCAGTTCAAGTGCCAAACTGATGATCTTCTCTATCACTTCTTTGTGAATCGCCGGATCCCTGACAATGCCTTTTTTCCCAACCTGTTCTTTTCCCGCTTCAAATTGCGGTTTAATCAGTGCCATTACGTCGCTTCCCGGTACGAGCAATGTTTTCAGAACAGGAAGGATTAATGAAAGCGAAATAAAAGATACATCAATGGTTGCAAACTGGGGTGCTCCTTCTGTCAAATCCTCGGGCTTGACATAGCGAAAATTCGTCCGCTCCATGACGACAACCCGTTCATCTTGGCGCAGCTTCCATGCCAGTTGGTTATAGCCAACATCAAGTGCATAAGACATTTTGGCCCCATTTTGCAAAGCGCAGTCCGTAAATCCGCCCGTAGATGAACCAATATCGAGCATCATTTTCCCTTTAACATCCAATTGAAATTCTTTTAAGGCTTTTTCTAGTTTTAAGCCGCCCCGGCTCACATAAGGAAGCACATTCCCTTTTATTTGTAAAGGTGCGTCTGCTGGAATTTTCTCTCCCGGCTTCTCAAGACGCTCTTCCTTTGAATAGACAAGACCGGCCATCACTGCACGTTTCGCTTTTTCCCTCGTTTCAATGAGACCTCTTTCTACGAGCAGCACGTCAATACGTTCTTTCTTTGCTTTCATACTTACGCCCTTTTCTGTTTTTTTGGTGTCATTGCCGACAGCTTGCGAATAACCGCTTCTTCTGTTAAATCAATTTCTTCCAACAAGGAACTGACGCTGCCATGTTCAATAAAGCAATCAGGAATCCCCATGCGGTCAATCACATGACCGTAAAAACCGCGGTCGTGAGCAAATTCAAGTACCGCACTGCCAAAACCGCCTTCTAAAACGGCTTCTTCAATGGTTAAAATCGGCATATCTGATTCAAACAGACGCATAAGCATCGTTTCATCAAGCGGCTTGATAAAACGGGCATTCACTACTTGGACGGATATTCCTTGCTTCTCCGCAAGTGCGGCCGCTTTCATCGCCATTGGGATCGTTGTTCCGAATGTTAAGATCGCTGCATCTGTTCCTTCCCGCAGCACTTCCCATGAGCCGATCGGAATTTGCTTTAACTCTTCGTCCATCGCGACACCAAGTCCATTTCCCCGTGGAAAACGCATGGCGATCGGCCCATCGTTATATTGAACAGCTGTGTTCACCATATGCTGCCCTTCATTTTCATCTTTCGGCATCATGAGCACCATATTCGGTACATGGCGCAAAAAGGCAATATCAAATACACCTTGATGGGTCTCTCCATCTGCACCGACAAGACCCGCCCGGTCAATACCGATAAACACATTTAAATTCGGACGGCAAATATCATGGACGACCTGGTCATAGGCCCGTTGTAGAAAAGTAGAATAAATTGCAAGAAATGGTTTCATTCCTTGTGTAGCAAGTCCAGCAGCGACCGTTGCTGCATGCTGTTCTGCAATGCCGACATCAAACATCCGGTCAGGAAATTCTTCAGCAAAACCTAATAGCTTAGAACCGACTGGCATCGCGGGTGTAATCGCCACAATTCTCTCATCCGTACGAGCAAGTTTTCTTACGGTCTCGCTGACGAGTGAACTCCAGGCAGGCGGTTGTCCAACCGGCTTAATTAAATCGCCCGTATCGATTTTATAAGGACCTGTTCCATGCCATGTGCCTTTCGTGTCAAGCTCAGCTGGTCCATATCCTTTGCCCTTCTTCGTTAAAACGTGCAGCAGCACTGGACCTTCTGTTTTTTTAGCATACTGCAAGTTTTCAAACAGCTCTTCATAATTATGACCGTCGATCGGACCAAGATACGTGAACCCGAGCTCCTCGAAAAACATCCCAGAAACAAATAAATATTTCAAACTGTCCTTTAGACGCTCAGCCGTTTGAGCCATTTTTCCGCCGACGGCCGGAATTTTCTTTAACAATCCTTCAAGTTCATCTTTCACCCAATTGTACTTGCCAGCCGTACGCAGGCGGCCAAGCACACTGTGAAGGGCACCGACATTCGGTGCAATAGACATTTCATTATCATTTAAAATCACGATCATATTCTTTTTTTCATCACCAATGTGATTCAGTGCCTCAAGCGCCATCCCGCCTGTTAACGCTCCATCACCAATGACGGGCACAATATGGGAATTCTCTTTCTTTAAGTCTCTGGCAATGGCCATCCCCATCGCCGCTGACAAAGAAGTGGAGCTATGACCTGTTTCCCACACATCATGCTCACTTTCCACCATTTTAGGGAAACCGCATAATCCTTTATACTGGCGAAGTGTCTCGAATT
The DNA here is from genome assembly GCF_044891285.1 of Bacillus lumedeiriae. Taxonomy (NCBI): domain Bacteria; kingdom Bacillati; phylum Bacillota; class Bacilli; order Caryophanales; family Bacillaceae; genus Bacillus; species Bacillus lumedeiriae. The sequence continues at coordinate 236,817 of NZ_JAUIYO010000001.1, forward strand.
GATCCGCTCGTCCAGTTAAGATTTTATGAACATATGACTGATGGCCAACGTCCCATAAAATTTTATCTTGCGGACTATTAAAACAACGGTGCAGGGCAATTGTCAGTTCCACTACCCCTAGGTTAGGTCCGATATGCCCACCGGTTCTCGATAAGTTTTCAATTAAAAACTTTCGAATGTCCGCGCTTAATTCATTTAACTCATCCATCGTCAAGCTCTTTAAAAAAGCAGGACTTTTAATAGATAACAGATCCAATAGGATCACTCGCTTTCATCACTGTATCGTTTCGTTTTTCTTTATTATAACGTCATCATTATTTTCTACAACTTTTTACATAAAGAAACAGCCGCTCCATCACTTTTTCATTCATGTAAATGGCTCTTGAAAAAACAGCCGCTAACACAAAGTGTGATAACGGCCGTTTTATACAAACAATATGATCATTATATCACATAAGACAAACCACAACAATTTTAGCTAATTTTCTTACTGTTCGCGCGTCACAATTAAATCAATCAGTTCGAACAGAAGAGCAGAATCTGTATTCGTTTGACGAAGTGCCGCCCGTGCGGCATCGGCATGCTCAGTCAACTGGGCTTTTGCGCCAGCCATCGTTAATAAAGATGGATACGTGCTTTTGTGATTAGCAGAATCGCTGCCGACTCTTTTCCCAATTTTTTCTTCTGATCCTTCGATATCTAAAATATCATCACGTATTTGGAAAGCAAGCCCTATATGAAAAGCATACTTGCGGAAATGTTCCAACTGGTGCTTATCCGCTCCAGAAAGCATGGCTCCAGCCATTACACTGTAGGCAAGTAAACGACCTGTTTTATTTTTATGGATGTACTCTAATTCCTCGAGTGTCAGTTCTTTTGTCTCCCCTTCAATATCAGCCATTTGGCCGCCCACCATTCCTTCAGGTCCTGCAGCCTTAGCCAGCCACTCGATCAGCGTAACTCTTTGATCACTCGAGTAATTGTTAGATCGCGCGATGACTTGAAAGGCATATGTCAATAAAGCATCTCCAGCCAAAATCGCTGCCGCTTCGCCAAACACCTTATGATTCGTCGGCTGTCCCCTTCTTAAATCGTCATCATCCATGCTTGGCAAGTCATCATGGATTAAAGAATACGTATGGATCATCTCAAGTGCCGCAGCAGCTTCCAGACCGATTTTCGGTTCCTTTTGAAAGGAAGCAAGCGTCGCAAAAACAAGCATTGGCCGAATTCTTTTGCCGCCCGCCTGAAGCGAATAATCCATTGCCTCCTTTAATACTTTGGGTGCCTGCAGCTCCTCAATTAATTCTTTTAACTCCTTCTCCAGTACTTCTTTATATTCATGTATAAAAGCAGACAGTGCAGCCGCCATGCTTACTCCCCCTCATCTATTACAAACTCTTTTTCCCCATCGTCTGTCATTATTTTCGCAAGCTGATCTTCTGCCTGACTTAATAAAGAATGACAAAAAGCGGACAAGCCTATTCCTTCTTGATACAGACGAAGCGCTTTTTCCAGCGGAACATCTCCTTCTTCAAGTTTGGTAATAATTAACTCCAGCTTGTCCATCGCTTCTTCAAACGTGACTTCTTTACTTTCCACTGCTATTCACCTCAATCGATTCTATTTGACAAGTAAGACTGCCATCGGCAAGCTGAACCTTCAGTTTTTCTCCTGCTTGCACATCCCCGCTTGATTTCACAAGCTTATTTTCTTCATCATAGGCAAGGCTGTAGCCCCGCTCCATAATTTTCAGCGGGCTGAGCGCATCCAGCATGGACACGCGCTGTCCAAATGCTTCTTTTTTACTTTTTAGCAGCTGTCCGATCTGCCGCGAAAGAGCGGCATCAAGCCGCTCAACTTGCTGCTTTGCTTCCTTCATTTTTCGTTCTGGATGACTTCGCTGCAGCCGCCCTGTTAAATCATGAATCTTTACGGCTATATTTTTTATATATATAGATTGTTCTTTCTGAAGCCTGTCAGTTAAGTGGTCCAGCCGTTCCTCCTGCTGTCTGTACAGCGCATGCGGATTGCGAATAATATAAGAGTTTCTCGCCGCTTCATACCGCTTTTTGTCACGTCTAATCTTTTCTGACATAGCCCGGATGAGCCTTGTTTTGCGGGCAAACACTTTCTCGAGCACTTCGTCAAGATGCGGAACGGCCATTTCAGCTCCAGCCGTCGGTGTCGGTGCTCTTCTGTCGGCCACAAAGTCGGCGATCGTAACATCGGTTTCGTGGCCGACTGCCGAAATGACGGGAATCATTGAAAAGCGAATAGCTTTAGCCACTTCCTCTTCATTAAAGGCCCACAGCTCTTCAATAGACCCTCCTCCGCGTCCCACAATCAACACATCGGCCCGCTCATCCTTGTTGGCCCGCTGAATAGCTGAAACAATCGACGGCGCAGCGTTTGCCCCTTGTACAAGGGCTGGGTAAATCAGCATGTCTGCCACCGGGTAACGGCGTTTAATTGTCGTGATGATATCCCGAACAGCAGCCCCTGTCGGTGAAGTCACAATCCCGATTGTTTTGGGATAAGCAGGAAGCGGCCTTTTCTTATCCTCATCAAAAAGACCTTCCTTTTCCAATTTTTTCTTCAGCTGCTCAAAAGCTAGATACAAGCTGCCCACACCGTCAGGCTCCATCGTTTTCACATAAATTTGGTATTGGCCTCCCGACTCGTAAACAGTGATGTCCCCTGTTACTAACACCTGCATGCCATTTTCCGGCTGGAATTTCAGCGAACGGTTAGCTGAAGAAAACATAACGGCCAAAATACGTGCTTTATCATCCTTTAATGTAAAATACATATGTCCGCTCGAATGGCTTTTAAAATTGGAAATCTCCCCCTTAACAAATACATTTGTTAAATGAGGATCGGCATCAAATTTTCTTTTTATGTATTTTGTCAGCGCTTTAACGGTTAAATAGCGATTAATCTCCATCTTTCCATTCCACCTTTTCACAGAACAAATGCGTAAGGCCTTCATCCGCCTTAGGCACAAAACGTTCTTCCGCTAATGGCCAGCTGTACGGGCTGGGCGTAACCCCGCTCCTTAGCAGTATGATTCATGTGCGGTTATTTGATAGTCCTCTAAATAGTAAAAAGCTGCCTCCCCATTATAACATGATTGGAAGACAGCTTCTCCTATAGAAATTGATTTAGACGGCTTATTATGCTTTTTGTTTTGCCGACTGCACAGTGTTATAAAGCAACATTGTAATCGTCATCGGGCCAACGCCGCCTGGTACCGGAGTAATCGCCCCAGCTGTTTCTTTCGCACTTTCAAAGTCAACATCGCCGCATAGTTTACCATTTTCGTCACGATTCATGCCAACATCAATAATAACTGCTCCTGGCTTGAAATCATCTTTTTTCAAGAATTTTGCTTTTCCAACAGCTGCAATGACTACATCCGCTTGTTTCGTAAAAGCTGAAAGGTCTTTCGTTCTTGAATGGCAGACAGTGACCGTTGCACTTTCTTTTATTGATAAAAGAGCTGCCGGCTTGCCAACAATATTACTCCGGCCGACAACGACGACGTGCTTTCCTTCTAAAGAAATGTTTTCTCTTTCAAGCATTTTGATAATACCATACGGTGTACAGGAGTAAAACGCTTCTTTACCAATCGACATTTTCCCGACATTCACCGGGTGAAAACCGTCTACATCCTTTTCTGGAGAAATAGCGTCAATCACTTTATCCTCAGATAAATGAGCTGGCAAAGGCAGCTGAACAAGAATACCGTGAATGTTATCATCCTCGTTCAGTTCTGCAATTTTCTGAAGAAGTTCTGCTTCGGATAGGTCTGCTGGGTAACGATAAATTTCTGAATGAATTCCTACTTCAGCACAAGCTTTGTCTTTGTTACGTACATATGTATGAGAGGCTTGGTCCTCTCCCACTAAAATGACGGCAAGGCCTGGTGTGATTCCTTTATTTTTTAAGTCTGCGATTTCTCCCTTTAATTCTGTACGAATGTCTCCGGCAATAGCTTTGCCATCAATAATAGCTGCTGTCATTGTTTTTCTCCCTTCCTTGCTTCGACCACTTATAAAGTTTGTTTAATTCTAGATAAAACGCCATTAATGAACTTACTTGACCGGTCATCGCTGAACTGTTTGGCAAGTTCAATCGCCTCATTAATAGCCACCTTTTCTGGTACATCTTCCGCGTATTTCATTTCAAATACAGCAAGGCGCAAAATATTCCGATCCACTTTAGCTAAACGGTCAAAAGACCAGTTCTCTAAATTCGCTTTGATCGTTTCATCAATTTCTTCCAAATGCTGCACTGTTCCTGTTACACTCGCCTGTAGATATTCATCAACCGGCGCTTCGTCCAAAACATTTTCAATGGCTTCTGCTGGGTCTGCACCACTTATATCGATCTGGTAGAGTGCCTGCAGGCTTTTTTCACGTGCTGTACGTCTTTTCATGTATTTCAAGCTCCTTTAGCCTTTTTCTGCATCATAAAAAGATAATAGCACATATTCAAAAGAAGACGCACGTTCTTCTGAAAAAAACTCATCCCGTAGAAAAAACCAAAGGAAACAATCCTTTGGCTTTCTCAATTATGCCTCTGGGGCGAAATCGTTTTCAGTGTTTTTTGTTTCGAATTGAATGCCGACAACGTGGATATTGACTTCTTCAGCTTCCAAAGCAGTCATATTTAACAATGCCTGCCGGATGCTGTCTTGAATCTTTTGGGCAACACTCGGAATGGAAACACCGAATGCGATCACACAATATACATCCACTTTAATGCCTTCTTCTGTTAAATCAACACGTATCCCTTTGCCGTGATTTTTCTTTCCAAGACGCTCCACCACACCAGACGCGAAGCTTCCACGCATCTTTTCAACGCCCTCTACTTCTGAGGCAGCGATCCCCGCAATCACTTCAATGACTTCCGGTGCAATTTCAATTCTTCCGAGTCCGTTTGCTCCATTACTCATTTCTAACACTTGATTTACTGATTGATTGTTCTCTGCCATTTTTTACACCCCCGGTTTCATTACTTCGTACAACTCAAGAAACTTTGTATTGAATTCTCCACTGACAAATTGATCATGCTCAAGCAGTCTTAAGTGAAAAGGGATCGTCGTATTGACACCTTCAATCACAAACTCGCTTAAAGCTCTTTTCATGCGGGCAATGGCTTCTTCCCGCGTTGCCCCATATGTGATCAGTTTAGCAATCATAGAGTCATAAAAAGGTGGAATCATATATCCTGGATAGGCCGCTGAATCAACGCGGACACCGAAACCGCCAGGCGGCATATAAACGGTAATTCTTCCAGGAGACGGCATAAAATTCTTCTCGGGATTTTCCGCATTGATGCGGCATTCGATCGACCAGCCAGTAAACTCCACGTCTTCTTGAGACAAAGAAAGCTTCTCTCCAGAGGCCACTCGAATTTGCTCTTTAATTAAATCGACTCCCGTGACCATTTCGGTGACAGGATGCTCTACTTGAATGCGTGTATTCATTTCCATGAAATAAAATTGCTTTTGATTGTAGTCGTAAATAAACTCTACAGTTCCTGCTCCTGTGTAATCCACAGCTTGAGCCGCTTTTACGGCAGCAGCTCCCATTTGTTCACGAATGGCTGCATCAAGAGCTGGTGACGGCGTTTCTTCAAGCAGCTTTTGCATACGGCGCTGAATGGTACAGTCGCGTTCTCCTAAATGGATCACATGGCCGTGCGTATCCGCCAGCACTTGAATTTCCACGTGACGGAAGTCTTCGATAAACTTCTCTAAATATACACCTGGATTTCCAAACGCAGTCGCTGCCTCCTGTTGGGTCATATGAATGCCTTTCTCTAATTCCTGTTCCGTTCGTGCTACACGGATGCCTTTTCCGCCGCCGCCTGCTGTCGCTTTAATAATCACTGGGTAGCCAATACCGGCAGCAACAGCAAGACCTTCCTCAATCGATTGGATAATTCCGGCAGAACCAGGAACAATCGGCACACCTGCTTTTTTCATCGTATCACGTGCGATATCTTTTGTCCCCATTTGTGTAATGGCTTCTGGTGAAGGACCGACGAAAATAATATTGCATTCGCGGCACAGTTCAGCAAAGTCAGCATTCTCCGCCAAAAATCCGTAACCGGGATGAATAGCATCACAGTTTGTTAAATTGGCGACGCTGATAATATTGGTAAAATTTAAATAGCTGTCTTTAGATGCCGTTGGTCCGATACAATAAGCCTCATCAGCGAGCTGTACGTGGAGAGCCTCTTTATCGGCTTCGGAATAAACGGCTACTGTTTCCACACCGAGTTCTTTACAAGCACGGATGATCCGCACTGCAATTTCTCCACGGTTGGCTATTAATAACTTGTTAATCATTCCGATCTCTCCCTTATTGAGGCTTTACTGAAAATAACGGCTGGCCATATTCTACTAATTGACCGTCTTTCACAAGAATTTCAACAATCTCTCCGTTTACTTCTGCCTCTATTTCATTAAAGAGTTTCATTGCTTCAACGATACATACAATCGTATCCCCTGTAACTTTCGTGCCTGGCTTAACGTATGGCTCAGCGTCAGGAGAAGGGGATTGATAGAACGTTCCTACCATAGGAGAAGTAATTGTATGTAAGTTCTCATCTGTATCTACTGACTTTGGTGCTTCTGGTGCAGGTACTTCCTGAACAGCAGACGGTGCCGCTGGTAAAGATTCCACTTGTACCGGTGCGGCTTGCACTGTCTCTTGTACAACTACTGGCTGCGGCGCAATTGAATAAGTCACACCTGAATTCTTCTTCATTTCTACTTTGCTGCCTTCGAATTCAAATACAAACTCGTCAATCGACGACTTGTCTATAAGCTTAATAAGTTCTCTAATTTCCTGTACTTTCATTAAATGGACACCCCTTGAAAGATTATGACTAGATGATAATATCTTACGATAACATCTAGTAAAACTTCAACTGAAAAGTTCATTGAAGCGTGTACTGTTCATTGTAGCCTTTTTTCTGTAAAGATAAAATAATAAAATGAAAAAACCCCATCAGGCTGGACGAAAACCAACCTAAATGGGAGTTCTTTCACTGTTTAAGACCTGTCTATTTAACGGGCTGGAATTCGACAGCGACCGGCTGATGCTTGCCAAGCTCGTCCTTTGCCAGACGGATAATTTCGTTAGCGGCTGCAGCTGAATGCTCGTTAGACTTCACAGTAATACGAATACTTTCTCCATCTGCCCGGACAAGTGCATCAGAATAACCTTTAGATTTAATTAATGTTTCCAGCACATTTTCTTTCGTTGCGAGTTCTGTCAACCTCTCCATTTCTTCATATGCGGAATTTTTATCTTCTGCGGATACATCAGCTGATGCTACTTTTGCTGTTAGTTCTTCTTTCATTTTATTGCGGTCGTCCTGCATCTCTAAGCGCAGCATATCAAAAGCTTCATCTCCCGCAGATTCCGTAATAATGGCCGTTTGCTTATCTCCAGCTGCATTTTTCGCTTCCGTCATTTCAACTGTCACGTCCCCTTCTTCCGCAGGCGAGGCCGTTTCTGGGGAAAGCTGTTCTGGTGAGGTAATGTAATAGACCGATAGAACAACGACTAAACTTAACATTGTCAGCAGCCAAACAGTTTGTTTTTTTAATAGCATTTAAGCATCCTCCTTTGGTTTTTTCGGCATGACTGCCACACGGTGGCTCGGTACATTCAACACTCTCGTTACCGATTCAATGATCCACTTTTTCACTTGAATGTTTTCGGCTCCTTCAGCGACAACGAGTACACCGCGGACTTCCGGCTTTTTCATTTCAAGAATGACTGGCACTTCTCCGCCATCTTGTTTTACCATCACTAAGTTTTCCTCTTGCATTTGATCGGTAATGGTTCGTTCCCCGCCTTTCTTGTCCTGCTCTTTTGTTTCTTGTTTTTTGACAGTCGTATTTCTCTCATACAACTTTCTTTCAGATGCTTCAATGGTGACAACGACCGTGACGTTGCTGACTCCGGCTATTTGCTCTAGAGCAGCAGTAAGCTCTTTTTCATAAGCTGCCTTAAAATCATCCTGTGCAGGCTCCTTCTGCTCGCCCGCCGCTTGAGAAGATTCCTGCGGGAGGACAGCGCTTATTTCCCCCTTGTCCTTCAAATCGCTTAGAAGCATGAAACTAATGCCTAGAATAGCTGCGATCGCCATCCATTTTGCTTTGTTAGATGTTTTCTCCTCTCCGCTTTTTTTAGCTGTGATCAAGGATTGCAGCCACGTCGGACGTTTTTTATGGTCACTCAAGGCTGTCCCCCTCCTCTACCATATGAATATTCAGTTGCTCCTTTGGAATATTCCACTTTTTTGAGAGAAAAGAAGCTAAACCTTTCTCTTCCTGCTGGTTTTCTTCTACCTTTGCCGATGAATCAATGTGAATGTCTTTGACGTAATGATCTACTGGACCGGCTGAAAGGGACGCGATATATACATCTATTCGTTCAATGCTTTCCGGCAGAGAGTGTTCCCATTGCCCCACTTGAATATTGATTTCTACTATTTGTTTATGAAACGTCTCTTTTAATTCATTCTCTACGAGTGCCTCCAGCTGCTGCTCACTGTTTTTCAAAATAAACAACTGTTTCGACGACTCTAACGTGCTTTGCTTATTCATAGCTGCCGTTTCTGCGTGCGTATTATTCATCGTGCCAGCGATCCATTCCGACAGCTCCTTCTCCATATCTACCGAAAAAACTTTCCACAAAGGCTGCAGCATGACAAACAGTAAAAGTAAGCCCACGACAACCTTTGCATATTGTTGAAAGCGATTGGACGGCATCAGCAAGTCCATGACAGCAGCCAGCAAAATAAAGGCGATGACGCTTTCAAGCCAGTCGGTTAAAAAAGTCATAAGTTTCGTTCCCTTCTTCAGCGGATCATCATCGTCACGTTGCTGGCAGCGACGAGAATGACAATGGATAAAAGAAACATAAAAGAGACGATGACCAGCGAGGCAAAGACGTACGTCATATTCTTCCCGATAATTTCAAGGCAGTCGGTGATCGTTTCGTCTCCGAGAGGCTGCAAAATCGCACCAGCGACCCTGTAGACAATCACGAGAGCGAGAATTTTCAAAGCTGGAAATGCCACAATCAGCAGTAAAATACCGGCGCCTGCGATCCCGACCGTATTTTTTAACAGTAAGGATGCACTCATGATCGTATCTGCCGCTTCCGTAAACATCTTCCCAACGACCGGAATAAAGTTACCGGCAAAAAATTTCGCCGTCCGAATTGCCAGCCCATCCGCTACTGCGGCGGCTGATCCTTGAATGGAAACGATGGCCAAGTACACAGCCATAAACGCACTCAACAGAAAAACACTCCATTGACGAAGCAAATCAGCTAGTTTAGTCGCTTTATAGTTCTCAGAAAATAAGCTGACCACACTTAGCAACGTCGAGAAAAATAAAAGCGGAAGCACAACTTTTTGAATGACCAGCCCGCTAATATTCATAAAAAAAAGTAAAAATGGATGGAAAACGGCAGCTGAAACGGCTCCGCCCGTTGAAGCTAAAAGAGCAAGTAAAATCGGCATAAGAGCCAATAGAAATTGCACCATTTGATCGACAGCTTCCATGGCATAGTCCATAGCCAGACGAAAGCTATTCAATGCTAATATGAGCAGTACGATTAAGATGATGCCGTATGCCGTTTTACTCACCGTTCCCTGCTCAAAGGCGTTTTGTAAAATTTGTAGAAATACGGAAAAAACGGTCAATAAGATTAAGGTGCCAAGCAATTTTCCATTTGCAAATAATTCATGGAATACAAAGCTTAATAACCCTTTTGCCCAAGCTTCAATGGAAAATGCTTGTCCTTCTTTAAAAAGATTAGTAAACGGCTGCCGTTCAGCTTCTGGCAAATATTGTCCGTACGTTTTCAACAATTGATCCCAATAGAGGGAGAGATCATCCACTCCAAGCTGCCCGAGCTGTTCTTCGGCGACCGCCCCAATGTTGACATCATTTTCCTCCGTTGATTCCGCTTGAATCGAATCAACCGTAAAGAACAAGAGCATGACCAACAGCAAAGCGATTTTTTGACAGAGCCGCATCATTCCCACCGCCTTCCTCCGGCTGTGTTTTCTGTACGCGCCGCAGCCTGCCGCTGTTTTCATTTTCCCGGAAGCATTGTTAAAATGGTTTCGATCAGAAGCGTTAAAATCGGTACAGCCATCGATAAAATAATGACTTTACCCGCCAGCTCCATTTTAGCTGCCAACGCTTCCTGGCCGGCATCTTTCGTAATTTGAGCAGCAAACTCAGCAATATAAGAAATCCCAATAATTTTTAAGATCGTTTCGACGTAAACGAGCTCAACTTCAGCACGTGCAGCCAGCTTTTTAATCATGAGAATGATCTCTCCAATTCGATCTGCCAAAAACAAGAACAAACCGCTTCCAACAAACATCACGAGCAAAAAAGCAAAAACAGGCTGTTGTTCCTGTAAAAGAAGAACCAAAAAAACAGTCACGAGAACAACAGCAGCTACTTGAATAATTTCAATGGCTTTCCTCTCCCGTCATTGAAATAAAAATACTTGTTTAATTTTGTCAAACAGCTCTTCTACAACAGAAACCACTAGAAACAAAATGTAGATGAACCCGAACAATGTCACCCACTGGGCATATTCTTTCTTCCCTACCTGTTCTAAAATCGTATGGAGGAATGCCACGATGAAACCGACACCGGCAATTTTAAAAATGACCTCCACCTCAATCCCCATATTGTTCCTCCTCTCTGCTAAAACAGCAGAAGCACGATTAACAGCCCGCCCATCAAACTCAAACTTCTGATCATTTTCCCGTATCTCTTTTGCTTTTCATACGCCTCCTCTTCCTGGCGTTCCAGATGATTCAATGTGACGAGAATTTGTTTTTGCTCCGTCACACGGTCGTGTTTTCCCACCGTTTCGCCAAATTCCAAAAGAATCGCCCGTTCACTTTCTGTTAACGCTGTTTTCGGCCATATGTTTGCCAGACTTTCTTTCCACGCTTCTCTGGCATCTAATTCAGTTGATGTCAACAATTCGCTAAAGCAGGCGAACAGCTCATTGATTGGCGGCGGCAGCCGTTCAGATAATTTCCTTGCTGACTCATGAAGCGGCGTGAACCCGTACACAATTTCCGCTTCGAGCGCTTGTAAGGCGGATCTTATGAGACGGATTTGCTTAGGCCGGTCACTTAACTTTTTGGTCTGCTCTGCTCCAATCCAAAACGACGCAAAGAGGATCAGCAGTGCGCCCGCCCACTTCACACTTTTACCCTTGCCGGCTGAGTCAATGGATGACCGTATCGGTCCAGCACAATAAAGGACCTTACACCATCTTTAGAGAAAAGTTCTACAAACCGTTCAAACGCCCCACTTTCGATGATGGATTGCATAATCGGCCGGCGAATGACTTCCGTGTAACTCCAACCGTGGGCTGTCGCCATTAATGTGATGCCAGAATTGATGGCCTCAGCTACCGCCTGTCCATCTTCCGCTCTTCCTATTTCATCTGCTATTAACACATCCGGACTCATCGAGCGAATCATCATCATCATTCCTTCTGCTTTTGGACAAGCATCAAGAACATCCGTACGCAAACCAACATCAAGCTGGGGAATCCCTTTCACACAGCCGGCTATTTCTGACCGCTCGTCGACGATCCCTACTTTTACCGGCATAATTTGCTGTTCTTCCCTCCCGGTAGCTGCCGTTCTTGCCAAGTCCCTAAGCAATGTCGTCTTTCCAGTCTGAGGCGCTCCAATAATTAATGTGTTTTTCCATTTCTCCTCAAAAATCCAGGGAATGAGTGAGTGACAAATTCCCCGTTTTTCCCTGGCCACTCTTATGTTAAAAGAGGAAAGGTGGCGTAACGCTTTTACTTTTCCGCCATCAAGGATCACCTTTCCCGCTAATCCAACCCGATGTCCCCCCGCAATCGTTAAATAGCCGCACCTCAACTCTTCATCCAGTGCATAAAAGGAATGCTGGCTTAATTTATTGACGAGTGCTTGTCCTTCCTCCATTGTCACAACATGAGGCAAGTGGTAGTGACGGCCAGCAATAATTTCGAGCGGCTTGCCGATACGCACCCTAATTTCTTCGATGTCATGTTCTAGATCGGATAACATCGTACTAATCGCTTCTTTTAATGTTTGCGGCAAATAGGCATATATCGTTTCCATGAACGCTTCCTCCTTTTTCTCCTCCCTTTTTTATTCAATGTATGTAGTTGATTTCAAGATATGACGACTCTGTTTTGATAAAAGAAAAAAAGAGCCTGACACACAAAGTGTCAAGCTCTTTTCATTATGCACGGGAAATGTAACTTCCGTCATCTGTATTAACAACTAATACGTCACCTTCATTAACAAAGAATGGCACTTGAACAGTTAAGCCAGTTTCCACTGTTGCAGGCTTTGTACCTCCTGAAGCCGTATCGCCTTTAATTCCAGGCTCTGTCTCTACTACCTTCAGTTCTACTGTATTCGGCAGGTCCAATCCAAGTGTTTCCGTTTGGTACATCATGATAGATACTTCCATGTTTTCTTTTAAGAATTTAAGCTCATACTCAATTTGTGAAGCCGGCAGTTCAATTTGCTCGTAAGATTCATTGTCCATGAATACGTGCTGATCGCCGCTTGCATATAAATATTGCATTCTGCGGTGGTCAATTTGCGCTTTTCCAACCTTTTCTCCTGCACGGAACGTTTTTTCCTGAATGCTGCCATTGCGAAGGTTGCGCAGTTTTGAACGGACAAAAGCCGCTCCTTTTCCAGGCTTAACATGCTGAAAATCAACGACGCGCCAAAGACCGCCGTCTACTTCAATCGTTAACCCTGTACGAAAATCGTTTACTGAAATCATGCTGTAGTTCCTCCTTGTTTCCTTAAAGAATAAGTAAATCTTTCGTGGAATGCGTGAGCGTTTCGCTGCTTGTTTCTGTAATTAATAAGTCGTCTTCAATACGAACACCGCCGATACCTGGCAAATAAATGCCCGGCTCAACAGTAACGACCATACCCGGTTCAAGAATCGTATCAGAACGGAAGGAAAGCGTTGGCCCTTCATGAACTTCAAGCCCAATGCCGTGGCCCGTCGAGTGGCCGAAATATTCCCCGTATCCTTTTGCAGCAATGTGATCACGGGTGATAGCATCTGCTTCTTTTCCAGTCAAACCGCTTTTAATCTGTTCTACACCTTTCATTTGGGCATCAAGCACAATCTGATAAATTTCCTTCATTTGCTCCGATGGCTCTCCCACCGCTACAGTCCGGGTAATATCGGAAACATATCCTTTGTAATAAGCTCCGTAATCCAATGTAACCATATCGCCTTTTTCAATGACCTTATCGCTTGCTACACCGTGCGGCAAAGCCGAACGTTTTCCCGAAGCCACAATTGTATCAAACGAAGAAGAAGATGCTCCCCATTTTCTCATGAAAAATTCCAATTCGTTAGAAACTTCTAACTCCGTCATGCCCGGCTGGATAAATTCAATGATATGTTTAAAGGCTGCATCGGCGATATCGGCCGCTTCCTTTAATATCTTAATCTCTGAATCATCCTTAATCAAGCGCAATTTTTCAATCATGCCGCTGACCGGTACTAATTCTTTTTTAAAGAGCCCCTTCAACGTTTCATAAGACTGGAACGTCGTATAAGTCTTCTCAAATCCAAGGCGCTGAATGCCAAGCTTTTGGGCTTGAACAGCTACTTCTTCAAGCAATGTGTCCTTATGCTGAACGATTCCAAATCCCGCCGCCTGTTTTTCGGCCTGCTCCACATAACGAAAATCTGTAATAAAGAGCGCCTGGTCTTCGGAAATCAGTGCCGCCCCTGCAGAACCGGTAAAGTTCGTCATATAACGGCGATTATAAGGACTCATGACAAGCAAGCCGTCAATGCCTTCCTGTTTCATTTGCATACGAAGCTTTTCAATTTTAGTCATTCGTTTCTCCCTTCCCTTGTTTATGTAAAAGGGCCTGCAAAGCAAATTCATAACCCGCAAGTCCAAGACCAGCGATTTGCCCAGCCGCCACAGGCGCAATGACCGAGTGTTCACGGAATGGCTCGCGGCTATGAATATTACTTATATGTACTTCGATGACCGGTATAGTGATAGAAGCAACCGCATCGCGAAGTGCATAGCTATAATGAGTAAAAGCCCCAGGATTAAAGATAATGCCGTCCATTTCTTCATCAGCCGCCTGGTGAATTCGGTCAATCAATCCACCTTCATGATTAGATTGAAATGTGCTGACAGCTACACCCAACTCTCTTCCCTTATGGATGATTCGATTTTCGAGATCCTCGAGCGTCTCACTTCCATAAATATGCGGTTCTCTTTTTCCGAGCCGGTTTAGATTAGGTCCATTTAATAAAAGAATATGTTTCATGCGATCCCCTGCCCCAAATTGTTAGTTACATGAATATTTTAACATATTTGAAATCGCCAGGACTACTTACTCGCTTTGCTTTTGCCAAGCATTTAAACGTTGTTCCCTTAAAAGATGCTGCTCATATCCATATGAAATAGAATATCCAATAAATAAACCGTAAAGCACAAGCAGGCAAATCGTTGTTGACAGCGTATTGGCATTAAGTTTTTGCCAAGAAGGAATGCTCGCTGCAAACGGATGAATAATCATAAACAAGATCACCCAAATCACCGCACCAAAGAGGACACCTGACCAAATCGTTTTGCTCTTCCTCAACAAAAAATAATAAATCATGGCAAGAATAACAGATACAATGATCTGAAAGACCATTCCAGCCGCTACTTTCGGAAAGCCGCTTTGGATCTTTGCAATATTTACATATTTGACGATCGCATTGATATCAATCGTCATAAAATGAAAGTAAGCAGCAAGCTGTGCCACGATACTCCATATCAGCCCTCCAAACAACCCAATGGCCAAAGCATATCCTAGAGGATATTCAGCTTTTGATTCTTTCACTTGCTTCTCTCCCATCACGCACCTCCATAAAAATGAGTCGAAACACATAAAAACAAGATTACTGAGTCATTCAGCTTTTATTTTTGCTTAATAAGGGATAGAATATGTATTATAGAAATTATTTACACTTGTTAACAATGAAAGAGGGTATGAGATGAGTGATCAAAAGCCGGTTTATGGCGGGCAGGCGCTAGTCGAAGGAGTCATGTTTGGTGGAAAACATCATACAGTGACAGCCATTCGCCGGAAAGACCGTTCCATTGAATTCTTCCATTTACCAAGAACACAAAAGCCTGCTTGGCAAAAGCTTAAAAAAATTCCTTTTTTGCGGGGGATTTTTGCCATTCTAGATTCAGCGTCCACGGGCTCCAAGCATTTAAACTTTGCCCAGGAGCGGTACGATTTAGACCCCGACGAAGATGAACAGATGAAAGACAGTGCAGAACCGTCAAAATGGACCATGATCCTCGGAGTAGCGGCCATTGGCATTCTTTCTTTTTTATTCGGAAAATTTATTTTTACACTCGTGCCTGTTTTTCTAGCAGAATTAACACGTCCAGTGTTTTCAAGTGATTTTGCTCAAATTCTAATTGAGGGGTTTTTCAAGCTGACTCTTCTGCTTATCTATATTTATTTTCTTTCTTTAGCCCCGCTGATTAAACGAGTATTTCAATATCACGGAGCTGAACATAAAGTGATTAACGCATTTGAGAGCGGACGCCCATTAACAGTAGAAAATGTGCAGGCTGCTTCTAGACTTCATTATCGATGCGGATCTAGTTTTATCTTATTCACTGTGATTGTCGGCATTTTTGTTTATATGCTCGTACCAACAGATCCGCTTTATGTCAGGGTATTAAACAGAATTGCCTTGATCCCGGTTGTCCTTGGCATTTCATTTGAAGTGCTGCAGTTGACAAATAAGCTTCGGGATGTTCCCATTCTTCGTTATCTCGGCTATCCAGGACTATGGCTTCAGCTGCTAACAACGAAAGAACCAGAAGATGATCAAGTAGAAGTTGCTATTGCTTCATTTGAAAAACTGTTAGCCATGGAAGAAAGAACGAGAAAGGGATTAGATGTGGGGGAAATTGTCTAATATGTGAATAACAGCTTATTTAACATAGGAGGTGGCTCTTTTGACAATCCGGTCAGTCATTACCTATACACTCATCGGACTCGCTGCTATTGGTTTAGTTTCCATGCTTATTTATACGCCTGGAGCTTTAGCGAGACAGCTGGCTGTCCTTGCAGTTACGGCTGTAGTTATTTATTTCCTTTACCGTCTAGTCATTCGAAAGCGGCTTGGCGGCAGCACAGAAGATAAGGCATTTGCTAAAGCAGCTAAACATTCAAAGAAAAGGCTGCAGAAGCGGCAAAAACCTTCTTCTGCTTCACCTAGTTCCTCGAAAAAGAAAAAACCTTTCCGCAGAAAGAGCACCAGTCACTTAACTGTGATTGATGGAAAAAAAGGAAAAAGAAATAACCGGGCGTCTTCCTAATCCCGGTTGTCAATAGCACCAGCGTTTTAAAAACGCCTCTGCATATTCGCGCCCTGTTCGAATGAGGGCGTCTTTTTTTTCGTTTGTTAAACTAAAGTCAGTGACGGCGGTACCTTTTACCGGAATAAAAATAATATTTTTCTCATGTCTTCTCGAAATATATCTCGCATCGTGTGCGTCTTTCATCGTATGAAACATCGCACCAAATAAATCTGCCCCTGTATTTACTTGCCGCGGCAGTCCCGTCGTTTGTGTGCTTAATTTTATTCCAAGTACCGGTCTCTTCTGTTTTTTTTCCTCATCAAACAGCCAAATGGGAAAGTTACTTAACACTCCGCCGTCTACTACAAGCGCTTTTTCATGAGGGCCGCATAACTTTACAGGCTGGAAAAAGTAAGGAAGCGTACAGCTCATTCTCACCGCCCGCGCAATAGAAAAGGTTCGGGGATTAATTTTATAAGCCGGCAAGTCGTCTGGAAGTGTAAGCATTCGGCCATTCGTAATATCCGATGTAACCACCCGCAAAGTTTCAGGTGCCAGATCGCCAAATGAATAGATTCCTTTTTGCGCTAGTAAGCCTTCCAGCCATTGTTCGAGTTTTTTCCCCTTATACAATCCCAGTTTAAAATAAATTTTCAGCCAGCGGACGAACGGAACGTCAAAAGGGGCTTCGTCAAGCAGCTGTTTTCCATTGACATCTTTTACTATTTTCTTCAATTCCTCACTCGTATACCCCGCAGCAATTAAGGCCGCTATAATCGCCCCGGCACTTGTGCCCGCCAGCCGTACAAATGTCAGCCCTCTATTTTCAATCGCCTCATAGGCACCAACGAGGGCAAACCCTTTAATCCCCCCTCCAGAAAAGACCCCGTCAATTCGCATACACCTTTCTCCCCTCTTTACCCGCTTTTTATATATGTAAGCGGAAAGAATTTGTCCTAGAAGAGAATCTTAAAAAACGATGATTGGCGGGAGCAGCTCGTTTGTTGACTTTGGACATTTGATCGTTATTTTAACGCAGTGCTGTTCGGTAACTTTGTTCATAAAAAAACCAGCTTCCTGAGAAAGCTGGAAGCTGGTTTTATCCATTATTTATTACAATCCACATTTCAGCTGGGCGCCGCAGTTTGTGCAAGTGTTGCATCCACCCATTTCTTCTACTGTTCCTTTACGGCAGACCGGGCATGTATTGCCGACTTCGCTGCCGATCGTTACATTGGTAGAGCGGATTTCTTGAATCGTATCAACGAGAACGATGTGATGCTCATGTTCTTTCGTTGTCGTCTCTTCTTGTTCATCAAAATTATTTTCTTCCGCTTTTAACGTTAAGACTTGTGCATCACGGCTGCCGTCTACATACACTGTGCCGCCTTTTGCGCCGCCTTTGTAAAGACGCTCATACACCCGCTCAACTTGTTCCACTGTATACCCGCGCGGTGCGTTGACCGTTTTGGATATCGAGCTGTCGATCCAGCGCTGAATGACACATTGAACATCCGCGTGCGCTTCAGGCGCAAGGCTCATCGCTGTCACAAACCATTCTGGCAGCTGATCTGGATCTGCCTCCGGATGCTGTTCTAAATAATCTTTAACAATATCCGCCTTCACTTCAATAAACTTCCCTAAACGTCCACTGCGGTAGTATGTGAAGGAGAAGTAAGGTTCTAAACCTGTTGACACTCCAACCATTGTTCCAGTGGACCCCGTTGGAGCAACAGTTAAGAGATGCGAATTCCGAATGCCGTGTTCAAGAATTGCTTCTCGTACATCTTCCGGCATTTTCTTCATATAACCAGTTTCCGTGAACGCTTGGCGCAGGCGGTTTGTTTCTTCCGCTGTTTCACCTTCAAGGAACGGAAAGCTGCCTTTTTCTTTCGCCAGCTCAACAGATGCTCTGTAAGCTGTTGTTGCAATCGTTTCGAATACTTTGTCCACTAATTCGTTGCCTTCAGGCGAACCGTATTCTTTTTCACAATAAATGAGCAAGTCTGCAAGTCCCATGACACCAAGACCGACGCGGCGTTCACCGAGCGCTTGCTTTTTGTTTTCTTCTAAGAAATAAGGAGTCGCATCAATGACGTTGTCCTGCATTCGGACGCCCGTGCGAACCGTTTCTTTTAACTTCTCAAAATTCACCGTTTTTGTTTCTTTGTCTGCCATTTCAGCCAAATTTACAGCAGCTAAGTTACAGACAGAAAATGGTGCGAGCGGCTGCTCCCCACACGGATTCGTCGCTACTACTTGCTGGCCATAGGCTTTCGCATTCGTCATATCGTTGGCATTGTCAATGAAAAAGATGCCTGGCTCTGCAGAGTACGTTGCACAAATGTTAATCAAGTTCCATAATTCCCGCGCCTTGATTTTTCGGTATGTGCGCACAGCATGTCCTTGCTTTTCCCATTCGCGGACATCGCCGATTTTATGCCAGTTTTCATTATAGTAAACCATTTCTTCTTTTGTATATTTTTCAACAGCTGGAAAGCGCAGTTCATAGTCAGCGTCTTTTTCCACTGCTTCCATAAAGTCTTTTGTCAGACAGATAGAAATGTTGGCGCCTGTTAAAAATTCTGAGTTATGAACGGTGTATGTTCCGCCTGTTCTGAGTTTCTCTTCTGCTTCTTTAATAATTTCAGCACTGAATCCGCCGTAGCCAGGAATGTTTTTGTAATTCACCACTCCTTGGTACATCGCTTCTTCACGTTCAGTAAGGGGCTTAAAGTTCAGCTTGTCCTTCGCCGCTTTTTTGATTTGTTCATCTTCTGTATTTTCAAGCAAATAGCGTAAAATACGCGGATTTTGCATTTTTGAAATGATAAATTCTACAATATCTGGATGCCAGTCCGCTAACATGATCATTTGCGCTCCGCGTCTGGACCCACCCTGTTCCACAAGGTGTGTCAGTTTCGCAATGTCATCAAGCCAGGAGACCGATCCGGATGATTTTCCGTTCACGCCTTTGGCCAGTGTGTTGCGCGGGCGAAGGGTTGAACCGTTAGTGCCGACACCGCCGCCGCGGCTCATGATTTCCATTACTTGCTTACGATGTTCAGAAATGCCTTCACGTGAATCCGGAACGAAAGGCATCACGTAGCAATTAAAGTATGTTACGTCAGTCTGTGCTCCCGCTCCGTAAAGAACGCGTCCCGCTGGAATAAAGTTTAAGTTCACGAGCTCTTGGTAGAATTTCTCGAACCATTCTTTCCGTTTTTCTTCTGTTGTTTCCACAGAGGCAAGACCTGTTGCGTTGCGCTTAGCGATTTGTTCGTAATAGATTTCTAGAGGTTTTTCAATCACATCAAGCGGACGGCGAATGATCCCTGTTTCCTGCTCTTTCGGATCATCGAGAGCACCGCGGAATTCTTCATCCACAAGTACCTCCGCTTTTTTCTCCTGCCAATCGATACTAGTAATGAAACCAACACCTCTTGCTGGAAACTTCGGATCCTCTTTAATCGTTAACACAACAAAATCGCCTTCTGTTAATGTGACTTTCTCCGTGTCTTTAAACGAATAGCGGTCGATCATTACGAGACGTGAAACCCCTTTATGAGTGATTTTCATATCCGGGGTGACAGGATGAACTTGTGGAAAGACACTGATGTCTTTGTTCAGTCTGTCAATGTTGAGGGACATATTCTTTTGTGACGCAACAGACATAATCACAACTCCTTTTCTTCTACAAATTTCGTAGTCATTCAAACATTATATAACGATATTTTTAACTAAAAACTAAAACAAACACAACATATTGTGTTTGTTTTTCCTAACTCATTACTATATATTGAGTTAAAAACATTTTTTTGTCAAGCTGAAAAATAACGGGTTTTATGGGTAAAAGTGCGATTTCATTAGATAAAGCAGCGATACTCTCGAAAAAAGAAAAACTTTCATGTTTGCCTATCAATTAAGAAACCAGTCATTTTTCCGCAAAAAAAGAGAACAGACCTCAAGGCCAGTTTCTCTTTTGCTGGACGATTCACCTTTTGAAATTCCATTCATCCGAAGAGTACTTTTCTTTTGCAAGTTGTTCAATATAGATCATTTCTTCCCGTGTAAATTCATACGGCTCCAATTCAATGCCAAGACCTTCTTCAAACCCTTTTTTAAATGCTTCTCCTGCCATACGATAGGTCACTTTATTCGGGCTGATTTCATTCACGGCAACAGCTTTATTTTTAAATGCTTGCTGCATCCGCTCTTTCACGCGTTCATTTGAATATGTAAATAAACTGAACAGCTTATCTTCATCCAGATCAAGCAAAATCGAACCGTGCTGCAGAATCACACCTTTTTGTCTCGTTTGCGCACTTCCTGCTACCTTTCGGCCTTCAACAACGAGTTCATACCAGCTTGGCGCATCGAAACAGACAGAGGAGCGTGGATTTTTCAAACTGCTTTTTTCCTCTTCCGTTCTTGGTATCGCAAAATAAGCGTCTAATCCAAGCTGATGAAACCCTTTTAGAATTCCTTCAGATATCACCCTGTACGCTTCCGTCACCCCCGTCGGCATATTAGGATGCTCCTCTGTCACAATGACACTGTATGTCAATTCATGCTCGTGAAGCACACCCCTTCCGCCTGTTGGACGACGGACGAAACCGAGACCATGTCGTTTAACAGCAGCAAAATCAATTTCCTTTGCCGCTTTTTGAAAATAGCCGATCGACAGCGCTGCCGGCTCCCATCCATAAAAACGAATAACCGGCGGAATTTTGCCTTCGCTGTGCCACTCCAGCAGAGCTTCATCCATTGCCATATTGAAGCTTGCCGATTGCCGGCCGGAATCAACAAACTTCCAAGTTTCTTTTTTCATGATGATTGCCGCCTTCTTTATAATAAATTCACTCACCTAGTGTATCAAAAGCAGAGAAAAAAACAAAGAGGTATACACTGTGTTTATTTCTTTTGATTCTTCACACAGCCACGTTTATAATAGAAATCAGCGCATGTCTACTAGGAAGGGGTGTATCCAATGCTCTATACAATAGCTACCATTTTAGGCGTCATTATTTTGTATACTTTATATATGTATTTTTCCCAGAAAAAAGCGGTCAAGCCGCTCTCTCAGGAAGAGTTCATTAAAGGCTACCGCAAGGCGCAGCTCATTGACGTCCGTGAACCGAACGAATTTGAAGCCGGCCATATTCTTGGCGCCCGTAATATCCCACTTACACAATTAAAAACGCGCATGAAAGAAATCCGTCCCGACAAGACCGTATATCTATACTGCCAAAGCGGCATACGCAGCGGCCGGGCGGCCCAGACACTGTACAAAAAAGGCTACCGCGATCTTTATCATCTTCGAGGCGGCTTTAAACAATGGACTGGAAAAGTGAAAAGTAAGTGAAAAGAGGCTGACCCAAAAGGTCGTTAAAAACGACTGTTTAGGGTCAGTCTTTCTTTTGTTTTTTTTTGACAAAATCCAAACGATGATGTTTTACTAAGTTGATTGTAGTGGAAGGCGCGAAGACTCCTGCAGGGAAGCGAAGCACCTAGAATGGAAATCAATGAACAAGTTTAAAAAAATCACACAACAAAGGGGATGCCCCTAAAGTTATACTCTTGGGACATCCTCTCTTTTCTATATTAAATATTTTGCAATTCTTTTTCGTAACGAAGGACAGGCTTGCGAGCCGCTGTCGTTTCATCAAGACGGCCGATGACGGTTGTATGAGGCGCTTCTTGAACGATTTCAGGATTTGTTTCTGCTTCCCTCGCAATCTGAATCATCTTATCAATAAACGCATCAAGTGTTTCTTTTGATTCGGTTTCTGTCGGCTCGATCATAATACACTCTTCTACATTCAGCGGGAAGTAGATCGTTGGCGGATGAAAACCGAAATCAAGCAGACGCTTCGCTATATCAAGCGTACGTACACCAAGCTTTTTCTGACGCTTACCGCTCAACACAAATTCATGCTTACAATGACGGTCAAATGGCAGGTCGAAATAAGGAGCGAGCCTGCGCATCATATAGTTCGCATTTAATACAGCATATTCCGTCACTGCTTTCAAGCCATCCGGTCCCATCGAACGGATATATGTGTAAGCCCGAACGTTAATACCAAAGTTTCCATAGAATGGCTTCACGCGCCCAATCGCTTGCGGACGATCATAGTCGAAGTGGTATACATCGTCTTTTTTCACTAACACAGGCTTCGGCAAATAAGGAATCAAGTCTTTCTTCACACCTACAGGGCCAGATCCCGGACCGCCGCCGCCGTGGGGACCAGTGAACGTTTTATGAAGGTTTAAGTGAACGACGTCAAATCCCATGTCTCCAGGCCGCGCTTTCGACATAACCGCATTTAAGTTTGCCCCATCATAGTACACCTTGCCGCCGACCCCATGAATAATTTCGGCTATTTCTAAAATATTCTCTTCAAACAAGCCAAGCGTGTTTGGATTCGTCAGCATAAGCGCAGCCGTTGTTTCATCGGCCACACGTTTCAAGTCTTCTAAATCGACTAATCCGTCTTCTCCCGATTTGACCGTCACTGTTTCAAAGCCTGCGACCGTCGCAGAGGCCGGGTTTGTACCATGAGCAGAGTCGGGAACGATGACCTTTGTACGATTGAAATCACCATTTGTTTCGTGATACGCACGGATCATCATCAGTGCCGTCCATTCACCATGAGCACCAGCTGCCGGCTGAAGGGTCACTTCATCCATACCAGTAATCTCTTTTAAGTGCTCCTGCAGATCATACATGAGCTCCAATGCCCCTTGTACAGTCTCTTCCTGCTGAAGCGGATGAATATAAGCGAAGCCGTCAAAACGTGCGACATCTTCATTGATTTTTGGGTTATATTTCATCGTACATGAACCAAGCGGATAAAATCCTGAGTCTACCCCATGATTTCTCTTCGATAACGCTGTATAATGACGCATAATGTCGAGCTCAGACACCTCTGGAAGTTCAGGTTCTTCTTCCCGCAAATACCCAGCAGGCAAAAGTGCCGATAAAGCTGTTTCCGGTACATCTAACTCAGGCAGACTATAGCCAATCCGCCCCGGCTGAGACACTTCAAATATAAGCTCCTGATCGTTCTTATTCATGGCTATCCCCCAATTCTGCTGCAAAGAGCTCAATTTCTTCTTTTGTCCGCAATTCTGTCACAGCAACTAACATACAATTCTCTAATTCTTTATAAGTAAGCCCAAGATCATAGCCGCCTATTATTCCCTTTTTAAACAGCTTTTGATTCACTTCTTTGATGGGCTTATTTAAACGGACAACAAACTCATTAAATATTGGTCCATCAAACACGATATCCAGACCATGCTGCTTCATTGTTTCTCTAGCAAAAAATGCTTTTTGCAAGTTTTGCACCGCGATTTCACGAACACCTTTTTTACCTAAAGCTGTCATCGCTACGCTGGCTGCGAGAGCATTGAGTGCCTGGTTAGAACAAATATTAGAAGTCGCTTTATCACGGCGAATATGCTGCTCACGCGCCTGCAGTGTCAGCACAAATCCGCGGCGGCCTTCATCATCATGTGTCTGGCCAACAAGACGGCCCGGCACTTTACGCATCAGCTTTTTCGTTACGGCAAAGTATCCACAATGTGGTCCGCCGAATTGAGCTGGAATACCGAATGGCTGTGCATCACCAATCACAATATCTGCTCCAAACTTTCCAGGAGGTGTCAACGCACCTAGAGAAAGCGGATTAGAAGAGACAACAAACATCGCTTTTTGTCCGTGAGCCGCTTTTTCTACTTCTGCAAGTGGTTCAACGGCGCCGAAAAAGTTCGGATATTGAACAATAACCCCCGCTGTGTCGCTGTCTACAAGCTGATTTAATTGATCAATATCTGTTACACCATTCATATGAGGTACTTCGATCACTTCAATGCCCTGTCCTTTCGCATACGTTTTTAATACGTCACGCGATTCAGGATGAACCGTTTCTGATACGAGTACTTTCTTCTTTTTCGTTTGAGCCGCGCTAAGCATCGCCGCTTCTGCTAAAGCTGTACCTCCATCATACATCGAGGAGTTGGCTACATCCATACCTGTCAATTCACAAATCATCGTTTGGAATTCAAAAATGGCTTGCAGCTCCCCTTGAGAAATTTCTGGCTGGTACGGTGTATAAGCTGTATAAAATTCAGAACGGGAAATGACGTGGTCCACAATGGACGGTGTGTAATGATCATATACGCCTGCCCCTAAAAAGGAAGCATATTGTTTTGCATTCGCATTTTTGGCAGCCATTGCACTCAATTCTTTTTTCAAAGCCGGTTCCGATTTTGCTTCCTTGATATCGTACAACCCTTGGAAACGTACTTGTTCAGGGATGTCTGCAAATAATTCATCAATTGTTTGAACACCAACTGCCGAAAGCATCTCTTTCTTATCAGATTCAGTCATTGGCAAATAACGATGTTTCATAACTTTTCCCCCTTCTCTCCTCTTATTTTGAACGTTTATAAAATGGCGGTTTCACTGTTTTTGCTGCTAGTTTTTTACCCCGGATCTCTACGAACAATTCCTGGTCTGGTACAGCCAGCTCGGCTTTGACTAATGCAAGACCAATATTTTTCTTTAATGTCGGTGATTGCGTACCCGTCGTTACGTGACCTGCCGCTTCTTCTCCTGAAAAAACGGGATAGCCATGACGCGGGATCCCCCTATCAATCATTTCAAGACCAATCAGCTTCCGCTTAGAGCCATTTTCCTTCTGCTCTTTTAAAGCTGTGAGTCCGATAAATTCTTCTTTATTTGTTTTAACAGCAAAGCCAAGGCCCGCTTCAATTGGCGATATATCTTCTGACAGTTCCTGACCATATAATGCCAGATTCGCTTCAAAACGCAATGTATCACGTGCACCCAGGCCGCATGGAACTAAGCCTTCCTCTTCGCCCGCTTCTAATAGATCCTTCCATATCTTCCCTGCATCGCCGCTTTGACTATAAATCTCAAAACCATCTTCTCCTGTGTATCCAGTCCGTGACACTAGAGCATGTGCACCATTGATGCTGACATGCTGGCGAAATGCAAATGACTTGATGTCTTGTAAGTCAACACCGGCTACAAGCTTTTGAAGAATGCTTTCAGCAGCCGGTCCTTGAATGGCAAGCTGCGCCCAATCCTGCGATACATTGTTTATTTGCACTTCTCCTGTCCCATGCTCTTTCAGCCACTGGAAATCCTTCTCGGTATTTGCGGCATTCACGACAAGCAGGTAGTCTTCTTCAGCCAGCATGTAGACGAGCAAGTCATCGATCGTACCTCCTTGTTCATTGCACATAATTGTATACATGGCACGGTCGGGCTGCAGCTTTGACAAGTCATTCGTCATCATTTTTTGCAAGAAAGCTAAGGCGTCTTTTCCCTTGACTGTAATCTCTCCCATGTGGGATACATCAAAAAGACCAGCCTTCGTCCGGACAGCTTCATGCTCCTCTTTAATACTTGAAAACTGAACAGGGAGCTCCCATCCACCAAAATCAATGGTTTTTGCCCCATATTGTTTATACAGTTCAAACAGCGGCGTACGCTTTAGTTCTCCCATTCTCCTGCCCCTTTCAATGCTTATTGTTTCATCGTCATTTTGCGGTTCCATCCGTTCTGAATATAAAAAAGGACAGAGAACAGCTTATAAAAGTTGTCCTCTGTCCTTGAACCTGAAAGTTTACCCCCATCAAATGGGCTGTCTTCTTTGGTGGTTTCGATGACGAAACACTCTCCAGAGATGCGTCCAGCAAGAGTTCTTTTGCCTGAGAGATTCACAAAAAGTTTGTTTGCTCCTTCGGCGCTGTATAAACAGTCTCTCCCCTTGCCTTCATTCGCTATATTTAATTAATAAATGGGTATACTATGAACACCTGATTAGAAACAATCAATAATGTTCGTTTTTTGCAAAATGACATAATATTTAGTTCCTTTACATCCTACCATTAAAGGTGAGGTTTCGGCAATACATTTTATAAAGGAGTTTTTAAAATGAACGTAGATATACACTTTAACCACGCATGGGAAGAAGAGTTAGAGAAAAGAATTGAACAAGATGGACCGTGGGGAAGCTGGTCGCTTTTTCAATCAACTGTAAAAATGGAAACACGAATGATGGTGTCGAATTTTGAAGGATTGTTAGCCCCTAAGTTTTTGCCAGGTCTCACTCCTCTTCCCCATCAGCTTGAAGCGGCAAGAAAAGTCATCGAGGAAATGAATGGAAAAGCCATTTTAGCCGATGAAGTAGGACTTGGGAAAACGATCGAGGCAGGACTCGTATTAAAAGAATATTTAATACGGGGTCTCGTAAAAAAAGTATTGATCTTAGCTCCCGCTTCCCTCGTTTCACAATGGGCTGATGAATTGAACACCAAGTTTTATATTCCAGCCGTGGCCCAGAAAAAGTTTTATGCCTGGGATCAATATGATATTGTCATCTCTTCCATTGATACAGCGAAACGAAGTCCTCACAAAGAAAAAATTTATGAACAAGACTACGATTTAGTCATTATTGATGAAGCTCATAAATTAAAAAATCATAAAACAAAAAACTATCAGTTTGTCCGCCATTTAAAAAAGAAGTTTTGTCTGCTCCTGACAGCGACGCCTATTCAAAATCGATTGGATGAAATGTTTCATCTCGTTTCACTGTTGAAGCCTGGTCATCTAGGAAGCGAAGGACAATTTACCGATCAATTTAAAAAAGGAGACCGGCAAGTACAAAACCACCAGCATTTAATGAAGCTGATGAATAAAGTGATGATCCGCAACCGCCGTCAGGACACAGGGGTAGAGTGGACGGCTAGAAAAGTGGAATCCATCAAAGTAACATTCACGGATGAGGAGCGTGCGCTTTACGACACACTTCAACAGTTTGTCCGCAGCCAGCCTCAGGAGATCAGCTCTGCCTTGTCGTTACTCACCTTGCAGAGAGAAGCTTGCAGCAGCAAAGAAGCCGTCTTTTTCACGTTGAAAAATATGGCAAAGAAATTATACGGAAACGAACTTGCCTTTCCGGAAAGTTTTCAAGAGGTGTTATCTCATATCCAAAACATTGCGCAAAATTCAAAAGCGCAAAAAGCATTAGAACTCGTTCATTCGATCGACGACAAAGTCATTATTTTCACGGAATACCGGGCCACCCAGCTATATTTACAATGGTTTTTTAAACAACATGGCATTTCATCTGTTCCCTTTCGCGGCGGCTTTAAGCGCGGAAAAAAAGATTGGATGAAACAGCTGTTTCAGCAGCACGCCCAGGTCTTAATTGCAACTGAGGCCGGCGGCGAAGGGCTGAATTTGCAGTTTTGCCATCATTTAATCAACTTTGATCTTCCATGGAATCCTATGCGGCTTGAACAAAGGATTGGCCGTGTTCACCGTTTTGGACAATCTGAGGATGTACATATTTACAATTTCAGCATTGAAGATACGATTGAAGACAGAATTCTCCAGCTTCTCTATGAAAAAATTCATTTATTTGAACAAGCAGTCGGGCAGCTTGATGACATTTTAGAGAGGATGGAAATTCCTAATATGCAAGAACACTTAACTGATATTTTTCAGCATTCAAAAACAGAAGGTGAATTACAAGTGAAGATGAAAAATCTCGAGGCAGCTATTGAACTCGCAAACGAATGGAAAAAAGGAGAGGACGCATTTGCTGAAAAACGAAATTCATCTATTTCTTAACACTTATTTTAAAGCGGCTGAATGTACCTTTTTAGAAGAAACAGAAGGTTCACTCACTGTCAAACTAACCCCTGAGCTGGATAAAGAGCTGATGAACCGGCCATTTTACTGGCATTATGCTGAAAAAACAGGAATGAAGGGCGAACCGCTTTCATTAACCCTTATTACCGAGCAGTCGAAAGCCCCTAAGGAGCTGAAAGGAGAAAGCGTTCATTTTGGCACTCCGCGATTGCAGCAAATTTTCCAATCTGCCAAGCAGCATACTAGTTTTATCCGTCTTTACGAACAAAAAACAACGGACAGCCGGCAGGCTCTTCACCCCTGGCTGTTAGTCAATATGAAAGTTTCTTATGAGGCTAATCGCAAAAAAGATATGTTTCATTCATTCGGTCTTAATTTAATTAATGGCGTGATTCAAGAAGACTTTATGGGTCAACTGAGCTACAAATCTTTAGTATCAAAAATTCCCGATTATTCTTTTACCATTACTCCTTTAATCAAACCTACAAGCGGCGTTAAGCGGCTGCAGCGTTTTTTAACTTCTCAAATTGAAAACGAAAACCATGATTGGGCTGTAAAAGCGCGAATGAAGTGGAACGAAGATTTAACTTTACTTGATGACTTTTATGAAAACGAGGAGAAAAAGCCCGAGGCTTACTTTATTGAAAAAGCGGCACTTGAAAAACAATATTCGCCAAGAATTTATGTAGATACGATTAACGGCGGCCTCATTTACCTGCATCCTTCCAGCGGATAAAGTGCAACTTCCGTAGCTGGGAATTTTCTTTACCCGCTGGTGGTTAGTTGAACGGATCGGGCGTTTCTCCCCGCCTATGCTTTTTAGAAACAACCTAAAGCCTTGAGACGGGGGCTTACTGCCGGTTAATGTGGAATAAATGAGAACCGCTTCATTCATATGTAAATAGCGCTGCCCGTCACTTTTTATGAAATAACTGGCGCAGCGCCCAAGGAAGCAGGCCGAACCATCTAGCAGAGAAAGCAGGGCGCCCGGCCTGTTTCTGCCGGCGTTTTTCTTTTCTTACTCGTTTGGGCTCATTTAAGTAACCAAAAAAAGCCCCCATAAAGTATTTTACATATTCATTCATTAACATCGCCTCCCATGGTCGATGTCAGTTTTTCCAATTTCCCCTCATTTTAAACAGCAGTCCCCTTGTTATTCAAACCATTGAATGATCCGGCGTTCATTCAAATGATAAATAATTCTAGATGAAAACCGGGTGTCTGTTTTTATCGTTTTTAAATGAATAACGACTACGTCTTCTCCTTTATTCGGTGCGGATGCATAAATCACTTCCCCACGGTTTGTACGGTATGTGCCTGAAATGGCTTCTTCACTTTCTAAAAGCCATACAGCATGTTGAAGTGTCATTAACTCCATTACTTTCGTTTCGTAATAGTCCGTTAAGAATAAAGCCGTCTGCTGCTTACTGACGAAGATACTTGTTCCAAAAATAGCAGCTGTACAAACGATGACAAAAAGCAGCAATGTGTAGGGCAGCAGGATCCCTTTCTCATTATCTATGAAACATTTCATCATGTCCCTCCGTTGAAAATGTGGAACTTTGCTTGTTCTTTTTCACCATTTTTAAAAGCTGCCTCGACACATAGAGAAGAACTGCATGGGTAGAATTGAAAAAAAGAAACTTCCTGCAGAATCATTTCATGACCTTTTCCATTGACCCGTCTTCGAATGCCTTCATTGAATATTTGGAGTGTAATCGTATCACTATCATGGACAATTGTTAACTCGTCTTCAGCTATGGACAACGTGCGGGATAAATACAGTTCCTTTCTAAGCTGAAGCACAAACAGCTCCCACTCTGCTTTTCTTTCTGGATCAAGCTTCTCTTCTGTTCGATAGACTGCCCCATAGGCAAGAGGAAATAGAGCAGCAATCCCTATAAATATGAATAAAACAAGCAAAGATTCTATCATCGTAAATCCTTCACTGTTCTTTAATACAGATCTCTTGTTGGGACACTTCCAAACAAGCAGCTGCTTTCGTTGTTTCCCAGGAAATATCATACATTTCTCCTGCTTCATTATAGACAACGTGAAAATCTCTTCTTTCATTCCACCTTTTCTCTCCCTCTTCATAAAGAATTCTCATCCCTCTTTGTTTATCCCACAATGCTTTTGACTGGCTCGTCATCTGCACCATAAACGGCAATATAAAAGCGGCCAGCATAGCCATGATCATAAGCGAAAGCAGACTTTCTGCCAGTGTAAACCCTTTTTCATTCTTCTTTAACATAAAATCTCCCCTTGCCAATTTGAAAAACTACAGAAATCAACCGATCCCGATACTTAAAGCGAACCGTCCCAAAACTGGTCGTGTTTCCGTTGGGCAAAAAAGACAGATTCGCCAATGAGCTCTCGGCATATTGCATCGTATCGGGCAATTCCCTTTGAATAGCCATGTCCGAAAAGAGAGCAGCCGATCGTATAACATAGCAATTATTAGCACGAATAAATCTAACCTCTACTACCTCCTGCTTCGCTGCCGCATATGACTGCGCTAAAAAAAGATCCGCTTGCAGCTGATTAAGAAATTTCTCTTTTTCAAAGTTAGCAGCAAGCTTAGGAAATGGCAGTACAGCTGCGGATAACAAAACGAGTATAACCATAAGAACGATTATCGTCTCAATGATAGTAAAACCCTTTTCCTTCTTTATTGATACAGCCAACTTATTTAACAATCGATACTTCTCCATCTGCTCCAATCTTTAATTCATCTCCATTCGGACAATCTTTCTCACCCTCTCTCAAATAACCTTTATCAATCATGTCTGCAATGGAAGCGGGGTATTTCTTTAAATCGATTCGATAAGCCTGCACCTGCCCTTGTACCATTTGTTTAAACGCTGTACAGCCTTTCTCATTAATATTATTGCTTTGTTTTGCCACGTTCGGAATAGCAACGAATAGTAAAACCGAAATGACTAGCAGAACGATCATCATTTCAATTAAAGTAAATCCTAATTGATTGTTTCTCATCCTTTTTTTCTTCATGAATAGATCCTCCATCTTTAAATTGAACCGACCATTTGGAACATCGGCACCATCACAGACAAATAAATAGAAACGACAACAAGACCAACAAATAAAAAGATAGCAGGCTGCAGGATCGCTAATCCTCTCTTTATCTTTTTTTCAATGAGCACCTCACAAAATTGGCTGAATATGAGCAATTCCTGAGCGAGCCGTCCATTCATTTCACCATGACGAAGAATACGGGGAAGCTGGGAGACGAAACAAGGCATCTGTTCCGCCGCTTCCGCAAACGACTGACCGGTAACTAACCGATAATTAATCTCTATAGCGATATGTTGCAACATTGGATGCATCGTCTGCTCCTGTAAAATAAGCAGAATTTCATTAACAGCAAAGCCGCTTTGCAATAAATAAGCAACTTCTTTAGCAAAAAGCCGGGTAAATAATAAAGAGAAGTAAACAGAAACGATAGGGGTTTTAATGAGCCATTTGATTTTATTGTGAGGAGTTTGTTTCTGATAATGATAGAAAGAGAAGAAGAAAATCATGATGAGGCTGACAGCAGCAAAAACAAAGAGAGATGGAGACTTTTGCAAAAAGGTAATAAGCAGAAACGTGCCGCCGCTCGGAGTAAAACCAAGCGTAGAATATAACTCTTCCAATCGCGGCATTAAAAACCTATTAAGTAGAAATAACAGCAAAAACAAAAGAAACAGTAAAAAAAGCGGATATTGCAGCAGCTTGGCTAGTTTTTCTTTCGCTTGTTCTGTTTTTTTCCAATGCTCGCCTGCCTGGGTCAGCGTTTCTGGCAGACGGCCATGCTTTTCGGCAAAGTACACTTGAAGACAGATCATAGATGGGAAGCCTAGCTTGAGGAGAATTTCATTCAGAGGCGTACCGACATTTAATTCAGATTGGATCAGATGAATGGATTCACGATGGTTACGATCAAAATTCATTAACAAAAACTCGAGTGCTTGACCGATCGTAAAGCCTTGATTCAGCATCTTTCCTAATCTAAAAATAAATTCACCTTGGTATTTCCCCATCTTCCGTTTCCTCAAATATCCAACGATCATATTCAGTTTGAGAGAGATATCCAAGGGCAATCCCCTTCCTTAACAAATCTTTTAACAGCGGGTAGTGATACGTACTTTGTTCCCCTTTCGCTTCCTTCAATACGGCCTGCAAATCAGAGCCGTTTAATATTTCATAGACAGTGGCCTGTTTACGTTTTTTTCCCGAGCGGCAATGGGGAGAGCAATCTGCCCCGCATTTCGAACAGAGAAGGTTGACGAGACGCTGCGCAGTTACACCGACTAGCGTCTGCTGAATTTCATGCCATTTCAAGCCAAATTCAAGCAGACGAAACACAGCTCCTTTAGCGTCACGTGTATGAAGTGTGGTAAGTACTAAATGTCCTGTAAGTGCTGCCCGTATCGCAATTCTCGCCGTTTCTTCATCACGGATTTCTCCAACCATGATCACGTCTGGATCATGTCTTAAGATCGCTTTCAACCCAGCAGAGTATGTCACACCTGCTTTTTCATTGACTTGTACTTGCAGCCACTGGTCGTTTTGTTTTTCCACAGGATCTTCGAGAGTGATCACATTTCGGCCATGTTGACTAGCGCTATGCTGGATAAGGGAATAGAGTGTAGTTGTTTTACCACTTCCTGTTGGCCCGGTGAAGATAATTAATCCATGGGCATGTGATAGGAAGGCGAGGAGTTTTTTAGCAGAACTCGGAAAAAGAGAAAGCTGAAGTAAATCAGGGACACCTTGCTGGGGGAGTAATCGAATCACGAGGCTTTCTTTTGAAAGGGCAGTGGGCAGGGTAGAAATTCGTAAAGAAATTAAAAATCCCAAGACTTCGAGCTGGAACGAACCGCTTTGCGGCTTCCTTTTTTCTCCGATATCCATAGAAGCCATAAATTTAAAATGAGAGATCAGCCTTTCGCCTTCGCGCAATGAAAATTCACAATGGGGAAGCAGTTGGCCGTGTGAGCGGATTTGAACAGCATAACCATGCTTACGGGGAGTAAAGTGAATGTCCGTAGAATCGAAGGTAAGTGCTTCTTGTAAAAGCTGCTCAACCGTTTCTTCAATCATCATTTTTTTTCATTTCACCACCTTTCAACTAGGCTACTTAGACTTTATTCGACACCATTGTATAAACTCCTTCTCTAATGACACAAATTTTTTACGTAAAATGGACAAAGCGGGGCACGCTATTACCACCTGCAATAGGATGCAATCAAGGGATATAAATAACAAAAGTGGATAGAATATCACGCAATCGTCACAAAGTGAGTGAAAGTTATGTTTACAATACTGTCATCGTTCTATTATAATTATATACTGATGGAGTGAAGGGTAAAGGAGGGATACATAATGGACCGCATGTTCCGCGTATTAGCATTCTGGACTGGAATCTTTGCTGTCATGTTCTATCTTGGCGATATGAATAAAACGGCATTGCTCTTCCTCGGACAGACAGGATTCTTCTTAATTGTAGGATATTTAAATTTAACTGAACGTATGTATATGTATATTTTCGCAGCATACTTAACTGTTTTCTTCTGCGGATACAGTTATTGGACTACCTTTATGGTAACTCCTGGAGCAGGCCATTAATTCCATGGCACTGTCAGCCGGTCGATGACGACCGGCTTTTTTTATTGAATACAGTCTTCATTAAACTGCCCTCAAAAACATAGCAGGCTTCTGCATTGTCATGAATAGTACGGAGCAATCCATCAAATACTATTCATGACAGCATAGAGAGAAAAAGCTCGTTACTTCTAAGAGTACGGCTATTCATCTTAAAAGCCGTTTAAAAATGGATTACTTTCCATTTCGTCACCAATCATTGTCGCTGGTCCATGGCCAGGCAAAACGATAACTTCTTCCGGTAATGTCAATAAATGATCATGAATGCTTTTAAGCAGCTGCTCGTGATTACCACCCGGTAAATCCGTGCGGCCAATGCTGCCCATAAATAACGTATCGCCGGCAAATAATACATTTCCTTCTTCAAAAAAGTACGAAACACTGCCTGGTGAATGGCCCGGTGTGTGAAACAGTTGAAACGAAAAGCTTCCTATTTCTAAAGATGCTTCATCTTTCAACAGGTAATCAGCCGGCTGACCGCTTACTTCCCCAAGTTGAAAGCGGGCTGATCCATTCAAAGCTGGATTAACAAGCCAATCCTCTTCTTCCTTATGCAGATAAACAGGAATATTAAATGCCTGCCTCACTTGCTCTACGGCACCAATATGATCAAAATGGGCATGTGTTAACAAAATAGCGAGGGGCTTTAGATCATTTTTGTTTAACCACTGAACAAGTTTTTCTCCCTCGGCCCCGGGATCAAACACAATACACTCTTTCGCCTGATTAGATAGTATGTAACAATTTGTTTGCAATGCGCCTAATGGCAGTTGGATCCAATCCATTTTTTATTCGCACACCTTTCCTTTTTCATTATCTTTATCGTACCAATCAATGGTGTCTTTTTAAAGAACAATCGCTTTTTCAACTCGACAAACAAAGAAAAAAACTATAGAATAGTGAATGTATATGTACTGATTTTACATAATTACCTTCGATTACACAATGATCGAACAATCGAAGAAAGGAGTGTGACTATGAACGGCTTAGTAATTATCTTTGCTCTAGTAGCTCTTCTCGCCGTATTCAGCACGTTGAGCGCTTTAAAAAACAAAAATGTTTTAGGCATTCTTTTCGGATTTGGCACACTAGGAATATTTGGCTGGTTTACAATCATGACCGTTATTCACAACGGATATCCTGGTGCCTAATTCATTTTCCAGACAAAAACCTTCACTGCTGTTAGCAGAGAAGGTTTTTTATTTTTCAACGATCTATAAATGTAAACATAGTATCCTTTATCACATATCACAAGTAAAAAAGCCCGCCGGCTGCCGGCGGGCTTTTTCGTTTATCTTATTTTTTAGCTGAATCTGGATCATAGAAGCGAAGCAAGTCACCATAAATAATTCGATCTGAATAATTCAATTCAGTAGATGCTTTTTCCATGTATGGTACGCAGTAATTCTTATCTGTCGGCTGTTCGGTTGCCTTATCCCAGCATTTGTTATCTGCATAGACATAATCTTTCGTGACGAAGCGTCCATCACGAAATACAGCTAAGTCTTCATGATCTTCAGATAATAAATCTTGACCGAGCTCTAAATCATCTTTTGTTTGGATGCCGAGTAAGTGAAGCAATGTTGGACGAACATCCACTTGACCGCCTACTTTATCAATAACTCTGCCTTTTACACCAGGGATATGAATCATAAACGGTACCTTTTGCAGCTGAGTCGAAACGAACGGTGTCACTTCTTTACCTAAATACTGACCCATTGCTTCGTTATGATTTTCAGAAATTCCATAATGGTCTCCATAAAGGACAATGACTGAGTTCTCATAGAGTCCGGAAGCTTTTAAGTCACCAATGAATTTCTTTAGCGCTTCATCTGTATAACGCACAGTGACGAAATAACGGTTTAGTGTACCGCTCTTAGAAGTGAATTCATCGATAAATTTGTCTTCTTCATCGTAATAAAATGGATGATGGTTCGTTAGCGTAAGAAGTTTCGAATAGAACGGCTTAGGCATTTCTTTCATATGCTGCACGGACTGTTCAAAAAATGGAATATCTTTCATTCCCCAGTTTACGCTGTTATCTTCATTTACATCATAATCGCCCACTTCATAGAAGCGCTCATACCCTAAAGATTTGTACATGATGTCACGATTCCAGAAGCTTTTATTGTTGGCATGCATCGCGTTTGAATAATAACCGTTTTCATGTAATCTCTCTGCCATAGAGTTGAACTCATTGCCTGAATGCGTAAAGAAAACAGCTCCACGGCTTAATGGATAAAGCGAGTTTTCAATAAGAAACTCAGCGTCTGATGTTTTACCTTGTCCCGTTTGGTGATAAAAGTTATTAAAATATAAACTTTCTTTTGCGAATTGATTCATAAACGGCGTAATTTCCTGGCCGTTTACTTTGTTGTTGATCACAAATTCCTGGGTAGATTCTACAGATACGACAATTAGATTTTTGCCTTTCGCTACACCAAATAACTGATCGTTCGGCTTAGCATAATTTGCGTCTGAATAGTTTTCGATATCAGCCAATTCACTGCCATCCGCCAGCGCCCGCTGCGCAGATGACTTGGACTGCAAAATAACATCATAAATATGATAATTAAATGTACCAATATTTTTGACAAGCATTTCACGGTCGAATGTTCTTGTCAATAATTGAGGGCGCTCAATTTCAGACAAGCCCAAGTTTAAAAAGAACATAGCAGCAGCTGCCAGAAAATAAGCCCGGCGATGCATTTTCGGCACGGTATGAAAATTCACGAACTTTGGCTTTACTTTTAAGATCACTGCTAATACAACGAGGTCCGCAAAATAAAAAACATCATACCATTTAAATTCTTCCGTGACACTATTGCCTAAATCTGCAAAATTGCTTGTCTGAAACAATAAAGGCATCGTAATGAAATCGTTAAAAAAACGATAGAAAACTACGTTCGCATAAAGCAAGAAAGTGAGTAGAAAACCGATGAACATCAGATAACGGTTTCTTCCCTTATCGCTCCTAAAGAACATGCTAATCCCTATGATCAGCATAATAAAGCTTAATGGATTGATAAACAAAATAAACGCCTGTAATGTATTTTCAATTTCAATATTAAAGCTTGTTTGATAGATAATATACGTTTTAATCCATAAGAACAAAACGACAACAGAGATGAGAGATACATTGTTGCGTAAGGTTCCCTTCATTTAATGACCTCCTTAACACAAAGCATGCGGATAACTCTGTATAAAACCGTCCACTTTAAAAACATCATAGCTAATCTTAATACTTTTTTTACAAAAAAGCAAACGAAGAAAAACAGAGATTTTGTAGAATAATAGTCTGACGTCTACTCAATTATACGTATCATAAAACAAAAAGTTTCATCTTACTAAATTCTCCGAAAAAAAAAGAGATTGTCTCAAAAGAAGGTATCTCCCTTATGATCACATATAGTATACAATCACTGATGATATACTAGCCGTTCAAAAGGAATATCCATTCTTGAAACAATCCCAGTTTTCACTTATTCATGATCTGCGGGCCTGCTTCTCCTTTTCCATCCGCCGTTCCCGACGCAAGATTAGAACCGCCTGCTGAAACTCCTGTCCTTCCATCAATTGCGACTGGTACAAGTCTCTGAGTTCCGCTTCCATTAATTCTAGGTCTGCTAAACGGTCGCCTACATAAACGAAAACCCCATATCTCTTTAAAAGCTGCTGTACGTCCCACATCGTTTTCATCCTAGTTCAAATAGCTCCCTCGTTAAGATTGGATAAGAGAATCTTTACACACTGGCAAGCTTTTGACAACCTTATACGTGCACTCACTTTAGAAAACCTGCATATAAGCCGCCTGCCGACAATAAAAGTGCCGCCACAAAAAAGACGAATTGCATAAGCGGGTTTTTCTTCGTTGGAAAATGAACGGCACCCGTAGCTAAAAAACCACCTATTAAACCGCCTATATGTCCTGCATTATCAATCCCCGGGACCGAGAAACCAAAAACGAGATTAATGCCAATCACAACAATCACGTTCATACCCATTGTTCGAAAAAACAAGCGCGGATAAATAAGGCCGAAGTAAAGTAAGGCACCGAAACAGCCGAAGATCGCACCACTGGCCCCGGCAGATAGATGATCATTTAACACAAAGCTGGCCAATGTTCCTACAAACCCTGAAAATAAGTAGATGAAGAGAAAACGGAAACGGCCATATATCTGCTCTACCGCTGTACCAAGGAAATAAAGAGCGAATGTATTCATAAGGAGATGCAAGAAACCTATATGTAAAAAAATAGGAGTAAAGAAGCGCCACCACTCCCCTTCGAGAATGAGCGGGTTAAACTTTGCACCAAAACGAATTAAATTTCGTGCATCTGTACTGCCCCCGGTTAGCTCTAACAATAAAAATACAATCACTTGAACAGCTATAAACATACGAGAAAAGAAAGGAGTGGAAAAGTGAAACAATTTTTTATCTTCCTCGCTTCTTTTGAGCGAATGAGCAAGGGCTGTCCGTCTGTAAGCAGCTGTCTCTTCCTCAGACCCCGCCTCAAAAAAAGCCGGTTCTATACTTCCCGAAAATAAACGGCCGAAAGACTTCGCTGCTTGACTCATATGACCATAAGAAAACAAGATGGAAGAGACTTTCGTCCGCTTTCCTTTTGGAAAATAAAAAGGTTCCTTTATGTAGGATGCATATTCATCGATCGGTGGATAAGGAGACAAATAAATATTAATAACGGTCAGCTCTCGTTTCACCAGCTGTTTACGAATGCTTTCTCCCACTGCTGCTGTTTGCTGAATGTCACGGCGCATCCGGCTGCCCCAATCTAGTTCACTATGCACCATTCGAATGATCTGTGCCGATTTATTCGACAAATTCTCCAATAACATTTCTTGACGGTTCTCATGCATCTGGACAATGTGGTAATCCTGTTCTACAACTAAAAAGTATGCCATCTTCCAGAACAAGCTATTTTCATAAGACCCC
Source organism: Bacillus lumedeiriae (assembly GCF_044891285.1). Classification (NCBI taxonomy): domain Bacteria; kingdom Bacillati; phylum Bacillota; class Bacilli; order Caryophanales; family Bacillaceae; genus Bacillus; species Bacillus lumedeiriae. Next base: position 275,583 of record NZ_JAUIYO010000001.1, read on the forward strand.
ATTTCATCACTGCCTTTATTCGTTTTCTTTCTATTGTAACTATAACGAACAGAAAAAGCGGTTGTAAAGAAAGGCGTATTAATGCTCCGGCGTGCAACTGATCATTTCATCTTCCGTAATGAGCTTCATCACCGGCACATCATGAGGCTCCCTAGGCAGATTTTCCAATAGCTGCTGTGAAAAAGCAAGAGCAGCTGTTTTGCCTTCATATCCCATTAAGAACCGGTCGTAATATCCGCCTCCAAAGCCAAGACGGCTGCCGGATCGGCTAAAGGCAAGGCCAGGAACGAGAATCAACTCCATTTCTGCACGGTCTACTAAACAAGTGCTTGATGGATTGGGTTCGTACAAACCAAAATACACCATTTCTAGTTCAGTAAAAGATTTTAGTTCGTAGAAACGCATCGCTCTCTCTGCCGGCACACACTTCGGTACGACCATCTTTTTCCCTTCCATCCATCCTTGCCGAATAATTTGCCATGTATCCACTTCAGGTACGTTAGAAACTGTCACAGCTACTGTCTGTGCTTCTTTCCATTCTTTAAGGGAAAATAATTGACGGGCAATTTGAAAAGAAAGCTGTTCATATGTACACTTGCTCATTTTTGACAGCTCTTCTTTCACTTGACGCCTTACGACCTGTTTTTCCACTATAAGACAGCCTCCATTCATTGACTAGTTACGTTTTTTATATACAAAAAAACAGCAGGAAATAAATCCCTGCTGCTTACTTTGTTTCACGGTGTGCAGTAACACGCTTTTCTCTTGAACAATATTTTTTCAGTTCAAGACGATCAGGATTGTTACGCTTGTTTTTAGTAGAGATATAATTACGATCACCGCATTCAGTGCATGCTAATGTGATATTTACGCGCATCTTTTTTTCCCTCCAAACTTTTCAATACATTTGTATCTTCATTTACGACTTTTCTATAATAGCACTTTTCTGTAATAAATGCTAGTCCGACTTTCTCTGTTCTTCCGCTTAATCAAAATTTTTCTTCTCTCTCTTTTTAGACCTGTCTAACACTATGAATGTCTGCCTTAAATATGCTATAACTAGACATAGATTGCACAGTGAGGTGAATAATAAAAATGAATGGACTAGTTATCGGACTGGCTGCAGCGGGTATCATTTTTCTATTGCTATCTTTCTTCTTAAAAGACCGCTCCCGCCTGCTCGAAAAAGAAGTCGAAGAGTTGTCTATGCAATTCTTACAAGAGACGTATCAATTAAAAAAACAAATAAAAGTACTTGAGGAGGAATTATTAATTGGGCCCCCTGTCCCTCTTTCACATGAAGGCTCTCCTGCCGCTGAAGAAACGGCAAGTATTAACGAAATTCTTAAAAATCAAGTGATTTCTCTTTACTACCAGGGAACAAAAATAGATGATATCGCAAAACAGTCCTCTCTTTCCCTTTCACAAGTCCAGTATATTTTAACACCATACATGAATCAAAGGGAAGGTTGATGAAATGAATAAACAAACGATGAGGGCATTTGCATTCGGACTGCTCGCCGCTTCACTTGCTCTTTTCCTTTATAATGGATGGGGCACTTCTACATCATTGTCCGACAAAACCATGATAAAGAAGCTGGAGGAAAAACACTATACCGTACTATCCGCTGATGAAGCAGAGCAACAAAAGTTAGAAAAAGAGAATTTACAGCAGGATTTACATCGCTTAACTAGTCAAAAAAATAAGACTTCAGGAAAAGAAACAAAGAAAGAGGCAACAGCTAAGAAGGGATCATACAAGTTACGAATCGAGCCTGGCATGTCCTCTTCCGAAGCCGGACGCCTTTTGGAAAAAGCGGGCATCATCCAAGACAGCGAAACCTTCAATACATATTTGACCGAAAACGGCTATGCCGCCAAACTCCAAATTGGCGAGCATACTCTCCACCCTTCTATGACGATGAAAGAAATAGCGGTTGTTCTAACAACTAAATAGAGGCTGACCCAAAAGCCGTTAAAAACGACTTTTGGGTCAGCCTTTTTCTTTCGATTTTTTTGACAAAGTTCAAACAATTATTTTTTAATGAGTTGATTGAAGTGGAAAGCACGAAGGCTCTCGCGGAGAAGGCGAAGGCAACGGACAAGTTCAAAGAAGCATACAAGGGATACCCCTAAAGTTATACTTTAGGGGTATCGTCTATTTGGTCATGATTATTTTCCTGTCGGAGCAAAACAGGCGCTTCCGCTTTTCTTGTCCAGCTGCAGCGCCTTGCTCCTTGGGTCAAATAACCTTCACCCAATGAAGGCAAAGGACGACTTCCCTGGGTGAAGAACATTTGCCCTTCGGAGCAGAACAGGCGCTTCCGCTTTTTTTTGTTAACCGAATCTTCCTGTGATGTAGTCTTGTGTACGGTGGTCTGCCGGGTTGTTGAAAATCGTATACGTATCGTTATACTCTACGACTTCCCCGTTTAGGAAGAAGGCTGTTTTATCTGAAATCCGGGATGCTTGCTGCATATTATGTGTCACAATAATAATTGAATAATTCTCTTTCAAATCCTCAATCAGCTCTTCCACTTTTAATGTCGATACGGGATCAAGTGCCGAAGTCGGCTCATCCATTAATAATACATCTGGCTCAAGAGCCAAACTGCGGGCAATACAAAGCCGCTGCTGCTGGCCGCCGGATAATCCATAGGCCGGTTCATGCATTCTGTCTTTTACTTCCTCCCAAATGGCGGCCTGACGCAAACTTTTCTCAACTGTTTCGTAAATGACTTTTTTGTTTTTCACCCCATGAATTCTTAATCCAAATGCAATATTTTCAAAGATTGACTTCGGAAACGGGTTCGGCTTTTGAAACACCATGCCGACTCTGGTACGCAGCTCTTCCACGTGAAAATCTTTGCTGAAAATGTTTCTTCCCCGATACTCAATGGTTCCTGACGTTTTGACGTTAGGAACGAGGTCTACCATACGGTTTAACGTCTTAATATAAGTTGATTTCCCACAGCCTGAAGGTCCAATAATAGCCGTTACTTCTCTTTCCTTCATATCAAGATTAATGTTTTTTAAAGCATGGTGATTGCCATACCATAAATTACAGTTTTTTGTCGTGTAAACGGATCGGCGTTCAGCCGATGATTGTTCGTTGATTTTTTCCGCTTGAGTTTTAAAAGCTACTATAGCCATTTCATTTCCTCCTCATGTATCTTCTTCCGTTGATTTATGATCTCTTTTCATAGCGGCTGCGAACGAATACGGCTGCTGAGTTCATTAAAATTAAAATGATCAGCAAGACAATAATGCCGGCAGCTGCAAGAAAGTGAAACTCTTCCTGCGGTCTGCTCGTCCAGTTATAAATCTGCATTGGCAGGGCAGTAAACTGGTCAAACACATTTTTAGGCAGAAAAGCAACGAATGCCGGGATGCCGATAACGACTAACGGAGCTGTCTCTCCAATAGCACGCGAGAAAGCAAGAATACTTCCAGTTAATATACCTGCCAAGGCAGATGGCAGCACCACCCGCAAAATGGTTTGCCATTTCGTAGCCCCAAGACCATAGGATGCCTCTCTTAATTCTTTCGGAACTGCTCGAATCGCCTCTTGAGAAGCAACAATAATGACAGGAAGAATGAGAAGACTCATCGTTAACCCAGCAGCCAATACACTATTTCCAAGGTAAAACACCCTTACAAAAATGGTTAGCCCTAATAAGCCAAAAACAATGGAAGGAACACCAGCAAGGTTAGAAATATTCATTTGAATCAAGCGGGTCATCCGATTTTTTTTTGCGTATTCTTCTAAATAAATAGCTGTGCCGACACCTAGTAATAAAGAAACAGGAACAACGACAGCCATCATCCAAAGCGTCCCGACTACTGCCGCCTTAATCCCCGCCTGTTCGGGACGTCTTGAAGCAAAATTTTGAAGAAAATCCCACGAAAGATAGCCGGCACCTTGTGAGAAAATCCGGAAAAGGAGCACAACTAACAGAACGACAGTAAAGACAGCAGCGAAGAAAAATAGTCCTTTATACAACTTGTTTTTTAAGAGACGGACTGGAATCTTCTTCATCATTTCGTCTGTACGAATATTTTTCTGTGCATTATCCATTAGTACTCCTCCCTGAATTTCCTCGAAATTCGCTGTGCCAGCATGTTCATAGCAAGTGTAAAAAGAAACAACGTAAAACCAACTGCATAAATACTATAATAAATTGTTGTACCATACCCGACGTCGCCTGTGCTTACTTGGACAATGTAAGATGTCATCGTCTGCAGGGAAGCCGTTAAATCCCATGAAGCTGTCGGCGTCGATCCCCCCGCAATAGACACGATCATCGTTTCACCGATGGCACGAGAGATAGCTAATACAATGGAAGCTGTAATTCCTGACAAAGCCGCTGGAAAAGCGACCCGCCAGGTCATTTCCCATTTCGTTGCCCCGAGTGCCAGTGCCCCGTGACGTACAGCATGGGGTACAGAAGAAAGTGCATCTTCTGAAAGGGACACGATCATCGGAATAATCATCATCCCGACAACGATTCCAGGACTGATTGCATTGAACATTTCTAATGAAGGAAACATCGTTCGAAGCACGGGTGTGACGAAAGTTAATGCAAAGAAGCCATATACAATGGTCGGCACTCCCGCCAATACTTCCAACACAGGTTTCATTAATTTCCTTACTGTTTCAGACGCATATTCACTTAAATAAACGGCAACAGCAAGCCCAATTGGAACAGCTGTTATTGAGGCGATTAAAGTAATTTTCAATGTGCCGACGAACAATGGCAAGATGCCGTATGAGGCGGCGCTTTCAGAGAATGGATACCATTCCTTTGCGCTCAAAAACTCAGTAACTGTTATTTCTTTAAAAAAGGTAAACGTTTCAACAATTAACGTCATCACAATTCCAATCGTTGTCACAACAGAGACAGCTGCCATGAGAAAGAGAAAGATCGGAATCACTTTCTCCCTCCTGCTCAGAAAGCCGCTCTCAAATTTTTCATCAAGCAGACGCCGAACCGGAATATTTTGCTTATCGTTCGTTTTCAAACTGAAAACTCCTTTCAACTCCCCATACAAGCGGGCAGAATTTCTCCATCCCGCTCGTACTGTCATTCATTTCTCAGATTATTTTTTTAAAGCTTCTAATGTTTCCAGCGCTTTTTTATACTCTTCGTCTGGAAGTTTGACATAGCCGACTTCCTCTGCCAATGCACCTGCGTTCTCAAGAGTGAATTTCAAATAATCATAAACAGCTGCATCGTCGGCTACCGCTTTATTAGCAGCATATGTGAACAGCGGTCTTGACAATGGAGCGTATTCTCCGCTTTCGATTGTTTCATTCGTCGGTTCAACGGCACCTTTCCCGCCATCAACCGGAACCACTTTTAATTTATCTTTATTTTCTAGGTAGTACGCATATCCAAAGTAGCCGATTCCTTGCTTCTCCCCTGCTACTCCCTGCACCAGTACGTTGTCATCTTCAGACAGTACAGCTGATTTATCAATCGGCGCATCTTCTAAAATGACTTCATCAAAGTAGTCGTACGTACCCGAGTCTGTTCCGGGAGAATATAGCTTAATTTCCTCTTCCGGCCATCCTTTACGAATATCAGACCATTTTTTCGTTTTTCCATTATCAATCCAGATTTTTTGTAGTTCTTCAACCGTCAGGCTGTCCACCCAATCATTCTCTTTATTTACAACGACAGAGAGACCATCGTAAGCAAGCTTAAATTCTGTAAAGTCGATGCCTTTTTCTTCTAGGACTGCTTTTTCTTCATCTTTAATCGGACGGGATGCGTTGCTTAGCTGCGTTTCACCAGCACTAAATTTCTCAAAGCCGCCTCCTGTTCCTGAAAGGCCGACAGTCACCTTTACATCGGGTTGTTCCATCATATATTCTTCAGATACAGCTTCCATGATCGGAAAAACAGTCGAAGAACCATCGATCTGAATATTTCCCTGCATTTGCTTATTTTCTTCTGCCGATTGCTCTGCATTTCCTTCGTTATTTGTACTGCCGCATGCTCCAAGAACAAGCGCAGTACTCATCATTGCTACACCTGTTAACAGTTTTATCTTTTTCATCCTATTCTCCCCCTGATATCCCGTAAGTTTTGTTTTTCTTTACAGTGATCAGATTAACAGGAATCTGTTAAACAAGTTTTAATAGAATGTTAATGTTTTGTAAACCGACATTTTTCCACAAGTCTTTGTTAAACGTGCCTGTTGATTTCCGCTGAGGGTACTAAGGCACTGGAACCTGCCCCCGGCTCCTGAGGGGTCTCCTTTAGATGCCCTTTTCCCGAAAAAGTCTCGCATCTTCCACTTCAGTTAACAATAGTCTTTCAACAAAAAAACAGCCGGCTTCAGGAGCCGGCTGTTTATTCTTCTTCCACACTTTCTTCCTCTTCTTTACTATCTTTTGAGTAGATATCTTTTTCAACGATAACATCTGATGTTTCTTCTTTTGCTTTTTGCTCTTTTAATTCAAAATATTTATCGAGTACTTTTCGGCCGACTATATTATTAATCGACGCGGAGCTGCCGCCGCTTTGATAGGCCCATGGCACAACAACAGCAAAAGCCACTTCCGGGTGATCATAAGGCGCATAGCCGACTAGATTAATATTCCAAGTCATTGGCAGCTGCTGGCCATTTTTTAAATATTGTTCCCGCTTTGGCCCGTCATACACCCCTTCTGCCGTTCCCGTTTTACCGGCTGGACTGTACGAAGCTCCTGCAAAATATTTTTTAGCGGTTCCTTGCGAGCCGCTCATTACCATCCGAAATCCTTCCTGCACTTGCTTAATTTGCCCCGGAGTTGCATCAAGGCGATTTAACACTTCAGGCTTGATTTCTTCAACAACTGGGCCGATTTTGCCCGTTTTCGCTGCCGGCTGACGAATTTCCTTGACAATATGCGGCTTCATTCGATAACCGCCATTCGCAATAGTAGATACATATTGTGCTAACTGCAGCGGTGTATACGTATCAAATTGGCCAATTGAAAAGTCAAGCGCTAGACCTGGCTGCGTCATCTCTCCCTGAAAACCAATTTGTTCATTCGGAAGATCAATGCCCGTACGTACACCGAGGCCAAACTGGCTGAAATAACGGCGCATCGTCGGCAAAGCCTCTGGGTCGATTTTTAATGCAGCATTCGGCCGGTACTTCGCGTTTCCGATTTTCATCGCTGTCTTAAACATATAAACGTTGGAAGAACGCATTAAAGCATACTGATCACTAATCCTTAACGCACCGCCGCGGTTAAACCAAGAACTTTTTTGAGGAGTTCCCGCGAATTTTAACGGTTCATCAACAAGAGTTTCCCCCGGACGAATCGCACCAGTCATATACCCAGTTAAAACAGTTGCCCCTTTAACGACGGAACCCATCGTATAAGATGTGGTCATATTGCCAAGCGCAAAATCAGCCATTAAGGCTTTTCCGTCTTTTACTTCATATTTCTTTCCGGCAAGCGCTAGTATTTCTCCTGTATTTGGATCCATCACGGTCACAAACACCCGATCCAGAAGGGGGTGCCCTCCCTGTCGTTTCGCCTGCCCAAGTTCATCTTCAATAATTTTTTCGACTGCCTGCTGTAAGTCCATATCAATCGTCAAAATTAAATCGTCTCCGCGCCGCCCTTTTCGCACGACTTCGGAATCTAGAATGTTTCCAGACTTATCCGTAATATTTTTCACTTTTGTTTTCTGGCCGCGGAGCACCTCTTCATACTGATATTCAATATAACTTTTACCAACACGATCATTACGGCTATAATCTCTTGAAAGATAAAAATCAACCATTTCTTTCGGCAGTCCTTCACGGGAAGAAGAGATATTCCCAAGCACTGATTTCAGCGTTTTGTCGTAAGCATACGCTCGGTCCCAGTCAGTCGTTGTATTCACTCCTGGAAGAGATGCTAAGTTTTCACTGACGACCGCATATTCTTCCTCTGTCACATTTTTGTTTTTGACGACTTGTGGAGTCATGGCATAACCGGAAGTAAATTCGCGATAAATCGCAAGCACTTCCAGCTCGTTATTTGTCAATGAACTTAAATCTTTTTCAGTAATTCGATCGAGCTGCATTTGATACAGCTCTTTTTCTGATATTTCATTTTCCTTGTATTTCTCCCACTCTTGAGGAGTAATTTTTTGTTTGACCTCTTCGGCATTTTTCATAATCCAAAAATCTTTTTTATCACGTTCAGTGACTTGATCTGTTTCTTTATCAATCAGCTTCGCAAGCTTTTCAGCTGTTTCCCTCATTTCTTCTTGTGAAGCACCTTTTTTACGCGTATATGTAATTGCGTTTTGCGGTACATTGTCCACGATAATTTGACCGTTACGATCAAAGATTTTCCCCCGCGGCACACTGGCATTTACTGTAACGTCTTCTGTTCGCTCAATTTTCCGCTGATAATCTTCCCCCTGGACGATTTGCACAATACCCAGTCTGAAAATTAAGATCGAAAAAAGCAAAAAGACAACAAAAAACATCATGTTCATTCGAAATGGAACATGTGTCTTCCTCTTTCTCTTTGTTTTTTTCACTATTCATTATCCTCTCTATAAAAAATCTATTATTTCTCTATTCCCCATTTTAAACAAGTTCCCATCTTTTTTCTACATTTAGGCCCAAGAAAGGGGCTTGGATTAATTCACCAAGTCCCTCATAGACCGCATGTTCACATTTCTAATGCAAAAATAAATAATGCTATGTCCCGCTCCGAGAATAATAAGCAGGATCGGGATGCTTTCTTTTTCGTCAAATAATGTAATGGCAGCAATAAAAGATAAGATGGAAATCATTTGACCGATGCTGACAAATACTTCCCTCACCACAATATATTCCACTCTTCGTTCGCCTGCCTGTCTGCTTTGACCGATTACATCATATGTCATCGATGAGTAAGGAACGAGTAAAAATGGATAAGCAACCGCAATTACTGCCGCATATATGAGCAGCTTCGTGAATGTGAGATCTGTTATAATGAGAAATAACGATAAGAAAAGGATGACACCTCCGGCAAGAATCACGTTTTTTCGATATTGCTTCTTCACTAATTTAACAGCGAGCGAGTAACTAATAAAAGAAACACCCGAATAAACCAATCCATATGTGCCAAGGGCCAGCTCACTTCCTGTCGTAATAAACACTAAAACCGAAATGACAAAAACAAAGACCCCTTCCCGCAATCCTTGGAAAAAGTGCGCATTTAAAATCCGTTTCCAATCAGGGTGGCGATCTCTTTCCTTCCAAACAGCCAATAATTGAAAACGACCTCGTGATGGACGCCGTTTTAGCAGCAGACTTAATAGAACTGCGATAAGAAAACAGCCAAGAGAAATGCCAAAAATAATGAAATACCCTGTGTTCGAAGCGAAGCGGCTAATAATAAAGCCTGCGAGCATCGGTCCAATCATTCCCCCTGCTGAAAGTAAAGACCCGAAAAAGCCATTAAAAAAATCTCTCGTCTCCGGTTCCGTAATTTCAAACGTTAGAACGTTGTAAGCGAGCCAGTAAAACCCATAGCCGATTCCAAGCAAAGCCCCAAGAAGGACAATCCATTCCGATGCCTGACTGCCGATAAATAACACAGCCATGTAAAAAATACTAAGAAACAATACACCCATTCTTAACACAATCACACGATCCATTTTTTTTGCACATTGGCCGGCAGCAAGATAAGCCAGCAGCTGAAAAACAACAGCTGCTAAATTATAAATAGCCAAATCAATAAATTGGCCTGACTGCCTCCACAAAAAAATGTTCACAAACGTATTGGACAACGCCACACTTAGGGAATATAAGCCGCCAATGAACAGCAGCAGTCCAAGATCTCTCGACAGTGCCAAGTGGCGGAATCTCTTTCGAATGATCGACAAGATGCATCCCCCTTTCTCCTTATATCGTTTGGAGAAAAGGACAAAGTTATGCAAAAAAGCGAGCCTTTGAATAGGCCCGCTTTTTATTATTTCATTATTTTGCTGCTTCGTAGCGTTTCGCTGCTTCGTCCCAGTTAATGACATTCCAAAATGCTTGGATGTAGTCTGGACGACGGTTTTGATAGTTCAAGTAGTAAGCATGCTCCCAAACGTCTAATCCAAGAACTGGAGTTTTTCCTTCCATAATTGGAGAGTCTTGGTTTGGTGTGCTTGTTACTTCTAGTTCACCGTTGTTAACAACGAGCCATGCCCAGCCAGAACCGAAACGGCCTGCAGCTGCTGCAGCAAACTCTTCTTTGAATTTCTCTACGCTTCCAAATTTGCTATTGATCGCATCAGCTAGTGCGCCTGTTGGCTCTCCACCGCCATTTGGAGATAGAATCTGCCAGAATAAAGTGTGATTTGCATGTCCGCCGCCATTGTTGCGCACAGCTGTACGAACAGACTCAGGAACCGCATCAAGATTAGCAATAACTTCTTCTACTGACTTGCTTGCCAGCTCGTCTTGGCCTGCAAGCGCGTTATTTAAATTTGTTACGTATGTGTTGTGATGCTTCGTGTGGTGGATATTCATTGTTTCCTTATCGATATGGGGCTCCAATGCATCGTATGCGTAAGGTAATTCAGGTAATTGAAATGCCATAATAAATTCCTCCCTATGTAATGTTTGTTACTAAACTTTCAATTATAAGAGTAACAAACTTGAAAGCGCTAATCAATAATAATGCCTATCGGTTATTAAGAAAAAGCAGCCGGACTGCCTAAAGTGTGACAGACAAACCGGCTGCTCCCAATCTAAAAGTCAAGCAGTTAACTATTTCCTTTTTTATACGTCCCTAATCCCAAGAATCGCTTCAGCAATATTGACCGCATGATCTCCCATCCGCTCAAGGTTACTGATAATATCTACATACACGATTCCTGCCTGTCCAGTACAAAGCCCCTCGTTCATACGCAAGATATGTTGTTTACGCAATTTTCTTTCCATTTTATCAATTAACACTTCTTTTTCTGTAACTTCCTTAGCCAGATTCAAATCATTTTCGTCCAAGGCTTTAATCGCCTTATTGACCGCCGTAATCGTTAAAACAAACATTTCTTCCAAGTCCGCCATTGCATTGTCCGTCACTTTCACTTTATTCGCCTGCTGGTAATCAACCAGTTCAATAATATTTTCGCAATGATCGCCAATTCGTTCAATATCCCGGACAGCATCCATTAACGTGTTACGCTTATCAAGCTCTACTGCTGAAAGCGATGTTCCAGACAATTTGACTAAGTAATCAGTAATTTTCCGATCAAGATTATTCAAGGCATCTTCTATTTGAGTAGCCATGTCGGCATTTTTTTGATGCCTTGTTTTTAGATACTCATGAACTTCTTCCATTCCTTTGACAGCAAATTGCCCCATGCGAATCACTTCCTCTTTCGCCTGACCAAGGGCAATGGAAGGAGACTGCTCAATAAAAATTGGATCAAGGTGCTTGGCTTTATACTCAATCACTGTATCTTCACCTGGAATCAGTCTCGTTACAATCATAGCAAGTACACCAACAAACGGAAGCTGAATGATCGTATTCGTTATATTAAATGTTCCGTGGGCAAAAGCAATCACCATTTTCGGCTCTAAATTCAACGTACTCGTTAAATAAAGAACGAACTGTGTAAATAATGGAAGAATGATTAAAAAAATCGTCGTGCCGATCACATTAAATAACACGTGAGTAGCTGCTGCCCGTCTTGCAGCTACAGAGGCACCAATCGATGCAAGCACCGCTGTTATCGTCGTACCGATATTATCACCGAAAAGAACTGGCAGCGCAGCATCTAAATCCAACAAGTTTTCGGAAAACAATCCTTGCAGAATGCCAATCGTTGCACTGGAGCTTTGAACGATCACCGTAAAGACCGTACCAACCACTACTCCCAGAATAGGACTCGAACTCATGCTGACAGTTAAATCATGAAACGTGTCTAATGTACGAAGGGGCTTCATCCCATCACTCATTAATTCCAAACCAAAAAACAGAGCACCAAAACCGAAGAGAATCATCCCTGCGTTATGTACTTTCTTGCTCTTAAAGAAAAAGATGAATACAGCACCAAGCGCTAAAATAGGCAGTGCGTATGCTCCGACATCAATTCCAATAATAAAGGCAGTGACTGTCGTTCCAATGTTGGCCCCCATAATGACACCAATTGCTTGTCTGAGTGTCATAAAGCCGGCGCTAACTAATCCCACTGTAATGACTGTCGTTGCCGAACTACTTTGAATGAGTACCGTGACAAGAATCCCCGCTAACACTCCCATAAGAGGATTAGTCGTAAACCGGTCTAAAATATCACGCAGACGATCCCCGGCAGACTGCTGCAAACCATCGCCCATTAACTTGATTCCATATAAAAATATGCCAAGCCCGCCAAAAAACTGAAACAGCATTTCCTGGACATTTATCTCCATCTTTTCAACTCCTAATTAAATGAATTCGACAATACTTGCAAACCCTCTACAATTATTAATAAAACATAAGGAAGAAGTAAATGATTCAGATGAAAAATTTACAATTCATTAACATTAGGCGCTATATATTACAATTTCATTACAAAACAAGATCGTACTACTTGAAAATAAAAGATATATCTGAATAAAATAATAGGAAGGAGGATGAACAATATGAATATTTTTCAACAATTATGGAAAAGCCTTTATTCCCCGAAAACCATTTCTCTTTTCCGCTTTCAAGGGATCGGCCAAACGATGACTTACATCTTTTTATTGATGTTTATCTCTTCTCTGCCATTTATGATTCAATTCAGCCTTCTCGCAACGGGCGGCCTTTCAGCTTTCAAGGAAACGATGATACAAAGCATTCCGTCTTTTACAATTGAAAATGGCCGACTAGTTTCCCCAGACAATGAAACAAAGCGGTTCAACAAAGGAAGCCTTGATATCATTTTTGATCCATCTGGCAAAGTGTCAGCTCAAGAATTAACAGAAAGCGGGCAGGTCATCGGGCTTTTAAAGGAAGAACTCGTTTTGTCTTCCGGCGGTCAGCTTCAGACATTTTCTTATGATTTCCCGGGATTGGAAGCTATCACCAAAAAGAAAGCAATCAGTTATGCAGATGCGCTTCAATCCTATTTAATGATTATCTTGCCTGTGCTCTTTATTCTTTATTATTTATTCACAGCTTGTCTTGGCTTTATAAAAGTATCCATTTTCGCTGCGATAGGAATGCTTTTTAAACGATTAACCAATCGAAAATTATTTTATCGGCAAAGCTGGCGCCTAGCTGCCTACGCAATCACACCCGCTATCGTGCTCTTTTCTATCATGCGTTTAACCGGGATCGTTCTTCCGATGGACTTCCTGATGGATTGGCTGCTCACGGCTGTTATGCTCTTTCTCGCTATCCGATGGATCCCTGTACCGAAATCAAAACAGCAAGCAGCTGTAAAATAAGCGGTCTCCACCTTTTTTCTGTCCTACTTTTCTTGGACGAGCATATAGTGATAAAAAAGAGGTGGAGACATGAAAAATTTTTTGCTTTTTATCGCTGTTATTCTTATCGCTGCCGGCCTCTGGAACGACTTGACAAATGGATCGCTGCCTCATTCTAATGAGGAACAGCAGCCAAAAGTGAAAGCGGAGCATACGGAAGTGCCGCCTCCTTCCCTTCCGTATGAAGAAGTGGAAGTAGAAACGGGCGATACCGTTCTTTCCATTTTAGCTGCACTTCATAACGGCAGGCTGCCGGCCGATATTGAAACAGCAATCTCAGACTTTCAAGATTTAAATAAAGGCGTCTCTCCTGACAGCATCCGCAGGGGTGAAAGCTATAAATTCCCCTTATACGAAGAATGATTGAACGGGAACAATCTTTTTTCATTGTCATATTCTTGTCAGATCCTCCCGATTACTGGTACAATTGATGATTGAAGCAGCTTTTATTAGAATGAAAAAGGAGCGAGTCACCATTGAGTGAAATTATCCATCGTTCAAATACACGCCCGGTGAAAGTTGGAAACTTAACGATCGGCGGGAGCAACGAACTATTTATCCAAAGCATGACAACGACAAAGACTCACGATGTAGAAGCAACTGTCAAACAAATACATCGTCTTGAGGAAGCAGGCTGTCAAATTGTCCGTGTCGCCTGTCCGGATGAGCGTGCAGCCAATGCGATCGCAGATATTAAAAAACAAATTAATATCCCGTTAGTAGTAGATATACATTTCGATTATAAACTCGCCTTAAAAGCCATTGAAGGCGGTGCTGATAAAATACGGATTAACCCGGGTAACATTGGACGCCGTGAAAAAGTGGAAGCCGTTGTGAATGCAGCGAAAGCGAAAGGCATTCCCATTCGTATAGGTGTCAACGCAGGAAGCCTTGAACGCCGCATTTTGGAGAAATACGGTTATCCTACAGCAGACGGAATGGTAGAGAGTGCCCTGCACCACATTAAAATTCTAGAAGACCTGGACTTCCACGATATTATCGTGTCCATGAAAGCTTCTGACGTGAACTTGGCCATTGAAGCATACGAGAAAGCAGCACAAGCATTTGACTATCCGCTTCATCTTGGCATTACAGAATCAGGCACCTTGTTTGCTGGCACAGTTAAGAGTGCAGCAGGTCTTGGAGCCATTTTAAGTAAAGGCATCGGCAACACATTGCGTATTTCTTTGAGTGCTGACCCTGTAGAAGAAATCAAAGTAGCAAGAGAGCTGTTAAAATCTTTCGGCCTCTCCTCTAACGCAGCCACTTTAATTTCCTGTCCGACTTGTGGACGAATTGAGATTGATTTAATCAGTATTGCTAATGAAGTGGAAGAATACATTCAAAAGATTAAAGCCCCAATTAAAGTAGCCGTACTTGGCTGTGCTGTAAACGGACCAGGTGAAGCACGCGAGGCCGACATCGGCATTGCTGGTGCCCGCGGCGAAGGCTTGTTGTTCCGCAAGGGAGAGATTGTCCGTAAAGTGCCAGAAGATATAATGGTTGAGGAACTGAAAAAAGAAATTGACAAAATTGCTGCAGAATATGATCAGCAGCAAAAGAAAGAAGAACAAAACACATAAAAGCCTGGCAGATGCCAGGCTTTTTTTATCTAAAAAAATGGATAAATGAACAGCCCCATGATCACAGCCGCAGCTCCTATACCAATTGCCCAGGCTCCGAGGCCTTCTGCCCCCCGGCCTCTTGCAATAAACCCGAGAACGATTCCGACAGCGCCTAATACCACCGGCATCACAAACAAGGCAATGATGGATAAGATTAAACCTGTATAACCAAATCCGCGTCCCCCTTCTTCATGGCCGGCCTCATCGTCTATTCTGTCCTCTCTGCCTAAAGTAAAGGGCTCAGTCAGTTCCGCAGCAGTTTCTTCGTCATACCGCTCACCTGTCCTGTCCACATTCCTTAGATCTGGATCTAAATTATGATCATCCATTCATTATCCCTCGCTTTCATCATTTGAGGAGCCTTTATAGTATCTGCCCACCTGCTAAATTTATTCAGACAAAGATCAGTCGTCTTTCATAACAATCTTGACTGAAATGTGATACACTTTGATAAAGATTTCACAACGTAAGGAGTAAAAGATCATGAAACAAAAGCGTTTTGGCATCGATATTGATGGCACAGTCACTTGTCCGACTAGTTTGATTCCATTTATTAATAAAGATTTTTCCTTAAATATTACGCTGGACGATATAAAAAAATATGATTTATCTGAAGCTTTGGACATTCCAGCAGAACGTTGTCAGGATTGGTTCAATGAAAGAGAGCCCGACATTTATTGGAGTTCGCCTCTTGCAGAGGGGGCAAAGGATGTGCTTTTGAAATGGAAAGAACAGTTTCAATTGTTTTTTATCAGCGCCCGCCGAAGTCACTTGCTGGACCTTACACAAAAATGGTTTGAGACAAAAGATATTTTATATGACCGGATCGAGCTTATTGGTTCCCATGATAAAATTAAAGCAGCCAAACAGCATAAGGTAGACATTTTCTTCGAAGATAAACATGATAACGCGGTCAGTATCCATGAGGAGCTGCGCATTCCTGTTCTGTTGTTTAATACTCCATACAATCAGGATCCTGTTCCAAGCGGCGTTATTCGTGTCGATAACTGGGCTCAAGCAGAACAATGGGTAAAGGCGTGGATTGATTCGGAAAGTTTTATACAGCAATAGCATAAAGCAGGAAAGAAAGAGAGGACCCAAGAAATATAACTTTTAGAGACCTCTCCTTTCTTGTATGCTTCTTTACACTTGCCCGGTGATTTCTGTTCCAGGGGCTTCGCTTTCCCCCTTAGGCGTCTTCTCACCTTCCTCTATAATCAACTCAGTGAAAAATAATCGTTTGAATTTTGTCAAAAAACCTAAAGAAAAAGGCTGACTCAAGGTCGTTTTTAACGACCTTGAGTCAGCCTTTCTTTTCATGGCATTTTATCTGTTATCGATTTTTCTATTGGTTCCCTGCAGGCAGACATGCTGGACATGTACCATAAATCTCAAATTTATGCCCTGAAATTTCATAGCCGGGCAGCTCGTCCACATGATCCATTGGGCACAGATGAATCTCCTGTGTCTTTCCACACGCTAGACAAATGAAGTGATGATGATGTTCTTTATGAGAGCAGGTAAAGCGGTAATGGCGTTCACCGGATAATTCTGTTTCCTCTAGAATGCCCATTTCCACGAACAAAGCCAAATTCCGATAAATGGTGTCGAAGCTGAGACCTGGATAGCTGGCTTTCATATCTTCTAGTACTTCTTTTGCCGTTAAATATTTATCTTTCCGTGCAAACAGCTCAAGCATATCTTCCCGTTTCCCTGTCTGTTTATATCCCCGTTCTTTTAAAAGCTCGACTGCTTCCGTTAAATTCATGCTTTTATCCCGCCTTTACAAACTTTTTAGCTGTAATAACAAATAGCAGTATCAAAATAGAAGAAACGACAATGGTTCCGCCTGGGGCAAGATCCAAGTAAAATGCACTCACAAGCCCGGCAATGACAGCTATTTCACCAAAGAGAATAGAATAAGCGATGGTTTGCTTAAAGCCTCTTGCCACCCGCATAGATGCCGCTACTGGTAAAGTCATAAGCGCGGACACAAGCAGCACACCGACAATCCTCATAGACGCCGCAATCACAAGAGCGACAAGAACAATAAAGACAAAATGAATGGATTTTGCTGGAATACCAGAGGCTTTCGCATGTTCTTCATCAAAAGATAATAAAAACAGTTCTTTATACAATAAATAGATCACAGCTATAACACCAGCACCAATCAGGCAAATCGTCCATAAATCGTTGCGGCTGACAGCACTGACACTCCCAAACAAATAACTAAATAAGTCAGTGTTAAATCCATCTGCCAATGAAATAAAAATGACACTAATTCCTATGCCTCCCGATAGAATAATGGGGATCGCCAACTCTTGGTAATGTTTGTACACGGTTCGCAGACGCTCGATAAATAAAGAACCTGTCACGGAAAATATCATGCCTGAATAAAGCGGGTTAAGCCACGCTAAATAAGGAAACGTCTGATTAACATACAGTCCCGCAGCAATCCCAGCAAGCGTAACATGGCTCAGGGCATCAGCAATAAGCGAAAGCCTTCTCACAACAATGAAAGCGCCGAGCAGCGGTGCAATGATACCGATCATCATGCCTGTTAAAAAGGCATTTTGTAAAAATTCATATTGAATAATGGCTTCAATCATACACTGGCCCCCTGATGGTCGTGATGATGATCAAGAAGGTGAATGCCATAGCCATATAGGTCAGATAAATCTTTTTCATCAAGCGTTTCAAACTGCTTCATGCTGCCGTGGAAGTGGAGATATTTATTTAGGCAGGCTACATGAGTCACTTTGTCACTAATAATACCAATATCATGTGTAACTAATAAAAGCGTGATGCCCATTTTTTTATTCAAGTAAGACAGCATTTCGTAAAACGATTGCACATTTTTACTGTCCACACCAACAGTCGGCTCGTCAAGAATCAGAATGTCAGGCTTTGAAACAAGCGCCCTCGCAATGAATACACGCTGCTGCTGGCCGCCAGAAAGCTCTCCGATATTCCGATCGAGAAATTGCTCCATGCCGACCGCTTCGACTGCTGCTTTAATTTCTTGCTTTTCTTTACTGCCAGGCAGCCGAAAAAGGCCAAGCTTTTTCGTCAGCCCGCTTGCCACTACTTCATAGACGGTAGCTGGAAAGCCCGTATTGAATGAATTAGCTTTTTGTGACACAAAACCGATTCGATCCCAATGTTTAAAGTTTTTCTGGGGAGTATCAAATAAAAAGATTTCTCCTTCTTTCACCTTTAATAACCCTAAAATAAGCTTTAACAAAGTGGACTTCCCCGAGCCATTCGGACCTACTAAACCTAAAAAAGCCCCTTTAGGGACAGATAATTGAATATTTTCTAACACATTATCCCGGTCATAACGGTAGGACACGTTTTTAATTTCAATGATAGATGATTGATTCATTGAAGTGTCTCCTTTGTAAGAATGATTACGATTTACAAACCAAATGAAAGTATACAACATTCTATTGAAAAAGTAAATGGAATTGATTCAAAGGTTTTGTTCAACTCCCCTGTTGATTTCCGCTGGGGGCATTCACTTTCCTCCTCCATCAATAAAGCAGCAAAATCAACACTAGTGGTGAACATAGCGAATTCAAAAAGAGCTGACCTCACTCCCGTTATACTTGTAAACAGTGAATGTCAACCCTTCAAATGACAATATATTCTTTGTTTTTTGAGTCTTGGGATTAGTGAATCGCCGTCTTAAAGCGGCCTCCCTTTGTTTCCTGCGTATTCATAATCGTTAAAAAAGCATCCGGGTCCACATCATTGATGATGCTTTTCAGTTTTGTTACTTCCAGCCTTGTTACGACGACATAAATCACTTCTTTTTCTGAATCTGTGAATCCGCCTTTTCCTTGCAGCTTCGTTGTTCCCCGCCCAAGACGGTGTAAAATAACATCGGACATCTCTTCGTAAAAATCAGAAATAATAATACAAGCTTTCGTTTCTTCAAGACCCTGGATCACTGTATCAATGGCTTTAAATGCAATATAGTAGGTCATAACAGAGTACATCGCATTTTCGGTCCCAAGAACAAAAGCAGCCCAGCCAAAAATAAACACGTTAATAAACATAACAAACTCTCCCACTGAAAAAGGCAAATGTTTAGTCAATAAAATACCCATAATTTCAGTGCCGTCAAGTGTTCCGCCATGACGAATAACGAGACCAACCCCCACTCCCAGCAGAAGCCCGCCAAACACAGCCGCTAAGACCGGCTGATCGGTAAACGGAGTGAACCGGTGAAAACTGTTCTCTAATACTGCAAGGCAAACAATTCCAAATAAAGAAGAAAACATAAATGTTTTTCCTATTTGTTTATATCCAAAATATAAAAATGGAATATTCAACAAAACCACAAATGTTGAGAAATTCAGCAGCGGGTGCTTAAATAAATAACTTAAAATTAATGAAATACCGATAATGCCGCCATCAATAATATTATTTGGAACGAGAAATAGTTCAATAGCTGCCGCTGCACATGCCGCTCCGATTAGAATAAGAATGAATCGGTACAATATGTGAGATTTCTTTTCCTTCCTATGCTGTTTAGGCATAACACCAGTCCTTTTTTATTAAAATATTCTGACTATATATTTTTGCCTTCCAATCACCTTCCCTTTCTTTTCTCATACATTAAATATAGAGGAAAAGGAGTGACCACAAGTGAAATTCCTACAGCACTTTATTAATCAAAAAGTCCAAATGATAACGGGTGATGAACTGTTAAAGTATGCCGAAGGTTTTGATATTCCGCTAAAAAGAGAAGAAGCTGAAAGGATTGCCAGCCGCCTGCGCAGAAAAAAAGTTGATTTATTCAATGAATATGAGAGAGAGAGTTTATTGAGGGAAATTGCTATCATCACTAATGAACAAACCGCCAAAAAACTAAGCAAACTGCTCACAATGTTCCACTCATAGATAAAAACACCGGCCGTTCCATCTTTCTTCCGGCCGGCTCTTTTTACTTGCTAAGGGCAGCCACTTTCGTAAGAAGCGTTTCATCAAATGTTTTCCGCCGAAACATATCAATCTCAAGCTGGTAGGGAGGCTTTCTTGATTTCTTATCTTCACCAACATACGGTGTTTCTAATATTTTAGGGATCTCCGTCAATTGGGGATGATGAACAATATAGCTGAGTGCTTCAAATCCAATATGACCAAAACCAATGTTTTCATGGCGGTCTTTTCGGGCACCTTGTTCATTTTTACTATCGTTAATATGTAAAACTTTTATACGTTCAACACCAACAATACGATCAAATTCATCGAGCACACCATCAAAATTATCTTTTATAGAGTAGCCGGCATCGTGAGTATGGCACGTATCGAAACAAACAGACAACTTATCGTTTAAATACACACCGTCTACAATCATCGCCAGCTCTTCGAAAGACGCTCCGCACTCTGAGCCTTTTCCAGCCATCGTTTCAAGGGCAATCTGCACATCCAAGTCTTTTGTCAGCACCTCATTCAGCCCTTCGACAATTTTTTTGATGCCTGCTTCTGCCCCAGCACCCACATGAGCTCCTGGATGCAGCACGATCTGCTTAGCGCCAAGAGCAGCTGTCCGCTCTATTTCCGATCGTAAAAAGGTTACACCGAGCTCAAATGTATCGGCACTAATGGTATTACCGATATTAATAATGTAAGGAGCGTGAACAACGATATCCTCCATTCCGTTTTCTCTCATGTGCTGCCAGCCTTCTTCGATATTTAACTCTTCGATCTTCTTTCGTCTTGTATTTTGTGGGGCGCCTGTATAAATCATAAACGTATTTGCACCGTAAGACGCCGCCTCTTCACTTGCTCCGAGCAGCATCTTTTTTCCGCTCATCGAAACGTGAGAACCAATTTTCAACATACATACCTCTCCTTTACTTCTTATTATTTTACTAAAAAAACACACCTTTTTCAGCAAAAAAGACCTGCAGCAACAGGTCTTTTCCTCCAAACATCAACCTTTTTTATTAGTGCGCTTGGATGCTATACGACGCTCGCGCTTTTTAAATTGCACCATTTCTCTTTGCATTTTTTTCTTATAACCCGGCTTTACTTTTTTCGGTTTACGGACAATTGATTTTGCTTTTTCATCGATTTCATCGGTTGTTCTTTCCCGCTTTTTCCGCTGATTGCGGTCTACAAGCTCTATCCATTCTCCATTGCGCAGATCGGCATGGCCAAATGTAATCCCGAGCTTTTCCAGACGAACAAGCGCATCTTCATCGGAAGGTGTATAAATTGTCGCACAAATCCCGGAAGAACCAGCCCGCGCCGTCCGGCCTGCCCGGTGAATGTAGAAGTCAAGATCCCTCGGAAGCTCATAGTTAATGACATGGCTGACTCCTTCAATATCGATGCCCCGCGCCGCAAGATCGGTTGCTACAATAAATTGATAATCAAGGTCGCGGATTTGTTTCATCATTTTCTTACGGTCTCGCGGCGATAAATCTCCATGTATCCGGCCTGTTTTCATCCCTTTTTCTAAAAGAGCGTCCGCTACTTCGTCCGCTTTCTGCTTCGTATTTGTAAATACTACCGCTAAATATGGATTGTATGATTTCAGCATATCAAAAAGCAGATCAATTTTTTCACGGCTTTTTTTCGGTACAAGCACATGCTCAATGTTTTCTGCGGAAATATGCTTAGGCTGAATATGAATAAACTCGGGATTTTCCATATATTTTTTCAAAAATGGTTTCAGTTTTTCAGGAATCGTCGCTGAAAAAACATAAATATTTAACTGCTCAGGCATTCGAGAGGCAATTTGATCAACGTCCACGATGAAACCCATATCCAGCATTAAATCGGCTTCATCAATGACAAGCATAGCTGACTTATGAATGAACAGCGCCTGTGCCTGCACTAAATCGTTGATTCTTCCTGGAGTGCCGACAACAATATGCGGCTGACTTTTTAATTTCTCGATATCGCGTTGCTTATCAGTTCCTCCGATATAACAGCGCGCTGTTATTTCTTCCTCAGACAGCCGGGCAATCTTAAGAATTTCTTGATAAATTTGATTAGCTAATTCCCTAGTCGGCGCTGTAATGACCGCCTGTACTTCTTTTTTAGCAGGATTGATTTGATTAAGGATCGGCAGAATGTAAGAGTGCGTCTTGCCTGTACCCGTCTGCGATTGGCCGATCGCACTTTCCCCTTTTAAAATAAAAGGAATCATTCGTGCTTGTATATCTGTCGGTTCATGAAACCCTAATTCTTCTATTCCTTTATTAATAAATGGTTGAAAACCATATTTCTCAAATTGGTGCTTTGTCAAATGTGACACTCCTTTTGGCTGAAATCAGCCTTTTTCTCCATCTTGATATTATACTAAAATCCTCTACAAATCAAAGTCTCAGAAATAATTTTACCCTTTTTAGAAGATTATTCATGTACTAAACCTTTTCTCTTTTCTCTGCATACAATAACAAAGAAGAAATAATATGTGAAAGGATGAATATTTTATGATGCCTTTTCCACGCAACAGCCGTCCTCTGCCTCCACATTACTATCCGCCTGCAGCACGGCCATTTCCTCGACCGTCTGCTATGCCCAGAAGTGCCGGACGAGGGCTATTCGGACGGCTAAAACAAGGGGGAGGACGGGGCCTGACTGGATTTGAACGCAAAGGAGCAGGATCGGCCGCTCAAAAAGCCGCCGATCCGATCAACCTTCAGCAAATACTCTCTAACACACAGCAAGTATTAAAAACGATGCAGCAAGCAGGACCCATTATCGAACAGTACGGACCGCTCGTAAGGAACCTGCCTTCCATGTGGAAATTGTACAAAGGCTTAAAAACTCTCCCGGAAGAAAAAAAAGAGCACATTCCATCTGATCATCCATCGGAACAGCCACGGCATGAGAAAAAAAAGACACACGATCAGAAGGACGAAAAAAAAGAAGAAGAGCACCCGCCTTCTTTAAAAACAAAATCAGGCTCGGCACCGAAAACTTCCCAACCAAAACTTTATATTTAATAAACAGTTGTTTACTTCCAAAGTGCGCCCTCCTCCTATATAATGAATTCGTACACATCTCACTCCGATTACACAAATAGGAGGTTTTTTTATGGAATTAATCAAAATTGCTCCAAGAGGCTATTGTTACGGTGTAGTAGACGCTATGATTATCGCTCGAAACGCCGCTCTAGATAAAAACTTGCCGCGCCCCATCTATATCCTTGGGATGATTGTTCACAACAAACATGTAACGGACGCATTTGAGGAGGAAGGAATCATTACTTTGGACGGCAGCAACCGGAAAGAGATCCTGGAGAAAGTGAACGAAGGAACCGTCATTTTTACTGCTCATGGTGTTTCTCCAGAGGTAAGAGAACTTGCCCGCAAAAAGAATCTTGTCACGATCGATGCTACGTGTCCGGATGTCACAAATACACACAATCTCATCCGTGAGAAAAAAGCAGAAGGCTATGAAATCATCTATATCGGAAAAAAAGGACACCCAGAACCAGAAGGAGCAATCGGTGTCGCTCCCGCTATCATTCATTTAGTTGAAAAACCAGAAGACGTAGACAAACTCATGATCACGAGTCCCAAAGTCATCGTTACTAACCAGACAACGATGAGTCAATGGGATGTTGCAGATATTATGGACAAAATTAAAGAAAAATACCCGCATGTGGAGATGCATAAAGAAATTTGCCTGGCGACTCAAGTCCGGCAGGAGGCTGTAGCAGAACAAGCGGGCGAAGCAGATGTTTTAATCGTGGTGGGCGATCCTAAAAGTAATAACTCCAATCGTCTCGCTCAAGTATCTATTGAAATTGCTGGTACGAAAGCTTATCGGGTAGCGGACGTGACCGAAATTGAAATTGAGTGGCTGAAAGATGCAAAAAAAGCTGCTGTAACCGCTGGAGCTTCCACACCAACACCAATTGTAAAAGAAGTGATCCAATTTCTAGAGCAATTTGATCCACTGGATGAAAATACATGGGTTCGGGAAAGAAAAGTTCCATTAAATAAGATTTTGCCGAAAGTGAAAAGATCCACTTTAACAACTCGTTAGCAGTACAAAACAGAGGCTGGCTCAAAACTAAGAGCCAGCCTCTGTTTCCTTTTAAATAAACGTAAAGGGGTCCGTATGAATAGACGACGGAATAAACTGGACCGCCAGCTTCTTCTCAGCTGCTAAGACGGCCATTTTGTTCGCTGTACCTGCTTTCATTACCTTTTCTACATTATGGCCGGGATCCACCACATTTAAGCCGGCAGCCAGGGCATCATGAGCAGTATGGTAATAAAAATCACCCGTTACATATACATCTGCTCCCTTAAATTTAGCTGATTGAAAATACTTATTTCCATCACCGCCGAGTACAGCTACTGTTCTTACTTCGTCCGTTAATTGACCAACCACCCGAACTCCTTTTACATCCAGCTTTTCTTTCACAAATTCCGCAAATTCACGCAGTGTCATCGCATATTCCAGCTTGCCGATTCTGCCAAGTCCAAGTGTCTCTCCCTCATTCTCAAGCGCATATACGTCATAAGCCACTTCTTCATAGGGATGAGTCTTCAGCATAGCAGACAGCACTTTTTTCTCAAGACTCTTCGGATAGACTGTTTCCACTTTCACTTCTTCTACCTTTTCTAATTGACCAGCCTGTCCGATATATGGATTCGTTCGGTCTCCCGGCATAAAACGTCCAGTGCCATCGGTAGAAAAAGAACAGTGGCTGTATTCGCCAATAAAGCCCGCTCCTGCTGCGCCTAACGCCTGTCGCACACGTTCGGCATGGCTAACCGGCACAAAGACTGCAAGCTTCTTCAAGCTCTCCTGGAACGTCGGTACGAGGACGCTAGTTTCTGTTAACTCCAGCGCTTCCGCCAAAAGATCATTTACTCCGCCTTTCGTTACGTCTAAGTTCGTATGAGCGGCATAAACCGCAATGTCATGTTTAATGAGCTTTTCGATGATCCTCCCTGATGAATCGCTCGTCACAATGGATTTCAGCGGACGGAAAATTAAGGGATGATGAGCAATAATCAGCTGTACATCTTTTTCAATTGCTTCATCTACCACTTCCTCAAGTACATCTAGTGCAATAAGCACACGTTCGACCGGTTTGTTTAATCGGCCGATTTGCAAACCAATTTTATCCCCCTCCATGGCATATTTTTTGGGAGAGAACTGTTCAAATAGTTGAATAATCTCATGTCCGTTCGCGTTCTTCACGATCAATTGCCTCCTTAATCAACTGAAGCTCATGAAGCACAGCTTGTTTTTTTTCTAACGCTGCTTCTTGATTTTCTGCTTTTGTTATATTCTTCAGCACCACTTCCAGCTGATCTGCTTCTCTTTGCCACTTTTTAAAAAACACATCACTTTTTTCAGCAAGCAGCATCGGGCCTGTAAGCAGCTCCAGCTCTTTTCTTGTGCTATAAGGCTTTTTTGGATTTCCTCTCTCAGCAGTTAAAATTTCATAGATCTTCCCGTCTTCTTCCATAATTTCCTCATCAATTAATTCCCAGTCGTTCTCAATGAGCCACCTGCGAATATGATCTGCGCGCAGGTTTGGCTGTAAGATGAGCCGCTTGACGTCCGTAAGCTTATCTTTTCCTTGTTCTAAAATGGAGGCAATCAACGTACCGCCCATGCCGGCAATCGTCACACAATCGACCTCGCCAACAGCAATCACTTCAAGTCCATTTCCTTTTCGAACGGAGATTTTTTCTTCAAGACCGGCATTCTTTACTTGCTGCTCAGCAGCGCGTAACGGGCCTTCCGCCACTTCTCCGGCAATCGCTTTATAAGCCATCCCTTTTTTTATAGCGTAACAAGGCAAATAGGCATGATCTGAGCCTATATCCGCAAAGACAGCTTGAGGAGGTATTCGGGATGCAACAGCCATCAATCGATTAGATAATTGGTTAATATTCATTCTGTCACCACTTTTAGTTTTATGTTCTATTTTCATTGTAAACGGAAAAGCTTCATAAAAAAAGTTCCTTGCCCCGGGCAAAGAACTTTTTTATATTATTTAATTTTACTTACCCAATCAGCCATTGCGTCAGCATTTTCAGCTGGAACAAGACCCGGAGGCATAGATCCTTTACCATTTAAAAGGACATCTTTAATTTCGTCTTTAGATACTTTCTCACCGATTCCCTTTAATGCAGGACCAGCTCCGCCTTCAAAGTTGCCGCCATGACAGCCTATGCAAGTCTGCTTGTAGAAGCCTTCTGGATCAAACGCTCCACCTTCTGCTTTTTCTTCCGTCTTTTCTCCGCCCTCTGCCATTTCTTTAGAATTGCTAAGTCCTTCTAAAGAAAGGAAGAAAATTAGGCCAAGACCAAACACAGCAATCAGTAAGTACGGAATAATTGGATTACGATTCATTTCTTAACCCCCCTTATGTACACAAATAACAAATAGAAAGTACAAACACTTACCATTCTACTTTAAAATGAAGAAGACGAAAAGCCCTTAGTTAGAAGTTTTTACTCATTTGTCGTAAATTAGACACATTTCCTCGTCTTTTTTTATTTTCCAATTTTTTTTATTATATAACAATAAAAACAATGAGCAGTCCAACACCGAGCCATGCGGAAATAGTAAAGTAAATGTGCCGGAGTTTCCATCCTGCAAACCACCAGATTATACAATGAAAAAACAGTAAAAGATAAAGCGTATTTGCATTGCTTCCCCATATTTTTTCATGCCATTCTATCGTAAAAATTAAAAACAAAATTGCCGCTCCAACATACATCATGGGCAGAAAAAAACCTTTTTTAGAAAAGTAAATAGCGAAGCCTATCAATAAAACGACAAAAGCCGCCAAAATCGCCATTTGCAAAGGGAAAGACAATTCAGTAAAATATAGAACAAATAGAGAAATTAGCAGCAAAAAAAGAGAAGCAGCAGAACTTAGAAAAGTCAGACGCGACGCATTCGATTTTTTGACAGCGTTTTCCGGCACTCCTTCTCCTTGTGTATAAAGTGTGAGTAAATAATCGCAGTAGTGATTAGGCAGCATGTGATGATCTTTCCAAAAGTGGATTTCTTCAATGATTATATGTTTTTTTTCTTGCTTCATCCATTGTCACATCCTGTCATACACATATTCGCGAAAAATGCTCAAATACCTGCTTTTTATGTAAAAAAATAGTTTACTTCTTGTAGGAAGTAAACTGAGATTGTGGACAAAGTCCCTCAGGCTGATTGACAGCATGTATCTTTCGAAGCACCGAGTCCTAGTAGCGGAATGCCTAAGAGCATCACAAGCACCACTAGACAGTCGGGCAGCGAAAAAAGCAAGCGTTAATCAACAGCCTGAACAAGATTTACACATTACTTGTTGGCATTACTAACCTGCTGGTTAAACATGGTCCTATTCAAGGAAGTCTTTTAAACGTTTGCTGCGGCTTGGATGGCGAAGCTTACGCAAAGCTTTCGCTTCAATTTGACGAATCCGTTCCCGTGTAACACCAAATACTTTACCGACTTCTTCTAGTGTCCGGGTACGTCCATCATCTAGTCCGAAACGAAGGCGAAGTACGTTTTCTTCCCGGTCGGTTAATGTATCTAACACGTCCTCTAGCTGCTCTTTTAAGAGTTCGTATGCTGCGTGTTCAGATGGAGATGTCGCCTCCTGGTCTTCAATGAAATCGCCTAAATGGGAGTCATCTTCTTCCCCAATTGGCGTTTCAAGAGACACGGGTTCTTGAGCAATTTTTAAAATTTCCCGCACCTTTTCAGGCGTTAAATCCATTTCTTCTGCAATTTCTTCAGGAGATGGTTCACGGCCAAGATCTTGAAGAAGCTGCCTTTGTACACGAATCAGCTTATTAATGGTTTCTACCATATGAACCGGAATCCGGATCGTTCTTGCTTGATCGGCAATCGCTCGAGTAATAGCCTGACGAATCCACCATGTAGCATACGTACTGAATTTAAATCCTTTACGGTAATCAAACTTTTCTACTGCTTTAATTAATCCCATGTTCCCTTCTTGGATTAAGTCCAAAAAGAGCATGCCGCGGCCGACATAGCGTTTTGCTATGCTGACAACTAAACGCAGATTGGCCTCTGCAAGACGGCGTTTCGCCTCTTCATCGCCCTCTTCAATGCGAGTAGCAAGCGCAATCTCTTCTTCCGCAGATAGAAGGTCCACCCGGCCGATTTCTTTTAAGTACATGCGTACTGGATCGTTAATTTTCACACCCGGCGGAACACTTAAATCGTTGAGGTCAAATTCTTCATTTTCTTTTTCGAGATCATGAATGTTCGGATCTTCATCGCCATCTTCTTCATTCGTTACATCTATTCCCTGCTCACCAAGATGCTCATAAAATTCGTCAATCTGGTCAGACTCCACTTCGAAGGAAGAAAGCTTATCTGCTACATAGTCATAGGATAGCTTGCCCCTTTTTTTCCCTATCTCAATAATTTGCTCTTTTGCTCTTTCCAGCGTTACTTCGGTTTCTTTGGAACGTGTAGACTTTTCAGCCATTCGTCGTCCCCCTCCTTCCAACATCCTTGCCTCATACTGCTTTTCTTATTTTTTCAACTCTTTTTTCAACCTTACAATTTCCATGGCAAGCTGAGCGGCAGCTTCGTAATTCTTTTCCTTTTCCGCTATCATCTGCCTTTGTTTTTTTTCTTTTATTTCCAGCACTTTTCTGTAATTAAATATTTCTTTTATATAATCGTTCACTTCTTCATCATTTATAACTTCACTTACCATCATCATTTCTATATCTGAAACGAGGCGGCGCAGGTTGGCATTCGGGAGAAAACTAATAAATGTACTCGAATCTGGTACATTGCCTCCTTCATAAAAGCCAAGTAAATACGTAAAAATAGCTTGGTGCTCGTCAAGATTAAACACTTCTCCATTAAGTAATTCCCTTACCTTATAAACAATATCCACATCTTTCAACATGTGGGCAATTAATCTTCGCTCCGCTGTTTGAAAGGCAGGATAGAGCTTTTTAGGCGTTTGCAGCACTGTCACAGGCTGAAACGTACGCTCATTTGGAGTTTGTTTTTTTCTCGCTTCGAAAAATAGCTGTTTTTCTTGCTGCTTAAGTGCGTCAAGAGAAAGTGAAAAGCGTTCGGCCAGCTGCCGCAAGTAATAATCACGCTCGACGGCTTTTTTCAACTTAGAAATTTCCGTTACTACTTCCTCAATGTACTGCAGCTTTTGTCCTTCATCTTGGAGGTTCTTTCCTAGCTTGTAATATTCCATTTTAAAAGCAATCAGCGTCATGGCGGTACTAATGACATTATTGCGAAACTTATCGGCGCCATATTGTTTAATATAATCATCCGGATCCATTTTGTCTGGAATAAGAGCAACTTTAATGTCACAGCCGCTGTCGTGTAACAAGCCCGCTGCGCGGAAGGCAGCCTGTATACCCGCTGAGTCACCATCAAAACAAATAATCACCTGATCAGTCATTCGCCGGATCTGCTGAATATGAGCATCCGTTAAAGAAGTGCCCATCGTAGCAATTCCATTTTCTACACCGGCCCCTGCTGCTGCAATCACATCTGCAAATCCCTCAAAGAGAATCGCACTATGCTGTTTGCGAATATCCGCTCTTGCCCGGTGGAGATTATACAAGAGACGGCTTTTATTAAAAATAGGCGTCTCTGGACTATTTAAATATTTAGGCTTTTCCTCATGAAGTGAGCGCCCAGAAAAAGCAACTACTTTTCCTTTATCATCATGCAGAGGAAACATAATTCGTCCACGAAAACGATCAAAATAGCTTCCATCCTCTTCTTTCCGAATAATTAAACCTGCTTGTTCCATCTGCTCAGCAGTAAATCCCCGCTTTTGAAGGAATTTAGCCGTAAAATCCCAATTAGGAAGCGCCCAGCCAATTTGGAATGATTCTAGGCTCTCTTTGGAAAACCCCCGTTTTTCTAGATAGTCAAGCGCTTCTTGCCCTTCAGTCGTATTCATAAGCAAATGATGATAAAATTTTGCCAGCAGCTCATGGGCTTCTAGTAGCTGACTATGCTCCTTTAGAAGGGGATCACTGCGCTGATCGCCGGCATTCGGGATGCTGACGGCAATTCCTGTACGTTCAGCAAGCTTTCCGACTGCTTCCTGGAAAGAGATATTTTCAATTTCCATTAAAAAAGAAAACACGTTTCCCCCGGCTCCACAGCCGAAACAATGATAAATTTGCTTGTCGGGTGCCACAGAGAAAGATGGAGAATTCTCTCCATGAAATGGACACAAACCGAAAAAGTTGCGTCCTTGCTTTTTCAATTGCACGTAGTCACTAATTACTTCGGTAATGTCTAGCGACTGTTTAATCTGTTGAATCGTTTCTTCAGGAATCTTTCCTGCCACGTGTACATCACCAGCTATACTATTGTTCGATACAAAAGCTGAATCTCCTTCAGTTTTTCTATCATTTGTCTTTCTTACATCTGTTTTTTCTACACGGACCCATCCACTTCTTCTCTGTAAGATTATTCTTGTTCTATTTGCACCCAAGCCTACAATCGAAGGAAGTCGACAAATACTGCCATGTTTTTCTTTCTCTATGCATTATAATTCTACAATCTTGATTAGAATCCTTCTTTAATACAAAATATCCTAAAAAAAAATCGAACAATGTGTGCTGTCGGAACAGTACGTGTCAAGGCAGCATACAATTAGTTTATTCCTTTATCCAAGGCGTTAAACCTATTTTAGATACATTTTTATCACAATTTTTTATTATAGTATACTTTATTAGAAAAAACCATTAATATTTTCTAATAACGCAGAAAAAAGCTGCCCAACAAGTGAAAAGCTCCGTTCTTCTCAGCCATATCTATACCCAACGGGATGCGCATAGATACGTATGCTTCGAATTTCTAACTGATGAAGGGGAGCTCAATCACTTATGGGAAGCCTCTATTTTCTCTTACGAAGCCTATTTAAAATGATATTGGCTGTTTCTTCTACGGCCTTATTTGTTACATCAATCACTTCACAGCCGATACGTTTCATCATTTCTTCAGAATAAGAAATTTCCATCTTAATCCGTCCAAGGTCGGCATAGCTTGCACTATCATTCAAACCGAGCGAAATTAAGCGTTCCTTGCGAATTTGATTTAATTTTTCAGGGCTAATCTTTAAGCCGAAACACTTTTCCGGAGATAGGGCAAACAATTCTTCAGGAGGATCTACTTCTGGTACGAGCGGGACGTTAGCCACCTTCAATCGCTTATGAGCAAGATATTGAGAAAGCGGCGTCTTTGACGTCCTTGAAACACCAATTAAAACGACATCCGCTTTTAATAACCCGCGTGGATCCCGGCCATCATCATATTTTACAGCAAATTCAATAGCCTCCACTTTCTTGAAATAATCATCATCCAGCTTTCTCACAAGTCCTGGTTCCATTAAAGGCGGACGTTTGTATAATGACTCAAGTTCCTCCATCAACGGACCAATCAAATCAAAAATGATAATATTTTCCTTTTGCGCTTGCTGCTTCATATAATTTCTAATTTCCGGCTTAACGAGTGTATAGACGATAATTCCCTGCTCAATTTTTGCTAAGTCGATCACTTCGTCAATGTTGGATATGTCTTCAACATATGGAAACCGTTTAATCACAGCATGTGATCCATTAAACTGACTGACAGCTGCTTTCGTTACAAGCTCAGCTGTTTCACCTACTGAATCAGAAACAATGTATATGATTGGATCATTCAGCAAAAAATAGAACCTCCTTTCAAAACCGTATCAGTCATCATCTGCCAGCGAGACAAACGCTTTAGCAATATTGGTTTTTGTAATACGGCCGATTACTTCGCAGCCTGCTTCCGTTTTCTTGACAACTGGAACTGCATCTATTTGCTTTTCAATTAAGTTATTAGCCACATCGATCAGCAAGTCATCTCTTTCACAAACAGTGATATTCGGCATTCTTGTCATAATAATATTGACTGGAATAGCACTTAGTTCCTGTTTTCCAATGCTTGCTCTAAGTAAATCTTTACGTGAAAGCACACCAGCTAAATGGCCGTTTTCATCTACGACGAATAGTGTGCCGACATCCTCTAAAAACATGGTGACAACGGCATCGTAGACAGATACGTTTTCCCTTATGACAACCGGAACTGCCTGATAGTCTTTCACGTATATTTTCATTAAGTTTTCCGTGAGTAGCTGAGTGCCTGACTTACCTGTATAAAAGTAGCCTACGCGAGGCCGTGCATCTAAAAAACCGGCCATCGTTAAAATGGCCAAATCTGGGCGTAATGTCGCTCTCGTCAAATTCAATCGTTCAGCAATACTCTCACCTGTAATCGGACCATTTTCTTTAACAATTTGCAAGATTTTTTCCTGACGATTATTCAGTTCGATCTCCCTCACCACCTAATGCGCAATAGCAGCACAAACGCCTGCATTGTCATGATAAAGCAATAAGAAATAAGATTTCCAAATACTTCATAACTAATCATCTGCAGGCGCCTATACCTCAACCATTTAAAAGTGTTATACCATATAATAAATATTATATACTATTTAACTGGAATGGAAAGAACAGTTTCCATAAAGCTGCTGCATTTTGCGCTGGCATAGATCCATCATCTGTTTAAATAAAGAGATTTCTACACCGCTTTACTTCACTAATATTTTATTAAAATCTGCAAACTCTAAAATAATTTCTGCTAGTTCTCTCATCTGATTTAAGCGATTTTCTTTTACAGCTGCATCTTCTGCCATCACCATTGTGTGTTCGAAATATTGCTCAATTGGTCTCTTTAAGCTTTCTAGAAGAGCAAATTGTCCCTCAGCTTCCCTCGTCTCTTGCAGCCCTTCTTGTACGCGAAGGAATTCCTTATACAGAACTTTCTCCTCTTCATTCATAAAACACTCTTCCTTAATCGCTGCTCTTGTTTCTGCTTTTTTAGCGATGTTAGCGACACGGCTAAGTGCCTCTGCGGTTTCTTTAAATCCGGCATCTTCCTTATGTGCCATCAACACAGCCGCTTTAGCAAACAGCGATGGTAAAGAACCTACTGCCCCTGCAAGCACAGCATCAATTAAATCATAGCGAATTTGTTGTTCTTGAAGGCTGTGTTTGATACGAAGCTTAAAGAATGCTGTGAGCTCTTCTAAAAGCAATTCTGCCTCTTTTTCACCAATTCCATCCTCTTTCACAACAGCAATGGCTGTCTGTAAAATCATTTCAAGCGAAAGATCCCATTTCTTTTCAGCTAAGATGAGGACAATTCCCGCTGCTTGTCTTCTTAAGGCATAAGGGTCTTGAGAGCCCGTCGGAATAATGTTAACAGCAAAGCAAGATACGATCGTATCCAATTTATCGGCTAAGCTGACAACCGCTCCAGTAAACGTTTCTGGTGCTTCATCATCGGCATGACGCGGCTCATAATGTTCATTGACTGCCCGCGCAACTTCTTGATCCTCTCCCTTTTGCAGCGCATACTTCTCACCCATAATGCCCTGCAGTTCAGGAAATTCATACACCATTTGTGTCACAAGATCGAATTTACAAATCTCGGCTGCACGGTCGGCCTTTTTCTGTTTTTCTCTGTCTGCTCCCGCCATTTCGCTCAGCTTGGCTGACAGACGGCGAATCCGGCTTACTTTTTCAGCTAATGTGCCGATCTTTTCATGATACACAATCGCCTGTAGTTTATTTAAAAAGAAAGGAATGTCTCTGCTTTGATCTTCTTTATAGAAAAAGTCAGCATCTGCCAATCGTGCTCGTAACACTTTTTCGTTTCCGCGGGCGACTTTGTCGAGTGAGCGGCTGTCTCCATTTCTAACCGTGACAAAGTAAGGAAGCAGTGTACCCTCTCCATCTTTCACCGGAAAGTAGCGCTGATGCTCTTTCATAGATGTAATGAGGACTTCTTCAGGCAACTCAAGGAAGTCTTGATTGAAGGCACCGTATAAAGCCGTTGGATATTCGACTAAATTATTTACTTCTTCAAGCAGCTCTTCATCCACTGGAATAATCCATGACTGATCTTCTTCCAGTTGAGACAGCTGCTGGCGGATCATTTCTTTTCGGTCAGCAGGATTCACAATCACGAATTGTCCTTTTAGCTGCTCTTCGTATGCTGCTGGGGAGGCAATTGTGACTGTTTCGCCTAAGAAACGATGACCTTGTGTCGTCTGTCCTGTAGATACATTCGTAATTTCAAAAGGAATGACTTCTGATCCAAACAAAGCAACAAGCCATTTAATGGGCCGAATGTAACGAAGATCATTATCTGCCCAGCGCATATTTTTTCCGAAATGCAGACTAATAATAATCTCCCGCAGCTGCGGCAGCAGCTCCATTGTTGGCTTTCCTTTCACAAATTTATTTACATGAACGTACTCAACACCATTGATTTCTTTAAAATAAATGTCTTCAACAGACATTCCTTGTCCGCGCGTAAATCCAATAGCTGCTTTTGACCATGTACCATCTTCCTGCAAAGCAATCTTTTTGGCCGGACCTTTCGCTTCTTCTTCAATATCCTCTTGGGCTTCTGCTACCCCTTGAACGAGAACCGCTAAACGGCGCGGAGTGGAATAAAGCTTCAGTTCGTCATAAGACACTTTTTGCTCCTGTAAAAATGCTTCTACTTTGCTGCCGAGCTGATTCATTGACTCTGTTACAAAGCGGGCTGGCATTTCCTCCAAGCCAACTTCTAACAATACATCTTTTTTATTCATGTTCCAGCTCTCCTTTCCCTTTCAACATTGGAAATCCTAATTTTTCACGTTCTTCGTAAAACGTTTTTGCGATTTGTCTTGCCATACTGCGCATACGTCCAAGATAAGCTGTTCGTTCTGTTACAGAAATAGCTCCTTTAGCATCAAGGACATTGAATACATGTGAACATTTCAACACATAATCGTAGGCTGGGTGAACCAATCCTTCATCCATTTGGCGTTTTGCTTCTTTCTCGTAAATCGTAAATAAGTTGAACAGCATGTCCGCATCTGATGTTTCAAATGTATACTTAGAATGTTCAAATTCAGGCTGATAGAAAATATCCCGCACTGTAAAGCCTTCTGTCCATTCAAGATCAAAGACATTCTCTTTTTCCTGGATGTAGGAAGCAAGCCGTTCAATTCCATATGTAATCTCAACTGAAACCGGCTTACAGTCTAGACCCCCGACTTGCTGAAAGTACGTAAACTGCGTAATTTCCATACCGTCAAGCCATACTTCCCATCCTAAACCTGCACAGCCAAGAGAAGGATTTTCCCAGTTATCTTCTACAAAGCGGATATCGTGCTCGAGGGGATCAATGCCGAGCGCTTTTAAAGAATCCAGGTACATTTCTTGAATATTATCAGGTGAAGGCTTCATAATGACTTGAAACTGATGGTGCTGATATAAACGGTTCGGATTTTCTCCGTAGCGGCCGTCTGCTGGCCGTCTACTCGGCTCTACATAAGCTACATTCCACGGTTCAGGACCGAGTGCCCGTAAGAATGTATAAGGGCTCATCGTACCTGCTCCTTTTTCAACATCATATGCCTGCATCAAAATACAGCCATGATCAGACCAATGTTTTTGCAAAGTTAAAATCATTTCTTGAATATTCATAGCTATCCCTTCTTTCTGTCATTAGTGACTGGTATCTTTTTTACGGGCTTTGTTAAACTTCCCTGTTGATTTCCCCTGGGGCGCTCGCTTTCCACGGACCGTCCGGGAGCCTCCTCGCCGCTATCGCGCCTGCGGGGTCTCCCATGGACACTCTTTTCTCACAGGAGTCTAGCGCCTTCCGCTCCATTCAACAAAGGAGCAAAATCAACGATGGTCATTAACATAGCCTTTTCAATAAAAAAAACTCTCGTCCCTATGTACATCGTGTACATAGGGACGAGAGTTACCCGCGGTTCCACCCTATTTGCCGTCATATACGGCCTCTTTTACAAAGCGCTGCTCCAGACCGCCTTTCCGTAATGCTCTTTCCCTGGCTTTCACCATCCCAGGTTCGCTTCTAAAAGAGGAAATCACGTACTCCATTCCTTCACTGCAGCCATTATTCATTTCAGTTGAATATAAAAAACTTAATCCAAAATAAGAAATTTGTCAATCATCATCTTCTTTTTGGTCAAAAATCAACTGCATCTTTTCTATTTGCTCAAGAAACCGACGCGATTTCAAATAAATCCCAGAGTATTCATCATAATAGAGTGAGATAGCCATGCGAATTTCTTTTTTCGTTTCTTCTTTTACATTAATCTTGCCTAGTCTATGTAAATCGAAAAAGTAAAACAGCCTGAGCAGCTTAAGCGCAGCCGTTGACAACTGAAGCAAATAAGGATCGATGCCAAAACAACGGTGGCACAGCAAGCCATTTTCTCGGATGGAGAAAGC
The DNA here is from genome assembly GCF_044891285.1 of Bacillus lumedeiriae. NCBI lineage: Bacteria > Bacillati > Bacillota > Bacilli > Caryophanales > Bacillaceae > Bacillus > Bacillus lumedeiriae. The sequence continues at coordinate 311,968 of NZ_JAUIYO010000001.1, forward strand.
AAATCGACCTTCTTGGCTGCCGCAATTAACACAGCTGGACAGCTCAGGACGAAGGCCGATTACTTGCAGCATCTTCATTTCAAAGATATGCGTTAAAATTTCCGCGTCATATCCTTCGTTTAAATAATGAAAAGTTTGCTCAAGCAGCTCATATACATAAGGGTTTGCTCGCTTTTCTTCCACGCTTTTATCCAGCAGTTCAGCCATATATGCGGCATAAGCAGACATGATTAAGTCTTCTCGAATATGCCTCATTGAGGTTAACATTTCACCTTGCTGCATCGTTCCGAGGCCACTGCCAAAGCGGACTAAAAAACTCCCGTGTGTAAATGGCTGAGTAACGGCAGAAAGGCGGCTGTTTGGCTTCTTTGCTCCTCGTGCCATAAATGCAAGCTTGCCTTTCTCCCGTGTAAATATCGTCACTATTTTATTTGTTTCGCCATAACTAGATGCCCGAATTACGATTCCTTCAATCTTTTGAAGCATGAGAAGGCCGCCCTTCTATCCTCCTCAATTCGTCATTTCAGTAACCGGGAAATCAAAGTCAGCCAACCGGTACTCACGCTCAAATGGGGATTTCTCGTTGTCTTTTTCAATTTCCTTATACAAAAGGTACAATTCTACATTTCCCGTCTCAGAAAAGACCTTCCAGGTAAAATCCAACATATTTTTCCCACCTTTCTTAGTTTGACACTTACTTTCACCTATGGCTTCCTTATTAGCTTCACCGATTACCTTTTGATTATGAGGAGCAAAAATTTCTAATTATTTTATCTGCTGGTTAATATTCGTCTTCACGGAATCCAAAATCTCGAAGGTTGGATGCCTTATTTCGCCAATCCTTCTGAACCTTCACCCACAGTTCTAAAAATACTTGGGAACCGAGCAGGCTTTCAATATCGTGCCGGGCCCGCTGGCCGATTTCTTTTAGCAAAGCCCCGCGCTTTCCAATGACAATTCCTTTTTGCGAGTCCCGTTCCACGACGATCGTAGCCATTACATTAATAATATCCTTATCTCCGCGCCGCTTCATCTGATCGATGACAACCGCGATGGAATGCGGCACTTCCTCCCGAGTTAAATGGAGGACTTTTTCCCGAATCAGCTCTGATACAATGAAGCGCTCCGGATGATCAGTCACTTGGTCAGCAGGATAATACTGCGGGCCTTCGGGAAGCTTTTCTTCAATTTGATCGAGCAAACGCTCCACGTTGTTTCCTTCCAGGGCGGAAATGGGAACAATCTCGGTAAACGGATACAAATCCTTATACTGGCTGATCAGATCCATCAATTGATCAGGGTGCACACGATCAATTTTGTTTAGAACGAGAAAAACAGGTGTCTGAACGCCTTTTAACTTTTCAATGATAAACTCATCTCCGCGGCCATAGCCTTCCTCTGCGTTCACCATAAAGAGTACAAGATCCACTTCCCTTAACGTGTTGACCGCCACTTTCATCATAAAATCTCCGAGCTTATGCTTTGGCTTATGAATACCCGGCGTATCAATAAAGATCATTTGTGCGTTATCTTTCGAATAGACGCCCTGTACTTTGTTTCTTGTTGTTTGCGGCTTATCGCTCATGATCGCAATTTTTTGACCAATTACCCTGTTTAAAAAGGTGGATTTCCCAACGTTTGGGCGGCCAATGATTGCAATAAAGCCTGATTTGTATGTGTTATTTCCTTCGTGTCTATTCATGTAGATCCCCCTGTGAAAATGCTCCTGGAAGCAGTTGCTCAACCGTTGTTTCTTCTATATCACCTTGCAAGTTCGTTAAAATCACTTTCATATCGGGTGTACACAGTTCAGAGATGACTTGCCGGCATGCACCGCATGGAGGAACAGGACGTTTCGTATCCGCAGCCACTGCCAGCGCCGCAAATTCTTTTTCTCCTTCAGACCACGCTTTAAATAAAGCCGTTCTCTCTGCACAATTACACATACTGTAGGCAGCATTCTCTATATTACATCCGTGAAAGACTTTGCCTTCCTTCGTCAGAAGCGCAGCTCCTACTTTAAAGTTTGAATAAGGGGCATAAGCGCGCTCTCTTGCTGCTTTTGCTTCCTCGATTAATTGTTCTTGTTTCAAATGTATGCTCCTTTATTTTCTATTTTAATACAAATCGCCTCATTTGTAATCTATTTACTGAATATTTTTCTGAAAAATCTAAATTATCTAAAATAAACGCCATATCTTCGGCAGAAAAATGATTGCTCCTATTAGAATGGACAGAAAAGAAAACAGCAAAACCGCACCTGCCGCTAAATCTTTTGCCTCTTTTGCCAGCGGATGATACTCCTTTGTCACGAGGTCAACCGTTTTTTCAACTGCCGTATTAATCACTTCAAACACCATAACCCCAAAGATCATGATCAAAATAAACAGCCACTCTATACGTGATAAAGACAGGATAAAACCTGCTGCTGTCACCACTGAGGCAGCGGCCATGTGAAAGCGGAAGTTCGGTTCTTTGGCAGCAATCTTTAAGCCGTTAAGCGCAAATCGAAAAGAATGCTTGAACCGCTTCCAACGAAAAGCTTTCTTATCGTCCCAATCCATATTCATTGAGAATATCCTTTTGCTTTTGAAACATAACTTTTTCATCTTCCTCTGTCATATGATCGTATCCAAGCAGATGAAGCAGGCCATGAACAGCAAGAAAACCGAGCTCTCGTTCAAAACTGTGACCGTATTCCTCCGCCTGCTCTTTAGCCCGTGTAACAGAAATAATGATATCTCCTAGTATGCGGGGCATGCCTTCCGCACCACTGATTTCAACCTCTTCTTCATCCATTTCTTCCAGCGCAAAAGAAATCACATCTGTCGGCTTATCTTTCCCCCGGTATTCACGATTAATTTCGCGAATTCTTTCATTATCAGTAAACGTCACAGACACCTCACTGTCGCTTGCAGCATCCTCTCGTTCGGCTGTCAGCTTCAGCAGCACCTCCACAAGTTGAAAAGCCTCCGCTTCCAGCTCTTCTGTTTCATCGATCATATCTATTACTAAGCTCATCTTTTTCCTCCGTTCTTACACTTTCGTTTCTCTGGCAATTATGAGCAGGTCGGAGCATATTTTATTCCTGTAAACGGCCGCTCATCTTTCATACAAAATCATAACAGGTTTCTTTTAAAAAATCATGTGCAGCTCCTAAGTAAAGAAAAAAGAAAAACAGACAGCCCGTAGACTGTCTGTCAGCTATCAGCTTTTTCATAAGCCGCAATAATTCGGGCAACGAGAGGATGGCGGACAACATCACTCTGTTCTAAATAAATAAAGGAAATAGAAGATACACGATTTAAAATCTGCTCAGCTGAAACGAGCCCTGATTGTGCTCCTTTTGGCAAATCAATTTGTGTACGGTCACCAGTAATGACCATTTTCGATCCAAAACCGAGCCTTGTTAAAAACATTTTCATTTGTGCTTTCGTCGTATTTTGCGCCTCATCTAGAATAACGAACGCATCGTCAAGTGTCCGGCCTCGCATATAGGCAAGCGGAGCTACTTCAATCGTGCCTCGTTCAATCAACCGCTGTGTATGTTCCATGCCTAGGACATCATGCAAAGCATCGTAAAGCGGACGCAAATATGGATCCACTTTTTCCTTTAAATCTCCCGGGAGAAAGCCAAGGCTCTCGCCCGCCTCCACAGCCGGCCTTGTTAACACAATGCGTTTAACTTGTCCTGTTTTTAAGGCATGAACAGCCATAACGACCGCTAAATACGTCTTTCCCGTACCAGCAGGACCAATACCAAAGACAAGATCATGTTTGCGAATCGCCGTCACATACTCTTGCTGGCCGAGCGTTTTTATGCGAATGGATTTCCCTTTTGCATTTTTAGTGATTTCCTGGTTATACAATTCATCTAAATATTCAACGGTTCCATTCTTCGCCATTTGCACAGCATTAGCGATATCCCGTTCACCAATATTAATTCCTTTACGAATAATAAGAAGCAGGCGGTAAATAATTTCTTTGACGAGCTCCACTTTTTCTTCTATGCCGGCTATATGAATCGTTTCTCCCCTCGTCACGATCGAAACATCAAACTCTTTTTCTAAAATAGTTAAATTTTTATCTGATACTCCCAATAAGGCTGCAGCCTCATTTGGGTTTTCAAGTTGAATATTCATTATGTTTTTTTCTTCTGGCATCCTCTTTGTCTCCTTGAGTAATTGGTTTCCCGATGGCTATATTTTCTAGCACCTGGAAATGTATGGTCAACTTTACTTTACCATTCGTAAGCTGTCTCTGTAAAACTTTTTCACCGCGGATTTCTGCTTCTTCAGGCAGCTTTGCCCGCAAATCTTTTCTTGCTGCTTCTAATGCATGTAATTCTGCTTCCTTTTCCGTATAAGAACGATTTGTCTGTTTACTTTCATAGTACGTTGTTTCCACATAGCTTATCGGCAGCTTCATTCCTAGGAAAGACACAGAATGTATTTGCTCATCCTTCTTATGATTCGCAAAAGAATGATTTTTAAATCCCCATATAGGAAGTCTAAACGTTTTAACCTCCAACATATGCTTCGTCACGTGACGGCCGGTTAAAACATGAAACTCTGTCGCAATCGGCATTTCCACCGTCGTTTTATACCATGTTTCGCCAAGCACTTCCCCGTCGGCTGCCACTTCTTTTTGCTTTTCTTCCGTCCCAATTAACCCAGAAACGAGCAGCTGGCCTTTATGAACAAACTGATCCCTTTTGACGGCAGCCTGTCCTTTTTTAACAAACAATTTCACAATGACCGCTTCTTTGGATGCTACTAGATGCCGGGGTCCTTTCTGCTCTTTTTTCTTTGGTTCATTTTTTTCTACGACACGAAAATGAAACGTACTCCCTTTTACTTCTACACCGATCCACGTCAATCCTTCCACGCGGTCCAACAGCTTTTGCTGAACCGTTTCAGGATCATCCAAACCTAAAATAAACTTTCCTTTTTTAATGCCCATACTAGCCAGCTCTTTACGGATTTCGTGTTCCATTTGCGGACTTGCCCCGCCAATATCGATCCTCCAGACAACATTGGATAATAGCAAAATAATGATAAAAAAAGCGCACACACCAACGATAAATCCCGAGCTCTTCAATAATCTTTTCATTAAAAAAGGGAAGCCTTCCCCTCTATAAAAATAAACCTCTCCATCAAATGTACGCGCTGCTTTTCGTATCTTATGAATATGCCTTAAAGAACAGGAGAACGTAATTACCTGCTCCTCCTGTCTAGTGACATGCCAAATCGGAACGCGTGAACGGGTCAAACGATTAATGAAGCGCTCGGCTCCTTTTCCCTGCAATTTCACAAAGATAACCCCTTGAAAAAAAGCAAGCCACTGATTGTTCAAGCTTTTTCCCCCTTACCCTTCCAAATAAACGAGCTGTTCAATTTTCCCTTCTATCAATATTTCCTCTGGTAAAATGGTTTTGATCGTAAACGATTTTCCTTTAATTAAGAGTTGGCCTTTGGTAAGCATCAATCTCACTTCTTTATCTGAGAAAGCAAGCAATCCTCTATGATTTTCAATATAAATATGCAGCTGGCCAATCATCGTGATCCGGGGAAGGTCCATCATGACATCTTCGGGTAGATTCAGCGATTTTGTCAGCCAGCCCTTCATTTGCTCCCCCCACTTTTTCGTCATAAAAAAGAACCCCCCTCTCCTTTCAAATGTATGAGAGGAGAGGGGGGAACATGTCAGTTTATTTCCTTCTTAACGCTTTTGGAGGAGCCAGGATTTCTGATAAAATAACAGCCTTAGCTAAGTCGTCCGCCTCTATGTCAAGCCTTGGAGCGGGAGAGGAAGCCCGCTGTATCGTTTCGTTGTCTACTTGGTAGCGGCTTAGCCGGCCCATTGACTGTTCACTTTTGGCCGCGGCTGTTTTTTTCGCTTCATACTCCTCCTTATTTTCTGTCCGGCTTTTTTTCACCTGGCTGTTCTTTTGCTTCTTTGCTTGTTTGTAAACATCAGAAGCAGAAGAAGAGAACGGCTTTCCCGGCTGGGCAGACGGCTGCCTTTTTTCTTTTTTATCACCTTTTAACCGGCCGGTCATCAATGAAATCAGCCCGACAATAATCGCTATAATGATTGATTCCATTTCCGAGATCTCCTTTCAAAAGGACGGACGCCTTACATTTACTTTTCATTCTCTTTTCCATCTTTGCTGCCGCCAGCCATTTTACCGATCGATCCGCGCATGCCCGTATCTGCATCAATATTTTTATAGTTCATATAATCCATCACACCGATATTGCCTGTGCGCAGTGCTTCTGCCATCGCAAGCGGTACATCTGCTTCCGCTTCTACTACTTTCGCGCGCATTTCTTGAACGCGCGCCTTCATTTCCTGCTCGTTCGCTACAGCCATAGCCCGGCGTTCTTCCGCTTTCGCCTGTGCAATATTCTTATCGGCTTCTGCCTGCTCTCTTTGAAGTTCCGCTCCGATGTTTTTCCCGATGTCTACATCCGCAATATCAATAGATAATATTTCAAAGGCTGTGCCTGCGTCGAGCCCTTTACTTAATACTGTTTGTGAAATCATATCAGGATTTTCAAGTACTTTCTTATGATTATTGCTTGAACCGATCGTGGAAACAATCCCTTCACCAACACGGGCGACGACCGTTTCCTCTCCAGCCCCTCCGACTAATCGTTCAATATTGGCACGAACCGTTATACGCGCTTTTGCCTTTACTTCAATCCCATCCATCGCTACCCCAGCAATAAACGGGGTTTCAATCACTTTTGGATTCACGCTCATTTGTACCGCTTCAAGCACATCCCGGCCGGCCAGATCGATCGCCGCGCACCGTTCAAAAGACAATTCGATATTCGCCCGCTGCGCCGCAATTAACGCATTAACGACTCGATCGACATTTCCTCCAGCTAAATAATGACTTTCTAATTGATTCGTCGTAACATTTAATCCCGCTTTCGACGCTTTAATCATTGGATTGACTACGCGGCTCGGAATAACCCGGCGGAGCCTCATTCCAACTAATGTGAAAATACTGACTTTTACCCCTGCCGCTAAAGCAGAAATCCACAGCATAACAGGAACAAACGTAAAGAATACAGATAATACAATAATACCGACAATAATAACAGCGATCATAAACATAAAACTTAGATCCATTCCTTTTCCTCCCTATTCCTCAAGTTCTCGGACGACGATTCGTGCGCCTTCCACTTTTACTACCTTGACTTTTTTTCCTGTCCCAATAAAACCGCCTTCGCTGACTGCATCAACCCGCTCGCCATCAATGATCACCGTACCAGCCGGCCGGAAAGGCGTTTTTGTTATGCCGATTTTTTCAAGAAGTTCGGAACGGCTCACATTGGATACATAACCACTTTCCGTATTCGTAGAATCCGTTAAAATTATTTTTCTAAAAAACTTCATCTTTTTACCAAGCACCTTTACCATGATAATCATAGCAGCAATGGAGACTGCCATAGCTATTATTAAAGAGATTCCCATCCATTTTACATTATCGCCTGCAAGCAGAATACTCCCTGTAACAGCAGAGAGACCTAATATGCCGGCAATTCCGCCCGGCAGAAATAGTTCAGCGGCAATAAGGAGCACGCCCACAATGAACAGCAGCACTGATTCATAACCGGCAAGACCAGCCACTAGATGCCCATAGAAAAATAACAACAGCGAAGCAAGACCGACACTCCCCGGCAATCCGAACCCTGGTGAATATAATTCTAGAATTAATCCAAGGCTTGCCAGTGACAATAAAATAGGAACAACAATCGGATGTGTGACAAAGCGGGCTACTTTTTCCGCCCAGCTTTCTTTCACTTTCACTACAGGTGCGCCTTTTGCCTTTTCATATTGAAGCACTTCCTCCAAACGGTTGACTGTCGCTTTTGAATAGCCTGTTTCAAGTGCTTCTTTTGATGAAAAGGTAAGCAATTCACCTCTTCCCGCATTATATTCCGGCAGATCTACGTCCGGGTCAGCCATAGCAATAGCATATTTCGGATCGAGACCGCTCGTTTCGGCGGCACTTTTCATCGCCGAACGCCAATAGCTTTGCGCTTTTTTATCCGCCATATTTCCTTGCTGATCAATGATAGCCGCGGCTCCTATTTGTGCATTAGGCACCATATAGATAGCATCTGTATGAAGCGAAATGAATGCCCCTGCCGACAGCGCCCGGTCATTAATAAAGGCCACTGTCCGAGTATCCGTCTCATCTAAAAGTTTGCCAATCTCACCAGCCGCATCCACGGCCCCGCCCGGCGTATGAATATCCAGCACAATTAACTGTGCTTCATTTTCTTCCGCCTCCTGAAACGCACGTTTCATAAAGGCGTATAACCCTTTTTCCACTTCATGATGCACCGGCACGATATACACAGGCCGCTCCTCTGCTTTCGACAAAAACGGAACACCCATCCCCGCTAAAAACACCACAAACCCAAACAACCAAAAGGACCACTTCCTAATCGAACTCACCACCCCTCAAAAACGCTTTACCTCCTATACGTTCATTGTAAAGAAAAAGTTTCAAAAATATAACAAGGAAAGCGGAAGTTCCCGTTGAGACTTGGCAGACATAAGATGGACCGTCGAAGTAGCGCTCTTTGCTGCACAGGCGTGACAGCTGACAGCCAAGAGTCTGGCCGCTGAAGCTGGCCACCAGAAAAGCGAAGGGCGAATTCGCAAGTTTATTACTTAAATTACCCTAATATAAAAGTTTTTAGGGATATCTCTCGAATAAGTATCTATAATAGAGAAAATAATTAAACCGTGTTTTATTCAACTAAAGGGCAGAACTGAGGTACTAGAATGATATTTCGAATTATAACATCAATCAGTATGCGGGATGAAGATAGTAGTTATTATGAGTATGAAAATGGCACACTGTGAACGCCAATGAATTGGACTCTTTGAAAAAAAGTTATCACAGGTTTATAAGTGAATAGAAGGCTTTACGTAAAATAAGCATAAAAAAGACGGCAGGATATCCTGCCGTCTTCTTTATGCTAGTTTTTGCTGAACGAGCTTATTGACGAGACCGCCATCAGCCCGGCCTTTGACTTTCGGCATTAGAGCGCTCATTACTTTGCCTATATCTGCTTTAGAGGAAGCATTAACCTCCACAATTGTTTCCTGAACAATTGTTTCTAGCTCTTCATCTGAAAGCTGTTCGGGCATGTATATGTTCACGTAAGTCAGTTCAGTTTGAACTTTCGAAACGAGGTCAGCACGCCCCGCCTTCTCAAATTCATGGAGGGAGTCTTTGCGCTGTTTCACTTCACGAGAAAGAACCGCCAACTCTTGATCTTCTGTTAACCCTTCGCTGCCTAATTTAATCGCTTCATTCTGCAGAGAAGCTTTCAACATGCGGATCACAGTCAATTTTTCTTTTTCCTTGCTTTTCATCGCTTGTTTCAGATCATCATTTAAACGCTCGAGAAGACTCAAAGTATTACCCTCTCTCCTATTAGAACTTACGTTTTCTAGCCGCTTCTGATTTCTTTTTACGCTTTACGCTTGGCTTTTCATAAAATTCACGTTTTCTGTATTCCTGCAACGTTCCCGTTTTGGAAACAGTACGTTTGAAACGACGTAGGGCGTCTTCAAGCGATTCGTTTTTACGAACAACTGTTTTTGACATCTCTCTTTCCCTCCCTCCGAACACTTACGATTACATGTTCCATAATGGAAATTCCATGTACTAAATAATTATAATACAAGCTATTATAACGGTCAAGAAATTTCCTTTACAAACATTCTGCGGAATGTTCAAAACTTAATAGTTCGAATCCGACTTCAAACCTTGAACAATTTTCACACCGGAGCTGGCTCCGATTCTTGTAGCGCCTGCTTCAACCATCGCTAAAGCATCTTCTTGGCTGCGCACGCCTCCAGAAGCTTTCACGCCGATAGCAGGCCCGACTGTCTTTCTCATTAGCTCAATATCATTCACTGTCGCTCCCCCTGCAGAAAAACCAGTGGATGTTTTCACATAATCGGCCCCGGCTTGGACAGCAAGCTGACAGGCTCTTTCTTTTTCTTCCTCTGTTAAAAGACTTGCTTCAATAATCACTTTCGTCAGCGCTTTTCCGCGGGCAGAAGCTGTAACAGCCCTAATATCTTTTAAGACTGTTTCATCGTCTTTGTCTTTTAATGCCCCAATATTTAAGACCATATCTACTTCAGCCGCTCCGTTTCGAATGGCATCCTCTGTCTCAAACGCTTTTACCGCTGTTGTAACCGCCCCTAGCGGAAATCCGATCACTGTACATACTTTTACTTCCGTTTCTTTGAGCTGATCGGCTGCATAAGCAACCCAAAACGGATTCACACATACAGAAGCAAACTCATACATCTTTGCTTCTTCACAAAGTTTCTTCACTTCTTCCTTCGTTGTTTCAGGCTTTAACAGTGTATGGTCAATGATCTTTGCCATATCTCTGAATGGTTCTGTTGTCATCAATACACAACCCCTTTTTTAACAAGTCATTCATATCTTCCTATCGTACCATCGAACATGTAAAATTGCGAGAGCAAGCGCTCGTTTTCCACTCCAATCAACACTAGTCATTAACATAGCCAAAAATAAAAGAAGCGGCCTCAATTCTGAGACCGCCCTTCTTTTTTCTCATTATATTGTTGACTCAAGCGCCTCTTGAACGACACGTACAAATTGTCCTTCATTATAAGGGTAACCGGCTTTCATTATTTTCACTTTGACAATGTCGCCGACCATGTCCTCTGTTGCTGGAAAGACGACTTTCAAATAGTTATCCGTATACCCTACATACAAACCGTCTTCCCTTCCTTCTTTAAACGGTTCTTCAGGGATAACCTCCAGAACTTCTCCTTCAAAACGAGAGGCGTACTCTTTTGCTAACTGATCAGATAGTGCAATAAGACGGTGAACCCGCTCATTTTTCACTTCTTCATCAATTTGATCATCCATGCGGGCAGCTGGTGTACCTGTCCGTTTGGAATAAGGGAACACATGAAGCTCAGAAAATTGATGTTCTTTAATAAAGTTATAGGTTTCCATAAATTCTTCTTCCGTTTCACCCGGGAAGCCGACGATCACATCCGACGTAACAGCAAGGCCTGGAAGTGCTTTTTTCAAGCGGTTTAAGCGATCTCCAAAAAACTCCATCGTATATTTACGGCGCATTCTTTTCAACACTGTATTCGAACCTGACTGAAGAGGTATGTGTAAATGTCTAACGACAATATTCGAGCGGTCGATGACTTCGATCACTTCATCTGTCAGCTGGCTCGCTTCAATAGAGGAAATCCGAATACGCTTCAAGCCTTTTACCTTTTCTTCTAAATCTGTCAACAGCATTGCTAAGTTATAATCCTTCATATCCGAACCGTACCCGCCTGTATGAATACCAGTCAGCACGATTTCTTTATAACCAGCATCTACAAGCTGCTGTGCCTGATGGATCACTTCCTGTGGATCACGGGAACGCATTAAGCCGCGTGCCCAAGGAATAATGCAAAACGTGCAAAAGTTGTTGCATCCTTCTTGAATTTTCAACGAGGCCCGGGTGCGGTCTGTGAAAGCAGGAACGTCCAGTTCTTCATATACTCGATTTTTCATAATGTTGCCAACCCCATTAATCGGCTGGCGTTCTTTTTTATACTGCTCAATGTATTCAAGCATCTTGACGCGATCTTGTGTACCCACAACAACATCGACCCCTGGAATCGCCATAATTTCCGCAGGAGAAGTTTGTGCGTAACAGCCGGTTACACAAATGACAGCATCAGGATTTTTGCGGACAGCTCGACGGATCACTTGACGGCTTTTCTTGTCGCCTGTATTCGTTACTGTACACGTATTAATCACATATACATCTGCAGTTGATTCAAATTCCGTCCGTTCATAGCCGTGGCTTTTAAATAACTGCCAGATTGCTTCTGTTTCATAATGATTTACTTTACATCCAAGTGTTTGGAATGCCACTGTAGGCATATTCGTCACCTCATTAGTTCAAAATGGTAGGAGATCGCGGCTAAAGCATAAAGAGGGGCCGTTTCTGTCCGTAAAATCCTTGGACCTAAGCTGCACGGGATAAATCCATTTTCGCGCAGCTGCTCTGCTTCTTTATCCGATATGCCGCCTTCCGGTCCAAAAACAATTAAGAGTTCATCCCCCTGTTTCATTTGATTCAACAAGTGATGAAGCGCCGTTTTTTCTCCTTGTTTGCTTGCTTCTTCAAATGCATATAGTTTAAACGGATAATCTTGTCCGATTTGAATCAATTGTTGAAAGCTCACCGGGACACGTACATCCGGCATGTAGTTTCGATGGGATTGTTCCGCTGCTTCTTTCGCAATCTTTGACCAGCGTTCCGTCTTTTTAGAGGATTTTTTCTCATCCCATTTGACGATGGAGCGATCCGCATGAAAAGGGATAAATCGGCTGGCCCCTAGTTCCGTCCCTTTTTGGATAACGAGTTCGAATTTATCCCCTTTCGGCAGGCCGCTCGCAATGGTGACAGCAACCGGCAGCTCTTTCTCATCATGCATCCATTTCACTATAAAAGCAAGGGCACAATCAGCGGAAATTTCTTCAATCTCTACTTCTGCTGATTGTCCATCTGGGAACACGGCGTATACACGGTCTCCTTCCTTTAAGCGCATTACCCGCGCTAAATGATGAAAATCTTCCCCTGTAATCGTTACTTTCCCATCCTCTTTCGGCTGATCCTTTAAAAAATATCGCTGCACGATTGTCACCCCGTCTGCCACAATTTCATTTTTTCTACAAATTCCGATTATTGCTTCCTAGCAATAATCGCGACCCAGTCTTCCATTAACATCGTTTCTTCTATCTCAAATCCAGCTGCTTTCACTGCTTCTTTTACTTGTTCTTTCTTTTGACCAATGATACCGGACGAAATAAAGCAGCCACCTGGCTTAACTTTTTTTGCGACGTCATCCGTAAAAGAAAGAATGACTTCAGCCAGAATATTTGCCACGACAATATCTGCCTGTTCATTAATGCCGTCAAGCAGATTATTTTGCAGTACAGTGACCGTATCCTCTACTTTATTCAATTGAATGTTTTCTTTCGCTGCTGCGACAGCCACTTCATCAAGGTCAAGAGCTGTTACTCTTTTCGCTCCAAGCAAAGCAGCTCCAATGCTTAGCACACCTGATCCGGTACCGACATCGACGACATAGTCATCCGCCTGTACGTAACGTTCCAGCGCCTGCAGACACATCACAGTCGTCGGATGGGTACCTGTTCCAAATGCCATTCCGGGGTCCAGCTCAATAATCAGTTCATCTGTACTAACCCGTTCATATTGTTCCCATGTCGGCACGATCGTAAATTTTTCAGAAATTTTAACTGGATTGTAATATTGCTTCCAAGCTGTTGCCCAGTCCTCTTCATTTACTTCGGTGATGTTCATTTCATTACGGCCCACATCAATATTATAATTCGCTAGATTTTTGATAGACTCTGTGATGCCTTCTGCCGTTTCAGCGAGGAAGCTGTTCACAGGCAAGTAAGCTTTAATGATAACAACGCCTTCTTCCGGATAATCATGAGGGTTGAGCGCATAAATTTCCCCGAACCGGTCTTCCCTTTCTCTGATCAGCTCAAATGGATCTTCAATCACGACTCCGCTTGCACCTGCTTCATGTAAAATATGCGAAATTGGTTCCACGGCTTCATTTGTTGTTTGAATACTAATCTCAGACCACTTCATGTCTTGCCAGCTCCATTCTCATTTAGTCGCGCTTTAAAGCACGTTTCACTTTATCAAAAAAGCCTTCTTCCTGTTCATCCAGCATTTCACCACTTGCTTCAGCAAATTCACGCAGCAAATGCTTTTGTTTTTCATTTAATTTTGTCGGAGTAACAATCTTCACCCGAATATGCTGATCACCTGTTCCATATCCGCGCACGTTTGGCACACCTTTGCCGCGCAGGCGGAATTTCGTCCCTGTTTGTGTTCCAGCAGGCACTTTCAGCTTTACCTTTCCGTGAATCGTCGGCACTTCAATTTCATCTCCAAGCGCTGATTGCACGAAAGTAATCGGAATTTCACAATAAATATCATCGCCATCCCGTTCAAACAGCTCATGAGGAAGCACGCGGAAAACGATAAATAAATCGCCGGCAGGTCCGCCGTTTACTCCTGGCTCTCCTTGTCCTGATACGCGCAGTTGTTGGCCGTCATCGATTCCCGCAGGTATTTTAATATGAATTTTTTTATTCTTTGTAACAACGCCATCTCCGCTGCAAGTGGAGCATTTTTCCTTAATCAACTTGCCTGTACCATGACAATAAGGACATGCCTGGCGATTCACAATGCGGCCAAACGGTGTATTCTGTTCGATGCTTAATTCACCTGTACCGTGGCAGTGACCGCATGTTTCCGGATTCGTGCCCGGCTTCGCACCTGTGCCGTGACAAGTGTCGCACGTTTCTTCTTTCGGAATTTGAATATCCGTTTCTTTACCGAAAACCGCTTCATCGAAGCTAATGGTCATCGAATATTGCAGATCCGCTCCTTGCCGCGGTGCATTCGGATCTCTTCTGCGGCCGCCGCCGAAAAATGTGCTGAAAATGTCTTCAAAGCCGCCAAAACCGCCAAAATCCTGGCCGCCGCCAAAGCCTTGGTTAGGGCCTGCATGGCCAAATCGGTCATATTGTGCCCGCTTTTGCTCGTCGCTTAAGTTTTCATATGCTTCTGTAATTTCTTTAAATTTTTCGTCCGCACCGGCTTCTTTATTAATGTCTGGATGGTATTTTTTTGAGAGCTTCCGGTATGCTTTTTTTATTTCATCTTTTGAGGCGCTTTTTTCAACGCCGAGTACTTCGTAGTAATCTCGTTTACCCATGATTGCCCACTCCCCGATTCATTTCGCATAAAGGCTATTTTAACATAATTACTTAGTAATAGTGAATAGTTGATCGTGTTCATTTAAAAAAGCCAAAGCCAAGGAACCCCTGACTTTGACTTTCCAATGTCTGTAAGCAGACAAATGAAGCAGTTATTTCTTGTCGTCTACTTCTTCAAACTCAGCATCAACCACATCATCGCCTTTCTGGCCAGATGCTTGCTCTTGTCCTCCTTGAGCTTGTTGCGCTTGTTTTGCTGCTTCTTCATATAATTTAACAGATAAGTTTTGGACGATTTCTGAAAGAGCGTCTTTTTTCACACGGATGTCTTCAAGCTCATTTTTCTCAAGAGCCGCCTTCAGTTCCTCTTTTGCATCCTCTGCTTTTTTCACTTCATCCGCATCGACTTTGCCTTCTAGTTCTTTCAATGTTTTTTCCGTTTGGAAAACGAGCTGGTCTGCTTCATTTTTCAGTTCCACTTCTTCTTTAAGCTTTTTATCTGCTTCTGCATTTTCTTCGGCTTCTTTCACCATGCGTTCAATTTCTTCATCAGATAAGCCAGAAGAAGATTTAATTGTAATATTTTGTTCTTTTCCTGTGCCCATATCTTTCGCACTGACATTCACGATACCATTTTTATCAATATCGAATGTTACTTCGATTTGCGGGATACCGCGTGGAGCCGGCGGGATATCTGACAACTGGAAGCGCCCTAGTGTTTTGTTCGCAGATGCCATCGGACGTTCCCCTTGGAGAACATGGATGTCTACCGCTGTTTGATTATCGGCTGCTGTAGAGAATACTTGTGATTTCGATGTTGGGATCGTTGTGTTACGATCGATCAGTTTCGTAAACACACCGCCCATCGTTTCGATTCCTAAAGAAAGCGGAGTGACATCTAATAGAACGACGTCTTTAACATCACCAGTTAACACGCCGCCTTGTACAGCTGCCCCCATAGCAACGACTTCATCCGGATTAACTCCTTTATGAGGCTCTTTGCCTGTCGCTTTTTTAATTGCTTCCTGCACAGCCGGAATACGAGTAGATCCGCCGACTAAAATTACCTTGTCAAGTTCAGAAGCAGAAAGACCAGCATCAGATAGCGCCTGACGCACAGGTCCCATCGTCCGCTCAACTAAATCAGAAGACAGCTCATCAAATTTCGCACGAGTCAACGTCAGCTCTAAGTGAAGCGGTCCCGCTTCGCCCGCTGTAATAAACGGCAAAGAAATCTGCGTAGATGTCACACCTGAAAGGTCTTTTTTCGCTTTTTCCGCCGCATCTTTTAAACGCTGCATCGCCATTTTATCTTTTGATAAATCGATGCCGTTGTCTTTTTTGAACTCTTGCACTAAGTAATCGATGATCACTTGGTCAAAATCATCTCCGCCTAAACGGTTATCACCAGCTGTAGAGCGAACTTCAAATACCCCATCTCCAAGCTCAAGGATCGACACGTCGAACGTTCCGCCGCCTAAATCATAAACGAGGATCGTTTGGTCTTCATCCATTTTATCCATCCCGTAAGCAAGCGCAGCAGCTGTCGGTTCGTTAATAATACGCTCTACTTCAAGACCGGCAATCTTCCCAGCATCTTTTGTCGCTTGGCGCTCTGCATCGTTAAAGTAGGCAGGAACAGTGATAACCGCTTTGTCTACTTTTTCACCAAGATACTCTTCTGCATATGATTTTAAATATTGAAGAATCATTGCTGAAATCTCTTGAGGAGAATATTCTTTTCCATCAATTGTTTCTTTATGATTCGTTCCCATATGACGCTTCACAGACATGATTGTATTAGGATTTGTAATGGCTTGGCGCTTAGCCACTTCACCTACTTGGCGCTCATCATTTTTGAACGCAACAACAGATGGCGTTGTACGGTTGCCTTCTGGATTTGGAATAACTTTCGGTTCCCCGCCTTCAAGAACCGCTACACATGAGTTTGTTGTACCTAAATCGATACCGATGATTTTGCTCATTTGCGATTTCCCCCTTGAAAATATGTAAATGTTTACTGATTGACTTTAACCATTGACGGACGAATGACGCGGTCTTTCAGTTTGTACCCTTTTTGAAACTCTTCAATCACTTCATTTGAGTTATGTGCCTCATTGCTATCTGTCATGACCGCTTGGTGAACGTTCGGATCAAACTCTTTACCAACCGCTTCGATGACCTCTATTCCTTCTTTTTCCAACGCTGAAATAAGACCTTTGTACACCATTTCCATTCCTTGCAGAACAGATTCTGTCTGTTCGTTTGTCGCTTCTACCTGCAAAGCGCGTTCAAAGTTGTCCAGCACTGGAAGAAGATCAGAAATTAAGTTCTGAGCGCGATACTTCTCGCTTGCTTCGCGATCTAATTGCACGCGGCGGCGAAAGTTATCAAAATCTGCGCGCAGACGCAAACTACGATTTTCAGCTTCTTCAAGCTGCTGCTGCAGTTCATTTATTTTTTCAAGAGAAGCATCTGCTGCAGGTTGTTCTTCAACCGGCATGTCCTCCACTTGGGAAGCAGCTTCTTCTATTATTTGCTGTTCTTCCATTTCTTTTGTTTCTTCTTTGTTCAATTGTTTTTCTTCGGACATTCATTTCACCTCCTTTAAAGGACATTGGACGAACGACCCGCCTTTTCGCACAAAGAGAAGAGGCTGACTCCAAGCTAAAGTGTCAGACCCCGCAACCATACATTATATACAGTATACAAAAGGTGAAGTCAAATCCTTTTAAGTGTCCTCTATCCACTTTTAACTACGATACAAGTTCGTTAATGTTTTAGTCATATCATGACTTAAAAAGTCGACAAGACTGATCACACGGGAATACTCCATTCGCGTCGGCCCAAGAATAGCTATCGCTCCAACTTGTTCATCACCAATGGAATAAGAAGCGGTAATCAGGCTGCAGTGTTCCATGGCCGCATTTTGATTTTCTTTTCCAATTTTCACTTGAATGCCCGTAGGTACATCGCTGATTAGACGGTACATTCCTGCTTCTTGATCAATCATATTCATGACAAGCCTAATCTTTTCCACATCATGAAATTCAGGCTGATTGAGAATATTCGTCTTGCCCCCGAAGAACAACTTTTCATTCGCGGGCAGATCGACTACTTTATCGAACATCGACAGCATCGCATCATAATTGCGAATATGACGGCGGAGCAGCACAACAATTTCTTTATACAATTTATCATGCAGTTCAGAAAGCGGCACACCGATGAGCCGATCGTTCAATATATTGACCATTTTTTCAATGTCAGAGGCATCTACCTGCTCAGGCAAAGTAAACGCCCGATTTTCCACATGCCCCGTATCTGTTACGATAATCGCAATCGCTGTTTCTTTACTCAACGGCACAATTTGCAATTTCTTTACTTTAATATCCTTTAACTCCGGCCCTAAGACGATGGCCGTATAATTCGTCAATTCGGATAAAATTTCAGCCGATCTTTGGACGACTTTTTCCAGTTCATACATGTGATTCCCAAAAATCGAATGGATCGTCTCCACTTCCTGATGATTCAGCTTTTTAGGATGTAATAGATGATCCACGTAATAACGATACCCTTTTTCAGACGGTACACGTCCTGAAGAGGTATGGGGCTTTTCTATAAAACCAAGGCTCTCTAACTCAGCCATATCATTACGAATCGTAGCTGAGCTAAATGTTATCCCTTCTTTTTCCGCGAGACTGCGAGAGCCGACTGGCTGCGCAGATTGAATGAAATCATCAATAATTACTTGCAAAATAAAAAGTTGACGAGCGGTTAACATCGTTGATCACCCCTGTTAGCACTCTCTCGTTATGAGTGCTAAATCTATAAATAAATTATCAAAATCAACGGTCATTGTCAACGACAGAGCATTCATTGCTTCGTTTCTTTATTCATGACTTTCTGCAGAAAATAAAAATGATTGGAATACTTCGTTTCCGAAAAGCTTCCCTTGGGCTGTCAGTCGAATCCACTCGCTGTTCTCCACGGTAAGCAGCCCCCTAGCAGACATCTCTGCAATCGGCTGTTTAAAGATCACAAACGGTGACACGCCAAACTTCTTTTCAAAATGAGAAGCTGATATACCAGATGTTTTACGAAGACCAAGAAACATTTCTTCCTCCATTTTCTCTTTTTCTTCCAGTTTATTTTCATCTAGTATAGGCAATATTCCCTTCTGCACGGGAGTCATGTATTTTTTCAATGGACCGTGATTAGAACGCCTTACCCCATTGATGTAAGCATGAGCACCAGCACCAAATCCATAATAAGATTCATTATTCCAGTATACGAGATTATGAAGACTTTCAAACCCAGGGCGAGCAAAGTTGCTGATTTCATACTGGCGTAATCCCGAGCCTTCCATTTCTTCTACAAGTGTTTCATACATTGCCGCTTCTGTTTCCACTTTTGGAAGCGGCAGGGCGTCTTTTCTCATCAAATTATAGAACACCGTTTTCGGTTCAATGATTAGTGAGTACCCAGAATAGTGCGGAAGTTCAAGACTTAATGCTTGTTTCAACGTCTCTCTGAAATCAGCAAGTGTTTGATTCGGGAGTGCGTAAATTAAGTCAATGCTCGTATTATCAAAGCCTAACTGTTTCGCTCTTTCTACCGTTTCAAATACGTCGCGGCTCGTATGTGTGCGTCCAATCGCCCGAAGCAGATCATCGTTGAATGACTGCACTCCAAGACTTAAGCGGTTTACACCATACTCTTTCAGCACCGTTAATTTTTCTGTCGTTAAATCTCCAGGATTTGCCTCAAACGTAAATTCTCCTTTAGAAAAGGGCAGATGACGGCGAATGGCTCGGCACAATGTGTCAAGCTGCCTAGCATCAAGCGCTGTCGGAGTGCCCCCGCCGACGAAAATCGTATCGAGCTGGTCTGTTGGAAACTGCTGAATCGTCATAGCCATCTCAGCGGCCAAGGTACTAAGATAATCCTCCACCGGCTGATTTTTTAAAAACACTTTATTAAAATCGCAGTAATGGCAGATCTGCCGGCAGAAAGGGATATGAATGTAAGCAGAACGTATCATGTGAACCTCCCTTTTTTATTTATTCAATCACGTGAAAAAGGGGAAGCGGCTGCGCTTTCCCCTTCTTTATTCCTTATTTGTTGCTGTTGTCATCGTCCATCTTCAAAACAGCCATAAATGCTTCTTGAGGTACTTCAACAGATCCTACTTGCTTCATCCGTTTTTTTCCTTCTTTTTGCTTTTCTAAAAGTTTACGTTTCCGAGAAATGTCTCCGCCATAACATTTAGCAAGGACGTTTTTCCCCATCGACTTAATTGTTGATCGAGCAACAATTTTCTGGCCGATCGCTGCTTGGACGGGCACTTCGAACTGTTGTCTAGGAATGAGCCCTTTTAATTTTTCAACAATCGTTTTGCCGCGCTCATAAGCAAAATCGCGATGGACAATAAAGCTCAAAGCATCGACTTTTTCACTATTTAATAAAATATCCATTTTCACAAGCTTGGACGGCTTATAACCGATCAATTCATAGTCAAAAGAAGCATAGCCCTTCGTGTTGGATTTCAGCTGATCAAAGAAATCATATACAATTTCTGAAAGTGGAATTTCGTAAATGACATTGACCCGGTTTTCATCCATATACTGCATATCAATGAAAATGCCGCGTTTATTTTGGGAAAGTTCCATGACAGCCCCTACGTAATCATTCGGCACCATAATGGAAGCTTTTACGTATGGTTCTTCAACAGCGTCGATCTTTTGAGGATCCGGCATATTAGAAGGGTTGTCCACATTCATTTCCTCACCATTTGTCATTCGCACTTTATAAATAACACTCGGTGCTGTCGTAATTAAATCAATTTTAAATTCGCGTTCGATCCGTTCTTGGATAATCTCCATATGCAGAAGTCCCAAGAACCCACAGCGGAAACCGAATCCGAGTGCCTGTGACGTTTCCGGTTCAAACTGAAGGGCAGAATCGTTGAGTTCCAGCTTTTCTAACGCTTCACGCAAGTCGTTAAACTTAGATGAGTCAATCGGGTAAAGACCGCAATAAACCATCGGATTCAGTTTTCTATAACCAGGCAAAGCTTCAGCTGCTGGATTCTTCGCTGAAGTAATAGTATCCCCAACCCTCGTGTCGCCGACATTCTTGATGGCAGCCGTTAAAAAGCCGACATCACCGATTGTCAATTCATCCCGGGCCGTTGTTTTTGGTGTAAATACCCCGACCTCTGTCACTTCAAATTCTTTTCCAGTTGCCATCATTTTGATTTTGTCCCCAGGCTTTACCGAACCATCGACTACACGAATGTACGCAACCACTCCGCGATAGGCATCATACAGGGAGTCAAAAATAAGTGCTTTAAACGGAGCTTCTGGATCCCCCGCTGGTGCCGGAACCTTTTCAACAATTTGTTCTAAAATCTCTCCAATACCGATTCCTGCTTTCGCAGAGGCAAGTACCGCTTCTGATGCATCAAGCCCGATAACATCCTCTACTTCCTGACGTACACGCTCAGGATCAGCAGCTGGCAAATCAATTTTGTTGATGACCGGCACAATCTCCAAATTATTATCTAAAGCAAGGTAAACATTTGCAAGCGTCTGCGCTTCGATCCCCTGTGCTGCATCTACAACCAGAATGGCTCCTTCACAAGCAGCAAGGCTTCGGGACACTTCGTATGTAAAATCGACGTGTCCTGGCGTATCAATTAAATGAAAAGTATATTCTTCCCCATTTTTCGCTTTATAATTTAACTGAACAGCATTTAATTTAATTGTGATGCCGCGCTCGCGTTCAAGATCCATCGAGTCAAGCAGCTGACTTTTCATTTCCCGGGCAGACAGAGCATTGGTGTACTCTAAAATACGGTCAGCCAGCGTCGACTTCCCATGATCGATATGAGCAATAATGGAAAAGTTCCTAATATGCTCTTGTCTTCTTCGTTTCTCTTCGTTATTCATGATTTTCTTCACTCCTGTTAGTCGGCACATGTATACTAGGATTGATTATATCAGCCAGAAAAGCAATTGACAATTAACAAAAGCGGAGACGCCTGTACTGACCATCAAACAAAAAAACCGCTGCCGTGAAAAACGGGCAAGCGGGCTTCAGCCATTAAATAATGAAGCAGCGGCAACACTTACCGCTTCAGCTAAGGATTGTCCAACTTTTGAAAAGACGTTCACAGACTCCCCATCTTCTATTTTTTTCTTTCTCATGCGCAAATCCATCTCGGCTTCATCTTTTTGAAAAAAAGAAAAAGCCGGTGCTTTTTCTTTTTTGATTAAGGCAGCCTTCTCATAAGGAGACGGCTCCTGCCAGCTTCTGTTATGGAAAGAGCCGATTAACACACCCATAAAAAAAATAGAAACAACGAGGCAAATTTTCAATAGAAACGTTTTCATTTTACGATCCTTTCTCAATCTCTAGTTAATTTGCCTGAACTGCTTCAGCCTGCCAGTAATAGTCCGCAAACACATCGGCAAATGCGTTGGCCGTCCGGTTTAACTCCTCAAATGTATTATCCACCCCGCCAAATTCAATGAGCATGGCTTTTTCGGACAAATCTTGATTAAACTTACCGTTTGTATTTTTACCTTGCTTTAAAATAACCCCTCTGGATAATCCCTTATATTTTTTTTCCAACAAATTATGAAGCTCAGTTGCTAATTTCACGTTCTTTTCATAATTAGCATGCTCTCCACCCACAACAAACGCCAGCTTTGCATAACTCTCTCCATTAATCACGGCTGTCGTCACTTTTTTACGCTGCGAATCGCGGTGAATATCAATAAAATATTGCAAATCCCGATTGTTTGTCTGGGCAGAAGCGACAACGGCACGTGATTCTTGGTAAGATTGACCATAGCTTCTCCCCGATTCATTCAGCCTAGCAACAATATCAGTTTTGTCGATTTCGGCTCCGATTCCTTTTGATTCAAGATGGTCTTGTACCATTTCGCCAACCTTTGTCACGTTTAGCGTTGAATGATGCGCAGCATCCACTGAACTCACACCTTGTAAATGCGGCAAATACGACTCTCTCGTATGAGTAAAATACATATATACCCGCTTCTTTCCGTTCGTTGTTAAGGAAGGAGGTGTGTCATCCTTTTCTTTCGGAAACTCTTTCGCAGGATTCACGATTGCATCATTTCCTTTATCCAGCGCTTCAGCAGGAGGCTCCGATTCAATCGGCATATTCGTATAATCAGTTCCTTCTCCTGCCACTAAGATTTCTCCATCATAAATGGAAAACCCAGGAACTTCCCTTCCTAAAAAGCTGCGCGGATCCTGAAAACGGACATTTGTGGCATAACGAAACGCCAATTCACTCAACAATGGCGGCCGTGCATTCTCAGGCGCGTGCGCAGCAAACAGTTTATTTTCCATAGTATATAAATAATAAAGCGCGCCGCCTGATACGTGTTCCGCTGCTTCATTGACAGAATGAGAAGATATTCTGTAATTGTACGTCAGCGACGTTAACAAGCCGGCAATGGAAAAAAGAGAAAGGAGAGAGATCGTAAAAATCATGATTCCTTTTAAGATTGTTGACAAGTTAATTGAAAAGAGGTCGTACGGCTGATTCTCCTTCATTGCTCCACCCTTTCTGCAAAAGTCTTGTACTATCGTATGACCTTATGAGAAAAAGCAGAACAACTTTATTAGAAAAGCGGAAGTGCCTGTTTTGCTCCGACAGGCAAATGTTCTTTTACCGAGGAAGTCGCTCTTTGACTTCATTGGGAAAAGGTTATTTGACCCGAGGAGCAAGGCGCTGCAGCTGGACATTAGAAAAGCGGAGCCGACTGTTCTGGGGCGACAAGCATATGACAGGCTGACGAAATGGCGTTTTTCAGCCATGCAGTCAGATTGGCATATGACCTCGAGCCACAAGGAGGCGGAGCCGGACACAGAAAAGTGGAAACTCCTTACTTCGTAAAGAAGCCGGTATTCTCCTGATCAACGGCTGAATGCAGGGCAGCATTCAAGCTATTGGCTACTAAATTAGCCGTATCTTTAATAAATAAATCTACCTCTTTTGGTGTCACCATTAAGTTATGCCCAAGCGGTGACAGCACTTCTCGAATGAGCTGTCTCTTTTCATCTTCGGGTAATATACCGATCATTCCAAGAAAAGAACGGCGATTTTGTTCATCTGGCAAATGATTTTCTGACAGTTTGTTTCTGCCGAAAGAAAAACCGGCGGGGGCAAGGGCTCCTGAAGGACGATCCCCTTCCTGAATTTCTTTCCCTAGATGCTTTAATATAAAATCAATCGTATCACTCGTAATCGAAACCGCATCTACAACAGTTGGAACACCGATGGCAATGACAGGAACACCAAGCGTTTTTTCGCTGATTTCTTTTCGCTTATTCCCTACTCCCGCTCCCGGCTGAATGCCTGTGTCGGCAATTTGGACCGTAGCGTTCACCCTCTCAATAGACCTCGAAGCAAGCGCGTCGATCACGATAATAAAATCCGGTTTTGTTTTTCCCACCACTCCAAACACAATATCGCTCGTTTCAATCCCCGTCATCCCCATGACTCCCGGAACGAGGGAACTAACCGGCCGGTACCCTTCTTCCACTTGATCTGGCTGCAATTCAAATAAGTGCCTCGTCACCATAATTTCTCCGCACACGAGCGGTCCCAGCGCGTCCGGTGTCACATCTTCATTACCAAGACCGACAACGAGACAGCTCGCATTTTCATGAATGCCTTTCTTCTTCAAAAAAGCAGCAAGCTCACTCGCCAGCACTTTTGCCACTTCATGCTGATGACTCGTATCATGACTGCGGATGCCTTGAGACTCGATGGTTAAGTAATGCCCCGCTTTTTTTCCAGTCGCCTTTTCCCCCTCCACATCAATGGTAACATTCGTAATAGAAATCCCATTGACTGTTCGCTCCTCTGTCAAAATACCAGTAAGTTTCTGCTTTTTTTCTTGTCGTTCTTCAACAAGCGCTTTCGCTTCCACTGCAAGGTCGGTTCTTACAGCATATTGACTTAAATCAATAGATGATTCTTTCATTTTTTCTCACCCTTTACGTAAACTTTAACTTCTAGTTTGCCCGACTGTGTAAAAGTTCATTCCTTGACACAAATTGCAAATGTAACTATTGCAATCTCACTTTCTGTTTGATAGAATAACTTTTGTTCTTAATTATTAAGGAAAAGTGGAAGTCGAGTAAAAAATAGAATCTCGATCGTTTGAGGAGGTGACTGGAATGCCAAATATTAAATCTGCTATCAAACGCACAAAAACGATTCAAGACCGCACAGAGCGCAACAACCAACAAAAATCTGCAATGCGTACGGCTGTAAAGAAATTCGAAACAGCAGTGGCTAACAACGATGAAAACGTAAAAGTACTTTTCACTCAAGCAGTAAGAGGTCTTGATAAAGCGGCTGCTAAAGGTTTGATTCATAAAAACACTGCAAGCCGTACAAAATCTCGTTTAATGAAAAAGCTAAACGCCTAATAACTAGTCGTTAGGCTTAATAAAGGAAGCTGACTCAATATTGTATTGAGTCAGCTTTCTTTGTTTTGTTTGTAGACAAAGTCTACTTAGCCCCCTAGGCTAAGTCGTTTTTTTCATTTGATTAAGCTTTGCAGTTTAAACAAAAACATTTCTACAATCAGCGGCTTGGCCATCCCGCTTGTTTTCATTTGCAAATCACTATCGGCCAGCATCCCCATAATTGCGGCAAGCTGCTCATCAGAAAAGTTTTTAGACTGACCAATCGCAAGCTTTACTCTAAACGGATGCACCTTCAAAAAGCCGGCAATCTGCTGCTGTCCGTATCCTTTTCTCGATAATTCCTTTGTTTGATAAATCAGCCGGAACTGATTGGCAATCACAGCTAAAATTTTAATCGGTTCTTCATTTAATTTCAGCAAATCATAATAAATCCGGAAAGCTCCTTCAATTTTCCCTGTTACAACTTTATCTACAAGCGCAAAAATATCCTGTTCTAAAGAACGGGCTGTTAGTTGATCGACGATTTCCCTCGTAATCCGCTGCTCATCGCGGGCATAAATCGATAATTTATCCATCTCCGAGGCAAGCATCATTAAATTGGTGCCAGCAATGATCAAAAAATGCTCTAAAGCCTCTTCATCTATTTGTACTTCGTTCGCAGCGGCACGAGCCCGAAGCCACGTTTTCAATTCTTTGTCATGCAGTTTATTCGCTTCCATGACCTCCGCATTTTTCTTTAACAGTTTTGTAATTTTTTTGCGCTCGTCCAATTTCTCATAAGGAGCTGTCAAAACTAGGATCGTGTAGGGAGCTGGATCAGCCACATACTCCTCTAGCTTTTTCACGTTGTGTTCCACTTTATCCTTTGAACGTTCAGCCGTTAAGAACACAGGATTATGTAAAATGACTAGCTTCTTCTCTCCCATAAAAGGAAAAGTTTCCGCTTCTTCAAGAGCCGTTTCTACTGGTGTTTCTTCTAAGTCGTATACTGAATAGTTAAAGTCCATTTCCTCCTCTGTCAGCACAGAGTGAATAAGCTTTTGTTTCGTTTCATTAATTAAAAACGCTTCCGTTCCGTATAACAAATAAATAGGTGAAAATTGTTTTTTCTCTATATTTCTCCAAATGGGCATCAATGGCTTTTCTCTCCATTTTCATGTATGATACTCTCATGTTAAAAAAGCATCTCCCATTTGACAAGGGGAAACTTCCGGAAAAGTTTCCCCGATGATCTATATAAACGCCGGCAACGCTGCCCCGGGAAACAACTTTGCAAGCGGTTGATCACGTTAATTATATGTTTACCGAAAATGTGAATCTTATCGCAGTTAACTCTTGTCAATACAGGAATTAGCGAGGACAGTCTGGATTTTTTATAAAGGTTCGTCTATACTATAAGTGAAATAGGAGGGGTAGTTGTGAACGAATTCGAAAAAAATGTCCAATCAAAACGGAATGATGCAATAGACTCCGGTGTCGCTTTCGGTGTTTCTTTCGCATTTTTTGCTGTTATCTTCATCATTGCACAGGCGATCAAGTTCATCGGATAACTGCGCAGAAGCCCATCAATTGGCGGGCTTCTTTTCTTTTCTCTATAAAAGGGGTTCCTTGCTATATCTTACGGGCGAACCGTTGAAAACGTGCCTGTTTCCCCTTTATATGTGTACGTTATTTCTCCGTGAATATCTGTTCTCCAAACATTCACTTCCCAGCTTTGAAGCCGTTCAATTACCTCTTTATGGGGGTGTCCATAGCGATTGTTCTTTCCAAGAGAAATGACAGCTGCTTCCGGAGTTGTTTCAGCGATTAACCTTTCCGTCGTAGAGGAATGGCTTCCGTGATGTCCTACCTTCAAAATATCGACATCGATAGAAAAGTTTTCTATAAGCTGCTTCTCTCCTTCCGCTTCCAAATCCCCTGTGAACAGCCACTTCTTCCCGCCTAACACCGCATAGATGACGAGCGAATCATTGTTCCCTTCATACTGATAATCAATCGGCGACAATATCTGAAAGTAAGCGTTACCCTCCTGCCAGCTTTCCATATATTTTCCGTAACGAACGGGAATGTTATACACAGCAGCCTGTTGAATGGTTTTTTTCATAACCGGCTTCACTTCGGCCCCTGGGCTGATCACGATTTCCTTTATCACAATATGCCCAAACAGCTCTTGGGCTGCACCGATATGATCATAATCACTATGCGTTAAAAACAGTTTATCAATACGCGTCACTCCCCTTCCTTTTAAATAAGGAAGCAGCACATTCTCTCCAATGGAGAAGTCTTTTGTCTGCTGTTGCCATTCCTCTTTTTGAAAAGGGAGCAGTCCACCCGTATCAATCAAATAATTTCCTTTATTAAACGGAAGTGTAATAAAAATAGCGTCTCCTTGTCCCACATCAATAAATGACACCTCTCCCGCTGCTGAATACGTATGAACAATGACAGGTAGGCCGATGATTAACAGCAGCAAAACACCCATTCTCCTCAAATCGTTCACTTTTTCCCACTGCAAAAAAGAGAGAACACTTAAAAGACAAATAATGGTCAAGGAAAAAGCGTCCGGACGTCCGGTCACAATGACAGCAGCCGGCCACTCACTTACTTCCACTGCCGCCCGATCTACTTTTTCAAGAAAAAAACGAAGCGGCTCTAAAAAGATGACGGCAGATTCCACGGCAAAACTAAAAAGAAAGACAATAAGAAGCAAAGGCAAAACGAGGAACGAATAAAAAGGCACAAAGAATAAATTTGCAACAAAGGAATAAAGGGAGACTTCAAAGAAATGATACATCAGCACCGGTAAACCAGCGATTTGAGAAACAGATGTCACAGCCAACATCTTTCCTAAAAAAGAAGATGGAGCGGATAGAATAACTTTAGAGGATAGAAGGAGTGAAAAACTAACGAGATAAGAAAGCTGAAATCCCGATTGGTAAATAAAGTATGGATCCAGAAAAACAACCAGCATAAAGCTTATACCTAATGCATCGAGAGAGGTGAATTGGTGTCGTAAACGAATGGATAATAATAGGAGGAACGTCATCAGCACAGCTCTGACGACAGGAGGTGAACCGCCTGCTATAAGTGCGTAAACAGGGAGGAATAACAGCAAAAGGACGTGTGCTGCTTCCTTACTCATTCCGGCTCGTATCATCGTGTAGTACATGAGAAATGTGACTAAACCTACGTGAAGACCTGATATAGCTAATAAATGAATGACCCCAAGGCGTTGATACGCCCTGATCGTTTCTTCTTCTGTTAAGGAACGATCTCCAAAGAGCAAAGCAGCAGCGACTGGCTGCAAACTTTCAGGAAACACCGCTTTCAAATGGTCCATCCCTTTCGCTCTCCAAAGAAGAATATCACCTTTCACTAAATTCCCTTTCTGTATGCAAGAAGACACAGACATCCGATCAGCTTTCAGCTGCCAAAAAATATGTTTATGTTCAAGAAACGTTTGATAATCAAATCCATGACGATTGCGGGCTCCTTCTGGTTTCTCAAGCACTCCCGAGACGTGGCAGGCTATACCAGGAACCAATACGTTCCGAAGCTGTTCTGCCTCTTCTGGTGAAGATAATCGGTAAAGAAGACGCAGCTTTTCATGATTGGCCGCTATAACAGTAGCTTTTAGCCGGTCGCCATCTATAATGATTTCTTCTGAAAAAGAAACGAACCACTTCTCTTCTTCCCCTGTGAACGCCGTCACATTTCGTTCTTCATGAAACTCGCCGGACACTAAACCAAGAATTAAATAACTTAAAAAAGCTGCTTTTCCTTTCATATCTAGTCTGATGATGAGCCAAAAAGCAGCGGCAGTCAGCAGCAAGCGGACATTTCCTAAAGAAGGAAGCGCCCACAATACACCTGTCAGCATGCCAGCTGCCATATAAATAAATTTCCCGCGCATAACTCCTCCTTTAGAAATCAGATTAAGTTAAATGAACGACTTCAATTCCTTTCAGAAAGTGTTGATTCCATTTATTCGGGTAGGCATGCCTATAGACAATTTTTTGGATTCCGGCTTGTGCTAGTGTTTTGGCACAGTTTTCACATGGCTCATGCGTAACGTAAGCCGCTGCTCCCTTCAGCTTATCTCTTTCTGCATGAAGCACCGCATTTAATTCTGCATGTAAGCATCTAATACAGCGCTTCTCATCTGATAACAAACACCCTTCTTCTTCGCAATGTTCATGCCCATGAATAGAGCCATTATAACCAGTGGCCACAATATGTTTATCTTTCACGATTACACAGCCGACATGCAGACGAGTGCATGTCGAACGGGTAGAAACCACATCCGCAATATCTAAAAAATACTCATCCCAACTCTTTCTAGTCATCCATTTTCACTCTTTCCTCAATGTTTTTCATTTTCTTTAGTGTAGCGGCAACAAAAGAGGTCCGTCAATCCTAATTAATGAACAACAATGAGCGGTTCTAGCTTTTCAAACGTCTTTTCCCCGATACCCGAAACGTTTTTTAAATCTTCTGGTTTTGAAAATGGTCCTGTCGTTTCCCGATAATCAATAATCGCCTGTGCTTTTGCCTCCCCTATGCCCGGCAGCTCCTGAAGTTCCCTGGCAGCGGCTGTATTTATATTAATCCCCCCACTGCTCCCGCCGCCTTCCCCTAGGCTTCCTCCGACACTTTCTCCCGGCATTCCAGCAGATATGTTGTCAGGGGGCTCTTCTCCGATGAGCGGTACGTAAATAACCATTTCATCTTGGAGCTTTTGCGCTAGATTGATCACCGTCCGATCGGCATCTTTTTGAAAGCCGCCCGCTTTTGCTACTGCATCGTTGATCCGATCGCCGTTTTTCAAAGAATAAATCCCTGGAACTGCAACAGCTCCTTTTATATCGACCATCAAACCAGCGGGCTCCTGCGGCTTTTCCTGTAAGGGAGAGGCAGGTTTTTTTTCTGCTGGGATTGACTCTTCCATCACAAAGGGCTCTTTTGAAAGCGGTTCTTCTTCCTCAGTCAGCTGATAAAGGCCAATTGCCGCAAGCGCTGTACCTATAAGAAAATATATTTTATATTTTTCTATGAAAGCTTTTATATCCAACCTTTTACACCTCTTTTTCATAAACTAAATTTTTTTTCATACATTGTAAAAGCGGATTTATAAAATGAAACTTCCATCAGCGAGGCTTTCTTTCCCTGTTGGCGGTTAATTAAATAGATCGGGGATAAGGGGGATTTCTAAATGAAAATAGGAGTAATCGGAACAGGCAATATGGGGGAAATCTTAATTGACGCATTAGTTGCATCCAAAGCTGCTGCTGCTGCAGACCTCTTCATTATGAATAGAACGATCGAAAAAGCGCAGCGCATCCAAAAAAGGCATCTAGGAATGACCGTTTGCAGCGAAGTTTCTGAGCTTGTGAAGACGTGTGATATTTTATTTATTTGCGTCAAACCTCACGATATTTACCCGCTTCTCGAAAGTGTTCGGCCTTTATTTCGTCCTGAGCAATGTGTCGTATCGATTACAAGCCCCGTCAGCACCGCCCAGCTGGAATCAATTTTGCCATGCTCATGCATGCGGATGATTCCCAGCATTACAAATAAGGTGTTGTCAGGCACTGTACTTTATACGTACGGCAAAAAATGCAGAAGTGATTGGAAAGCAGAAATGAAAAAGCGAATGGATCAATTATGTGAGGAAGCAGTAGAAATTGATGAGTCTATCACCCGTGCGGCATCGGACCTTGTCAGCTGTGGTCCAGCATTTATCAGCTTTTTAACGAGAAAGTTCATTGAAGGGGCAGAAACAACAGGAATGGACGCACAAACAGCGGAAAAACTAGCAGAGTCCATGCTTGCCGGGCTCGGTGAATTATTTAAACAAAGGGAATATACACTGGCACAGCTAGAGGAAAAAGTATGTGTGAAAGGCGGGGTAACAGGCAAAGGCATTGCTGTCTTAGAAGCAGAAACCGGGGACATGTTCACGAAGCTGTTTCAAGCTACACATGAAAAATTCGCGGAAGATAAACAGGAAACAACGGCACAATTTGGAATCCCTTAATAACCATTCGCCGTCAGATAGATAAACCCTTTATTTTTCACAAAAAAATTTGTTAAACTACCTATTGATTTCCGCTTTCATCAACAAGTGTCATTAACACAGCCATAAAAAAGGAGAGGCCCATTTCATTCAAGCCTCTCCTTCTCACTTTCCGCAGAGCCGCTATAGTCTGCCCTGATGGATGTGCGAGAAATTATTTTCTGCACACAAAAAATATTCTTTGACTTGTTTCTTCCGGCGGCTGTTCAGTAAAGTCGGCGGTGATTTGAATGTCAATAAACCCAGATTCCTGAAGCCATACTTCATATTGTTCAGGTGCAAAGGTACGCTGAGTATGCAGCTCATCAAACCGCTCATACTGATCTGTTTCCTCGTCATGAACAAAGAAAGTTAGTTCATGCTCAATACTATCAGGCTGTTCACCGTCAAAACAGTTCCAAATGTACGAGATCTCTTCATCAACTGCTGTGAAGGTGCCATCTTTAAAAGTATGTCGCATTTTATACAAGGAATGGACATCAAATGAAAACAGGCCGCCTGGTTTTAACTGCCTATATACACTTTCAAATGTACGCTTCACGTCTTCTTTTTCCAATAAATAATTAAGGGAGTCGCAGAAAATAGTAATGACATCAAACGGGCCAATTCCTTCTAACTCTCTCATATCTTGCTGAAATAATGGAATGGACAAGTTTTTTTCCTCCGCTTTTTGACGGGCCACGAAAAGCATGCTGTCTGATAAATCAACGCCTGTTACCTCCCAGCCCGCTTCTGCGAGACGCCAAGTGAATTCACCTGTGCCGCAGGCCAGATCCAATACCTCTTTTCCGGACAGCGCAGATGCATGCCGCTGAAAAAAAACCATCCACTCTTCATACGGCGCATCCCCCATTAAAAAGTCGTATATATGAGCAAAGCGTTCATATGTCATGTAAGCAGCTCGCCCTGCACATCAAGTTCAGGCGCATCTCCCCAAAGCCGTTCTAGGTTGTAATAAAGCCGCTCATCACGATGGAATACGTGGGCGATAATATCGCCAAGGTCAATGAGTACCCACCGCGCTTCGTCAAACCCTTCCATGCGTTTTATCTGATATCCTAATTCCTCTGCCTGCTCTTTAACCTCACGGGCAATAGCTTGTACTTGCTTATCAGAATTCCCGTGGCAAATCATGAAATAGTCAGCCATTAGTGAAATTCCCTGCATATTTAAAACGACGATATTTTCCGCTCTTTTATCATCTGCCGCCGCAGCGACTCTTTGTAAAATTTCGGGTTGATCCATCAATTTGTGTCCCCCTTCTTCATTGTCAAATCATTGTACGTATGAAAAGTATCCGGATAAACCGGTTGATTTTTCTTCATTAAAAACTGAATCGTGTTTTTCAGCGCCTGGATCAGCGCTGCATCTAAATCTTTATCTGCTAATTCGCGTACCTCTTCCACACCTGGAAAATGACGGCCCGGTTCGATGTAGTCAGCCACATAAACGATTTTTTCAAGCTGTGTCATGCCCACTCTTCCCGACGTATGAAAGCGGATAGCGTCTAAAATAGCCTCATCTTCGATACCAGCTTCTTTTGCCACTAAATAGGCACCTGCCGGGGCATGCCATAACTCTGAATGAAACGCCAACAGCTGCGGATCCATGTTTTGCTGCTTAATAATTGCCGCCATTTCCTCTTTCGGACGAAATTTAGCATAGTCATGAAAAATAGCAGCAAGCTCCGCTTTTTTCACATCGGCCCCGTACCTCTGAGCGAGCGCAACAGCCGTTTCTACGACGCCAAGCGTATGATTGTAGCGATGTTCTGTTATTTGTTCCTTGACGAGTGAGAGCGCCTTTTCACGTTCCATATAAGCGATTCTCCTTTATATAAGCCATTACTTTTTCCGGCATCAAATAACGCAATGTGCCTCCATTTGCCGCTCTTTTTCTTAGCATCGAAGAAGAAAGATGAATTTCAGGCGTTTCAATCAGCACGACCGGATAGGGGGTTGTCGTTGAATATCCCGGCCGGCGCACACCGACAAACGTGATCATACGGCACAGTTCATCCACCTTATGCCACTTCGGTAAATATTCAATCATATCCCCGCCAATGATAAAATAAAACTCTGTTTCCGGTTCCTTCTCTTTTAACCATTTCATTGTATCAAATGTGTAGGAAGTCCCTTTTCGCTCCATTTCCGTTAATTCCAGAGAAAAACGCGAATGTCCGTCGATCGCTGCTTGGAGCATGCGGATCCGGTCATCATCGTGAATATGTTCAGCGATCGTTTTATGCGGCGGAATATGGTTGGGCATAAAGCGGATTTCATCTAAATCAAGCGCCTCTAACACTTCATTTGCTATAATTAAATGACCAAAATGCGGAGGATTAAATGTGCCTCCTAAAATACCTGTTCTTTTCTTCATCGCGGCAGCTCAATCTTTTTATTTTCCCTAGATTCTTTATACAGGACAATAATGCTGCCAATGACCTGTACAAGCTTTGCACGGGCTCCCTTTGTTAATTGTTCTGCCACCTCATGTTTATCTTCCCCGCAATTTTGTAATATGCTCACTTTAATGAGTTCGCGGGCCTCTAGGGCATTCGCAATTTGTTTAATCATATTTTCATTCACTCCGCCTTTTCCCACTTGGAAAATAGGGTCCAGGTGATGAGCTTTTGAACGTAAAAATGCTTTTTGCTTAGTTGTTAACATAACTTCCTCCCAATTGATGACGTACAATTTCTTCCATTGAATCAATATCAGGCGTTTGGCCTGTCCATTTTTCGAATGCCAGTGCGCCTTGATACACGAACATTTTCAATCCGTTTTGAATACGGGCACCTCGTTCTTCTGCATCTTTTAGTATCTTCGTTTCCAAAGGATTATAAATAATATCCGAAACAAACGCACCTGGCTTCATGTTAGCCATTGACAGCGGACTTTCCTCAATAAGCGGTGTCATGCCGATGGACGTTGTTTGAATCACAATATCATAAACATCCAGCTGTTTTGCCGCTTCATCTGTTGTTTGCACTTTACTCGCAACCGGATAAGGACAGTTATCGACAAGAACGGATGCTTTTTCAAGCGTTCGATTGGCAATGTCAATCTGGTTCACATTCTCAGAAGCAAGGGTATAGTAAATGGCACGCGCGGCACCTCCTGCACCGATCAATAATACCCGCTTATCTTCAAGAGGTTCCCCGTATGCCTCACGAAGTCCGCGGACAAATCCCATTCCATCGGTGTTGTAACCCGTCCAGCCATTCTGCTCACGGACAACTGTATTAACAGCACCGATTGCCCGTGCCAGTGGATCTACTTGGTCAAGCAGCGGAATAATGGCCGATTTGTGAGGGATCGTTACGTTAAATCCTTGCACACCAATCGCTTTCATACCGCGAACGGCCGCTTCTAGATCATCCGGTTTTACATGAAAAGGCTGATAATATCCATCAATGCCGAGCCGGCCAAAGGCATCGTTATGCATCAGAGGCGACATCGAATGAGCAATCGGGTCTCCTATAACTCCAAATAACTTTTTCATTCATTTTCACCTTCTTTTAAATCGACTTTGTTAAAGATATCTGTGATTTTCGCTGCCGCTCCTGCGGGGTCTCCCGTGGACACGCTTTTCCCGCACGCAGGAGTCTCGCACCTTCCGTTCCAATCAACAAATCAACGATAGCCTTTAAATTAAAGATCTCCGCAGAAAAACACTGACTCCTTTTGGTACATAAGCAGCTACTTTGGCACCTGGTTCATTGATCGTCACCCAGCCAAGTCCAGAAAAGACTACATCCATTTTTCCTTCTTTCACCATAAATTCATGGCGGACAAGCTCTGGAAACTCTTCTATCTCTTCTCTTCGCGGCGGAGTGAGCAATTCTCCAGCATGCATACTATATAATTCATCCGCTTTTTCCAGCTTCGTCCGATGAATCATTAATTCATTCGATACATGACAGGTGAAGGATCGACGGCCGCCTGAAAGATAGTCAAAGCGGGCAAGACCGCCAAAAAACAAAGTTTGCTGTTCGTTCAGCTGAAAGATTTTTGGCTTAATTTCTTTTTTAGGTGTAATGTATTTCAAGTCTTTCTTATCTACAAAGTGGGCCATTTGATGATGATTAATAATCCCTGGTGTATCCACGAGAAAATGGCCATCATCAAGTGGTATTTCGATCATATCAAGTGTTGTGCCCGGGAAGTGAGAAGTAGTAATGACATCTTTTTCCCCTGTCACTTCTTTAATAATTCGGTTAATAAACGTTGACTTGCCCACATTTGTACATCCGACTATGTAGACATCTTTCCCTTTTCGATGATAATCGATCGCTTGTATGGCTTCTCCTATAGACTCTCCTTTAGCCGCACTGACGAGCAGCACATCGACCGGTTTTAAGCCAAGTTCTTTCGCTTCCTGTTTCATCCAATTAATTAACTTGTTCTTTTTCACTGATTTAGGAAGAAGATCGACTTTGTTGCCAATTAGAAGAACGGGGTTGCTTCCGGCAAAACGATGCAGCCCCGGAAGCCAGCTGCCGTTAAAATCAAAAATGTCGACGATTTTAACAATTAAACTGTCCGTTTGTCCAAGTGTGTTTAAAATCTTTAAGAAATCATCATCTGTTAAAGAAACATCCTGCACTTCATTATAATTCTTTAAGCGAAAGCAGCGCTGGCAGACAACCGCTTCCTTTTCAAGGGCGGAAGCCGGCGCATAGCCAAGTCCTTTTGGATCTTCCGTCTGTACG
The DNA here is from genome assembly GCF_044891285.1 of Bacillus lumedeiriae. Lineage (NCBI taxonomy): Bacteria > Bacillati > Bacillota > Bacilli > Caryophanales > Bacillaceae > Bacillus > Bacillus lumedeiriae. The sequence continues at coordinate 348,097 of NZ_JAUIYO010000001.1, forward strand.
TCGATGCCGCACCCTGTACACATAATTTTTTCGTTATTCACTTATTTTCCTCCCATTGAATTAAACCTTTTCGTTTAAAAAAATTCATGATTCTCCGTTCAATCCGGCGGTTGAATTTTGTCCAAAAACCGTCAGTCTGTGCGACCGGCACGACTAAAATGGTGTAAAAACCATTGCGATTGCCGCCAAATATATCTGTCAGCAGCTGATCGCCGATCACAACGGTCTCTTCCTTCTTGACACCTAATATTTTTACCGCTTGACGAAACGCCCTGCCCATCGGTTTACGGGCTTCAAAAATATACGGAATATCAATTGGATGAGAAAACGTGCTGACACGTTTTTTATTATTGTTAGAAACAATCAGCACCTTAATGCCTGCCTCTCTCATTTCCTTGAACCATTCTAATAATTCTGGTGTTGCATCCGGACGGTCCCAGGCAACGAGCGTATTATCTAAATCGGTAATAATCGCTTTTATTCCTCGGGCTGTCAAATCCTGCGGTGTAATATGAAAAATACTTTTAACATGCTTGCTCGGTAAAAATTTCTTTAACAATACCCTGCACCCCGTTCTTTCCGCTTTCATTGCTTTTATCATAGCGGATTTTGGCTATTGTGACAAAGCAAAACATATAACGCCAAGTTTTTACTTTTATAAATATACCAAAAAATTTTTCGACATATTTTTAATTTTTTTATTGTGGATAACTTTATACACATTATCCTTCTAGCTTTTGGCTATTTTTTATCACTTAAACACAACCTGTCCACAATTTATCCACGTCCTTCTGTGGATAAAGGAACACTTGTTCTTTTTGTTTATATTTAGTAAAGTGAGGTAGTAAGATACTTCAACCTAACATCCTATGCAACTTTACTAATTATAGACCATTTAATTTACTGGAGGTGAACGATTAATGAACCGCCTTTCAGATGACTTACTCTTAGAAACTTATACGAAAGCTTGTAAACTTGGCCTTAGTCGTGACTTTATCTCATTAATTGAAGATGAATTAAAAAAGAGAGCCCTCTATCATCAAGTAAAAGCATGCTAATAAAAAGCACTCGCTCAAGCAGTGCTTTTTTTTATTGTCAACAAAGTTTATTTTAAACACTCTTAATCAATGTACCGATTTTTTCACCGACTTTTACCTCACACGGAATGGTCAATTGTTCATTTAATTTAAACGTATCCGGCTCAAATAAAAGAACAACTGTGGAACCGAAGTTGAAGTAAGCTACTTCTTCCCCCTGCTTCCATACTGACCGATCGTGAGAACGTTCAATCGAGTTAATAAACATCGCTCCTACTTTCACTACAGCCATGTTTCCCGAATCAAATGCAAGTTCAGTTATATCGCGGTAGTTCTTCGAAAGCGGCGCCTTGCCATATTTTAGCCCATATGCATTTACCGGATAGGAATACCTGCCTAGTGTCCATTCATCCACTACACGCCCATCAATGGGGCTGTGAATCCGGTGATAGTGGCTCGGACTTAAATAAAGAACGAGAAACGTGCCTTTTTCGTAGCTGGCCGCTTTTTCACGGCTTCCAAGCATTTCGGTGACAGAATAAGACTTTCCTTTTACAACAATCTCACAGCCGCCCATAATTGATCCTGCCTCTGCAAGCACAGCATCCACAGGGCTGACAACGTGTCTATGCCCGTAATGAATTGTTCTTGCTTCAGGCAACAGCTCACGTATAAAAAAATCATGAAGCGTCCGATAGTTCTTCACTGAATGAGCCATTTCCTTTTCATTCACCCGATAAATCTTTATAAACGAGCGAATCATCGGCTTGCTTAAGGAAGAGCTTGTGTATCGTCGAATGAGCCAGGATGACCATCTTTTATTTGTTAACTCGATCAAAAAACGATATAATTGCCGTCGCACAATGTAACCTCCAAAAAAATTTAAAACTTCATCCACTTTATGGTATAATAGATCATCGCTAAAATATTATTATATAATAAACTATCAGCAGATTTCCTGCTAAATCCGAGGAGAGTGTAAATTTGTTTATTTCTCAAGTGATAGATACCACAATTAAGAAAGTAAAAGCGCAAACTGCCAATGTGCTGACATTAGGTAATTTAGCTTTAGGCGGCTTTTCCATCTTAATGACGATGCATGGACAATATCATCTTGGCCTGCTGCTTATTTTTGTCGCTGCTTTAGCTGATCGATTTGATGGAATGATCGCCCGCAAATTGAATATCGAATCTGAACTTGGCAAGCAGCTGGATTCTATGTGTGACATTATTTCATTTGGAGTCGCTCCTGCTTTGCTGCTTTATACAGGTATTTTATCTGAATTCGGCTTCCCAGGCTCATTCTTCACTGTTTTCTATATCGGCTGTGGAGCTTTCAGGCTAGCTCGCTTCAACATCTCTGAAAACAACGGTTACTTCCACGGACTTCCAATCACAGCAGCCGGATGCCTGCTTACACTCAGCTATTTAACCATCCCTTATTTACCAATGCCGTCATTTATGGTCATCATTATCTGTTTATCTTTATTAATGGTCAGTCCATTCAAACTAAAGAAAGTGTAAAGCCCCCAGGAACCCCCTGGGGTTATTTTAATTTCAATGTAACCATTCATTCCTCTTCCTATTTACCGCCACTCTTGACTGCACTGTAAACAAAAGTGTCAGCCGCTTACCAGAGAGCTCCTTGTCCACGTTCTCTATTCTTCCCATACTGTAGTTTATTCACGCTTTAAAATCTGAAATATGGAGGGGACAGGCAAATCTTGCGCTTTCCTTTCATACACTTAGACAATAGCGGATTTACAGAAAGGAGGCTGGCTGATGTTCAGCATTCTTGCTGCTTTGTCATACGCCGTAAAAGAATTGCTTTTTTTCGTGTCATACGTAAAAAACAATGCCTTTCCCCAGCCGCTGTCCCCCGCAGAAGAAAAACTATACTTAGAAAAAATGGCGGAAGGCGACATGGATGCGCGCAACAAATTGATCGAGCACAACCTCCGGCTCGTTGCGCATATCGTCAAAAAGTTTGAAAATACCGGAGAAGATTCGGAAGATTTAATTTCTATCGGCACAATTGGTTTAATTAAAGGTATTGAAAGCTATTCAGGCGGAAAAGGCACGAAACTTGCCACTTACGCGGCTCGATGTATCGAAAATGAAATTTTAATGCATTTGCGCGCTTTAAAGAAAACGAAAAAGGATGTATCTCTTCAAGATCCGATCGGCCATGACAAAGAAGGGAATGAAATTAATCTGCTTGATATTTTAAAATCGGAAGATGAAGATGTACTTGAGCATATTTTGCTGACCATCGAACTAAAAAAAGTGTTAAAATTTATGAAAGTACTCGATGAACGGGAACAGGAAGTGATCATCGCCCGTTTTGGATTAAACCAAAACGAGGAGAAAACACAACGTGAAATTGCCAAGGAACTTGGCATTTCACGCAGTTATGTATCACGCATTGAAAAACGCGCCCTCATGAAAATGTTTCACGAATTTTATCGAGAAGAAAAAGGTCATGGAAATTAAAGATCTAAAAAACCGGCCTAGAGCCGGTTTTTTCTGAAAAGTAATATTTGCTTTTCGAGAACGATCATGCGCCTGTTCTGCTCCAAGTGAAAGAACATCTGCCTGTCGGAGCAGAGCAGGCGCTTCCGCTTTTCTTCTGTCTAGCTGCAGCGCCTTGCTCCTCGGGTCAAATAACCTTCGCTCAATGAAGTCAAAGGGCGACTTCTTTGAGCAAAGAACATTTGCCTGTCGGAGCAGAGCAGGCGCTTCCGCTTTTCTTATTAATCAATTGTGATGGAGACTAGTACACCCATAATCGTAGCAAGCAGCAATCCCATAATCATCATGACCATCATTCTTCACTCCTTACGTACTCGTGAAAGCTATTTACTATATAATGTACCACAAATTAGAGAATCTGTAGCACCGTTTTCACAAATTCTTCACACTTTACTGTTAGGCCAATTGATCAACGATGCTCATAACAAAGTTAGCAGAATGGCGGGCGGCCTTCGGCAGGAACTGTTCAAATGAAATATTAGATTCCTTGCCGGCAATATCTGAAATTGAGCGGATAATAACGAATGGTACACCGAATTGATGAGCGACTTGTGCAATGGCCGCTGCTTCCATTTCAACGGCCTGAAGCCCTTCAAATTTCTTTCCTATTGAAAGTACACGTTCCGGGTCGTTCATAAACGAATCACCTGTTGCAATCAATCCTTGGACAACCTGTACCTCCTTTTCTTCTGCAATACAGCCTACAGCAATATCAATCAGCCTTTCATCGGCTTTAAAAGCCGCGGGCAGCTGAGGTACTTGACCATATTCATAGCCAAATACCGTCACATCGACATCGTGATGACGAACTTCCGTAGAAATCACCACGTCACCAACGTTTAATTTCGGATCAAGTCCTCCGGCTGACCCCGTATTAATGACAGCATCTGGTTTAAAATGGTGCAGCAAAATAGCAGTTGTCATCGCCGCATTCACTTTTCCAATACCAGATCTCAGCAAAACAACCTCCGCACCATTGAGTGTTCCTGTTGTAAATTCACTATTAGCGATCGTTTCTACTTGGCGATTTTCCATTTTTTCACGCAAAATAACTACTTCTTCTTCCATTGCCCCAATAATTGCTATTTTCATTAGTGAGTCCTCCATTTTCTTCACATTTACCTGTTTCATTCTAGCACTTTTTCCATTGAATCGCTTGCCCGTTTTTTCGTTTATTGCTTTTCTGAACGAGAAAATCCAGACGGACACAGTTCACCTTTAAACAAGGATGAAAAGTTGTGCTAAGCAAGAGATGACTTGTACCACCTCTGCCGTCCGCAGTATACTATATTAATGAGAGTACCGTCTATTAGAGCTGCCAGCTTTAAGCGAAAGAAGACAGCTCACCACATGTACATAAAAAGTATGATTTCAACTTGAAGGGAGTAAATCCATGTTGTTTCAACTCGATTTAATTGAAGATAAAATTGAACTTTTTGAAGCGGGCGACCTCGTTTCATTGGAAAAAAAGATCGCCGAAAAAGTTGAACAAAACCGGGCAATCCTCCTCGGCGTTCATTCCGTCTCTCACCAAATGCAAATCGACACAGACGGACGCAGACACTATTCAGCAGTCGTTCACTTTAAAATGAAATAAGAAAAGAAAAGCGGAAGCGCCTGTTCTGCTCCGACAGGCAAATGTTCTTCCCCCAAAGAAGCCGCTCTTTGACTTCATTGGGGGAAGGTTATTTGACTCGAGGAGCTAGGCGCTGCAGCTAGACCAAAGAAAAGCGGAAGGCAGCCGCTTAGAATCAGCAAAAAAGTAAAGGGGACTCGCGATCACGCGAATCCCCTTTACCGTTTAACGGCCTTTATCATTGTGTTTCAGCTTATATACTTTAGTCGGTTTCCAGCCTTCACCGTCCACCCAGCTAATATATACACGGTAGGCATCATTCTTGTCACTTTTCGGGGAAACCGTTCCAATGGCTCCCTTTGGCCCGTCTCCGCTAATGTACCATACAGTCATTTCTTCTTGTGGAATACCTGTTGCATACGATAAGGCAGCCGTTTTTTCTTGCCAATCGACTGAAGACGTATCGAATGAAGACGTATGCTGACCGGATTGTGAAGTACCAGCCCCCGTCCAGTTGGGATTAGTAATTTCTTTCTCAACGTTCGGCTCGTCGCTTTCTTTTTCAACGACTGCTTCCTGCTCGTCCTTTTCCTCTTCTTCTTCTTCCACTTGAGAAGTCGTGTCTGCTTCTATATCAGCCGGCTGTTCATCTTCTTCGTTACCTGCAGGCTGCTGCGTTTCTTCCTTCTTTACTGGCGGCTGCGATACTTCTTCTTTTTCACCACCAGAAAAAATGGTAAAGCCGACAATAATGATTAAAAGAACGACCACCGCAATGGCAGTATTTAAGATTCGGTTTGTTTTTCTTCGTTTAGATTTTCTTCCTGCACGTGTTGACTGTGCCATGATACAACTCCTTTCTCTTTGGCATCATTCTACATTTTATCATGACTTCGTTGGAACATGAAGCCATTTTGATTGAAAAAAGCGCTAAAGGCCTATCCCTTTAACGCTTTTTGAATTTAATTATTTAATTGAGACAATTTTCACTTTCATTTCTCCACCAGGTGTTTGCACGACAACTTCATCGTTTACTTCCTTGCCGAGCAAGCTCTTCGCGATCGGGGAATCGTTTGAAATCTTGCCTTCAAACGGATCAGCTTCAGCACTTCCGACAATCGTATATGCTTCTTCTTCTCCATCAGGCAGCTCAACAAAAACGACCGTTTTTCCTAAAGAAACAACATTGCTGTTGTCCTCTTCAATGATTTCTGCATTGCGGATCATCGCTTCAATTGTACCAATGCGCCCTTCAACAAAGGCTTGTTCTTCTTTTGCTGAATCGTATTCAGAGTTTTCCGATAAATCACCGAAACTGCGGGCAATTTTAATTCTTTCTACTACCTCTTTACGTTTCACTGTTTTTAAATATTCCAGTTCCTGCTCTAGCTTTTCTTTCCCCTCTTTGGTCATAGGATATACTTTTTCTGTTGACAAGTCCCTTCCACTCCTTTTCATCTCGCGTCTTCCTTCATAAAGGAAAACAAATAAACATGAGCAGGCTGCCTCGTTTGAAGCAGCTATTGACGTACTCATATATAGCGAAAGCATTTTCCCCTATATATGAACGCACCGCAAGTCCGCTCCAATGATTGAGACAGCCTTTGTTTTTAAAAGATTATGTCTGTTTCATAAAAAGATACTATAAAATAACGGTTTATTCAAGAACTGTTTAGATTTTTGTTTCCACTAGATGAACACACTCTTACAAATGTCACTTCACCCTGCTCCTTTAACAGGAGCCGGCCATACAGGATTTCCTTCCGCCGGCCGGCCCTTAGCCATACATGTTACACAAGTTCTTTCCGCATCATATTATTCGGATACACTGGTTTTTCTGTTTTAAAACGAACAATTTGCAGCGGGTGACGAGCCGCATCTAATTCATTTCCTTTTTCGTCCCAAACCCTATTAACCTTCTGTTTGAAGTTAGTGATTTCCGGACCGAAAAATTCGATTTCGTCTCCAGGACGGAAGAAATTCCGCTGCTGTAAAGTCACCATTTGCGTTTCCTCATTGTAGTCGAGAACAAGACCCGCAAAGTCATGAGACGCTTTTTTGCCATGAACACCAAACAACTGCTCTTCCATTCCTGGTGTGCCCGCAAAGAAAGCTGGAGCTGCTGGGCGATTCGCACACTTTTCAAGTTCGTCGAGCCACTCCTGCTTAATTTGAAAGTTTTCCGGGTCAGCACAGTACGCATCAATGACTTGACGATATACGCTAACGACAGTAGCAATATAATGGATCGATTTCATCCTGCCTTCGATTTTTAAGCTGTCAATACCTAGTTCAATCATCTGTGGAATGGATTCAACAAGCTTTAAATCTTTCGGGCTCATCGCAAACGGGGAATCTTCTTCAGAGAATAATGCCTGCTCTCCATTTTCCTCTAAAGAATAAAGATCATAGTCCCAACGGCATGACTGGCAGCACCCGCCACGGTTCGAATCACGAGCAGTCATATGGTTACTGAGCACACAGCGGCCTGAGTAAGCTATACACATAGCTCCGTGAATAAATGTTTCTATTTCAATATCCACTTTCTCTTTCATTTCACGCATTTCTTCACCAGTCGTTTCACGAGAAAGAACGACACGGTGCAGTCCTTCTTCTTTCCAATACTGAACGGCACGCCAGTTAGACAAAGATTGCTGGGTGCTCAAATGCACCTCGACTTTCGGTGCCACACGGCGGCACGTCTCGATAATAAGCGGGTCGGCTACAATAATTCCGGTAATGCCAGCTTCCTGCAGTCCGCGCAAATAGTCTTCTAGACCTTCCATATTTTCATTATGAGCATAAATATTTGTTGTCACGTATATTTTCGCTCCGTATTTCTCAGCAAATTCCACCCCTTTTTTCATTTCCTCAAGTGTGAAGTTGCCGGCATTTGAACGTAGACCGTATTCTTGGCCACCGATATACACAGCATCTGCTCCATAATGAATGGCAATTTTTAATTTTTCAAGCGTGCCGGCCGGTGCCAAAAGTTCTGGTTTTTTTACAATGACTCTTTTGCCATCCACGATAGTTGAAATATTATCATTTCTGATCGCATCCACGATTGTTCCTCCTTTTTTAATGTCTTTGTTAAACTTGTCTGTTGATTTCCGCAGGGGTTCCGCGTCTTTCGCTCCAATCAACAGTAGTCATTAACATAGCTTTTTTAATAGACCGTCTCTTTAAAGTAAAAGCCTGTATCTAATGGACGATGTTCTGGCTGCATCGCTTCCACTTTTTCTAACAGATCTTCTTTTACGTCTTCATATTCTTCCGGATGGTCTGAGCATAAATCAATCGCTTGACGGTAAAATTTTGTTACGTCAAGCAAATATTCTGGTGAATGAAGCAGGCCGTCAATTTTGAAGCTGTCAACCTCTGCCTCGATAAGGTCTGCAAGTTCATCAATGATACAGATATCGTTCGGGCTCATAATGTGAGTACCATTTTTATCTTCAAAAATTGGGTACTTATTGTTACGTTCTTCATCATATAAAAGCATATTTTTGGCTTCTTTGCGATTTTCAATTTCCATTACTTTTCCTTGGTATTCAAAATAATGACCTAAAAGCGGCCGTTTAGACTGAAACATACATGTCATGCCATGTACTTGCACTTCAATCGCTACTTCGGCATTCTCTTTTATTTCAATCACAGCATCCATGCTTAATTCACGAGCAAGAACAGCCCTTACCGCTCCACGCTGTCCCCAGTAGTTGCAAGTAAAATAGTTCGTAGCCGTTGTTTCTGTGTTCCAGTGCAGCGGCATGTCTGGAGCAGCCGCTCGGACGGACATTAAGACAGCCGGATCGCCAAAAATAATTGCATCGGCACCCGCTTCTTTAACAAAAGCAACATAATCATCTAGTTCATTAGCGATTTCATTATGAAAGATCGCATTCATCGCCACGTATACTTTCTTTCCTTTCGTATGGGCAATCTCGATCGCTTGTTTCACGTTCTCTCGATTAAATTCTCCTGCCAAGCGTAATCCGTACCGCTGTTCTCCAACGACAAATGCATCAGCGCCTGCTTCGGCAAGCAGCTCGATTGACTCCACATTATGTGGCGTGACGAGCAATTCTGGTTTTTTCATGTTACTCTCCACCTCTTTTACGGCTGATAGCCAATCCGTCTCCAACCGGAATAATTGCTGTATCGAAGTCTGGGTGATTCATCAGCCACTCATTGTAAGATTGAATTTTTTTTACTAAATTGTTGATACGTTTTGATTCAGCTGGTATTCCAGCAACGTAGCCTTTAAATAAAACATTGTCCGTATAGACCGTTCCATTCGTTGTTAAAAAGGCTGAATAGCTTTCGAAAAATTTTGTGTACTGTCCTTTCGCTGCATCAATAAAGATAGCATCATACGGCCCTTTTTCTCCTGCTTCCGCTGCTAATTCAAGGGCATCCCCGAATAGGACAGTCACCCGGCTTTTGTTACCTGAGCGGCTAATATAATCAATCGCCTGCTGATAACGCTGTTCATCCCGCTCGATCGTGACAATCTCCACATTTGGAAGAGCCTGAGCCATTCGCAAAGCAGAATAACCAATCGCTGTGCCAATCTCTAAAATTCTTCGCGGCTGCTGGATACGCATAATTTGCAGCAACGCTTCGATTCCAGCCGCCTCCATAATCGGGACACCTTGCTCCCGGGCAATGGCTTCCATTTCCGAGATAAGGCCTGAACGGTCTTTAATTAATGATTCTATATACTTATGGATAATGTTGTCCATGACATTCCCCTTATTTATAAAGTGATTCACAGCCTTCAAACGTTTCATTTCCTAAATAACAAGAAAAAGAAGAAAGCCTATCAGCTTTCTGCTTGTTTATCCTTTATTCATCTTTCTTTCCTGAAAAACACTTGAACTATTTTACCACAACAGAGAAAGAAAAGCGATGTTTCTCTCATAAAACGCTAGTTAGAACCGTTTTTGCTACCTTTGTTTATCGTGATAACTCGTAATATATTTTTCCTTCAGTTTGTTATGTTCTTCCAATGTTTTCGTGTAATACACATCTCCTGACGGCGAAGCAAGAAAATAGAGGAATTCCGTGTCTTCCGGATTTAAAGCCGCTTCCATAGATGATATACCACTATTGCCGATCGGTCCTGGTGTTAACCCTTTCACCTTATAAGTGTTGTACGGCGATTCAACTTTTAAGTCCTCATAAAGTACGCGTTTTTTATGCTTGCCCAGCGCATAAAGCACGGTGGGATCTGTTTGCAGCGGCATATTAATGGCTAAGCGATTGTAAAACACACTAGATATTTTGCGGCGATCTGCTTTTTCAGTCGCCTCTTCTTCAATTAAAGAAGACATCGTCAGCAATTGATGAACGGTCATTTGTTTGGCCGCCATAGATGTCCGATACTGCACGAGCACACTATCCGTTTTTTTAAGCATGTCTTCCACTATTTCTTTGACCGGCTTCTCCTTGCTTCCATAATGATAAGTGGCTGGATATAAATAGCCTTCAAGCGGATATTTAATGTTTTTAGCTAATATTTCTTCTGTCAACAGCTCAGGATATTTCGTCATCATTTCCTTAATAAAGGATTGATCATTCATCAATTGGAAAATCTCATTTGCCGGCCGGCCTGTTTCTTTGCTTATAATAGCAGCAATTTGTGTCAGCTGATACCCTTCTGGAACCGTCAGCTTCACTTCACCTTGGCCGATCACTTTTCCCGTTTTCAAACTGCGAATCAGTTCATCCATTGTCATACTCGGTGTAAATGTATATTCTCCGGCTTGCAAATTATCTTCATCTTTATATTTTACATAGTACTTAAAGATTTCTGCGTTTTTAACAATGCCCTTTTTCTCCAGCTGCTCTGCAATTACCGATAAGCTGGAGCCGATCGGTATGTTTACCTGTACAGGCTTGTGGTTTGATTTGTTCACAGGTTCAAGTGCAGATTGAACAAACCAATAAACACCTGCTGCCAGTCCGCCAATGATGAGAAAAATTGAAACAAAGGCAAACAATATCGCTTTTCTCAAACGCCTCTTTTTCCCAGGCGTTTGGATATATGACTGTTTCGACATAAACCTACTCCCTTCAACAAATACCGAGCCTTTCTTCGCTTTTTTATTATACTATATCTCATAAAAAAAAGAATCGGGAAGCCCCCGATCCTTTTTTCTCAAAGATAGGAAAATATATACTTTTCTAGTTCCAGCAAGCTGATCAGCTCCAGCACACAGCTCTTTGAAAGTAGAAAAGCCGCTTTCTATATGGCTGAAATATGCTGCCTCAAATCTGTCAGCACTAGTGAGAATGCTTACTCTTCCTCTTCTTCATCAAGGAACGTATTTAACATTTCTTCGATTAATTCCCATTCTTCATCGGATTCGATCGGCTGAAGTTCACCATCTTCTCCGTCTTCTCCAGGAATGAACGCAGAAGCATGAATTTCAATTTCTTCATTATCATCTTCTTCTGCTCCAACAGGGAAGTAAAGCACGTATGACTTTTCGAAGTCATCCGAATCAAACGTGAAAAGCACTTCGCATAATTGCTCATTTCCATTTTCGTCAATAATTGTAATTTGTTTTTCTCCGTGATCCATTTTATCCACCTCATTATTTTTGGCTGTCCAAGAACCCTTGCAGAATCATCATGGCGGCCATTTTATCGATTACTTTTTTACGCTTTTTACGGGTAACGTCTGCTTCGAGCAGCACTCTTTCCGCTGCCATCGTTGTCAGCCGCTCGTCCCAAAGTACAACTGGCAGCGAAAAGCGCTTTTCCAGCCTTTTAGCAAAGCTTTTAGAAGCTTCTCCCCGCGGACCTATTGTATTATTCATATTCTTAGGAAGCCCGACAACAAATTTTTCAATTTCATATTCTTCACACAGGCTTTCAATGCGTCTTAAACCGAAATCCTGCTTCTCTTCATTGATACGAATAGTTTCAATGCCTTGTGCAGTCCAGCCTAATTCATCGCTGACAGCGACGCCGATCGTTTTCGAACCGACGTCTAACCCCATTACTCTCATAAATATTTATTCCTCTCGGCGCTGTTTTAAATACGTTTTTACAAGCTCTTCAATGATTTCATCACGCTCAAGCTTGCGGATCAAGTTACGCGCATCATTATGCCGTGGAATATAAGCAGGATCTCCAGAAAGCAAATAGCCAACGATTTGGTTAATTGGATTATATCCTTTTTCCCGCAGAGCTTCATGTACTTTAAAAAGCACCTCTTCTACATTCTGCTCAAACGGTTCTTCGGAAAAATTAAATTTCATCGTTTGATCAAAAGAGCTCATTAATAGCACCTCGCTTTAGGCTTGAAAGTGAAAACTCTCTTTTGTACAAGTTATTTCCATTGTACAATAAATTTTCATGGAATCAAATGGATTTGATCCACTCTTCCACAAAATTGAGTGCTTCCTCTGTTTTTGCCGGATCCTTTCCTCCCGCCTGTGCCATATCTGGGCGTCCGCCTCCACCTCCACCGCAGCGTGAAGCGACTTCTTTGATCAGCTTGCCGGCATGGTATCCTTTCTCCACTAAATCTTTTGTTACAGCAGCAATGATGTTTACCTTATCCTCTGTTGGTGCAGCAAGAACGATGATACCTGAATCAAGGTTTTGTTTCAATTCATCTGCCATTGAACGTAAATTGTTCATATCGGCCGCTTGAACGCGGACAGCGAGAAACTTCACTCCATTCGCTTCCTGCACACGGTCAAGCAGACTTCCTGCTTCTATGTTAGACAACTTTTGGGAAAGCGATTCATTTTCGCGCTGCAGCTCTTTTATTTCGGCCTGTAAGCTGTCCACTTTTGCAACGATATCTTTCGGGTTCGCTTTCAGCTTGTTGGCTGCTTCTTTTAATAAAGCAGCCTGGTTGTTTAAAAATTCATATGCCGCTTCTCCAGTAACTGCTTCAATACGGCGCGTACCAGCTCCAATGCCGCTCTCAGAAACAATTTTAAACAAGCCGATCATAGACGTATTCGGCACATGACAGCCGCCGCACAGCTCCAAACTGTAATCTCCAACAGATACAACGCGGACAATGTCACCATATTTTTCGCCAAACAGCGCCATCGCTCCCATCTTCTTCGCTTCAGCAATCGGCTTTTGAGCGATATTAACAGACAGACTATGCCAAATTTTTTCATTGACGATCGCTTCGATTTCCTCTATTTCCTCAGGCGTCACCTGCCCAAAGTGAGAAAAGTCAAAACGAAGACGCTCAGGTCCAACGAGGGATCCTGCCTGATTAACGTGTGTTCCTAATACGTCTTTTAATGCTTGATGAAGAAGGTGAGTAGCCGTATGGTTTTTAATAATTTTCGTCCGGGACGAGGCATCAACGCGGGCAGTTACTTTTTGTCCGTTTGTCAATTTTCCGCTTTCGATAACAACGTGCTGCACATGTTGTCCGTTTGGCGCTTTTTTAACATCTTGAACAGCCGCACGTCCATGCTCCGATTCGATCATTCCTTTATCAGCGATTTGCCCTCCGCTTTCCGCATAGAAAGGTGTTTGACTTAAAATAAGCTGCACCGCTTCACCAGCCTGTGCCTCTTCCACTATTTCACCGTTAGCAATGATCGCTTCTACTGTTGCTTCAGCGGTTAATTCATCGTACCCTGTAAATTCGCTTGCCACTTTAATGTCACCAAGCACACCGCCTTGCACCTGCATGGAATCCACATCTTGGCGGGCCGCACGAGCGCGTTCTCTTTGATTCGTCATTTCCTTTTCAAAACCTTCGTGGTCTACTTTCATGCCTTCTTCTTCAGCATACTCTTCTGTCAGCTCAACTGGAAAACCGTATGTGTCATATAAACGGAACACATCTGCACCTGCGATCGTATCTGAACCGTTATTTTTAGCTGTTTGAATCACAGCAGATAAAATGGCCAGACCTTCATGCAATGTTTCATGGAAACGCTCTTCCTCATTTTTAATGACACGCTGGATGAATTCCTGCTTGGCTTTCACTTCAGGGTAAAAGTCATTCATGATCTCACCGACAACCGGTACGAGCTCAAACATAAACGGGCGGTTAATTTCTATTCTCTTCGCATAACGGACTGCTCGGCGCAGCAGGCGGCGCAGTACATATCCACGTCCTTCATTCGACGGAAGCGCTCCATCTCCTACTGCAAAAGCAACCGTACGAATGTGATCGGCAATGACTTTAAATGCTTCATCTTTTTCAGCGTCCTTCCGATATTTCTCTCCAGAAATAACTTCTGTTGCTTCAATAATCGGCATAAATAAATCTGTATCAAAGTTCGTCGGTACTTCCTGCATAACGGAAGCCATCCGCTCAAGTCCCATTCCTGTATCAATGTTCTTCTTTGGAAGCGGTGTGTATGTACCATCTGGGTTATGATTAAATTGAGAAAATACAAGGTTCCAAATTTCTAAATAACGCTCATTCTCTCCACCTGGATACAATTCCGGATCATTTTCATCATTTCCATACGACTCGCCCCGATCGTAAAAAATTTCTGTATTTGGTCCGCTTGGCCCTTCACCAATATCCCAGTAGTTTCCTTCTAAACGGATAATCCGCTCTTCAGGCAAGCCGACTTCCTTATGCCAAATCGCAAATGCCTCATCGTCTTCCGGATGGATTGTAACAGACAACTTCTCTGGCTCAAGAGCCATCCACTTTTCATCTGTTAAAAATTCCCACGCCCAATGAATTGCTTCTTTTTTAAAGTATTCACCGATCGAGAAGTTTCCAAGCATTTCGAAAAACGTATGGTGGCGGGCTGTTTTCCCGACATTTTCAATATCATTCGTTCGAATGGATTTTTGAGCGTTCGTGATGCGCGGATTTTCAGGAATCACCCGGCCATCAAAATATTTTTTCAATGTTGCTACACCGCTGTTGATCCACAACAAGCTTGGGTCTTCATGCGGAACGAGCGGTGCGCTCGGCTCTACGCGGTGATGTTTCTCCTGAAAGAACTCTAAAAATTTCTGACGAATTTGTGCGCCAGTCAAAGACTTCATTTGTCATTCCTCCTAATCTAATGATAAAAAATAACATTTTATTTTCAGGCAACAAAAAAAGCCCCACTCCCTGGACAGGGACGAAGCTTCTCGCGGTACCACCCTGATTATGAACTAGTCTCGCCAATTCATCTCTCAAATGCCTTAACGCGGCAGACGGCAGGGATTAACTGCTCTCCGGACTAGCTTTCCGTTATCCTTCACCCGGAGTTTCTTCCAGCCATGGAAACTCCTCTCTGACGCGCTTAGCACTCGGGCGGTCTATAACATACTCGATCCATCATTGATTTATATTTGTTGAGATATATCGAATTATAAAAAACTTTAGATGTGTTTGTCAACGAGGGACTTTTTGCAGGCGGACTTTTACACGTCTTTCTGCGGCAAAGGCTGCTTTGAAAATAATGAGAACCGGCACAGCAACAATTAGGCCAAAAACGCCTCCTGCTTCGCCTCCAATGAGCAGCGCCCCAATAATAAATAGCGGGTGCAGGTGTACACTTTTCCCAACAATCCATGGGGACAGCACGTTTCCTTCGATAAACTGTAATATAAATACGATAATGGCTGTGTAGATCGCCATTTGTACAGACATTGTCAGGGCAACAAAAATAGCCGGCACTGCTCCAATAATTGGTCCAAAGTATGGAATCACATTCGTTAAACCAATAATGAGCCCGAGTAAAACAGCATATTTTAGCCCAATAAACGTAAATAGCAAAGCAGATGCTGCCCCTGCTAAAAAACAGACGAGGAGCTGCCCCCTAATGTAGCCTCCAAGCGAACAATCTAATTCATTCACGAAACGCAGCGCCCGTGACCTCCATTTGCTTGGAGTGAGCTTCCACGCCGCCTTCTTTACACGATGGATGTCTTTCAAGAAATAAAAAGCAATAAACGGCACAATTGCCAGCAGCAACAAAAAATTAACCATTTTCATCAGTGTATTCATAAATACTTCTACGAGACTGGAAAGCCAGCGCTCAAAACTAATAATTTGATTGTGAATCTTTTCCTGCACCCCATCCGGCCAGTTCAGCGTTTCTACCTCAAGAGCAATGATTTGTTCTTCATATAACCGTGAAAGTTCAGGAGCACTTTGTGATAACTCCCTCAGCTGATTGATAAATGCCGGTATCCCTTTAAATAAACTGATGCCAATGATACCAAAAAACAATATATAAATGAGTACAATAGCTATCGTTCGTGAAACACCCCGCTCGACCATTTTTTCTACGAGCGGATGCAGCAAATAGGCAATGAATCCGCCTAATAAAAATGGCATCAGACTGAACGCTAAGCCACGAAACAATGGACTAAGCAGCGGGCTTAACAAATAGAGCACATATATGGATAATAACGTCAAAAGCCCTGCACATGCCCAATAAATCCACTTTAACTTCAATTTACTTTCCATCGGACCCAACATCCTTTGACAAACTATTTTGTCTAGTTTGCGGCTGGATGCGGCATATTTATTCATGATTAGCAAAAGAAAGGGAGAACACGTAGAAAATATGATTAAAATTTCGGTTTTGTTGAATAACTAGAGAAATGTGTAATCAACTCTTGAAAAAAAGCTTGTGAAGGGAAGAGGTCTTCACAAGCCTTTTTCGATTTTGCCTAACTGTCAGGGCAGAACAGGCGCTTCCGCTTTTCTTATATCCAGCTCCAGCGCCTTGCCCCTCGAGGTCAAATAACCTTTTCCCCATGAAGTCAAAGAGCGACTTCCTCGGGAAAAGGTTATTTGCTTATCGGGGCAGAACAAGCGCTTCCGCTTTTCTTGTCTAGCTCCAGGCGCCATCGGCTCGAGGTCATAAGCCAATCCGTCCAGAAGGTTAAAGAGCAACCTTCCAGCTGGCTTGTCTTATGCTTGTCGCCGATAAGCGGACGTCTTCCCCTTTTCTTTTTACCCCATTCTTCTTTGATCTTCTTCGAACAGGTCGTTTAGGGAACTTAGGGAGCCGTCTTCTTCTACTTGGTGGACGGAGATAATGTTTTGTTCAATGGAGAGTTCAATGAAGCAGTTCCAGCAGTAGTATTGGGTTGTACCGATTTTACCGAGATCTTTGCTTTTACAGTTCGGACACGTAATCATGGGCGTCACCTCGCACATTTTTCCTTTTTGGCAAACAGGTTGCCCGGATCCGCCCATTTTTATACATTTTGTCCTTATAAAAAATCGTAAGGTGTAATGTCTTCCATGCCGATCATCGGATCGATGGCAGTGATCGTTTCTTCTGTCAGCAAGATGGAATCCCCTGTTTCGTCGTCTAGAACATGATCCACCAGGGTTTTAAGCAATTTTTCTTTTAATGATGTTTTACGTTCGAGGTCATCATTGCGTTCAATCCCAATACGAAATGCTTCTTCTTCTCCGCACAAAATTAAAAATTGTTTACTGCGCGTGATAGCAGTATAAAGAAGATTACGCCGCAGCATCCGGTAATAGCTCTTAACGACTGGCAAAATGACGATGGGAAATTCGCTTCCCTGCGATTTATGAATCGAACAGCAGAAAGCATGGGTAATCTGATTTAAATCCTGCCTCGTGTATGTAACTTCGTTTCCTTCGTATGAGACAATGACCATGTCTTGCTTTTCTGTATTTTCTTTAGCGAAGAAGATAGACACCACTTCTCCGATGTCCCCATTGAAAATGTTTTGTTCCGGCTGATTGACGAGCTGAAGCACCTTATCACCGATCCGATAATGAACGTCTCCAAAGTCAATCTGTTTTCGGGAACCATCCGGATTCGCATTGAAGATTTCCTGCAAAATTTCATTGAGACGATCGATACCGGCTGGTCCTTTATACATCGGCGCAAGCACTTGAATGTCTTTTGCCGTAAATCCTTTCTTTATCGCACTAGTTACGACTTGCTTCACTACATCGGGAATTTGCTGAATGCGGCAGGCTATGAATGAACGGTCCTTTTGCTGCTTCGTTAACTCGGATGGCAGGAGTCCGTTCTTAATTTCATGGGCCATTTCTATGATGCTGGACCCCTCCTCCTGCCGGTAAATATCCGTCAACTTCACAGTCGGAATCACTCCAGACGCAAGCAAATCTTTCAGTACTTGGCCGGGTCCAACAGATGGAAGCTGATCTTCATCACCTACAAGCACCACTTGCATATCATCCGGCAAAGCTTTAAATAGCTGATGGGCAAGCCACGTATCGACCATCGATGTTTCATCAACTATGAGCAGGCGCCCTCTGACTTCACGGCCTTCGTCCTCTTCCATCGTCTCCTGGCCATTAAAACCAAGCAGGCGGTGAATTGTCACTGCGGGCAGTCCCGTAGATTCCGCCATCCGCTTTGCTGCCCGTCCGGTCGGCGCCGCAAGTTTAATCGGAAAAACCTCGTCTTTTCCATATGATTTATGATCGAGCGAACAGCCATGGAGTTCCGAATACAGCTCAACAATCCCTTTGATTACCGTTGTCTTTCCAGTGCCGGGTCCTCCCGTCAACAGCATCACCGGAGACATAAGCGCTGTTTGAATCGCTTCTTTTTGGGAAGGAGCGTATTGTACGCCTATCCGTTCCTCTAACTTTCCGAGCGCCAGTAAAAATTCTGACTCCGGAAATTGATCCTCATACTCTGTCTGTTCAAGCAGACGCCCGATATTCGTTACGAGTCCTTTTTCTGAAAAATATAAAGAAGGCAAAAATACACGTTGCTCTTCGCCAATGACTTTCCCCTCTTCTTCAAGAGCAATCAGCTGTTTGGCGATCGCTTCAAAGGCCACTTGTCCTTTTCCGCTTTTTTCGAGAAGCGCTTTTACTCCTTTCAACAGCGGTTCTACCTCTAAATAACAGTGCCCTTCCTGCATGCATTGTTGTTCCATTGTAAATAAAATGCCTGCCTTCAACCGGTCCGGATGCTCACCATGAATGCCAACCTGCGCCCCAAGCTCATCCGCCCGTCCGAAGCCGATCCCTTCCACATCTTCTACAAGCTGATATGGATTTTTCTGAATGTTTTCGATCGCCTGCTGCTGGTAAGCCTGATAAATCTTCATAGAAAGCTGCGGCCCAAAACCGTACTGGTTAAGAGCGACCATCACCTGCTCCAGCCCTTGATGTTCAAGAAGAGCAGCATGCAGTTTTTGTGCTTTTTCAGCGGTCAAGCGCGGCACGTCTTCAAGTACAGCAGGATTATCCAAAATCTTCAAAATCGCTCCCTCACCGAGCGTTTCTACGATCATTTCCGCCGTCTTTTTCCCAATTCCTTGAAACAACCCACTCGATAAATACGTCATAATTCCCTGCTTCGTCTGCGGGATCTCTTTTTGGGCATGGCGCGCATGAAACTGGCGGCCAAATTTCGGATGTTCCTTAAATTGGCCATAAAAAGTGTATACTTCTTGTTCATGAATTTGTGGAAAATAGCCGGTGACAACTGCTTCTTTTTCCTCGTATGTGTCATTTGTCTCAGTGACGCGGATACGCATCACCGAATAAAAGTTTTCTTCATTATGGAAAATCGTCACGAGGTGACGGCCCTTCACATACTTTTCCCCGTTTGTGAACAAATCCATTGACTCTTGTTCCATGGAGAACACTCCTTACTTTTTCTTGGCTTTTTCAATCATTTTCTTTCCGTACCCAGCAAGCATATGATCCGGCTGTATTTCAAGTGCACGATTGAACATTGTCATTGCTTTTTCCGCGTCTTCCAAATGTCCGGCATAAGCAACCCCAAGATTGTAATGAGCATCCGCATGCCCTGGATCTTCCTCAATCACTCTCTCCAGCTGACGGATCGCTTCATCATAAGATTTCGCCTGCGCTAAAGCGAGTCCGAATTGAAAGCGCGCTTCCGTATCCGCTTCATTTAATTCAACGGCGCGCTGTAAATATGGCAGGGCAAGCAGCGGCTGATCAAGCTGTACAAGTGTCATGCCAAGCATGAAAAATGCATCACTTTCTTCAAGACCAGACTTTACCGCTTGTTCAAACTCACGGCAAGCCTCCTCTAACCGTTCTTGTTCGTAATAAAATGTACCGATAGCATAATGGGCCGCTCCGGCTGCTGGATCCAGCTCAATCGCTTTTTTATAAAACCTTTCCGCCCGTTCAAGCTCGCCAACAGCGGAAAGAACATGGCCAAAATTAATATAAGCCGTCGGGTCATTCGGCGCCTCTTCAATCCGTTCCGAAAATAACTTTAGAGCCTCTTCCACTTTTCCTTGCTGCAAATATTCAATACCTTGTAAGTTTTTATCCATGGGACACCTCTATCATTATATTTATCAAAATTATACCATAGAGCGGAAAAATCTTAACTGCAAGACAAAACGCTTCAAAGAAAAATAAACAAAGACGGAACCATCATACTATTTTGTTAGGGGATTACTGCATGGAAGACAAAGAAATGACCATCCTTTTATTTTCAGAAGCATACTGAATAAGGATGGTCTTTTTATATTATTCTCTTAACTTGATAACTATGGAATGAATCTCTTAAAGACAACACGTGTTATAAAACAAACCTGCTGAAGAAAGGGATATTATACCAAAAAATTAATGAACGTTCATTCAAAAAATCCCCACAACAAATTTAAATTATTGCACGCCAACGAAACAATCGTCATTAAAGTAAACAACTTCAGTTAAAATTTTGTAACCTTGGATTTTCTCTAATGCACCTTTGGCCTCTTTTTCAGTATCAAACTCAAACATCTTAACATTACTTCTGGAATAAGCAGTGATTACCCACACAATAAAGTTCCTCCATTTTAAAAGTTCTTTTTTGTTATTTGATCAATCTATTCATGATTGGAACTAATATTAACATATAAATACTCCTTATGACAATACATAAATAATACTTATTAAACTTTTTATCTGTTAGTTTAATATGGATCAAATAAGCTGACTGATTCCATCTTTAATAGACTGTATATAGGGGTCTGACACTGTGTTAAAAAAAAACAGCAGCACAAACCATGGGCATGGTTTGTGCTGCTAAGATTAGAAAATTTGCACTTATGGCAAATAAAAGGCAGACTGCTAATAGCATCTCTTTTTTTAATTCACTTCATCAGCCGACATATGTCAGGCGTTCTCCATTTTTAAAGACTTGATCAATCGTAGCGCCCCCAAGACATTCCTCACCATCATAAAAGACGGCGGCTTGTCCCGGTGTGATGGCCCGGACAGGTTCATGAAAATCAACTTTCACTTTCCCGCCTTCCAGCACATGCACAGTTACTTTGTTGTCCTGCTGGCGATAGCGGAATTTCGCTGTACATTCAAACGACTGCGACTTTGGCTTGTTCGACACCCAGCTGACATGATCAGCAATCAAGGAGTCTGAATACAAAAGATCGTTGTGGAACCCTTGATCCACATAGAGAACATTTTTTTCTAAGTCTTTTCCTACGACAAACCATGGCTCCCCTGATCCGCCAATGCCAAGGCCATGACGCTGACCGATTGTATAGTACATCAGCCCATCATGACGGCCTTTTACTTCACCAGCCATTGTCGTCATTAGTCCAGGCTGTGCCGGCAAGTAACCGCCCAAAAACTCTTTAAAATTACGCTCACCGATAAAACAAATACCGGTGCTGTCTTTTTTTGCTGCTGTCGCGAGATTCGCTTCCGCAGCGATTTCACGGACGCGTTTTTTATCAATATCGCCAATTGGGAACAACACTTTCTCCAGCTGATCCTGCTGCAGCTGGTTCAAAAAGTAAGTCTGGTCTTTGTTTTGGTCAAGACCGCGGAGCATTTTCACTTCTTCACCACTATGGTCTACTCTTGCATAGTGGCCCGTCGCAAGATAATCCGCACCAAGACTAACAGCATGCTCTAAAAAAGCTTTAAACTTAATTTCTTTATTGCACATGACGTCCGGGTTCGGCGTGCGGCCTGCTTTATATTCATCTAGGAAGTAAGTAAATACTTTGTCCCAATATTGCTTTTCAAAATTGACGGCATAATAAGGAATACCGATTTGATTGCACACACGTATGACATCATTGTAATCCTCTGTTGCTGTGCAGACGCCTAACTCATCTGTATCATCCCAGTTTTTCATAAAAATGCCGATGACATCGTAGCCCTGCTCCTTTAATAAAAGGGCCGCAACCGAAGAGTCCACACCGCCGGACATACCGACAACCACACGGGTATCTTTCGGTGCTTTCTTCATTCTGTCCACTCTCTTTCCCGCAGGAGACAGCCTCTTACTGACTCGTTAAACGTGCGACGATTTTCGCCACAGCCTCCCCTGCTTCATCTATTTGTTCTTTCGCATTCGTTAATCCGAAACTAAAGCGAATCGAATTCCGGAGGCGTTCAGAGTCTTTACCAAACATAGCAACAAGCACATGGGACGGTTCAATCGAACCCGCTGTGCAAGCGGACCCGCTCGAAACAGCAATCCCGGCAAGGTCTAAATTCACGAGCATTGACTCTACATCCGTCCCAGGAAAACTCAAGTTTACCACGTGGGGTAACGTTTGTTCAAGTGAACCATTTACTGCAAAGCCCACTCCTTTTTCCGTCAATAAATGAACGAGCTGCTTTTTAAACCCGGTATACTGCTCTCTTTTTTCTTTCATAGATTCCATTGCTATTTCGATCGCTTTTCCGAAACCGGCAATCGCTGGAACGTTCTCCGTTCCCGCTCTCCGCTTTCTTTCCTGCTCGCCGCCAAAAAGGCCGGGTGTAAGGGCTAATCCGTCTTTTACATATAAAAAACCGATGCCTTTAGGGCCATTGATTTTATGGCTGGAAACGGATAATAAGTCGATATGTTGGCTGTTGACATCAATCGAAACCATTCCATATGCCTGTACCGCATCCGTATGAAAAACGGCCGGGTGTTCTTTCAGTAATTCGCCAATTTCAGCGATCGGCTGAATAGCCCCTACCTCGTTGTTGCCGTACATAATAGAGACTAAAATCGTGTCTTCGCGCAGTGAGGAGGCAAAATCAGACAAGCTGATTACTCCTGCTTCATCCACCGGCAAATATGTCACTTCATAACCCTCTTTTTCAAGATAAGCACATGTGTGCAAGACTGCATGGTGCTCAACTGCTGACGTAATAATGTGGCGGCCCCTATGCTTCATCGCTCGTGCCGTACCGATGATCGCTAAATTATCCGCTTCTGTCCCGCCGCTCGTAAAAATGATTTCATTGAAATCAGCACCGATGCTTTTGGCTGCCGTTGTCCGCGCTGTATCTAGAATGTGGCGTGATTCCCGGCCAAATGAATGAATGCTTGACGGGTTACCGTACGCGCCAGCCATTTGCTCAGCAATCGTTTCAATCACTGCGGGGTGAAGTGGTGTGGTCGCTGCATGATCCAAATAAATGCGTTCCATCTTTTTCCCACTCCTTAAATATAGAACATGTACGCATCAGATTGGCCGCGGTCATCTGTATGCTTCGCCAAATCATCTAATGTCGTATTTTCAAGCACGTTTTTAATCGCGTCACTGATTCGAATCCATAGTTCGCGCTTTGCCGGCTCTTCTTCTTCAATTCCTTCAACGAGAGTAATCGGCCCTTCCAGCACACGGATAATATCGCCTGATGTAATCGTTTCTGGTTCCCGGCCGAGCACATATCCGCCGTATGCGCCCCGGATGCTGCGAACAAGACCTGAGTTACGAAGCGGCGCAATTAATTGCTCTAAGTAATGTTCAGATAAATTGTGAGTGCTGGCAATCACTCGTAAAGAGGTTGGACCCTCTCCATGCCTTTTGGCTAATTCAATCATAATCGTTAATCCGTATTTTCCTTTAGTTGAGATTCTCATATATTTACCTCCTGGTTATGAACTTTTTTCCACTGATTTACTCGGATAATTATTTTATCGGAAAGCCACTGACACTGCGGCAGCGAAACTCCGACAGCTGTTCCCATTAAAAAACTAAATAAAAACGTGCCAAAATGAACTGGACCGCCAATCAGCCAGGCAATCGCCAGCACGATGAATTCCATCCCCCGTCGAATACTGGATACTTTCCAGCCTGTTTTTTTCATCACAGCGAGCATAAAGCTATCCCTCGGACCAGCCCCAAGCTGCGCAGAAAGATAGATAGACATCCCGTATGCCATAACGATCACACCTGCAATAAACATCACTAATTTACCAGTAAAGTGATCTGGCGTGACAATGACCGGCAGCAGTAAAAAGAAATCAATGAATACACCAACAAGAAGCATATTTAAATACGCTCCAAACTGCGGCCATTCCCGTAAATAAATGGACGACGCACCCAAAATAAGAAACCCAATAATAATTGACCATGTTCCAACTGTCAATCCCATTTGCTTATACAAACCCACGTGCAAGGCTTCCCATGGCGTCGCCCCGAGACCTGCACGAATGAGCAGTACAGTGCCAAGTGACATCAATAAAAGGCCAATCGTAAAAATAATCAGCCGAGTCACCATATTCCCCTGCTTTTTAAGCGCTTCTCTTTTCATCTGTTTTTCCCCTTATGAATGAGCTGTCTGTCGTACTTTCACCTCTTCAACTCTCGCTATTATATCATAGAAAACAGATCAAAAAACATGCCGCGCTTTCATTTCCTATGGTACAGTGAAAGAAAAGAATCGGAAAAGGAAATGAGGAATGTATATGAAGCCATTAGCCTTCCGAATGCGGCCGCGGACCATTGAAGACATCGTCGGCCAGAAACACCTCGTCGGTGATGGGAAGATCATTCAACGAATGGTCGCTGCGAAACAGCTGTCATCCATGATTTTATACGGTCCGCCCGGCATCGGTAAAACTTCAATTGCCAGCGCCATTGCCGGCAGTACAAAATACGCGTTTCGTACACTGAATGCTGTCACAAGCAACAAAAAAGACATGGAAATCGTGGCTGCAGAAGCAAAAATGTCTGGCAAAGTAATTTTGCTTCTCGATGAGGTGCACCGTCTTGATAAAGGGAAGCAGGATTTCTTGCTGCCTTTTTTGGAAAATGGAATGATTACGCTGATTGGAGCGACGACGAGCAATCCATATCACGCCATCAATCCAGCGATTCGCAGCCGCTGCCAGATTTTCGAACTAAAACCGCTCACACCTGATGAAATCGCAGAAACACTAAAGCGGGCTCTCCAAGATACAGAGCGGGGACTGGGCAAATACAATGTAAACATAGACGAAGGGGCGCTGCATCACTTCGCACAAGGAAGCGGCGGCGATGTGCGTAGTTCGTTAAATGCACTCGAGCTCGCCGTTCTATCCACACCCCCAAATGAAGACAGCTTGATTACGATCAGCCGCGAAACGGCAGAAGAATGTCTGCAAAAGAAGAGCTTCTCTCACGATAAAGATGGTGACGCTCACTATGACGTATTAAGCGCCTTTCAAAAATCAATTCGGGGCAGTGATGCCAACGCGGCGCTTCATTATCTCGCACGATTGATCGAGGCCGGCGATTTGCCAAGCATTGCGAGACGGCTGCTCGTCATCGCGTATGAAGACATCGGCCTCGCCAGCCCACAGGCCGGACAGCGGACACTTGCTGCCATACAAACTGCAGAGAAAATCGGTTTTCCAGAAGCACGCATTCCACTCGCTGCTGCTGTCATCGAGCTGTGCCTGTCACCAAAATCCAATACAGTGATCACTGCGATCGATGCTGCTCTCGCTGACATCCGTTCCGGCAAAGGCGGCAACGTGCCCGATCACTTAAAAGATGCTCACTACAAAGGCGCCAAGGAACTCGGCCGCGGCATCGATTATAAATATCCGCACAACTATGACAGCGGCTGGGTGAAGCAGCAGTATCTGCCTGACAAATTGAAAAACAAACGCTACTACGAACCGAAACAAACCGGGAAATTTGAACAAGCGTTGTCGGGAATTTATGAGAAGATCGAAAGAGGGAAATAACAAAACAGGGGCTTTCCTAATGACAGCCCCTGTTTTGTTACGCCAAGTGCTCCAATTTTTTATTTCATCGTTTCATTTAATTGTTCTGCAGCTGTTGATACACTGGCTGTAGCTTTTTCAATTTCACTGACTGCTTGAAGGAGCTCTCCTGTTTGTCCTTGAACCGTTAAAACGGTTTTCCCGCTTTGTTGAATGGAGTGGATAATCTCTTGAAAAAATACATTTGTCTGCTCTGTCGCCAAAATTCCCGCCTGAACAGCACCCTCTACTTGTTTTAACGACACCATTACTTGATGATTATATTGATCCGATGCAGCAATTAAGCTGTGAATTTCAGCAATAGAATGTTTCGTTTGTTCTGCCAGCTTCCTGACTTCCTGGGAGACGACAGCAAATCCCTTCCCATGCTCGCCCGCCCTTGCTGCTTCAATCGCAGAGTTTAAGGCTAATAAATTCGTTTGATCAGCAATTCCTTGAACGATACGGAGAACAGATGAAATCTGATTGGAAGACTCGCCTAATTTGTAGATGAGCTCATTCATCTCTTCTGTAAACCTTTTAATCACACTCACTTTTTCTAATAATTCAGTTAATTTATCCCCGCCTTCAACGGCATGCTTTTTAGCTAAAACGGCCAGTTCATTGCTTTCCGTTGTCGTTTCATTGACCTCCTGAATGTTAGTGCTTAAACTTTCAACAGAGATCTGTGTTTCCTCAGCAAGAGCAGCTAACCCTTCACTTATTGCCATGACTTTATTTTGCAAATCGGATTTTCCCCTTTCAAATTGGGCCCTTAGCATTTGCAGTGTTTCACGTTCATACGCTTCGAGAACGAGCTGCTGTTCGAAACTTAACATTTTATTTATCACGGATAAGATCGCTCTAACTTCATCTTTATCCGTTACTTCACTGTAAATAATGGAAAATAGCGTACTTTGTAAATTTTGAAAAGCTCCCATATACCATGAAGGATTTAATCCAATTCTATAGTGAGTCCTGCCGACACGTAAACGTCTGTCCAAATAGTCTTGATCAATCTTGCCGCTAAACATTTCCAGAAGATGAGCACTAAGCTTCTGCTGCAATCGTTCGATCGTACTGTGCTGCAAGATGATTTCTTTTAACCTCTTTACTTGTAAAATTTCTTCATAGAATTGTTCAACTAATTTGCTCATGTTGCTTGCAACGATGGGCTGAACCCTCTGTAATATTCTCATATCTTCTTTGGAGAGACGAATCATGTCCATCTTCATCAAAACCGAAGGATCTTGTACATTGATTATTACATTCATCTTTTCAGGGTGCTTCAGCCAGCTTTTTTTCTCATTCCTGGATTTCATTAATCCAAACATCGCCACACTCCCCCAATTTTGCCGGTTGCCTTTCCAGCCCTCCCCTTCTTAATGCTTATTCACTAGAAGAACGCCTGCCACTCCCGGTTTTTTGGTTGATTATACCATATAGTAATTCCATTTAACTACAACAATTCTTTAATAAATATACAATCATTTTACTACAAGAAGAACGTACTACGCAGAAAGCGAACATTTATCAACATTCTAACCCAAATACTAGTTTTTTTATAAATATTGTGTATGATAGAAATGATTTACACCGATTGTCTGTTCATTTCGTTCATTAAATTAAAGGAGGCTATTAACTTGACTGTGAATATTACTAAACTAGAAACGATTCGTGATGAACTTCTTACTCACCCTCTATACCGAGAAGTAAATACACCCGATCGAGTAAAAGTACTAATGAAACATCATGTGTTTGCTGTGTGGGATTTTATGAGTCTATTAAAAAGACTACAGCAATCCGTTACATCCATTTCAGTTCCTTGGATGGCTTACGACATTCCTTCGTATACGAGATTTATTAATGAAATTGTACTTGCAGAAGAGTCTGATGAAGACGGAAAAGGGGGATACATCAGCCACTTTCAACTTTATGTCGATGCGATGGAAGAATGCGGTGCAGATACAGCCCCGATCCATGCCTTTTTACAAGCGCTTAAAGACGGAATGGATCACGAAGATGCATTAAAACAAGAGATCGTCCCTCCAAGTGCGGCGCAATTTACCGCTTTTAATTTAGATTTATCCTTAAAAGGCAAAGTTCATGAAGTCGCATCTGCTTTCTTCTACGGACGGGAAGGCTTAATTCCTGATATGTTCCAACTCTTAGTAGATGCACTGCAAAATGAAGGCTCTTCTAATGAGCGCCTGGACTATTATTTAAAACGCCATATTGAGCTAGATGAAGATGAACACGGTCCTCTTGCAGAAAGACTTTTACATGATTTATGCGGTGATGATGCTGAAAAGAAAGAAGACGCATTAAAAGTCGCTGAACTGTCGCTGCAAATGCGTAAACATTTGTGGGACGGTGTATTAACAGAAATCCGTGAAAAAGGCCTATAATTTTTTACCCCCCTTCTACTTATAGTCGGGGGCTGTCTGGCATCTGTATTTCTAAGACAAACAGGAAATGAATATATGATGAGGTACTGCTTCAGACAGTGTAATAACCCTAGTACAATAAACCCTTCACTAAAAAATATATTCTTAAAAAGCAACGTTCAAAGTAATCACCATCGCTAGAATGAAAATTGATTATACACAGATTTTTATCAGATTATTCTTATTATTCTTAGTTGACAGATATTTTTCTGTATGCTAACTTTGAACACAATCATCCGTTATACATAAAGCAATGGAAATAGGTGGCTTAACAATCGTTAAGCCTTAAAAGGGAAACCGGTGAAACGATAATCCGGTGCGGTCCCGCCACTGTGACAGTTTGCCATACGGTCAACCTGAAGCCAGACACCTGCCTATTTTAACGACGCTGTTTAACCTACGGCAGATAGGGAGGTGTTAGAATATACGCGAATTAGGCGCTTGCTTCGGCATGCCGTTTATCCCTTTTTTGGGAGATACACGTACATTTCTAACATTTGTTAGAAATGTTTTTTTGTTTTTATCAGCTATTTTACGTAAAAGGAGAAGGTTAATATGTCAATAGTAAGCAGCAATTTAGGTTATCCGCGCATCGGAGAAAACCGCGAGTGGAAAAAAGCACTGGAATCCTTTTGGGCAGGCAAAGTCAGTGAACAGCAACTTCTCGAAGAAATGGAAAGTATCAGACTAACACATTTAAAAAAGCAAAAGGACAAAGGAATTGATCAAATTCCAGTTGGAGACTTTACCTTTTATGACCAAGTGCTAGATACAGCAGCTATGTTTGGTATGGTACCAGAGCGCTTCACTTACACTAGCGGTCCAGTTCCCCTAGCTACCTATTTTGCGATGGCACGAGGGAACGACACAGCTGTCGCTTGTGAAATGACGAAATGGTTTAATACAAACTATCACTATATTGTACCGGAATATGAAGGAAAAAAACTTGCATTAACAGAAAACAAACCGCTTGCCGCTTACCGGGAAGCAAAAGAAAAGTTAAATATAAACGGGAAGCCTGTTCTGATCGGTCCTTATACCTTTTTAAAATTGTCCAAAGGATATCATAAGACAGATATTCCTGCTTTTCTTTTGCAGCTCATCCCGCTATATGCCCAAGTTTTGCAGGAATTGGAGCAAGAAGGCGTCGAATGGGTGCAAATGGATGAACCTATTTTAGCTTCCTCTATTGCAAAAGAAGAGATGAAAACAATAACAGAAATTTATAAACAACTGAACAAGGCCGCTCCGGCTCTAAACATCACGCTGCAAGTATACTTTGATTCAATAGAATGGTATGAAGAAGTCATTCAGCTGCCGGTCCAAGGTATTGGAATGGATTTTGTTCATGGTCAAGATAGAACGATTGAATTACTTCAGTCCAACGGATTTCCAGCCGATAAAATTCTAGGGGTTGGTATCATTGATGGTCGTAACATTTGGCGCGCTGATTTACAAAAGAAATGGGAAATCATTGAAACCATTCTTCCCCATGTTCCGGCCGAACGAATTTGGCTTCAACCCTCGTGCAGCCTGCTTCATGTACCAGTTACTGCCGCCGTGGAAACATCTTTAGATCCAACGCTTCATGCGGCACTCGCTTTCGCTGATGAAAAATTAGCAGAGGTGACAACATTAACGAAAGCTCTTCGCAATGGAAAAACTGCTATCGCCGATTTCATACAAGAAAGCCAGCATGCATGCCTGCAGCTAGCCCATTCGTCAGCGAGAAATAAAACGAGTATTCAAGAGGCAGCTCGTACAGTCAATGAACAACAGACAAAGCGTCCGCTTCCATTTAACGAACGCCGCGAACAACAGCGGGCTATATTCGATTTGCCGCTCTTGCCAACGACAACGATCGGCAGTTTCCCACAAACGACGGAAGTTCGCCAAGCAAGACAAAAATGGCGAAAAGGAGAATGGTCAGCTGAAAAATATGAAGATTTCATTCAACAACAAATAAAAGAATGGATCGCCCTTCAGGAACAAATCGGACTAGATGTATTTGTACACGGGGAGTTTGAACGGACCGACATGGTAGAGTTCTTCGGTGAAAAAATGGGAGGATTTGCTTTTACGCAAAAAGCATGGGTACAATCTTACGGCTCCCGTTGTGTTAAACCCCCAATCATTTACGGAGATGTAGAATTTCTTCAGCCAATAACTGTGAAAGAAAGTGTCTATGCCCAGTCTTTGACAGACAAGCCCGTAAAAGGGATGCTTACCGGCCCCGTAACGATACTAAACTGGTCGTTTGTCCGCGATGATCTTTCAAAAGAAGAAGTAACAAATCAAATCGCCCTGGCACTGCGGAAAGAAGTTGAAGCGTTAGAGTCAGCTGGTATACGCATGATTCAAGTCGATGAACCCGCACTTCGAGAAGGGCTGCCATTGAAAAAAACAGACTGGGATCATTATTTAAACTGGGCAGTAAAAGCATTTCGAATCGCCACTTCTTCTGTGCAGAACGGGACACAAATTCATACACATATGTGTTATTGCGAGTTTCACGATTTTATCGATGCCATTAGCGCACTCGATGCCGACGTGATTTCTATCGAAACGTCCCGCAGCCATGGCGAACTCGTTTCTTCTTTTAATGATCAGGCCTACGATAAAGGCATCGGCTTAGGTGTGTATGATATTCATAGCCCTCGGATCCCTGCTATTAAAGAAATGACCGATATTATCAAACAAGGTCTGCAAGTGCTTGATCCTGGCCAGTTCTGGATTAATCCGGATTGCGGCTTAAAAACGAGAAAAACCGATGAAACCATCGCTTCCTTGAAAAACATGGTTGCTGCTGCAAAAGTCATTCGAGAACAGTATTCTATTTTACAAGAAAACTAAATCAATTCATTGTAAAATGCCAGGCCCCCTCTAAAATGATATACCGGGGTTCCTGGTATTTGCCTTTTGTTGCAATGTTAAAATAATCATAACATTCATCCTCTCCCGATAAGATAATAAAAGCATCTAAATAAGGGAGAGAACATAATGATAAATTACAGAGAAGCAGCAACGTTTGAACATAAATTTTGGCTGCAAATATTAGGCGATCATGCCAGGTTTATTCATGATTCACTTGCCGCTAATGAAAAACGTGATATTGAATTATCCTCTTACTTCATCCAAACATTTGATCATCTATTAAAGAAAGTCGAGACGAGTGATTTATCGGCTTTGAGCAGACGAGCTGATGAGGAAGCTAAAAAATTAAAGGCTTTTAAACTAACTATATTAGAAAGACATCTCGTCGGGAAAATTTCAATTCATCTCGGTCCAACGTTTGTTAATCATATGATTAATGAGCTTGACGAATATTTACGGCTGTTAGATTACTTAAAAAAAGGAGAAGTCCCTCCTACTTACCATGCGCTTCATCATCATTTACTTTGGCTTTTAGATGCAGCTGGACACGCTGGAGCCATATCGGATAATATGGATCGGATTGAAAAAAAGATTAAACAAAAAAGTGACAAATTCACAAAGGATTTTGAGGCGTTTTATTTAAAAGCAGTAGAAT
Organism: Bacillus lumedeiriae; assembly: GCF_044891285.1. Lineage (NCBI taxonomy): Bacteria > Bacillati > Bacillota > Bacilli > Caryophanales > Bacillaceae > Bacillus > Bacillus lumedeiriae. The sequence continues at coordinate 380,124 of NZ_JAUIYO010000001.1, forward strand.
TGACAGGTTTTTTACGAACTAATCTCTCTACCTTTCCTGCATTGGAGAAGTTTAATAAAGATGCCTCACTGGAAATGAAACTGTTTATGAATTTTCTTCAGGAAATTGAGGAGCTGGAGATAAGTAAAGAAGCACTTGGAACATTTGCCCCTCTAATGGCGGATCATATGCTGAGAGAAGAGTGTTATTACTTACAGAAGCTGGCTGGATCAACCACAATAGAACAGCCAAACTGTGACCCAACCAAGCCGAGATTAAAAAACTAACTAATGGAGAAAAGCTGTCGATTTTGCCGGCAGTTTTTCGTTTTGAATATAGTCAACGGGAAGTCATTGATAGTCAACTGCATTGATTTTGCTCCTAAGCAGCAACGTCCCTTTTAGCAAATGTAACAAACGCGAGCAGCTGAAAGATAATATAGTAGACAGCTAGAACCGTGATTGAAAAACTAAGTGTCATACCATCTACAAGTGTTTGCCCATTTTCAAATTGCAGCAAGTTCGTGTTCGCGAATAGCAGATATTTCGCCCATTCATATTTCATGGCGATAATCATTGTAGCATTTGTACCAATAAACAGTAAAAACAACGAAATACCGATAGCCAGTGAACTGCTGCGGAACACGGCAGAGATCATAAATGCCATCGCAGCGAGCATAAATACATCCACTGATTTTAACAAATAGATTTTAAGCAAGTAAAGAATCATGCTTTGTTCAACAACTTTTCCGCCTTCATATGCGAGATGGACAGATTCACCGGACGTACCGAACAAGACGACTCCTATTAGTGCGGATACCAAGAAAAGCACAGAAATCATGAATAAGCCAAATAGGAAGACAGCGGCATATTTTGAAAAAAGAATGTTCGTACGGCTGATGGGGCGGATTAACAACAGTTTTATCGTCCCCCATGTGTATTCACTCGCAACAATGCCAGCTGCAATAATGATCATAAATAAACCAGCAAAGCTAAGTAAGTCACTGCCTTCTTCAATAAAAGAGAAGACGTTTGTTTTCGTATTAGCCGGCACATTATGTTCGATCCGATACTCATTCACTTTGATCTGGCCTTGCAAGTATTCTTTACGGTCTTTCGATAAATTGGAGACTTCTTTTAGTTGTTGCTCATAAGCAGCATTTTCTGCTTTGACGACCTGCTGCCAGTTTTGTATCTCTTTTTGCTTGCTTTCATCATACTTGGTAAAGCCGGCAAACACACCGGCCATAAGAATGAGCAGCCCAATCATCACATACGTGCCTGGCCGTTTGAAAATTTTAATCCATTCATTTTGAATTAAGCGTACCATCAGCTCACCGCCTCTTGTTTTTCTGTTATTTCTAGAAATCTTTCTTCTAGTGTTTTCGACAGCTGTTTTACCTCGTAAATTTTAAGATTTTTTGAAACAAGTAAACTGATAAGTTCAGGTATTTGTTCTTTATCTGCTTCAACGGATAAACATTCTCCCGCTATTTTCACGAGGGCATCCGGAAACGAGGCAGTCATTAATTTAGCAGCTCTTTCTACATGATTGACTTCTATGGAATACATTTCCCGTCCGTCATCTATCCAATCATGTACAGATTGAACGTTAATCAATTGTCCTTTTTGAATAATCCCAATACGGTCACACATCATTTCCATTTCCGAAAGCAAGTGGCTTGATACGATCACAGCCATGCCTTCTTTCTCAGCTAAATCCCGGATATATTGACGGATTTCTTTAATACCTGCAGGATCAAGCCCGTTTGTTGGCTCATCTAGGATTAAAACTCTGGGGTTGTGCAGCAGTGACTGAGCGATCCCGAGCCTCTGGCGCATGCCGAGTGAATATGTTTTTACTTTGTCGTGAATGCGGCCGCCTAATCCCACAAGCTGGATGACTTCATCAATTCTCGCTTTCGTCACTCCTTTTTGCATGCGGGCATATTGCTGTAAATTTTCGTAGCCCGATAAAAACTTATACATTTCTGGGTTTTCTACAATGGCCCCAATTTGACTGACCGCTTTCTCAAAATCCTTTTGGATGCTATGACCGCAAATGAAGATATCTCCATCAGTCAGTTTCATTAAGCCGACAATCATACGGATCGTCGTCGTTTTCCCTGCCCCATTCGGCCCAAGAAAGCCAAACACTTCTCCTTTTTGTACCGTAAAACTCAATGAATCAATGATTTTTTTACCTTTAATCGTTTTTGAAACGTTTTTCAACTCTACTAATGCATTCATGAGTTCTCCCCCTACTTATAATTACTTTTTAGCCATTGCAGCACAGATACTCCCTCTTCTTCACGAAGAGCTTCTACGCGGCAATGCCCGCGCACTTTCCCCTCATCTAAAATAATGGCCTCTTCTAACACAGGTTCGATTTCCGTAATTTCGTGAGTAGTAATAATGACCGTCTGCTCGCCGAAGTCAATAAACGAAACAAGCCCTTTCACAATCGTGTCACGGACCATCGGATCGAGTCCTAGAAACGGTTCATCCAAAAGCAGCACCGGCGCTTCACGGGAAAGAACGAGCAGCAGCTTCAATCGTCCTTGCTGCCCTTTTGACAATTTTGCTGTTTTTTGATGACGCTCAAGATTCATAAACTGAATCAGTTCTTCCGCTTTTTCCATTGAAAAGTCGGCATACTGCGAAGCAAAGAAATCAATCATTTGCTGGACGGTCAATCCTGGATAAATCATGCCTTCACTTGCTAAATACGCCACATCCTTTGCCACATGACGGCTCACTCCTGCCCCATTGATCTGGATGTCGCCCTTTGTTGGAATTACGAGGCCGGCGATCATTTTCATCATCGTCGACTTTCCACTGCCATTTGGTCCGAGAACGCCATACACTTTTCCTTTCTCGAATCGCAGACTCATGTCATCTAACGCTTTTCGCTTGCCATAATCTTTCGTGACGTGTCTAAGTTCAATCATTATCTCACTCTCCCTTTTTAGATAAAAATTGCTCGATCGCTTCCGTGATCTCTTTATCCTCTGCACCAATCCCACGCATGTTTTGTATGAATGTTTCGATCATTTCCTTTTGAATTTCTATCCTTAGCTGCCTTTTCATGTCAGTTTGTTCTGTCATAAACGTCCCCTGCCCTCTTTTCGTTTCTACCACACCCATGCGCTCAAGCTCCCCATATGTCCGTTGAATCGTATTCGGATTCACTCCTGACTGGATCGCCATCTCTCTGACTGACGGCAGCTTTTCACCAGGGCTGATTTCCCCGCGGACAAACTGATGGATGATTCGATCAGCAAGTTGACTGTATATTGGTTTCGATGTTTTGAATTCCTCGGTCATATCTTACACCTCTACTTTTCGATTGAGCAGCCAAGCAGCAGCTAAAAATAAAGCAACATGAAAAAGAATAGAGAGGATCATCGGCCAAAGCTGAAGATCACCATTCACTACAGAAAAACGCATGCCTCCTATCCCCCATGCACTTTCACCTGTTTCTCCTATATTAACTGTCCAGCTTGCAAACCACTTTTGAATAAGCGGGATTTGCATCACTTTGGCTGTTCCCCACTGTACAAGGAAATAGACCCCCATCACCAACAGCCAACGTATTTTCTTTAACACCGGATACCCATTCAGCGAATGATAAACTGTCCAAAGAAACAATCCCCAAATCGCAAAATACAAAGCTCCAGCAGTAAGAGCGATATTTAATAAAAACCCTTCTGTGTAAGGCAGTCTATTGTCTGATGTGTTGATCAATCCTTCTGGTAATGCAATGTTCAAAGAGATAAGCGCCAATACGTCTGTCAATACTAAAGAAACGAAAAAAACGAGCAGGCCAATCAGCATTTTGGAAAGCAACAGCTTGATCCCGCCCGCTGTACCATGCAGCCAATAATGTCCTTTTTCTTCAGACTTCAGCAACATCATTTCTGTAATTCCTAAAAGCCCGACATGAAAAAAATAAATAGCAAAGAGAAACGGAAACACCAAATAAAATTTTCCATAATAAACAGCAAAAGCAACTCCGCAGAAATACGCGGCCAACACTAAAGTCAGCCATAACCAAAAGTAATTTTTAATGAGCAAAAAATCCTTTTTCAACAGCCCTTGAAACATTCGTCATCCCCCCATGTATTACTGTACTAGTTTAATAGTACACTAGGACAAGATTGACTGTCAACTTCATTTTCCAATTTTTTCTCAAAACAAAAACCTAACCGAAGATCTCCTGCGGGGAAAGTGAAGCGCCTAAAACGGAAATCAACCGACAACCATACAAAAAAGGAGCGTCCCTAAAAGTTATACTTTTGGAACACTCCACTAAAACTCTCAAAAAAAACAGCCCGCATATCATCACATGCGGGCTGTTTCTTATGATTCATTTATGCTCTTGCCAGCTTCTCCATCTTTTTCATACCGTGTCGCGCCTCCGTAATGCAGCGCTTGATCCCGGTCGGACTGTACTTTCTTTTGGCTCCTAAGCTTTTTTTCTTGTCGATCTTTTCCCATTTTTATCACCTCTGTTTATAACGTGTCCGAGACAGAGGGTTTTATACTTATTTTTCATCGCTGACACGGGTAACTTTAATGCCTTTCAGCAATTCCCTAACGACATAACTGGCCATAATCAACCCGCAGGCGGAAGGCACGAACGCATTGGAAGCTGGCGGCATCTTTGCTTTACGGATGGGCGCTTCATCATTGCCGACCACTTTGCGGACATCTTCACGAATAACAAGCGGGCTTTCATCGGAAAATACAACTGGAATTCCCTTGCGGATGCCTTCTTTTCTGAGACGTGTGCGGATGACTTTAGCGATCGGATCTGTATGTGTTTTCGAAATATCCACAATGTTAAAGCGTGTCGGATCAAGTTTATTCGCTGCTCCCATACTGGAGATAATCGGGATATTACGTTTTAAGCATTCTTTCATCAAATGAATTTTGTACGAAATCGTGTCCGATGCATCTACAACAAAATCTAAATCATAGCTAAAAAATTGTTCATATGTTTCTTCTGTATAAAACATGTTCAGCGCAATCACTTCGCATTCCGGATTAATGTCAGCAATACGTTCTTTCATTACATCTGTTTTTGGCTGACCGATCGTCGATAAAAGCGCCGGCAGCTGACGGTTAATATTCGTAATGTCCACTGTATCCTTATCGACAAGCACGAGACGGCCAACACCCGAGCGGGCCAGTGCTTCAACAGAAAATGAGCCGACACCGCCGATACCAAGAATGGCAACAGTGCTGCCTTTTAAAATATCGAGTCCTTCTTGTCCGAAGGCAAGTTCATTGCGTGAAAATTGATGCAGCATTGATAGGATCACTCCATAACTAAAATAATGTATTGTTATCTTTTCAGATAGGATTAATCTTACTGGAAAATAATCATCCAATCAATCTTTTCCCCATTTTTCCGAACAAAAGGATTCTCCCTGCGCTGATGATTACCTATCTAAACAACAAAAAACAGCCCCTGATTATCAGGAGCTGCGGATCATCCTTGTTATAGAGGGAAAGTCCCAATCGTGCCGTCTTATGGATCTATATGTTTTGAACCCGCACTAGGCAGGTGGGTGCTCTATAGCAAATTTTGTAAGTCCTCAGCCAATGAGGCATGTACGCCATTTACAAACCCGAGCTCCCGTCACATACATTGTTCGGTCAAAACAGATAGTGAAAATAAACGTACACATCAGGACTTCCCTTCATTGGAATTATGATACCACATGAAAATGCAGTTTTCAACTCGAATTGTCTAAATATTTAAAAATTATTTTTTCGCTGTTTCACGAATTCTTAAGTGCAGTTCTTGAAGCTGGCTTGGGCTTACTTCACTCGGTGCATCCATCAGCAGGTCACTCGCGCTTGCTGTTTTCGGGAATGCAATCGTATCACGCAAGTTCGTACGGCCTGAAAGAAGCATGACCATCCGATCCAGTCCAAGTGCGATACCGCCATGAGGAGGTGTTCCATATTCAAATGCATCTAGCAAGAAACCGAATTGTTCTTTCGCTTCCTCTTGCGTAAAGCCAAGAACTTCAAACATTTTCTCTTGAATATCGCGCTCGAAAATCCGAATGGATCCGCCGCCGAGTTCATATCCGTTTAAGACGATGTCATACGCCTGTGCGCGTACTTTTTGCGGCTCATCATTCAGATGTGGCAAATCTTCACGCACTGGCATCGTAAATGGGTGGTGAGCTGCATAGTAGCGTTTTTCTTCTTCATCATATTCAAGCAGCGGCCAATCCGTCACCCATAAGAAATTAAATTTGTTTTCATCAATCAATCCACGTTCTTTCGCCAGTTTGAGACGAAGTGCTCCGAGTGCATCAGCAACAATTGACTTTTTGTCAGCAACGAACAGCAGTAAATCCCCTTCTGCCGCTTCGGCTGAAGCCAGCAATCCAGCTTGCTCTTCTTCTGAGAAGAATTTCGCAATTGGTCCCTTTAAGCCATCTGCTTCCACTTTCATCCAAGCGAGCCCCTTAGCACCATATATAGCAGCAAATTCAGTCAATGCATCCACATCTTTACGGGAATAGTCAACGGCTCCGCCTTTCACATTGATCAATTTCACTTGACCGCCGCTTTCTACCGCACCAGCAAATACTTTAAAGCCAGAACCTTTCACTTGTTCGGATACATCTACGAGCTCCATGCCGAAGCGAGTATCTGGTTTGTCAGATCCAAAGCGGTTCATCGCTTCGTCATACGTCATCCGTGGAAATGCTTCTGTCATCTCGATTCCCTTTACACGCTTCAGCACACGCTTCAGCATTTCTTCTGCCATCGCCATAATGTCTTCTTGACTCATAAAACTTGCTTCGATGTCAATTTGTGTAAATTCAGGCTGGCGGTCTGCACGCAAGTCTTCATCGCGGAAACAGCGGGCGATTTGGTAATAACGGTCAAAGCCAGATACCATTAACAGCTGTTTGAAAATTTGCGGCGACTGCGGCAGCGCATAAAATTCGCCTCCGTGGACGCGGCTCGGGACTAAATAATCGCGGGCGCCTTCCGGTGTACTTTTCGTTAAAATAGGTGTTTCTACATCGAGAAATCCTTCTTCGTCAAGATAGTCGCGCACTGTTTTAGTAATATCGCTGCGCATTTTGAACGTTTCATACATAACTGGACGGCGCAGGTCCATGTAACGGTATTTTAAACGAATATCCTCTGCCACTTCCGTTGAATCTTCAATTGGGAATGGAGGTGTTTTCGCTTCACTTAAAATAGTTACTTGATTCACTTTAATTTCAATTTTTCCTGTAGCGATATTTTCATTAATCGTGCTTTCATCGCGGGCAATAACCGTCCCTTGAATATCTAACACATATTCGTTACGTACTTTTTCAGCTACAGCCAGCGCTTCTGCTGATGTTTCTGAATCAAATACGATTTGGACAATACCTGTACGGTCGCGGAGATCAATAAAAATAACTCCTCCTAAATCTCTGCGGCGCTGCGCCCATCCTTTTAATGTCACTTGTTCTCCAATATGCTGCTCTGATACCTTTCCGCATTCATAAGTTCTGCCAAACATTTATTTTTCCTCCATCTTCTGCTGTAATGTATCAATGAATTGGTCAAGCGCTACTTCTTGCTGCTCGCCCGTTTCCATGTTTTTCAAATTAATTTTATTTTCCTTCAACTCATCTTCACCAAGAATTGCTACAAATTTCGCTTTTAAACGATCGGCTGCTTTAAACTGCGCTTTCATTTTTCGATCTTGGTAATCACGTTCAGCTTTGATGCCCGCTTTTCGTAAATCATGAACAAGCTTCACTGTATAATCTTTCGCTTCTTCGCCGAGAGAAGCGACATAACAGTCAAGGCGGCTTTCATCTTCCCATTCAATCCCCTCTGCTTCCATAGCGGCAAGAAATCTTTCCATGCTGAAGGCAAAGCCGATACCTGGTACATCTGGTCCGCCCATTTGACTGACTAATCCATTGTAACGCCCGCCCCCGCAAAGGGTCGTAATCGCTCCAAATCCTTCCGCTCTGCTCATAATCTCAAATGCAGTGTGGTTATAGTAATCCAACCCGCGGACGAGAGTCGGATCGACCGTAAAGTCGATGTCCAGTGCGGTTAAATACTGCTGCACTTTTTCAAAATATGTACGGGAATATTCATTTAAATAGGTTAAAATCGACGGTGCCGATTTCATCAATTCATGATCACGGTCTTTTTTGCAGTCAAGAATACGCATTGGGTTTTTCTCAAGACGACTTTGACAGTCTTCACAAAACTCCCCAATCTGCGGCTGAAAGTGCCCAATAAGCGCTGCTCTATGAGCGATACGGCTTTCTGTGTCACCTAGTGAATTCACAACGAGTTCAATTTTTTGCAGTCCAGCCGCTTGATAAATATCCATGATCAGAGCGATCACTTCAGCGTCAATTGCCGGGTCCTCACTGCCAATAGCTTCTACACCAAATTGAACAAATTGACGGTATCGTCCAGATTGTGGACGTTCGTAGCGGAACATAGGCCCCTGATAATATAGCTTAACCGGCTGATTCGGATCACCAAACATTTTGTTTTCCACAAAAGAGCGGACAGTCGCTGCGGTTCCTTCCGGCCGGAGGGTTAAGCTGCGGTCGCCGCGGTCGGTAAAAGTGTACATTTCTTTTTGCACGATATCTGTCGTGTCCCCAACACCTCTTTGAAATAATTCCGTATGCTCAAAAATCGGCGTCCGAATTTCTTTATACTGATAATTGCGGCAAATATCCGTAGCGATTTTTTCAATACGCTGCCACTTTTCCACCGTTCCCGGTAAAATATCTTGTGTGCCGCGTGGAATGCTTACACTCATGATTGTTCCTCCTTCAAATAAAATGAAATTCCCATCAGTGGAGGTTTTCTTTATCCCCCACTGATGGAACAAGGAACTCAGGCTAAGAGCGCCATGTCCTGTGGCAATGCCTGAGTAACCAACATCCTGTCGGCCCGAATGGATCGGGCGTTTACTGGCAGTTGATCCCCGCCCATGCTTCTTAGAAACAGCCTCGAGGCAGGGAGATCTTACTGCCAGTTCATGCAGAATAAATTTTTAGATGTTTTTTCGAAATAAAAAAAACTCTTCATCCCCGAGACAAGGGACGAGAGTTTTATTCCCGTGGTACCACCCTAGTTAAAACGGCCGAACCGCTTTCACTTTTCCAGCTAACGCCTGTGCGCGTTTTCCCCTACTAAAAGCATAGCTTCTTTCAAGGAAAAACCTCCGGAGTGTTCGTTCACTAAGACGCTGACGAGAATGACTTACAGCCATGGCCATTCCTCTCTGAACGGGCGATTCTTAATTACTTTTCTCCATTATCGGTTTGATCATTTAATTGTCTAAATTCAGATGTTCCTATTATAAGAAACTTTGCGAGAGCATTCAAGTTTCTTTTCTACAACTTTGTCCACATTTTATGTTAGACAGCCAAGCAGCGGCAAATGCGGGCACTTATCATGGCGGTCCTTTTTCTTAATTTGAAAAAAATAAAGGAAATAGACACCAAATAATGAATTAGATGCTAAAATGAGAAGTGCATTTATTTATTTTTTAAGGCGGTGGATTATGGATAGAAAGCAAATGGGTTTGATTGCGGCATTTATTTTCTTCTTGGGACTTCTGCCGGCAGCTTTTGTTTCAGCAGAAGGACCGCAATCTAAAATAGAAATTGCTGTTAATACAGCAAATGTCCGCAGCGAACCAAGCATGTCCGCGAGCGTAGTCGGACAAGCCGCACGCGGTACACGATACGAAGTATTAAAAGAAAAATACGACTGGTATCAAATTCAGCTGGAGGATGGACAAAAAGGCTGGATAGCCGGCTATATCGTCAAAAAAGCGGACAGCTCCTCTCAAACGGCGCAACAAACAGTTGTAAAAAACGCATCATCAGGCAAACCAGCGGCTGTTATAGCAGATAACTTGAATGTCCGCAGCGAACCATCCCTATCAGCAAATGTAATCGGTAAACTGAACATCGGTGATCAAGTATCCGTTACTGAGAGCAAAAACGGCTGGGTACATATTCGTTACAAAGGACAAGAAGCTTGGATCAGCGAGCAATTTGTCCGGATGATAACTAAAACGAATTCATCAGCGGCCAATAGTAAAACGGTGGCTGACGGCTTTGCAGTTATTTTATATAACGGAACAAACCTTCGTTCTGATGCCAGCAGGTCTTCTTCGATCGTGGCACGAGGATCCCAAGGAGAACGCTATCCTATTCACGCACGGGTAGGCGATTGGTATGAAATCCGTCTGGCAAGCGGCCAACAAGCCTATGTAGCCAGCTGGGTCGTATCGGTAAACGGGGAGGCTTCCTCTCAAGCATCTGCCAGCCGCACACCTGGACTGCAAGGTAAAACCATTATTTTAGATCCTGGTCATGGCGGTATAGACGGCGGCACGACTGGTATGCAAGGAACCTTTGAAAAGTTTATTACGTTAAAAACAGCTGATCGTTTATACCATAAGCTAAAACAAGCGGGTGCTAATGTCATTTTAACCCGTTCAGATGACCGATACGTCTCTCTTCCTTCACGGGTGGCGACAGCCAAATATCATCGTGCAGACGCTTTCATTAGTCTGCATTACGATAGCACCTATCATAGTGGTGCCAACGGCTTTACTACGTATTACTATCATAACAATCACAAAGAACTAGCCAACAATGTAAATCGTAAACTATCACAATCTCTTCCAATTAAAAATCGCGGAGTCCGTCATGGGGATTATTTCGTTCTGCGCGAAAACAACCAGCCTGCCATTTTACTAGAACTGGGCTATTTAAGCAATCCACAGGAAGAATTGACTGTTGTCACAAACCCTTACCAAGAGCTAATCACAAATGGTGTGTACAATGGATTAAAATCTTATTTTAATGAATAGGATAGCGGCAGAAAAGGCTCTTAGCGGTTCATCAGCCGCCAAGAGCCTTTCTTTGTAAACATGCCTATTCCTACTACCCTTCATGTCCTCTGCTGCTGCATTCAAAGCATCGTCTTCCACAAGTAGAAAACCATCTCTGTTAATTACTTTCTAATATAAATGTTACTGGTCCATCATTTATGAGAGCCACATCCATCATCGCACCGAATTGTCCGGTTTCAACATGGATACCTTTTTCTCTCAACAATTCATTGAATCGATCATATACCTTTTTCGCTTGATCCCCTTTAGCCGCAGCCATAAAATTGGGACGGCGCCCTTTGCGGCAGTCGCCATACAAAGTAAATTGGGAGACGGATAGGATGGCACCACCCACATCAAGCAGCGAACGGTTCATCTTTCCTTCTTCGTCTTCAAAAATTCGAAGTTGAACAATTTTTTCAGCTAAATAAGCGGCTTCTGCTTCGCTATCTTCATGGGTCACACCGACGAGTAAAACGAGGCCGCTGTCAATTTGACCAACGGCTTCCCCTTCTACTGTGACGGACGCTTCTTTACTTCTTTGTAAAACAACTCTCATTCCTTAAACACCCTTAATGTAAAATTCTGTGCACGGAATAAATATCCGGAATTTGCTTAATGCGTTCAACTACTTTGTGCAAATGGCTAATATTATGAATAAAAATAGCCATATCAATTTTAACAACTTTGTTACGGTCTGCTCTACCCGAAACAGTTGAAATATTTGTTTTTGTTTCATTAACAGCCTGCAGCACTTCATTCAACAGTCCTTGACGATCGTATCCTGAAATCTCAATCTCAACAGTATATTCTTTTTGATTCGCTGCACCACTTTCCCATTCCACTTCGATGAGACGGTCTGTTAATTCTTCATCGGTCACATTAGGGCAATCGGAACGGTGAACGGACACGCCCCGTCCTTTCGTAATATAACCAACAATATCATCGCCAGGAACCGGATTGCAGCAGCGTGAAAGCCGGATCAGCAGGTTATCAATGCCTTTGACTGTGACACCGGAATTTTTCTTTTGATACGGCTGGGATGGAGCCGGCTTTAAGTCTTTTAATGACTCTTGAACGAACGCTTCTTGATCCCTTATTTTCCGCAGTTTTTCCGTTAGACGATTGACCACTTGCAGTGCGGTGATGCCGTTATAGCCGATCGCGGCATACATATCCTCTTCATTCGTAAAGTTGAATTTTTCCGCCACACGCTTGACGTTTTCGGAAGTGATTACGTCTTTCACATCAAAACCCATATTTTTAATCTCTTTTTCGATTTGTTCACGGCCTTTAATAACATTCTCTTCTCGGTTTTGCTTTTTGAAAAATTGTTTGATTTTATTTTTCGCCTGTGATGTCTGAGCCATTTTTAGCCAGTCCTTACTCGGCCCATATGAATGCTTAGATGTTAAAATTTCAATAATATTCCCTGTCTGCAGTTTATAATCAAGCGGCACCATTTTTCCATTTACTTTTGCACCGATTGTTTTATTCCCAATTTCAGAATGAATTCGGTACGCAAAATCAAGCGGTACAGACCCCTTTGGAAGCTCAATGACGTCACCTTTCGGTGTAAAGATAAACACCATATCGGAGAAAAAGTCGATCTTCAATGATTCCATAAACTCTTCCGCATCCGCGGAGTTATTCTGATACTCCATAATTTCTCGGAACCAAGACATTTTTTTATCAAATGACGCGGTGTCATCAACCGTCTTTCCTTCTTTATACGCCCAATGAGCCGCCACTCCGTACTCAGCAATATGATGCATTTCCTTCGTACGGATCTGCACTTCCAGCGGGTCTCCTTTCGGCCCGATGACCGTCGTATGAAGGGATTGGTACATATTTGTCTTTGGCATTGCAATATAATCCTTAAATCGTCCGGGCATCGGCTTCCAGCATGTGTGGATAATGCCAAGCACCGCGTAACAATCTTTAATGCTGTCAACAATAACACGAACAGCAAGCAAATCGTAAATCTCATTAAATTGCTTGTGCTGAAGGACCATTTTACGATAAATACTGTAAATATGTTTCGGACGTCCAGAAAGGTCAGCTTTGATCTCTATTTCATCAAGATGATCTTTTACATCCTCAATGACCTCATCCAAATATTGTTCGCGTTCTGCCCGCTTTCTTTTCATTAAATTGACGATTCGATAATATTGCTGCGGATTCAAGTAGCGCAGAGCCGTATCTTCTAATTCCCATTTAATTCTTGAAATTCCGAGCCGGTGAGCAAGCGGAGCAAAGATCTCCAATGTTTCATTAGAAATACGCCGCTGTTTTTCGTGCGGCAAGTGCTTCAGCGTCCGCATATTGTGGAGACGGTCCGCCAGTTTAATTAATATGACGCGGATATCCTGGGCCATAGCCACAAACATTTTCCGATGATTTTCTGCTTGCTGTTCTTCTTTTGATTTATATTTAATCTTTCCGAGCTTTGTCACTCCATCAACGAGCATGGCGACTTCTTTTCCAAATTCTTCTTCAATATCCCCTAGTGTCACTTCTGTATCTTCTACAACATCATGCAAAAAACCGGCAGCAATCGTAGCTGGGTCCATTTCTAAATCTGCCAATATGCCTGCCACTTGAATCGGATGGATAATGTAAGGCTCCCCTGACTTACGATATTGTTCTTTATGCGCTTCTTCAGCATATTTATAAGCTTTTTCTACGAGCTTGACATGTTCTGCGTTTAAATATTTACTCGCTTTCTCGGTCACTTCGTCGGCAGTCAATACCCGATCTTTCGCCATATGTTTACTCACCTTTACCATCTATTAAATATTTTTAGTTACTTCTAAATGATTCTAATAGTTCTTATTATCGAAAAAAAACGAACGGATGTAAAGCCATCTTTCACACTTTTTGAAGAAAATGAAAAAACATGTCGAAAACACCCGCTTTACTCTCGCACTCTTCTTAAAATATGGCTTTGTTAACTCCCCTGTTGATTTCAGCTGCAATCGCCCGCTCGTCATTAATATAGCCATACACCAAAAAATAATATAAAAAAACAGACACTTTTCACAGTGCCTATTTTTCAAATTTATTCATAAGGGATGAGTGTTAATACGTCATAGCCATCTAATTTGCTGCGCCCGTCTAAATAAGACAGTTCTACCAAAAATGCAATCCCAGCTACAGTACCGCCAAGCTGTTCAACCAATTTAATGGTCGCTTCAATCGTACCGCCTGTTGCGAGTAAATCATCTGTAATCAATACACGCTGACCCGGCTTCACTGCATCTTTATGGATCGTCAATACATCATCCCCGTATTCCTTTCCATACGTTACTTTCACCGTCTCACGTGGAAGCTTCCCCTCTTTACGAACAGGTGCAAAACCAACACCGAGCGCATAAGCAACCGGACAGCCGACAATAAATCCGCGGGCTTCAGGACCGACGATTAAATCAATGTTTCTTTCTTTTGCATATTCAACAATTTGATCTGTTGCATAGCGAAATGCTTCGCCATTATCCATCAAAGGAGTAATATCTTTAAATTTAATGCCAGGCTTTGGCCAATCTGGCACAATTTTAATATACGGTTTTAAATCCATGATTCTACTTCCTCCTCATTATCAACGGAAACCTTCACATATTCATCCAGCCAAGACTTTAATTCCTGGTAGGAAGAATACAGCAGCTTATTCTCCAATTCTAGCTGCATTTTTTTATTTTGATAAGCTGGTGATTCATTCAAATCTCTCTTAGGAGCTTGTTCATTTAAATGAATCACTCCCTCACTTATTGTAACAAAACCGAGTTCAAAAAACACTTTTGACATAAATTCAATCGTTTCGCGAGACCAGCCGCGGTGCTTAGCGAGGTCATCTCCATATTTCTTTAAATCAAAGCTTTTTCTTTTGAATAGGAATGTATACAGCCATTTAAAATGTTCCCTGGTAGGCATCGTGCTAAAGAAATGGCTGTCCTTTTGATGGAAGTGGACGTAAATACGCTCCGGGCATCCCGTTTGCATCACCGCTGCGATCGTTTCCATTTCCGGCGGTAAATCAACAAATACAATATTTTTCCCTTGAATGGACAACTGCGCCGCCTCTTCCGGTCCGCTTATATGTACCATTTCCGACTCATACTTTTCTAAATCCAATTCATTAATTGTCTCTTTTTTAAATGTAATAAACAAGCGGCTATCTGGCACTTCATTGATCCATTTTTCAAACTGCCGGTGGCCCCTTGCATCAAACAGCTGCCAATGAGTGATCTTTAGATCTTTTAGAAACAGCTGGGGCTTACGGATGTTATTCCATTCGTTAACAGATAGTTCCCCAATGACAGATACTTTTGAAAATGGGGCAATATGATCTGCACAGTGGCCAAGACCAAAGCCAATACCATCTAATGAGCCAGCTTCACTTTCAAGCTGGAGCTTTAAATGGGTTTTATCTGAACCAATTTTTCGCATGGCTGTTACACCTGCATGTTCAATCATTACTTGCGGCTTCGGATTATTCACTCCATATGGTGCCAGCCGATTCAATTGTTCGATAATAGGAAGGCTCACTTGATCGAGCGGCACGACCGCATCCAGCTCGGTCACCGGAATAAAGTCTTCCGCTGTCAGCTGCTCATGAGCCAGCACACAAAGACGCTCCCTTAGTTCATCGACATCAGAGAGCTCCAATGTCATTCCTGCCGCCATCGGGTGTCCGCCAAAATGAGGAAGGATATCCCGGGATTGGGATAAATTTTTGAATAAATCAAAACCGGCAATACTTCTCGCTGAACCTTTTGCCTTATTTGTTTCCGGATTGAAGTCCAGCACAATAGCCGGACGATAAAACGTATCCACTAATTTGGATGCGACAATACCGATGACACCTGCATTCCAATTTTCTTTTCCGACAACAATAACTGGATATTTGTCAGGAGGATAGTGAGATTTCACCATCTCAATTGCCTCTTTTGCGATGTCTGCAACGATGGCTTGACGCTCCTTATTGATCGCATCAATTTCCTGCGCCAGGTCATTCGCCATTGCCCTATCTTTTGTCAAGAGCAAATCCACAGCCGGATCGGCATCGCCAAGACGTCCGGCTGCATTAATACGGGGGGCAATCATAAAACCAATCGTTTCTTCATTTACTGCTTCTGGCTTCGTTGCTGTTAATTGTAACAATGCTTCAATGCCGGGACGCGTTGTTTGCTGCAGCTTTTTTATCCCAGCTTTGGCAATCGTTCGATTTTCTCCAATTAACGGAACAAGGTCAGCAATCGTTCCGATAGCTGCCAGATCTAATAAATGTTCTGGCAGGCGGCCATATAGGGCATGTGCCACTTTAAAAGCTACTCCGACCCCTGCTAAATAGGGGAATGGATAGCTGCCACCTGGAAGCTTCGGATGAATAATCGCCAACGCCTGCGGCAATTCTGGGCCTGGTTCATGGTGATCAGTAATAATTAAGTCGATACCGATCTCAGCCGCAACCTCCGCTTCTTTTACTGCAGCGATTCCTGTATCTACAGTGATAATAAGCCGATAGCCATTTTCCTTCGCTTGACGAAACGCTGCTTCGTTTGGGCCATATCCTTCTGTGAACCGATTAGGAATGTAAAAATCTACTTTTGCTCCTAAATCCGTTAAAACGGTCATCATCACAGACGTGCTATTTACCCCGTCCGCGTCATAATCTCCAAATATTAAAATTGGTTCTCCATCTGCAATCGCCCGATGAATGCGTTCACTCGCTTCTTTCATCCCGCTAAGCAAAAATGGATCATGAAATTCATTTCCTTTATCATATAAAAAACTCCGTGCTGCCTCCGTCTCAGTGATCCCGCGATTGATCAACAAAGAGGCCAGCAGCGGGCTTATCTCTAGTTGTTCTGCTAATTGATCGCGTGTTTGTGCATTCGTTTCCTTGACAACCCAGCGTTTTTTTGATTTTAGCATACCGTCACCCCTCAGCCTTACTATTATACAAGAGTAAAAATGGGGATTCAATGCAAGCCTTTATTTTCAAAAAATAGTTTCTTTTTGATCATTCCTCTTCTATATTGGGTCCAGCAGGATTAATATGAATAAACGCATCTTGTACATTTTCCAGTTCAAGCAGCTTCTGCTTTACTTTTTTCCCGACCTGGTGCCCTTCTTCTACCGTTATTAGCGGATCGACTGCAATTTTCAAATCAATGATGACATAATGCCCATGTTCCCGGGCATACAGTGAATTAATTTTTTTTACTTCTGGTACAGAAAATATTTTTTCCTTAAATGACTCTGTATCTTCTTCGTGAAGCACGTGGTCTAGCGTGTTGTGGATCGATTCCCTTCCAATATTCCAGGCAATTTTCAAAACGAGTAAAGAAACGAGCAGACCAGCGACAGGGTCTCCATAAATAAGCCAATCAATTCCAAGCTTCCCTCCAAGCATCGCTGCCCCGATTCCGACTAGCGCCGCGATAGAAGAATATACATCCGAACGATGCTCATATGCATTCGCAATAAGCGCATCACTCTTTAACTTTTTTCCCAACCGATACTTATATCGAAACATCGCTTCTTTCACAAGAATAGAAAAAATCACTGCATAAATAGCAATCGCTTTCGGCGGTTCAATTGAATGAAAAAAAGCTTTTACTGAAGAAATACCAATTTCTATACCGACAAGCACAAGTAAAACAGCAACAATAATAGCTGCAATTGACTCTGCTTTTCCATGTCCATATGGATGATCTTCATCTGGCGGGCGTTTGGCAGCCTTCAATCCGATCCAGACAGCAAGAGACCCGGCTACGTCAGACGCTGAATGTGCAGCATCCGCAATGAGTGCCCGGCTATTCCCGACTATTCCACACACCCACTTAAGGACAGCGAGAGCAATATTGCCAACCACCCCTATCATCGCTGCAAACTCTGCTTTTTTAAATCGCTCCTCTTTCTCCATTTGACGCCCTCCTCTATCTTCACCTACTGTTATTATGGACCATTCGATAAAGAATCATAAAAAAAGCAGCCTGCAAAAGATTTCTGCAGGCTGCTTTTTTCACTTTCCGCTCTTCTATACCTGTGGTTCGTCGCTCCATTGTTTTTTCTCTTTGTAGGTCACGATCGAGCCTTTTTTCTTCAGTTCTTTTTTCTTCCATACGAGCCATAGCTGGGCAGCTATGAAGAGAGAAGAATAAGTCCCCGAGATTAACCCGACTAAGAGTGCGATTGAGAAGTTACGAATGGATTCACTTCCAAATATAAGCAAAGCGACAACGGTAATAACGACAGTCAAAACAGTATTAACAGAGCGAGTCATCGTTTGACGCAAGCTGACATTAACGATGTCTTCAAGCTCTTGTTCTGTTTTAACTTTACGCTTTTTGGCCATATTTTCACGCATTCGGTCAAAGGTAACGATCGTATCGTTAATCGAATAACCGATAATCGTCAAGACGGCGGCAATGAACGTAATATCGACTTCAAGCCGTGTCAGACTGAAAAAGGCAACAATGAAAAAGGCATCGTACATCAAAGCAATAATGGCACCGAGCGCCATGTAAATTTCAAAGCGGACCGTAACGTACAGCACGATTCCCAAGGAAGCAATGACAAGGGCGATCATCGCATTTTTCGCAAGCTCTTTTCCAACAGTAGGTGAAACCGTGCTGATACTAGGCTCGCTGCCATATTTTTTAGCAAAATGATCTTTCACTTCAGCTACTTTATCCTGAGAAAACGACTCTTTAAAACGGGCGACACCTACTTCCTTATGTTCACCTGAAAGTACAATGTCATCGGTAGAAAGCCCAACTTCTTTCAACTCTGCTTTCACGATTTCCTCAGTCAGCGGCTCTTTTGACATGATTTCCATACGTGTACCGCTGGAAAAGTCGATCCCAAGATTTAAGCGGTATATCCCAAGAACAATCATCCCTGCAATAATGGCAAGGGCTGAAAAAGCAAATAACTTACGGTGATGTTTAACAAAGTCAAAACGGTCAAAACGCGTTGGCAAATCGAGTGTATCATAGTTTTCGCTAATATCTTTTATATCTTTTCGATGAACGCCGAACCAGCCTGGCTTGTCTTTTAACCAATTACTTTGGACAAACAAACCGAGCAATAGACGTGATCCCCAAATCGCTGTAACAAAGCTCACGAGAATACTGATAATGAGCATTGTAGCAAATCCTTTAACTGAGCTCGTACCAAAGTAAAATAGAACAACCCCCGCTAGAATCGTTGTCAAGTTCGCATCAAGGATTGTCAGGAATGAGTTCTTATTCCCCTCTTTGAAAGCGGCGCGGATCGATCGGCCGACTTTAATTTCTTCCCTGATCCGTTCATACGTAATAATGTTAGCATCTACTGCCATACCAACTCCGAGGATCAATGCTGCGATACCTGGAAGTGTCAAGACAGCGTTCATCCAATCAAAGATTAACAGGATTAAATAAATGTAAACTGAAAGAGTAATGGAAGCAATAAGACCTGGCAGTCGATAGTAAAGAAGCATGAATAAGAAAACAATTGCAATCCCAACAATTCCAGCCAGAATCGTCTGATTCAATGCTTTTTCACCAAATTGTGCACCGACAGAAGTGGAATACACTTCATCCAGCTTCACCGGCAGCGCACCAGCGTTTAATAACGAAGCAAGGTTTTGCGCTTCTTCTGCCGTGAAATTCCCTTCAATCGTCACTTCATTTGTATTGAACACTTGGCTTACATTTGGTGCGGATAAAAACTTAGGGTCTGCCTTTTGAATTTCTTTCTGGAAAGAATCTTTCCCTTCTTCAAAATCAAGCCAAATGACGAGCTGATTATTCGGCGCCATGCTGACAACGTGTTCAGTCACTTCTTTAAATTTTTTGCTGCTTTTCAGCTTTAAGGCAACATTAGGCGCTCCTTCTTGAGTAAAGGACTGCTTCGCTCCCCCTTCTGCAAGATCACTTCCATCCAGCATCAATTTATCTGTCGTGTCACGGAAAGACAAGTTCGCCTGTGTCGACAGCATTTTCCTTGCTTCATTTTGATCTTCCACACCAGCAAGCTGAACACGGATGCGGTTGCCCCCCTCAATTTGAATACTTGGTTCGTTGACTCCAAGCGCATTGATCCGCTTATCAAGCGCATCCGCTGTGTTAACTACTACCTGCTCTGTAATCTTCTGCCCTGCTTTCGCCGGCTTTACTTCATACAGCACTTCAAATCCGCCCTGCAAATCAAGGCCGAGCTTAATATCGTTGACAATATCCTTCGCCGTAAGCCCGATTGCACTCGCAAGCAGCAGTACAATAAGAAAAAAGGCTACGATCCGGCTGCGTTTTACCATTACAAACTTCCTCCTTAATCCGAATCATCCATACATAATAAAACAATGATTTCTAAAATGATGAAAAAAATTCTGGTAAAAGGATACCAGAATTCCTTAACAAAACTATTATGAAGCAGAAAATAACGAGTGTCAATTTTGCTTAATTCTTTTTCGCTCCGAGCAATTCCTGTAATTCCTCTTCGTTGACTTCCTCGAGCCAATTTGTCGAGCGGTACGATTCGACCGTTGCATAATTCATATAATCCCCTGGCATTGTCGATACGATATCAGCAACGAGCTGATACATATGTACATCCTCTTCCGGCTTTCGCCATTTTTTGTTTGTTAAGTATTCCCACAGAGACGGAATATCAATTGTTCCATAATTCAACAATCGGAACTCCTCAACTTTACTTTTTAATACCGGCAGCAGATGTTGAAAATATTTCTCATACGGATGTATCCCCTTCATTCTCCCCATCCCCTTTTTATTAGAAGAATAAATGAACTTGTCATGCTTGCCCGACTAGGAGGCATATATATCATTGTAAAGCAATTCATCTATTTTGAGAAGGCAGGGAGACAGATGTCAAAGTTTCTAAAAGGGACTCTCGTTTTAATGGCTGCTATGTTCATTACAAAAATACTTGGTTTTGTCAATCGAATTGTGATCGCCCGCCTGATCGGTGAAGAAGGCGTCGGGCTATATATGATGGTCTTTCCATCATTTATTCTTGTCGTTACACTGACGCAAATAGGGCTGCCTGTAGCGATTTCTAGAAGTGTGGCTGCCGCTGAAGCAAGAGGCGATGTCGCAAAAATGAAACGAATCTTAGCCGTCTCACTATCTATCACCCTATCCTTATCACTACTTTTTACGCCGGCACTCTTGCTGCTTGCCCCTTACTTATCCAAAGTGTTATTTACTGATCCGCGCACATATTATCCTTTGATAGCTATTACACCTGCTATCCCGATCATTGCCGTTTCGTCCGTTTTGCGCGGGTACTTCCAAGGCAGACAAAACATGAAGCCAGCTGCTTATTCTCAAGTACTGGAACAAGTCGTCCGGATCGGTTTAATTGCCCTCTTTACGAAAAAAATGCTTCCCTACGGAATCGAGTTTGCAGCAGCTGGGGCCATGGCTGCGGCTGCTTGCGGCGAATTGATTTCACTGCTTTATTTACTGCTAATGTTTCGGTTTAATAAGAACTTTCTGCTTCGCCGCCGTTTTTTTCGGGCCATTCGTAATGGCAAAGAAACGGCAAAAGAACTGTTTGAAGTCGCTATACCAACGACTGGCAGCCGGATGATCGGTTCGCTGGCATGGTTTTTTGAACCGATTGTTGTGACACAAAGTCTTGCTATTGCTGGTGTCACAGCCATTACTGCAACAAAAGAATACGGCGTATTAACGGGATATGCGCTGCCGGTCATGTTTTTACCTTCATTCGTTACATTAGCTTTATCCACATCTCTCGTTCCAGCTGTCAGTGAAGCGTATGCTAAAAAACAACATCAGGTACTCGAACACCGCGTGCAAGAAGCACTCCGTTTCTGTCTTGTCACAGGAGGACTTTCTGTTTTGCTTTTGTTTTTATACGCGGAGCCGCTCATGCAATTTATGTATCACTCATCAAATGGCGCCCGCTTTATCACATTAATGGCTCCTTTTTTCTTATTTTATTACTATCAAGGTCCTCTCCAAGCTGTTTTGCAGGCGTTAAATTTAGCGAATGCAGCGATGATCAATAGCTTGATTGGGGCAGTTGTCAAATTGACTGTTATTTTCATTTTTGCCTCGCAGTCGCAATTTGGCATATATGGAGCTGCTCTTGGTATGGCTGCGAGTATTTTACTCGTCACGCTGCTGCATTTAGCCACTGTGTTTAAAAAGATTTCGATTTCAGTGAATGTACGCCAATACGTTATGTTTACTGTTGCTATGGTTTCGTCCTTTTTCATTAGCCGTTCATTAAACGAACTATTGCTTAGTGAATTCCGCCCTGTCACTTATCTGGCGGCTGGGGCAGTCACTACTACCCTTTGCTACTTTGTTATTTCTATTATGTTTGGACTCGTTACAAAGCGGGATTTATCGCGGATTCCTTTTCTAAAATAGAACGTTTATTTACAGAGAATCACCCATTCATGCAGCATAAAATAACAAGCCGTTTTTCACTTATCTTTTTCATCAATAAAAAAACGGCCATCATGAAAGCTGCAGAAAGAAATCCGTTCTATGTCTTTGTATCCTCTGCTTGCCAATTCTCGAATAAGCCATTGCTCTGTCTTGTTTATCATCTGTAGATGCTCATAGTGAATTGCCCCATCAAGTACAAGCGGCAATGTAAACGAGCCATTTTTTCGTTTGTTTTCTTTTTGCAATATTGACAGACTCCCTGACGTTTCTAAAATGGCAAATTCTATATCATCAATATGCCGGATATCCTTTTCACGCATTTGCAAAAGCAAATCATGATAATTATATCGCTGTCTTCGCATCGCCTTTTCGTCAATTTCTCCATGCCTAATGATGATTTCTGGTTTGCCTTCAATAAACTCGCGGAATCTGACACTTTTAAGTGAAACATAAGCAAATGAAATTTGAATAAGTACTAATACGATAATTGGCACGATCGTATGCATCAGTGGATCATCATGTTCTTCAATGGCCATGACCGCCATTTCACCAATCATGATGAACACAACGAGATCGAGAATACTCAGTTCACCAATTTCTCTCCGGCCCATCAGCCGAAATACAAATAAAATAACGATATATAAAAATATCGCTCGGAAAATGATTGTCCAATAAACCATAAGACTCCCCTTCATGTTCATTCATATTTGTTTTTAGTGTGGACCTAAATCAAAAAAACATGAAGAACAAACAATGGAAATTAAGGAGGGCTTTAACGTGAAACCTTTCAGTTATGGGATTATGTATGGAACAGCCGTCATTTTCGCTTTTGCCGCAGTATGCAGCCTAATCTTTTCTTTAATTTTGCGATTCAGTTCATTAACTGAATCATCCTTGCTGCTTTCCATTACCATCGCTTCGTTTCTCGTATTATTTATTGGGGGCTTCATTTCAGGGAAACTCTCAGGCAATAAAGGATGGCTTTCTGGAGGGGCAGCTGGACTTTTATATAGCATCATTATGATGTTGTATCAATACCTTGGCCACGATTCCGTCTTTCAATGGGAGCAGCTGGTCTATCACCTTTGTTTCATCATCACAGCGATGATGGGCGGTGTTCTCGGAGTAAATGTCTCATCCAAAAAATAGAATTTGTTAAACTTCCCTATTAATTTTCGCTTCAATCAACAATAATCATTATCATAGTCAAAGCCAAAAAGAAAAAGCAAATCCTCCCCACTTGGAGTGATTTGCTTTTCTTTTGTTTATTGTCCAGCCGCTTTTTCAGATACTTCACGGATCGCAGAACGATCATACGTCAGACGACTGCCGTCCCCGCATTTAATCACAACCGTACCTTCTTCAATGGCATCGATAAAGCCGTGCAACCCGCCGATCGTAACGACCCTATCACCTTTTTGTAAATCATTTTGCATTTGTGCCACTGCTTTCTGCCGCTTTTGCTGCGGACGGATAAGCAAAAAGTAAAACACTACAAACATTAACACGAGCATAATAATTGACTGCATAATTTCACCCCTTTCCGAGAACGATGCTAGAAGTTTTTCGCATCTGGACGGTTAAATCCATAGGCCTCGAAAAATTCATCTCTGAAATCCCCCAGACGGTCTTCTCTAATCGCTTCTCTCACTTGTTCCATTAATTTTATCAGAAAATATAAGTTATGGTAAGTTGTAAGTCTTATACCAAACGTTTCATCTGTTCGAATTAAATGACGAATATAAGCACGTGAATAATTTCGACACGTGTAGCAGTCACAATTTTCATCAAGCGGGCCAAAATCGCGGGCATATTTAGCATTTTTCACAACGAGCCGTCCTTCACTCGTCATGAGTGTCCCATTTCTCGCAATCCGCGTCGGCAGCACACAATCGAACATGTCTACTCCGCGAATGGCGCCATCAATTAAAGAATCTGGTGAGCCTACTCCCATTAAATAGCGCGGTTTGTTCGCCGGTAAAAATGGAGTAGTAAATTCAAGAACACGGTTCATGACATCTTTCGGCTCTCCAACAGATAGACCGCCGATGGCATATCCAGGAAAATCAAGCGAAATAAGGTCCTGGGCACTTTGACGGCGCAACTCTTCATACTCTCCACCCTGAACAATTCCAAACAACCCTTGATCTTCTGGGCGGGCATGGGCTTTCAAACATCTCTCTGCCCAGCGTGATGTCCGTTCGACTGAACGCTTCATGTAATCATATTCCGCCGGATAAGGAGGGCATTCATCAAACGCCATCATAATATCTGAGCCGAGGGCATTTTGAATTTCCATCGCTTTTTCCGGGGATAAAAATAACTTATCTCCGTTTAAATGATTACGGAAATGAACGCCTTCTTCTTCAATTTTACGAAATTCACTTAAAGAAAACACCTGAAAACCACCGGAATCCGTTAAAATGGACCGGTCCCAGTTCATAAATTTATGAAGACCGCCCGCCTCTTTCACAATTTCTTGGCCCGGACGCAGCCAGAGATGGTACGTATTACTTAAAATAATATTGGCACCCATTTCTTTTAATTCTTCTGGAGACATCGTTTTAACAGTTGCCAATGTTCCAACCGGCATGAAGATAGGTGTTTCAAAACTCCCATGTGGTGTATGAACCCGTCCAAGACGTGCCCCTGTTTGTTTACACGTTTTAATTAATTCATATTTAATCGCTGGCAAATCAATGCCACCTCGCTTCCAACATTCTATTATTTAATTAACATAGCATCGCCGAAACTGAAAAAGCGATATTTTTCTTTCACTGCTTCATTATAAGCATTCATCACATGCTCTTTCCCGGCAAGTGCACTAACGAGCATAATAAGCGTCGACATCGGCAAATGAAAATTCGTAATCATGCCATCGATCGCTTGAAACTTAAATCCTGGATAAATAAAGATGTCCGTCCATCCGCTCGCCGCCTCGATTCGGCCGTCATGGTCGCGAGCGACGGTTTCCAATGTACGCGTTGATGTCGTTCCCACACTAATAATACGGCCGCCTTCGTCTTTCACTTTCTGAATCAGGCGGGCTGTTTCTTCGGATACGTGATAAAACTCGGCGTGCATTTCATGTTCTTCAATCGTATCAACAGACACTGGGCGAAACGTGCCAAGACCAACATGCAGCGTCAGAAATGCAATGTGTACGCCCATTTTCCGTATGTCCTCTAACAACTCTTCAGTAAAATGAAGCCCTGCTGTCGGAGCCGCGGCTGATCCTCGCTCTTTTGCAAATACAGTTTGATAACGATCGCGCTCTCTCAGCTGCTCTTTAATATAAGGCGGAAGCGGCATCTCTCCCAATTCGTCGAGTACCTCATAAAAAATTCCCTCATACGAAAACTCTAATATTCGGCCGCCATGCTCTTTTTCATCTATGCAAACCGCCGAAAGACGGCCGTCTCCAAACGTAATTTGACTTCCTTTTTTAATTCGCTTTGCCGGTTTAATGAGCGTTTCCCATCGGTCGCCGTCCTCCTGCTTCAAGAGGAGCACTTCGATTTTTGCCCCTGTTTCTGTTTTTACACCGTACAGGCGGGCCGGCATTACTTTCGTGTCATTGAGTACAAGGCAATCACCCTGTTGCAAAAAAGAAGTAATGTGCTTAAATACTTCATGTGTAACCTTACCTGTTTCCTTATCCAGTACCATCAAGCGGCTTTCTGTCCGCTCAGCCAGCGGTGTTTGCGCAATTAATTCTTCCGGAAGATTAAAATCAAAATCCTCTACTTTCACTTTCTTCATCCCTATCTATTTATTTCCACTTTCCGATCATATAAAAAATGAGTGACAACACTACACTAACGATAATGGACGTCATGATTGGAAAGTAAAATGTTGTATTTCCTTTTTTAAATAATAAGTCGCCGGGCAGCCGGCCGATTTTAACAAATTGCATAACGAGTCCAACAACAAAGAGAATAACACCTAAAAGCATCAATGTTTTCCCAATTCCACTCATTCAGCCGGCGCCTCCATTCGAAAATGGCGGTAAACTAATTCACTCACCACCCGCCCCCTCGGTGTACGCTGCAAAAAGCCAATCTGCAGTAAATACGGCTCATACACATCTTCAATGGTTTCTGCTTCTTCACCGATGCTTGCAGCGATCGTTTCAATGCCGACCGGGCCTCCGCGAAACCGTTCAATAATCGCTTTTAGCAGCTTATGATCAATATGATCAAGCCCCATTCGATCCACTTGAAGCAGTTCAAGCGCCTCTTCTGCTATGTCATACGTAATTTTTCCGTTGCCGCGCACTTGAGCATAGTCGCGCACTCGCTTCAAAAGCCGGTTGGCAATTCGAGGCGTTCCCCTTGAACGGCGGGCAATTTCATGAGCACCAGCCTGATCAATGGCTGTATGAAAAATATCCGCTGTCCGCATCACGACTTCCCCAAGCTGTTCCTCGCTATAATATTCGAGGCGGCTTAATACGCCAAACCGGTCACGAAGCGGCGCTGAAAGTGAACCGGCTCGTGTCGTTGCTCCAATTAACGTAAATGGCGGCAAATCTAGACGTACAGACCGCGCACTTGGCCCTTTCCCAATAACAATATCCAGACAAAAGTCTTCCATTGCTGGGTAGAGCACTTCCTCGATCGCCCGCGGCAGACGGTGAATCTCATCAATAAACAGCACATCTCCCGGTTCAAGTGCTGTCAAAATAGCAGCAAGATCGCCCGGTCGTTCAATGGCCGGCCCGGCCGTCGTCCGCATTTGCACTCCCATTTCATTAGCAATAACGGCCGCAAGCGTTGTTTTTCCAAGCCCAGGAGGCCCATATAACAGCACATGATCGAGGGTTTCCTGCCGCTGCCGCGCTGCCTCAATAAAAATGGCTAAGTTGTTCTTCACTTGCTCCTGACCAATGTATTGTTTTAACGTCTGAGGACGCAGCGATTGTTCTTCATACAGCTCATTCATTTCAGCCGTTCCAGAAACGATGCGTTCTTCCATCGCGTAATCACTCCCTCATTCATTTATCCGGAATTAACTGGAAGTAAGTCCCCTGCCTCAAGGTTTTAGCTGTTTCTAAGAGTCATGGGCGGAGGATCAACTGCCGGTAAACGCCCGATCCATTCGGACCAACAAGATGTTGGTTACTCAGGCGTTGCCACAGGACGTGGCGTTCTTAGCCTGAGTTCCTTGTACAATCAATGGGGGATGAAACCCCCATTGATAAAAGTTTCATTTTAGCCATTTAACAAAAGCTGCAGACCTTTACGTATATACTGGTCTGTCGTTAACTGTTCCGCTTTTAATTTTAGGCTGATTTTCTTAATTTCCCGAGCTGAATAGCCCAGCGCCTCAAGTGCAAGCAGCGCTTCTTCGAGTTCAGCAGATGAAGCCGGTTTCTGTTCTATACCATCAGGCTGAAACAAATTCGGAAAAAATTCCGGCACAACATCAGCTAGTTTTCCTTTTAGATCAAGAATCATTTGGCGGGCCGTTTTCTTACCAACACCCGGAAATTTAGTCAAAAACTTCTCATCTTCCTGTTCGATAGCCGACACTACTTGCTGCGGCTCACCGCTCGCCAGTACAGCGAGCGCACCTTTTGGTCCAATGCCCGAGACAGAAATCAACTTCTCAAACAAGCGCTTCTCTTCTATAGAAACAAATCCATACAAAGCCAGTACATCTTCACGCACATGCTGATACACATATACAGTGATCATCTGTTGTTCATATTTCGAAAAAGCAAACGGATTCGGCGTGAGCACTTGAAAGCCGATGCCGCTATTTTCAATCACAACATATTCCGGCCCTACGAACGTTACGCTGCCTTTTATGTATTCATACAAATGTATTCGCTCCCCTATATTACACACTGTTCTCCATTGTATCATACCACGATTAACTCGTGAAAAAAAATGAAAAAGAAACATTTGTTCTGACATTGAAATCGACTTTGATTTCATTTTTGCCAAAAAGAAAAAGGAACAAACAAAAAAACCGCCTTCTTAGGCGGCATGCTCGAAAATATAGTTAATCGGGGGAACCCATACCTCCTGCACCGGCAGAGTTTGTATCGGGAATCGTATCAAGCGGCGGTGCTTCTCCTTGAGAGGTCTCTTCATGAACAGACAGGACTTCGATTCCTTCGGTTTTCAAGAGATTATTCAACGTACGGCTGACATCACCTTTTACCTTTTTCTGATCATATTGAAGCTCAACATTGATGATCTTCATGATTCTCCCTCGCTTTCATTGTTTATTTGTTTTTTCCCTGCTCGTAAAAAATTAAACATCATGGATAAATTTAACGTTGCTTTTATTCATGCATTTATGTAATATAAACATATCAGCTGCGTTGTGCGTAACCTTAATAAAGTTTTAACCTTTAAGCTGAAATAGGGAGTTTTAAATTGAAGCTGGACTATCATGCCACGTCACTGGCGAGGACGATAAGAACGTTTCTGCAAACACCCACTTTATGGAGTGGTGGTTTTAAAACTTCATTAAACGTACGGCAACTGCGGCCTTTCTATTACATACTTAAAGCCGGTTTCCTCTAAGGAAGCCGGCTTTTTTTGATGCATTTCATTTACTTCGTTTCACGGTGCAGCGTATGTCTTTTTAAGCGCGGGCAATATTTTCTTAATTCTAAACGCTCTGGATTCGTACGCTTATTTTTCGTTGTGATATAATTTCTGTCTCCTGTTTCTGTGCATGCTAACGTAATATTTACTCTCATTCTTTTTCTCTCCTTAAAATGTTATTAAGCCGTAATGAACGGTGGAAGCGGATCTGCCAATAAAGACCACTCTTCTTTTTGTTCTTCTTCTGTTAACAAACAGGCGTCTAAAGATTGTTCAATTTGAGGTCGATCCATGCCTATGCCAATCATGACGATTTCTGTTATTCTGTCTCCATATTCTTCATGCCATCTTTCTAACAGCTCGGGCTCTTCCTGCAGCATTTGCTTCTGCTCCTGTTCAGGATAAGCCGCAACCCATTCCCCCGCTCCTTGAAAAATAATAGATGGACCGGCTTGTGACAATATTCCTGCCATGTTGTTGCGGGAAGCAAGCCAAATAAATCCTTTCGCCCGCACGACATCTACTGGCCAGCCCTCCAGCCAGCTCATAAGTCTCTCCGGGTGAAACGGGAGATGCCTGCGGTAAACGAAAGATGAAATGCCGTACTCTTCCGTTTCCGGCGTATGTTCATTGTTCAACTCTTTGATCCAGCCGGCTCCTTGACTGGCTTTATCAAAATCAAATAAATGCGTATCAAGCACTTCATCTAATGAAAGCTTGCTATGATCCGTTAAAACAATGCGCGCTTCTGGATTCAACTGTTGCAGCACTGCTTTTAATTCAAGCACATCTTCTTCTTGTACTAAATCAATTTTATTCAGTAAGATTACATTGGCGAATTCAATTTGATCGATTAATAAGTCAACTACTTCTCTCGTGTCTGTTTCATCTGTCGCCTCTTTACGCTCAAGCAAACTTTCCCCAGAAGCAAAATCATGCCAGAAGCGGTTCGCATCGACGACTGTTACCATCGTGTCCAGACGGCAAAAAGCTGATAAATCAATGCCCAATTCCTCATCTACATATGTAAATGTTTGAGCGACTGGCACCGGTTCACTAATTCCCGTTGATTCAATCACGATATAATCGATGTCACCGTCTGCAGCAAGCTTTTCCACCTCTTTAATTAAATCCTCCCGAAGCGTACAACAGATGCAGCCATTTTGCATTTCCACAAGTTTTTCTTCTGTCCGTGAAAACCCGCCTTGTTTAATGAAAGAAGCATCAACATTAATTTCACTCATGTCATTCACAATAACAGCTACTTTTTTCTCTTCTCTGTTTTTTAATATATGATTTAAAAGAGTTGTTTTCCCTGATCCTAAGTATCCACTCAATACAGTAACTGGAATTTTCTTTTTCATGTCATCCCCCAAAAATGATAATCGATATTATTACGATTTTTATATGCCCGTTACAATTCTTTCTGCGGCCATTCTTGCTCCTGCAATGTTTCTAGCCGCAGGTCCTACCTCCAACTCAGCAAGAGCGCCCGCCACAAACAAATGAGGACACCACTCCAATGCTTGTGAAACAATCGGATAGCCACAATTAGCACACGTTAGGTTTTCCTGTTGAATCAGTGCATGAAGCCATCCTTTCCCTGGAAGAGAAGGGTCAAATCCATTAGCCAAGAGAATGCTCCCTGCCTGCATCGGCTCTCTTGAATGACTCAGTCGAATATTTATATACTGGTTCTCTACTACAATCGATTTAGCATCGACTTCGTCTTTGATAACGTTCAAGCTCTTCGTATTTTGAAGAGCACGTAATATCCGGTACACATCTTTTGGCATCGACCCTTTATTTCGAGCCTGCTGGATCTTTTTTCTCCGTTCATGAAAACAACCGATTTGTTGGAATAAGCGTAAATATTTTTGTCCTAGCCAGCCTGGATCACTGTCAAATTGATGAATGCGAAACAGATGGCGGGTTAAAAGTGTAACTTGACCCGGAAATTGTCCACTTAACTTAATAGCTAAATGGGCTGCAGTGATCCCACCGCCAATGATCAGAAAAGGAGGTACAAATTCTTCAACAGTCTGAACTTCTTGATCAAAAACATGACAAATTCGTGAACGATTCATCTTCTTTACCTGTTTCGCCCATTTTGGCCAAATAGGTTGTTCCGTTACTCCAATTGCAATGACAACATATTTACTATGCAAGACAGCCCCGTCTTCTGTTTGAACAGTCCACCGTTCTCCATCCCTTTCAACTTTCTTTACTCGGCCTTGAATCCAGCACTTCTCCATGTCTACTTCTTTTATCGTTTCATCGCAATGCGCATTAAACAAATCTAATGAAGGCCGCTTATAGCCTCCATAAAAATGATCTAGAGAAAAATTTTTCTTTGCAAAATATTGAAGACTAAACGGTGAAACGTCTATATGGTGAACAAACGGAGAGCGAAGAAATGGCATTCCTATTAACCCCGTCATTCTCTTCCAATTAAATAATGGCTTAGAATGGGGATCGATCATGCGTAATCGTTCTATTGTTGTTTTTCCGCTTTTTATCAAAAATGAAGCAACGGTACAGCCTTGTATGCCTCCACCAATAATGATCCAATCAATCAAAAGATTCTCACCTCCTCTACATAAATCAAAATCATTACGATTTAAAACAGAAAAAAATTTATTTACTTTTTCATTTTAGCTTTCCAACTTATAATAAAACGTAATCATTACTATTTGCAAGTGTTTTTTATAAATCAAACAAAACTTAGAATGACCTTTTTCTTTTCAGCAGCTATTTTATTCTTGTTAAAACAGGATATACATATGGCTCATTGGGTTCGGCAATCTCTTTCCAAGATGTCATTTTCAATATTGGCCATTTCTCATTGTTATACAATGTAACCTTTACTGTCGCCTCTATTTCCAGCCATGTATCTTCTTTCACAGCCTGTCCCTCATCCAACTCAGTTAAAAAACCAATCAGACTTGCATCTGCCACACAATGAGTAATTAAAAATCGAGCGATCACTACTTGATTAGCTTGAAGTCCTTTCTCTTTGTATACAAATCCCGTCAATTTTACTGTTCTGCCAGTATATTTTTCAGGATCAGCGTTGATCTCTCCGTAATACGGTTCAAACACTTCATCCTTCATATCAATGATTGCCGAGTGATCGAGCTGCTTTATTTTTTCTTTGTATTCTGCATCCGTCATTTCATTTGGATTCGGCAGCGGCTCTTGATCTTCAAAACTCCCCTCTCCATTTTCAGAAGTATAAGGATTTCGTTCTGTTTCAATTGCTGAGTCTTCTAGAAGACTCAACTCCGGTTCGCTCTCTGTCTGTTCTTGAATCTTTGCCGGTATAGTCAGTACCGTTCCTTTTTTAGCAGCAATCGAGGCATCCAATATTTGAGCAGGTAATAAAAAGCCTGTGATTAACGGAAATATGATAATGAAGTAGGAAAGAACCTTTTTAACTGATAAACCGGATGAATGGCCATGATCATGACCACATCCATGATGACAATGCTCATCATGTGTATGCTTTTCCGTCCAAATTCGCTGGATTTGTACAAAGAACAAACATAGAAACAAAACAGCAGCAACTTGACTGAACAGCACATACTTCGGATTGATGTATTTTGTGATGTCTCCCCCAAGATGGAGTTTGATCAAAAAAAGAAAAAAAGCAAATATTGTGATCGCCCGCAAGGCTTGTTGAAAGCGAAAGTGCATCTTTTTCTCCCCCTTCCTACAGCCAATCTAATATGCTAATACATATAAACACCACGATTGTAATTAACATCACTAACTGAAGAACGAATTTCATTTTAAACGCACTTAAAAGCATGAGTGTATTTTTCAAATCAATCATCGGACCATAAATTAAGAATGCCAAGATAGAATACTCAGGAAATACATGTCGAAAAGAGGCACCGATGAACGCATCTGCTTCTGAGCAAAGTGATAAGATAAAGGCTAGTGCCATCATAACTAATGTGGAAGAGATCAAACCTTCACCAACTTGCAACAATGTTTGCGTCGAAATATACGTTTGCATAAATGCAGCAAAAAAAGCGCCGATAATTAAATATTTACCCATATCAAAGAATTCATCGATAGAATGTTTCAGCATGTCCCAACATCGAACAGAAAAAGCAGCCTTCTCATTCATAGCTTTCATTGGCTCATCTCTCGTCTCTTTTAGCTGACTTTTTTTATAGAACAAGCTAACAACTAAAGAAATAATCAGAGCTGCAGCAAAACCAACAATCATACGCATACCCGCCATCTTTAGATCATTACCGAAAGCCATGTAAGTAGAAAAAATAACAATGGGATTGATCAGCGGCCCGGTCAACAAAAAGCCGACTCCTGCATAAATAGGAACCCCTTTAGCAACAAGCCTGCGAACGATTGGCACAATTCCACATTCACACGCTGGAAAACAAGCTCCTATCACACAGCTCATTGTCACTGCTAAAAACTTATTCTTGGGAATCCATTTCTGAATATGTTGTTCAGTCACAAAAATTTGAATAACCCCCGCGATCAGCACACCAATTAACACAAACGGTACGGCTTCAATTAAAATACTTAAAAAGATAGTATTTAGCTGCAAGAGTGATGACGGAATTTCCCCAATAAAGTCCTGCTTCATCACCCATCCGCCAAACATTGAAAAATAGACCCCTACAGCTGCTGCCAATAATCCAGTGAATTCAATCAAGGTTGTCCTTCCCCAACGAACCATACAATCCCCCATTTCTTTGTTGTTTTTCGTACTATTCTATGTATATGAGTTACACCAAAAGTAGAACTAAAAATTTAATAAACTAACTCCACCTGCAGCCACTTCCCTTCCATTTATGATTAAAAACACTGCCAACATCAAACAGAGGTTGGCAGTGTTTTTGTTATTCTTAAATCACCCAAGTTTCCGTATTCTAAAATTATCTTGCAGCAGGTACCAATTTTGTGGGAATGGATAGCCTAGCACCCAGTAACTGATGCCGCGGAGCCCATATTCTTTCACGAGGTCAAATTTTGCCTGGGCACTGCGGGCATCTTCAAACCAGACTTCGTGCATGCGCCCCCGTTCATCCATGTACCGATAAAAAGGTGATTGGGATGCTTCATCATACTGAATAGCCGCTCCATATTTGACTGCACGGCGGACAGCTTCCTGCATATCAAACGTCTGCGCTTCCTGCCCTCGTCTATGCGGAAGAAGCCAGTCACGGGCATACAATTGAAAACCGAAAAAGATTTTGTTTCTCGGGATGACGGTCACTGCATAGTCGAGGACTCGCTTAATTTGATTGAGTGGAGAAATGGCCTGTGGGGGACCGAAGCGATAACCCCACTCATACGTCATCAACACAACAAAATCTACAATCCGTCCATGGGCTTCATAGTCATGCGCTTCATACAAGAGTCCTTGTTGATCACTGCTTACTTTAGGAGCAAGCGCTGTAGAAACAAAAAAACCCTCGGGGTGAAGCCGGTCAACTGCCCGCTGCAAAAATTGATTATACCGCTCACGGTCTGCTGGAAACACGTTTTCAAAGTCGACGTTCAGCCCTCTGTAGCCTTTTCTTTTCATTATCTCAAGTATATTGGTCAATAGCTTTTCTTGCAGCTCCCTGCTTCCTAAAATGGTATGAGCAAGCCGAGACCCTGGATCTCCTGCAGTAAAATTCGTAATAGACATCATTGGAACCACTCTCTCGGCACGAGCTGCTTGAAGTGTCGCCTCATCATTTATTGATTCCAGCCCGCCGTCTGCTTTCATAATGTAAGCAAATGGGGCGACATACGTTAAATAATCACCTACTTTACGCACTTCTTGGGCTCCTTCTTCTCCCATATTAATCGTGTACGCATTTACGTCTATCACAGGCTTTGTAAATGGAATTTCCAGGACAAGTCCAGGATAAATAGCAGTCGGATGCTGAATACGATTTAACTTCATCAGTTCCCCCACATCCGTTCCATAGTACTGAGCAATTCGCGATAATGTTTCCCCTTCCCGCACGGTATGCCTTCTCGGTGGAATATATAAAACCATCCCAGGGGTTATTTTATTCGGATCACTGATTGGATTGATTCGTATCATATCATTTACTTCCACTCCATGCTGCTGGGCGATGTGATAAAGCGTTTCCCCTGTCTTCACCGTGTGCCGGCGGGCGGAAATAGGAATAATCAGCGCCTGACCAACCACAAGGCGGCTAGGATCAGGCAGTTCATTTACTGCTGCAATCCGGGATGATCTTACTCCATACTGCCGAGCAAGCTGATCTAGCGTTTCTCCTCTTCGTATTACATGTATAATCATCATTGTCTCCTCCAAATCCCTGTCATACCACTATACATATGCACCCTTAAACTATAAGGCAACCACCTCCCTCCAAATACACTATTTCATCGGAAAGATAACAATAAACAGAGGTGCCGGCATTCGCCAGCACCTCTGTTTATTTATCCCTGCTAAAGCGGGTATCTTTTAAGTCAATCGGCCCGCCATCGCGTAATCCATTATCCAAATTGCGGATGTAGTTGAAAGTCCCGCTATTAGTAGTTACCTTTACCTTAGCGCCCTTTGTATCATCCGCTACTGTTTGTTTCACCTGTTTTTTGACTGTTTGAGCATTACTGTTTTCTGTGAGCTGAAGAGCGATGATAATTTCCTTCTCATTGATAAACGTCTGAACTGCATGCACCCCTTCAACCGTTCCTGCCTTGGCTGCCAGTTGTTCCGCAAGCCTGCCGTTGTAGTTTGTATAGTAAGAGCTTTTCGTTCGATGATCGGGCAGCCCTCTATTACCATGGTAATTCACGTCCCTGCTATGAGGATGCTCATTATCGCGCTCAAAAAAATTACGGTCTTCCTTAGCAAGCGGTTTAGTTGGGTTTGGCGGATGATCACTTTCACCGACGCGCAAATAACGATCTTGTTTCTTTTCATACCCTGTATCTGAATAATATCCCTGCTGTTCGGGTTGATTCATCGTTCCGCCATAGCCGCTCTCTTTTGCTGTGCCGCACGCAGCGAGACTTGCCGTTAAAGAAAATACAGCAAAAACTTTTAATGTTTTCTGCATGATTCCACCCCTGAACTTGTATTCGGGCAGACAATGCCCTTCTTAGTTTGCAGAAGTGGAGTGTTCTTATGCTTATTGTTTCTCCCATTCCTTCTTCCATTTCCTGAAAAAATGCTCCCGCTGCGCAAATGATTTAACAGCAAGATCATAGGCATGTTCATATATTGGGTTTTTTCCAAAAGCATTCATATGAATAACTCGCTGGCATTCGCGAAAAATATCAGAAGGGAACAACACATAAAGCAGCCAGTTTTTTTTATGTGTATAGTTAGAAACGACACGATGTTTCATTATTTCTTCCAAATCCCAGTCAACGAGCGGCAGTACCCGATTCACCCACTGCACATAATCAGTCATAGCAGGAGCCCGGGCAGCTAAATCGAAGTCAATTAAATACAATACTCCATCAGCTGAGCGCAAAAAGTTATGAGCAGCTACATCCCCGTGAATAATAGCATTTTTTTCCTCCTTCTGCGGTCTGACTAGCAGCCCATTCAGACACCATGCTCCCATTTCTGCATAGCGCTGTAAAATAGACGGAGGAAAATAACGAGAAAGTTCTGGAAATACCTGTTGAAAATCCGCCAGCCTTTTATGCCAAACGCTCAGTTGATCAAACACAGGAAATTCCGCACTGACCGATTTAAAAACACATTCTGTTTGCCGATGAAACGAAGCAAGCAGTTGGAGAGCCTCTTCTCTTTCCATTCTCGTCTGAAAACTAAACATTTTTTTTGCCGGCTGGACAAAAGGCAGGATAGCAAAGACTTGCTTTTCCAATCTAACAGGAGAAGCAGGATGAAAAGAGATTACTTGTGAAAATCCAGCTTCTTTCAAAACGCGGCATAACTTCAATTGTTTTTCCAATTGAAACAAGGATGTGTATCTTTTAACGAACCATACATGCTTAGTTGTCCTCACGATCCACTTGCCTCTTTTTAATGGAAGAATAGTCTGTATTTCTTCATTCAAATAGGCAGGTAACAGAAAAAAGAGACGGGTTGTCAATCCGTCTCCCTGATGGAAATTATTCTTCATCCTCTTCATCAAAACGCTGGCTGCCGCAGCCCGACTGTCCCGGTAATTTTGACGGAGGCTGCTGATACGGCATTGCCATTCCATATGACGGATGCATCATTGGGTGATGATAATAATCATTCATATGAGCCGGGTGAATCATTGGCTGATTCGCCCCCATGACATTTGCAGGCTGAACCATCGGCTGATTCGCTCCCATTACATTCGCTGGCTGAACCATTGGCTGATTTGCTCCCATTACATTCGCTGGCTGAACCATCGGCTGATTTGCTCCCATTACATTCGGCGGCATCATAGCGGGGTGAACCATCGGCTGATTTGCTCCCATCACATTCGATGGCATCATATATTCAGGTGACTCCATTCCATATCCCATTGGAGGATGTGGCATCATTCCCATTCCATACGGCGGACAATAACCTGATCCTGGCATCACGGGTGTCACCGGCACACAATTTCCAGGTGTCGGATATGGCTGCATTGGATAAGATGGAGCTGGATACATTTGTGGAGCATAAGGCATTGGCATTGCCTGCATTTGCTCTTGCATACCTTGAACTTGATCTGGTGACGGGTAATGCATCATTGGATAATTTGGTGGTATTTGTTCCGGTGACTCCATCATTGGATAATTCGGTAGTGTTTGTTCCGGCGACTCCATCATTGGATAATTCGGTGGTGTTTGTTCCGGCGACTCCATCATCTTGTTCTCAACTGCACTATGCGGTGCTTGCATCATCTCATTCTCAACCGCACCGTACGAAGGCTGCATCGGCATTGGTACGCACCAATGAGGATAAAGCCCCGGATGCATTCCATACCCTTGAACTTGTGGAGCCATCTGATGCATATTCATCCATGGATTCATTTGATAAGTACATCCCCCTTGTAATTGTGGTGCCATCTCCATTTCTGGCATAGGCGGCGGTGCAATTGGCAGACTCGGGCTTTCTATCTCTTCTTCTTTTTTACCAAGCCCCGGAAAAATATTGTTTGGCTTAGCAGGTGGATTCGGAACCGAAGGCGGAGCTTGCGGCTGTACCGTTTGTTGCATTTGATTCATGTTCATTTGAAAAATTTGATTAATCTCCACTTCCGGTATAATAGGAGGAAGCGGCGGCATAGCCGGCTTAGGTTGTTTTTTCACCGGAGAAACCGGCATTGGCTGCTCTTTCACCGGAGAAACCGGCTTGGGCTGTTCTTTTGCCGGAGGAATCTGCATCGGCTGTTCTGTTACCGGGGAAATCGGCATCGGTTGTTCTTCTTCTATTTCTATCGGAGGAACAGGTACCGGCTGCTCTTTTACCGGTGCGGGCGAAGGTACAATTGGTGCTTCCTTAGCCTTCTTTGGCATTTCCTTTTTTGGTGATCCCGCCGGTGTCGGTACTTTAATCTTCATCCCTGGCATAATCAAATCCGGATTAGAGAGCTGGGCATTTAATTTTTTGAGCTCATCAAAGTTCACTCCGTATTTTTTAGCGATCGTCCAGAGTGTGTCCCCTTTCTGAACAATATGGATTCTCATCTTCTCCCTCCTCAGGCATTCGTCGTAGTATATGTGAGCGATACGAATTTGTGAACGAACCTACACCAAATTGTATGAGCTTATAAGAGAAGTTATGAGTAAAAGAATGACTGTAGCCGAAATTGAAAAGAAAGATTCCTCAATCTGCAACTTTATTTAGTGGTGGTTTTAAACTCTTTGTTCACTACTAAAAAACATCCGCACGACGGCGGATGTTTTTTAGTTATCTATTTAGCATGCGTTCTAATGCAAGAACCGCTTCACGAGCTGTTTGTTCATCTACTTTAATGATATTCCCTTCGCCGCCTTCCACGATCGTATCAAGTGACCACAATAAGTGCGGTAAATCGATACGGTTCATCGTCAGACATGGACACATATTCGGGTTCAATGAGATGATTTGTTTATCTGGATGCTGCTGAATGAGGCGATTAACGAGATTCATTTCCGTTCCAATGGCCCAGGCAGTTCCCGGCTCTGCTCCTTCAATGGCTTCAATAATATATTTAGTCGAGCCATTATCATCAGACAAGCCGACAACTTCACGGGTGCATTCTGGATGAACGATGATTTTCATGTCCGGATATGTGCTTCGAACATATTCAATGTTCTTTACTGTAAAATTTTCATGGACGGAGCAATGACCTTTCCATAAAATCACTTTTACCCGGCTCAAGCTTCCCTCATATTCTAGTTCATTACTAATTGGATTCCATACTGCCATTTCATCAAGCTCAACACCTAAATCAAAGGCGGTATTGCGGCCTAGATGCTGATCCGGCAAAAATAGAATTCTTTCTTTTTGTTCAAAAGCCCATTTAACCATAGCATGGGCATTAGACGATGTTACAGTAGCGCCGCCATTGCGGCCGACAAAAGCTTTAATGGCTGCTGTTGAATTTACGTACGTGAGCGGCAGCATCGTATCACCGAATAAAGCCTGTAATTCTTTCCACGCTGTTTCTGTTTGATAGATGTCCGCCATGTCTGCCATCGAACAGCCGGCACGCATATCTGGTAAAATCACAGTTTGTTCCTTTGTTGTCAAAATGTCGGCTGTTTCCGCCATAAAGTGAACACCGCAAAATACGATGTGTTTCGCTCGCTTATTCTTTGCAGAAATTTGAGCGAGCTGTAAAGAATCACCTATGGCATCAGCAAATTGAACGACTTCATCACGCTGATAATGATGACCGGGAATAAACAATGCCTCTCCAAGCTGATGCTTGATCTCTCTTATACGCTCTTCCATTTCTTTTGTTTCCATCTCACGGTATTTTTCCGGCAATGTAAAAGATGACTGTTTAATGATTTCCATGATAGACATGACTGACTTCCTCCTTCAAAGACTTTGCTATCACTTTGGCACTAATGTCTAAAGCACGAATAGAATGAGTGAGTGCACCGAGTGAAATCCATTCAACGCCGCTTTCTGCAAATGGACGGATGCCGCTAAATGAGATCCCTCCAGAAGCCTCCGTCGCAATGTGTTCTGGCACAAGCGGCAGCCATTGTTTAATTTCTTCAGGTGTCCGGTTATCGAACATAATAATGTCGGCACCGGCTTCTACTGCTTCTATGAGTTGGTCCTTTGTTTCAATTTCCACTTCAATTTTTACAGTGTGGCCAATCGCATCACGCGCTTTCTCCACTGCCTGCTTAATACCGCCGGCGAAAGCAATATGATTATCCTTCAGCATGATAGCATCGTATAATCCACGGCGGTGATTATAGCCCCCGCCCGTTTTCACAGCATATTTCTCCAGCATTCGCAGCCCGGGTGTTGTTTTTCGAGTATCGCAAATTTTCGCTTTTGTTCCTGCTGTTTGTTTCACCGCTTCTGCTGTAGCCGTAGCAATTCCCGACATACGCTGAATTAAGTTAAGGATGACACGCTCCCCTTGTAACAGCCCCTGCATCGTTCCTTCTACTTCCGCAATGATCGTTCCGGGAGAAACAACCTCGCCGTCCTCCTTGTTTATACGTACGATAGAAGAAGGATCAATCAATGCGAAGCCGCGTTCTAAAATTTGTTTTCCACAAAAAACTCCACTTTCTTTCGCAAGTAAAGTAAACGCTCCTCTTTCATCCCGGGTAAAAAGTGCTTCTCCGCTTAAATCTCCGTCTCCAATATCCTCGATAAAAAACTGCTTAAGCATGGATTCTAATTTGATCTCGTTCATGCTGCCCACCCCTTATCTTTATTCCGGCTATCGTCTGCACAATTCTTTTACCGTACCAGTTCCTTTCTTCTGTACGAAAATCTGTACGGATGTGTGCTCCACGGCTTTCTTCCCGCAGTAAGGCTGCCAGGCTGATTAAATAACTATTGATATGCATGTACACTTTTTCTATATTTTCTATATTCAGCTCGTCTAAGCCGCTGTTTATCCACTTTTGAAAACCTTTGTCTTCTAAATAACTGATGTGGCTTGCTAAATTCTCCTGCGTACGGATGATGCCCGCAGCTTTCATCGTACGAGTTTGCAAGTCTTCTCTCGACAGTTCGGCTGCTAATCTATTTTTCATTTGTTCTTTATAACCAAAAGTCTCCTCACGCTTTTTATCTGCTGCAACCTGGCTATTAATAAAGTCAGCAAGTCTTCTTCCATACACTAGACCCTCAAGCAAGGAGTTGCTTGCAAGACGATTAGCACCATGAACACCGCTGTGCGCTGTCTCCCCAATTGCATACAGCCCGTGAACTGTCGTACATCCGTTGGAATCCGTCGAGATTCCTCCCATTAAAAAGTGGCTGCCAGGAGCGACTGGAATGAGTCCTTTACTAATTGGCACATGATTCCGTTCACATAACGCGGTGACGGTTGGAAACTTCTCTTCAAAATGGGGAATCGAACGAATATCTAAGAAAACAGATTTCCCATTTGCTCGTGTCTGGTAAATTTCATAGGCAGTAATATGGCGTGGTGCTAAGTCCTTTAACGGGTGAATCTTATCCATTATGCGGATGCCATTCTCATCCACTAATCTACCACCCGCTCCCCTGACAGCTTCAGAAATCAATCCTTTCGTTGCCCCATCTATAAAAAGCAATGTCGGATGGAATTGAACAAACTCCATATCGGTTATTTCCGCTCCAGCACGGAAAGCCATCGCTATTCCGTCTCCTGTTAACGTCGGCTGGTTCGATGTAAATGGATAAATAGCTCCGGCTCCGCCCGCTGCCAAAACAATGTGCGGTGCCCAGTAACGGCGAATCATACCGTCTTTATTTTTTGTTTTTACACCAAGGCAAGTGGAACGATCCTTCGACAGTATACACTCATAAGCCATCTCTCCTTCAATAATGTCAATGTTAACAGGCAGACGTTCCAGCAAATGTTCAACTGTATACCGTCCTGTTGCATCACCGCCAGAATGGATGATTCTTCTCGCACTATGCGCACCTTCAAGTCCAAGAGACGGTTGTCCATCCGCTTCTCTATCAATAGAAAAGCCGCTGGCAATTAATTCTTTTACCGCTCCCGCCCCTTCACTGGCTAACCTTCCCACTTCCTCAGTAAAATGATGATATCTTCCTGCTTTTAACGTATCCTCCACATGCGAATGAATGCTGTCTTCTTTATCAATCACTGCGGCAATTCCGCCTTGAGCAATATAAGAATTACTTTGTCGAATCATCGTTTTTGTGAGAATAATCACATGATAGGATGAATGTAAATGATGAGCGAGCTGCAAAGCAGCAAGTCCACTGCCAACAATAATCACATCCGCTTGTTTGTCCATTGTTTTCCCCTCTTGTTTTAACAGGTGTCTTGACACATATGTTTACATAAATTTAAACTAATGACAAGTCTTTTTTTAAATCCTTTTATGTAGGAGGAAAATCTATTGATCTATTTTGATTATGCCGCTACTACACCGATGAGTGAAGAAGCACTGTCTGTTTATATACAAACGAGCCGAGAGTTTTTCGGCAACAGCTCAAGTCTTCATGATGAAGGAAGCCGGTCCCTCTTTTTACTCGAACAATGCCGAAAAACGCTCGCTCAGCTGATTGGCGGCAAAGAAGACGGCATTTACTTTACATCAGGTGGAACAGAAAGCAATTTACTCTCCATCGTTTCACTCGCACAAGCATCAAAAACAAAAGGGAAACACATCATCACATCATTAGCGGAGCATTCGTCTGTTCATGCGGCGATGGCTTATTTGGAAAAAGAAGGTTTCTACATTACAAAACTCCCTCTTAACTCACAGGGAACGATAGAACCGGAAACAGTGGCCGCTGCGATTCGTCCTGATACCGTTCTCGTTTCCTTGCAATATGCCAATCAAGAAATTGGAGCGATCCATCCAATTGAAGACATTGGAAGATTATTAAAGCAGAAAAGTATTTTATTCCATTCAGATTGTGTTCAGGCATTCGGAAAACTGGATCTTTGCCCGCTGCTTCCATGGGTAGACAGTCTTTCACTTTCTTCCCATAAACTATTCGGTCCAAAAGGAGTCGGAGCGGCGTACATCCATCCTTCTATCCGCTGGTCCCCTCTTTTTCCTGGTTTAACTCATGAAAATGGGTTTCGTGGAGGAACGGTAGATGTACCTGCCATTGCTGCTTTTATCGCAGCCTCGGAAAAAGCGTGTCAAACGTTCAATTTAGAAAAAGAATGGGAGCTTCGAAATGGGTTAAAGAAGAAACTGGCCAACTCTCCTTTTCGCTGGATTGAAAGTGATGAAGCAAGCCAGCTTCCATCGATTATTGGATTGACCGCACCTAGTATAGAAGGACAGCTCGTTTTACTGAAACTAAACGAACGGGGATTCGCTATTTCAACAGGGAGTGCATGTGACTCCCGCTCAGAAACCGGCACGAAGGCGATCCAGGCTATGGGTTATTCCATAGAAGAGGCAAGGCAGTTTTTCCGCGTTTCATTCAGCAGCCGGACAACTCCGGAAGAAATGGGACAGCTTGGTGAGGCTCTTCTTGAAATCACATCCGTCATTTCCTGTTAGAACAGGGATGGATCTTATGCTAGAATAAAAACAGCAAAGATTGTACATGGAGGGATTGTTATGGCTCCCGGAAAAAAAATTTTAGGAGAAGAACGGCGCCAGCTCATTTTAGAATGGCTCAAAACGAGCGGAGAACCGTTAACGGGCGGTGAACTGGCCAATCGGTCAAATGTGAGCCGCCAAGTGATCGTTAACGATATTACGTTATTAAAGGCACGAAATGAACCAATTATTGCCACAAGCCAAGGCTATTATTATTTCGCGTCCCCTGCACCAGAACAATGGTTTGAACGCGCGGTTGCCTGCATTCACAAACCACAAGATACAGAGAACGAACTGAATATACTCGTTGATCTTGGAGTGCTTGTTAAAGATGTGAGAATTGAGCATCCCGTCTATGGAGATTTGACTGCTTCCGTTATGGTCTCTAACCGAAAAGAAGCGGCGCAGTTTGTACAGCGC
Organism: Bacillus lumedeiriae; assembly: GCF_044891285.1. NCBI lineage: Bacteria > Bacillati > Bacillota > Bacilli > Caryophanales > Bacillaceae > Bacillus > Bacillus lumedeiriae. The sequence continues at coordinate 424,087 of NZ_JAUIYO010000001.1, forward strand.
ATTAACGAAACAAATGCGTCCTATCTTTCACAATTAACAGACGGTGTCCATTTGCATACCATTGCCGCAAAAGAAAAACAGACTCTAGATGAAGCAGAAGCCGCTTTAAAACAGGCAGGGTTTCTACTTAGTGAATAATAAAAAAGCTGTCCACAAAGACAGCTTTTTTGATTATAGACAAAATTTATTTTATACACCTTCAGGCCGATTGAAAACGTTTGTCTTTCGAGGCCCAAAACCTGCCGAGGAGCAGAGCGGCCATAGGGGGTCATGAGCACCGCAGGCCGGTGAGCAACGAAGAAAGCGAGCGTTTGTCAACAGCCTGAAAGCTGTCCACAAAGACAGCTTTTTATTATTCATATGTAATCGAATAAGCCTGGTAGCTGCCTAGCACCTTGACCTTGCAGCCGAGTGCTTCCATTTCAGCAAAGGCCCCTGGTACGAGTACTTGATCCATCCTCTGTCCGATATCAATAATGAAAAAATAATTGCCAAGGCCCGTTTTTAACGGACGGGATTCGATTTTGCTTAAGTTAATATTGCGCCACGAAAAAGCGGAAAGAACTTGATGCAGTGCACCCGGCCGATCGGATGGCAGTGTAATAACGACTGTTGTTTTATCACGTGGACGAGCAATCGGCAATGATAGTTCTTCGTCCTGTCTAGATAACACAATAAACCTCGTATGATTGAAGTCATAATCGTGTATATTCACTTTTGCAAAGGCTAAGTCGTACTCCTGTGCAGATAACTCATTAGCAATTGCCGCCAGCCGCTGCTCTGGGTGTTCTTTTATGTATTTTGCCGCCGCTGCCGTTGATGTCATTTGTTCATATGGAATGTCGGGAAAATAACCGTGTAAAAACTTATGACACTGGGCAATAGCATGCGGATGCGACAAGATCTTTTCTGTTTGCTGCCATTCATAAGCATAGTCTTTATGTACAAGTAAGTGCTGCTGAATGGGTTCGATCACTTCAGCAACAATGTTTAAATCGGCTTCATGGAACAAATAATCAATCGTTAAATTGACTGTTCCCTCTAGTGTGTTTTCAATCGGCACAACAGCCAAATCCATCTCCCCATTAATGACGGCATCCATACAAGCTGGGATCGTTAAATAAGGAACGTGCTCTTCATCTGGAAAAGAATGGCGTACAGCTAAATTAGTAAAAGTAGCCGCAGGACCTAAATAAGCAATTTTTCGCAATAAAACCTACCCCTTATAAGAAAATTGAAAATTATTTGACTATAGAAAAGCCGGCTCTTATCCACCTGAGCCGAGCACTTCCACCGTATCGACAAATTCGAGTTTTTCTAAATCTGCCAGCAGTTCATCTAAATCAATCGTCATATTACTTACATTTAATGAAAGTGTAACGTTCGCTCTCCCTTGAATGGGGATCGTTTGATGAATTGTTAATATATTGCCATCATATTTAGCGACAAGACCAAGCAATTCAGACAATGTGCCTGATCGGTCTTCAAGGTGAAAGAACAAGGTAATGATCCGCTCATTCACCACTTTATGAAAAGGAAAGACTGTATCCCGGTATTTATAATACGCACTGCGGCTCAAATCTACTGCCTTTACCGCTTCCCACACAGAGTCTACCCGATGCCGATCAATCAGTTCTTTCGCTTCAAGTGTTTTTTTCATCGCCTCTGGCAGCACATCTTCACGTACAAGATAAAATTTACGTTCAAAATCCTTCTTAATCACTGCTCTCCCTCACTCTAAAAGCGGAAGCGCCTGTTTAGCCACGACAAGCATAAGACGAACTGGTGAAATGGCGTTCTTCAGCCATGCAGCCGGTTTGGCTTATGACCTCGAGGAGCTAGGCGCTGCAGCTAGATAAACTAAAAGCGGAAGCGCCTGTTTAGCCACGACAAGCATAAGACGAACTGGTGAAATGGCGTTCTTCAGCCATTCAGCCGGTTTGGCTTATGACCTCGAGGGGCTAGGCGCTGCAGCTAGATAAACTAAAAGCGGAAGCGCCTGTTTAGCCACGACAGGCAAATGTTCTTTCCCCTAATAAAGTCTCTCTTTGACTTTATTGGGGAAGGTTATTTGACCCTAAGAGCTAGGCGCTTCAGCCTATCATCCTTATTCTACAAACTCAAACTCATAATCAAGCAGACGAACGATATCGCCGTCTTCTGCTCCGCGTTCACGCAGCGCATCATCCACACCCATCGAACGAAGCTGACGGGCAAAGCGGCGGATCGAATCTTCTCTTGAAAAATCCGTCATTTTAAACAGTTTTTCCACTTTCGCTCCACTTACGACGAATGTGCCAGCGGAATCCCTCGTAATAGCAAATTCTGCCGGTCGATCTTCGTATTTGTACATGACACGGTGAATGCCTTTCTCTTCTTCCATATGAGCCAGTGGAAATTCTGGTGTTTCATCCACTTTATCTGCCACCGCAAACAGAAGTTCTTTTAGTCCTTCACGAGTAACAGCAGAAATTGGAAAAATTGGTGTTTCTGCACTCACCTTTTCTTTGAATGCTGCTAAATTTTCCTCAGAGCCAGGCATATCCATCTTATTTGCCACAATAATTTGCGGGCGCTCAGTCAGCCTTAAATTATATTCTTTCAACTCTTTATTAATCGTCATATAATCGTCATACGGGTCGCGCCCTTCCATACCGGACATATCTATAACGTGAACAATGACGCGCGTCCGTTCAATATGACGTAAAAACTGATGACCTAGCCCTACTCCGGCGTGAGCGCCTTCAATTAACCCTGGAAGGTCCGCCATCACGAAGCTGCGGCCATCGCCCGTTTCCACTACACCAAGATTTGGGGCAATCGTTGTAAAATGATACGCTGCAATTTTCGGACGGGCAGCTGAAACAACAGAAAGCAACGTTGATTTCCCAACACTTGGAAAACCAACAAGCCCGGCATCTGCTAATAACTTCAATTCCATCACAATGTAGCGTTCTTGCCCTGGTTCTCCATTTTCAGACAGCTCCGGCGCTGGATTTGCCGGCGTCGCAAAGCGGGAGTTGCCGCGTCCGCCGCGTCCGCCGTTTGCGATCACAGCCCTCTGACCATGCTCTATTAAATCAGCAACAACTTCTCCCGTATCCTCATCTGTCACAACTGTACCAGGCGGAACTTTTACAATCATATCCGCGGCATTTTTGCCGTGCTGATTTTTACTCATGCCGTGTTCGCCGCGCGGCGCCTTAAAATGGCGCTGATAGCGGAAATCCATCAATGTTCTGAGCCCCTCATCTACTTCAAAAACAACATCGGCTCCGCTCCCGCCGTCTCCGCCGGCTGGCCCGCCTTTTGGGACATACTTTTCACGTCGGAAAGCCACCATGCCGTTCCCGCCGTCTCCACCTTTGACATATACTTTTACCTGATCTACAAACATAAAATCCTCCTAATATGAACATACGCTTTTTTATAGCAATGTTACACTATCACTTCAAACGAGCATTCCTCTAGTGAGTGAGAGTGAATCTGGCCTCGTTTCACATGGGCCGTATTTAATGCTCCCGTTAACTCCCGGATGAATGCCTCTGTGTTTGTTATTATTCCGCTAAATTCAAAAAAGAAACGGAGTCCGTCGTTCGTCCCTTCGATGGAAAGGTACAATTGATTATCGGCATACTTTTCAATCCAGCGCTCCATTAAATCAAAAAGAGAGATCATTAAGCTTACTAGCTGTTCATCATTCGTCTCCGTGCGTATATTCTTGTCCAGCACTTCATATTCCAGCTGAAATGAATGCTGATCCCAATTAAATGTAACGAGCAGCTTCACAAGTTCCGGCAAAGGCAGACTGCATAAATGGGCTTCCTGCTTTGCCTGCATAACGATTTGTTCAATGGTTCTCTCCGCTTCTTCCGTTTTTCCAAGCGCAATGTATCCTTTAATAAGCTGAATATGATTCATCCAGTCATGACGAACATGCTGAAGCGCCCGAATAATCGTCCAGTTCTCATTTTTTCTGTCCATTGCCAAAACTCCCTCCCTTATGTCAAACATGTATGGAAGAAAAAGAAGGGTACTTATTGCTTTACGATCAACCATACGTTCGCAATCTTCCTGTTAATTCCTGCTGTCAATTAGTATACCAGAAATTAAACCGAATAGAGAGTAAACATTTCAAAGTGACAGCGAAATGGCCATAAAGAAAGCTCTAACCAGTCGGTTAGAGCTTTCTCACTTCATTATTGAGCTGCAGGATATACGCTCACTTTTTTCTTGTCACGGCCGTAGCGCTCGAAGCGAACAACGCCGTCAACTTTTGCGAATAAAGTGTCGTCACCACCGCGGCCAACGTTTTCACCAGGGTAGATTTTCGTTCCACGCTGACGGTAAAGAATTGATCCGCCTGTTACGAACTGACCATCTGCGCGCTTAGCACCAAGGCGCTTTGCTTCAGAATCACGTCCGTTCTTTGTAGAACCAACCCCTTTTTTCGATGCGAAAAATTGAAGGTCTAATCTTAACATGAGTTTCACCTCCTGTTAGCGAAAAGTAATTTGTATATATTTGCTATACTCACGTTCAATCATCTGCAAAGAAACAATCATTCCTTCAAGAAGCAGTTGAACTTTTTCGTCCGTGCCCGCCGGAAGGTCTTCCGGAACGAGGCATTTAAGAAATCCGCCTTCTTCCCCTTGTTCAATGCTAAGCTCTGCATCAGTCAATGAAAGAATAGCGTTCAACGCTCCAAAAGAAACAGCTGTCACTCCTGCGCAGACGAGATCTTTTCCATGTTCAGCAAACTCTGCATGTCCATCCATTGTGAAAGAAGTAATTCTTCCTGTTGGATGCTTTACCACATTTACTTGAATCATTCAACCATCGCCTTACGCGTTGATTTTTTCGATGATAACTTTAGTGTATGGTTGACGATGACCTTGCTTTTTGCGATAGTTTTTCTTCGCCTTAAATTTGAATACAGTAATTTTCTTTTGACGGCCTTGTTTTTCAACTTTAGCTGTAACAGTAGCACCTTCAACTAAAGGACTGCCTACTTTTACATTCTCACCGCCGACGAATAATACTTGATCAAATGTGACAGAATCGCCTTCTGCAGCTTCTAATTTTTCAATATAGATCGCTTGGCCTTCTTCTACCTTCACTTGCTTACCGCCAGTTTCAATAATTGCGTACATTCCCTGCACCTCCTTAATCACTCAGACTCGCCATTCACAGGTGGTCTGGCAAAGCAAACACTTCTAACCTGCTATGTGCGGTTGTAGCACGGGTGCTACAAACAATAACATTGAAATTTTATCACTTTAGTTTTTTCATGTCAACTTCTTTTTATAACTGTCCCTTTTGCCGCCAGTTCCTCGTAAGCACCCCCACGCACAAATCTTCCAATTGGCACATTCTCTTGAATCACCCTATATACAATTTTTTTATGAAGCCATTTCTCCAGCTTTTCGTGATATTCATTTTTTTCGCCAGCGAATGCGGCCAGTACATCCGGCGTCACTTCAACGAGCACAGCTTCCGAGGCATCCCGTTCCCATTCAAACAGCTTTCTCTCCAGCTGAAATGCGGCCGTTTCCGCACTTATCACCCGCCCAGTCCCTTGACATGTGTGACAAGGAACTGTCAGCGTCTCTATGAGGGATGGCTTGGTTTTTTTACGAGTGATCTGCATGAGACCAAGAGAAGTAAATCCGCGTATCGAAATCTGTTTTGCATCTTTTTTCGCTGCCTGAATGAGTTGATTTTCGATTTCCTGCTGGTCCGCTGCACTAACCATATCAATAAAATCGATTAGGATGATGCCGCTGATGTCCCGAAGCCGAAGCTGACGAGCACTCTCTGCCGCTGCTTCTTTATTCGTCAGCAGTACGGTCTGCTGCTGATTGCTTTTTCCAGTGAATTTACCTGTATTCACATCGATCACTGTCATCGCTTCTGTCCTATCAATGACAATAAATCCGCCGCTTGGGAGCCAGATTCTCCGCTTTAAAGAAACTTCCGCCGCTTCCTCTAGGCCATAACCAGCAAACACATCTTCATCATTGGAATGAAACACGGCTGTCCAATTACTTTTTTTAAAACGAAAATCCTGCTTTATAGTTGATAGAAACTCCAACTCATCACAAATCAGTTCCCCTTGCCCGAGTGCTGTCATCTGAACAAATAATTCTTCCTTTAATTGCTGCTTTTCCATTAATAAAACAGGCGCTCCCGTCCCCATTGCTCTTTTTATGATCTTTTCATGTTCAGCACGGAGCCATTTCCACTCGGCCAGCAGCGCTTCTTTCGATGAATGAAACGCTGCCGTGCGGAGAATAACCCCTTCCTTTTCCTGCTTATGATCCTCCACCCACTTCATCCATTCACGGCGCTTCTTTTCATCTTCCACTTTCTTGGATAAAGCTGTATAGCCTCCCAAAGGTAAATAAACGAGCAGTTCTCCCGGCCATTCAATCATTGCTGTCAGCCGGGGCGCTTTCATTTCCGATCCATCTTTCGTCACTTGAACGATGAGTTTTTGTCCTTGATGAACGAGTTCATTGATCGGTTTATTTTGATGATTAGGCAAATCATTTCGATGCAAATAGGCATTTTGCTTCAGCCCAATGTTCACGAAGCAAGCGTTCATCCCTTTTTCCACTTTTGATACAATCCCATAATAAATAAAGCCGACACGGGAGGTATGTGACGGCTGAAAGATATGGAATTGATCGGCCAGTCCATTTTTGATGACAGCTAGTCTTTTTTCTCTGCCTTTCACGCTGACAATCAATGTATTCATATAAAACCCGCTTTCCTCTTTTTGTTCCACTTTACTGCTGCCTGGCGCTCCCGTCAATCAATAGGCAGTAAATCCTGCAAACAGCAATCCGTTTTCTTTTCTGAAAAATAAGCATATAACAATTCATTCTCGTCTAGTCTTCCTTTTTGTTTCCCTTCATCTGTCACGTAAATAATATGTTTAGCATTGCGCTGAAATCGTTCAAGCACATTCATGACCGGTTCGCCGGCTGGAGCAGTCAACGGTTTTAAGAAATCTGCTGAACCTTTATTTCCATAGTGTCGTTCAAGTAAAAAACGCATAAATGAATAACGCTTTTCTTTCCAGGCCCGCCAGAGTGTCCATGCTAAGTAAATAAATATGGCCCATGCCTGTAAATGGAAAGGAAAGAACAGAAATACGATGATTTGCAAACAGAACAATAAACAGGCAGAACAAATAATAACGAGACGAAAGGCAGATAAGAAAGGTTTTGCGATAGAGAACAGCAGCATAAGCAGCTTGCCGCCGTCAAGCGGATAAATAGGAAGCAAATTAAACAACAATATAGCCATGTTTATTTGCAGGAATGCTTCATATATCTGATCCGGCAGAAAACCTCCCCCGTGCATAAGCCAAGCCGCTGCAAACATCCATAGATGCTGTAGGGGGCCCGCGAGCACAACGAGCAATTCTTCTTGCAAAGGACGATTTCCGTATTCGTCTACTTCTGCTGCCCCGCCGAACGGCAGGAAAATAATTTTTTTCACTCGCCATCCAAGCAGATGAGCAGCCAACACATGACCTAATTCATGAATGGCAATCACGATAAAAATAAGCAAAAGGTGCAAAAATGTTCCTGTCAGCACACAAACACCAGTCACTCCCCATAGCAGCGGATGAACGTGCACGTTCTTCATCCAATTATTCAAACGGAACCACCTGATTCGGATCAATGAACACACCCTCTCGCTTGATCGCCAAATAAAATTGTCCTTCTCCCATCTTCTCTCCTGCTGCCGCCTTTGCGAGTATATGACCTGCTTTCACTCGTTCATACGGCTGAACAGATAAAGAAGCTAAGTGTCCATACCACGATTCGCTGTTGTCAGCATGCTGCACAATAACCGTTTTTCCAAGACCTTCTTTTGTTCCCGTAAAAATAACGGTCCCATCCCTGATAGATTTTACCTCCTCTTCTGAACCAGTTTTCACGAGAATTCCCTGGCCATTCGTCTGAAAGTCTTCTAAAATATGGCCCGATACCGGAAGCGCAACTTCAGAACCTTCGTTCAGCCTTTCTTCTTTAGCCTTCCAGCTGTTCACAGTAAATGGAAGAGGTTCTCCAAACGTATGTTCATACCACTCAGCGGCTTTCGAAAACGGAAACTCTTTCTCCATCGTCTGCTCCATCCACCCACGTCCCTCTTCAAACACTGGAGAAGGATGTTGAAACAAGATAGCGGTAGCTAATACTAAAGCAGCGGCTGCAAGCCATTTAAATAAAAAGCGTTCCCAGCTGAATAAAGGATGCAGCTCTTCCTTTTCTTCTGTCAGCGGAAACAGTTCTTTCTCTTCCTTCACGCATCTTTCCTCCTTTTATACATAGGTTTGTACACTATATGACTGACAAGCCCAATTAAGAAGGAAGAATTGCCATAATTAGATGAGCATGAGCTATTCATAAAGGCTTTGTTAAACTACGCTGCTGATTCCCGCTGCGGGCGGTTCGGAAGTTTCCTCGTCGCTGTCGTACCTTCCGCTCCAATCGACAATCATCATTCATATAATCTTCATAAAAAAAAGCCGCCTGCAGCCTTACTGGCTGACAGACAGCTTACTTTCATGGTTATTTTGAACGAACACCGAAAAACTTTTTTAAACGTGTGAGGAAGCCTTCTTTTGTATCATCCAGCTGTTGGAGCGGAATAGATTCTCCAAGAATTCTTCTAGCAATATTACGGTAAGCAATAGAGGCCTTATTATTCGGGTTATGAGCAACTGGCTGACCGTTATGAGAAGATTTAATGACTTCATCATCATCAATCACAACACCAATTAGCTCAATGGATAAGTGCGCCGCCACCTCATCGACATCCATCATATCGCCCTGCTGCATCATATGGCTGCGTACACGATTGATGATTAGCTTCGGAGGTTCCATACCTTCTTCTTTTTCTAATAATCCAATGACTCGATCGGCATCACGGACAGAAGCTTTTTCAGGGGTCGTAACGACAATCGCTTTGTTAGCCCCAGCCACAGCATTTTTATATCCTTGTTCAATACCAGCCGGGCAGTCTATTAAAATATAATCGAAATCCTGCTTCAATTCTTCCATAAGCTTTTTCAACTGCTCAGGCTGGACAGCAGACTTATCTGTTGTCTGGGCAGCCGGCAGCAGATAAAGCAAGTCATTAAAGCGCTTATCTTTCACAAGCGCTTGATGAATTTTGCAGCGTCCTTCGACCACATCGACTAAATCATAAATAATCCGGTTTTCAAGCCCCATAACGACATCTAAATTTCTTAGTCCAATATCTGTATCTACTAAACAAACTTTCTTTTCTTGCAATGCAAGTGCAGTGCCTAGGTTGGCTGAAGTGGTTGTTTTGCCGACCCCGCCTTTTCCAGATGTAATAACTATAGCCTCACCCACTGTGTGTTCCCCCTTTAAACGTAGAAATCTCCGGTCTCAGATGCTTCAACACCTGCAAGCGGTCAACCACAATTTGGTTAGATTCATCTATGTAGGCGCATTCCGTCTCGTAATGATCTTCTTCTTCATAACGATCGGGTGCGCGATTTAAATAACGGCTGATCCTTAGTTGAGACGGCGTCATCCGGCCAGCAGTAATCACAGCCATGTCGTCTCCGTAACAGCCAGCGTGGGCTACTCCTTTTAAAGCTCCCATAATGAAAATGTTTCTTCCCGCCCTTACTGTTCCCCCGGGATTCACATCGCCAATTAACAGTAAGTCACCAGGAACCTCTAGTATTTGCCCCGAACGAATTCTTCCTGTATAAGAAGTGATCTCGCTCTCTTCTTTCCAGCGAATGGCTTCTTCCATCGTCATTACATTGAACTTCACTTCTTCTACAGCAAGATGCTCACGCTGGTTAATTAATTCTTTTATTTGATTTATGTCTTCGTCCAGCAAATAGCGGTTGCCTGCTTGAACGGTGACGGTAATGATAGAATCGTGCTCCTGGCCGTTCACAGTATCCATTTTTTCTTTCAGCTCTTGCAACAATTCATCATATGCACATTTGTCATTCAAATGTAAAGTTAGTCCATCTTTTGTCCCTTTAATGACAACGTTCTGTTTTGTCTTCATAGCACGAAATTCACCTCTGTTGTCCAATTAATTCGACAAACCTTCCTTTGATTCCTCTTTTTACATTCTTACGGATTAATCGTTGTAAATACGCCGAAGCTTTTCAAAGGCACTTTTTAACGGAATGGCTAAAAGAAGGTAAAAGATTAGATTTAAAAGCAAAGTTGGCCACAAGCGAATCGATGTAAATTGTGTCAAATCCATTTCTGTCCGCTCAACAAGCACATTCAATTGAAACATAATGAGCTCAAGTAAAAAAACTCCAAATAACACAATAAAGCTCAAGATAAACAGGTGGTTTTGCAGAACTTTTACAAGCTTTGATACGATATACACGATCAAAGGCAAAAAGAACATGTAAGCCCCTAATATTCCTGTATAAAATATATCAAAAAGAAAGCCGAACAGAAAACCATATTTAATCGCTGTGTTGCGGTCAAAAAAAATGGACATGAATAACAAGCCAACAAGAAAGAAATGCGGCACAATCATATATTTCCCTTCAAATGCCGTTTCTGGAAAAGCAGCTGCAAACAAACTGTCACTGTAAAAAAGCGCAACCATTAGGAGAGGAAGATAAAACCGTTTCACAGATTCCCCTCCTCAATAAGAACTTGTTTGCGCTCTTTCTTTTCTGGAAAAACCATTGTCATTCCGCGTTTCGTAACCATCACATGCTCAAGGTCGTTAAAGGAAGCAGCGGGTTCAATCAGCGCCGTTTGCGTTAAACCAAATTCATCCGGCACCATTTTTTTAATTTTACCAATAATTAACCCTTTCGGAAAAACGCCGCCTTTACCAGATGTAGTGACAAGCATTCCTTTCTTCACTTTAGAATCATAAGGAACTTTCGTCATCAGCAGAGCTTTCTTCTCTTTATCGTATCCCTCGATGACCCCAAATACGTTACTCTTTCCTTGAATCACTGCTGATACACGATTTCTCGAATCATGAGCACTTAACAATTGAACAGTGGACGTAAATTTCGATGTGTTTCTCACTTTTCCGATTAATCCTTCGGCGGTAATCACAGCCATGTTAGGGAGAATGCCATTTGCCTCTCCTTTGTCAATCGTAATGACATCATACCAGCGGTCCGGATTACGTGCGATCACTGTCGCCTGCACTGGCTCATAATCTGCTAAACTCTGCTTTTTATCCAATATTTTTCGAAGTTCTTCGTTATCTTTTTGAAGACGAGCTACATCACTTTCCAGCTGGGCTGTCTTCTTAATCCGTGCTTTCAATTCTTTGTTTTCTTCGTATGTGTTCCGCAAGTCTTTAATCTCATCAAAAAAACCTGCGAAACCATTTGCAGGTTTAGACACCGCTGCTTGACCTAAACCAACAATGTCTTTAACAAATTGCTCCGGCCAAGATAAATTGTCCCTATCACGGAGAGAAAAACCAATTAAAGCGACAAGAACAATAATACTTCCAAGAAGAATGATCAGACGCTTATTTGTAAAAAATTGTGGCATCAATACTCCACCTCTGTTTGTTTGCATTAAAGCGGAAGCGGCCGTTCAGACTCGGCAGACATAAGACGAAACGCCGATGTGGCGCTCTTTGCCACGCAGGCGGAACGGCTTATGACCGAGAGTCTGGCCGCTGCAGCTAGATAAACCGTACCTTATTTATTCTTATTTTTAAATAAATCAATATGATCAAGCGCCATTCCTGTCCCAATCGCTACACAGTCAAGCGGGTTTTCAGCGATGATGACTGGCATGTTTGTTTCTTTACTGATGACCTTGTCTAAGTTGCGAAGGAGCGCCCCTCCGCCTGTCAGCACAATCCCGCGATCCATAATATCTGCCGCAAGTTCCGGCGGTGTTTGTTCCAATGTGCTTTTTACCGTATCAACAATGGCTGTGACTGTATCTTTCAAGGCATCAGCAATTTCCTCTCCGGTAATCTCAATCGTTTTTGGCAGTCCGGTCAATAAATCCCGGCCCCGGATTTCCATGCTTGGAAGCTCTTCAAAGTCACCTGCTGACCCGATTTCCATTTTGATGGTTTCAGATGTTCTATCACCAATTAATAAATTATATTGTTTGCGAATATAGGCAACAATAGCATCATCCATTTCATCTCCAGCGATACGCAGAGACTGGCTTGTAACGATCCCGCCAAGAGAAATAATGGCTACTTCTGTCGTTCCTCCGCCGATATCAACAACCATACTTCCTGTCGGTTCCCATACAGGAAGGTTGGCCCCAATTGCAGCTGCAAACGGTTCTTCAATCGTATACGCATCACGCGCGCCTGCCTGACGGGTCGCATCAATCACTGCCCGTTCCTCAACAGCTGTAATACCAGATGGCACGCAGACCATGACATAGGGCTTGCTGGCAAAGAAGCTTTTTCCACTTTTTGTTGCTTGTTTCAAATAATATTTAATCATCGTTGCCGTTGTTTCATAATCAGCAATTACGCCATCTTTCATCGGCCGCGTTGCTACCACGTTTCCCGGTGTACGACCAATCATTTTTTTTGCATCATTTCCGACCGCTACAATTTGCTTTGCATCTGTCTGAAGAGCCACAACAGACGGTTCGCGCACAACGACACCTTTTCCTTTTGCATAAACGAGCGTATTAGCCGTTCCCAAATCTATTCCAAGATCTCGGCTTCCAATTCCAAACATACAAGTATCTCCCTTTCTCGATCCATTACTTTCATTATGATGATTATTTCGACATTATTCTCCAAGTTTTCGACAAAAACAACTAGCAAAAATCATAACTTATATTATAACCGAATGAAAAAAAAAATCCTAGCGTTATAAATAGCCTTTTTCTTTCAAACTAACAAATTTCTTTTCACCTATAATTAAATGGTCTAGCAGCTCAATTCCAAGAATTTTTCCACATTCCGCAAGCCTTTTTGTCACATCAATGTCTTCCCTGCTCGGTCCCGGATCGCCGCTAGGGTGGTTGTGGATACAAATAATGGAAGCCGCAGAGCGGCGAAACGCTTCTTTAAATACTTCGCGCGGATGCACGATCGAGGCATTTAAGCTGCCTATAAACAGCGTTTGTTTGTGCAACACTTGGTTTTTCGTATTGAGGTATAAGCAGACGAAATGCTCTTGTGTGAGGAATCTCATTTCTTCCATCACGTAATTAGCTCCATCTTCCGGTGAGCGGATGACGTAACGGTCTTCAAATTTTAATTGGCTAATACGGCGTCCGAGTTCGAGGGCTGACATGATTTGGACGGCTTTTGCTTTGCCGATTCCTTTAATGGAAGTGATTTCTTCAAGTGAGGCTTCTTTCAATAAACGGAGACCTTCAAAGGTTTGTAAGAGGCGATTGGCCAGTTGAAGGACGGACTCGCTTTTCGTACCCGTCCGCAAAATAATGGCGAGGAGCTCGTGGTTAGACAAGCTGGATGCACCGTTCGTAATTAACCGTTCCCGGGGACGATCTTCTGCAGGGACATCACGAATCATAAATGTTTCTTCTGGCATATGTTTCTCTCCTTTTCCCTTTTCAGGAGGGGAAGTGGAAAGCAGTGCCCTGCCAGCCAAGCTGCTTAAGCTGTCTATACAATGAAGAAAGTGGAAGGCCGACAACGGAGAAGTAGTCACCGTCAATTTTTTTCACCAAGACAGCACCCGCTCCTTGAATGCCGTATGCACCCGCTTTATCAAACGGTTCTTCTGTATCTAGATAGCCGTTTATCTCCTCTTCCGTCAGCTCCCAAAAAGTAACATTTGTTTTTTCAAAAAAGACATGTTCTTTAGCTTTATGTCTGACGGCCACTCCCGTATAGACGGCGTGCGTGCAGCCTGAAAGACGATGAAGCATTTCTTTAGCCTCCCGGCGGTCATTTGGTTTTCCTAAAATTTCGCCGTCGAGAACCACAACTGTATCCGCACCGACGACAAAACTATTTTCATCACTTTGTGCGACGGCAGCCGCTTTCGTAGAAGCTAAGTGCATAACAATTTCTTCTGGTGTCATTCCAAGTGGGATCGTTTCATCAACGTGGCTTACTTTCACTGTAAAGACTAGACCAATTTGTTCGAGGAGTTCTTTTCGCCGCGGAGAACCTGATGCTAAAATCAACTGTGTCAAATTCATTCACCTATCTTTCGAGGATTAAGGGAGATACACCGTTATCATATCAAAAGCAGGGATGTACTACAATCTTTTCCAAAGAAAAGACCGACTCAATTCGCTTCCCTAGATCAACCGCCATTCCTAAGCAACGATTGTCGGTCAGGCCTTTACCATTTGGCTATGTTAAACGTGCCTGTTAATTTCCGGGGGCAGTCCAGGAGCTTCCTCGCCGCTGTCTTTCCTTCCGCTCCAATTAACAAAGCCTACAATTTTAAAAAGGATTTCCCTAAAGACGACGTTTGGGAAACCCTTAGAATTAAGTTCGTCATTTACTTATTTTCCATATACGGACAAAAAAGCCAGAAGCTTCTCTTGCGCAGTTTTGGCGGCCTGCGGCTGATCGCTTTTGGCTTCAGTTAACGCTGCTGTCAGTAATTTTTTCAATTGAGCAGATGCCTCGTCGTTTGCTTGGATTTTAATTGCTTTCAATTGGTCGTTCACTTCTTGCAGTTTCCCTGTATCAACAGATAATCCGGCTGCGCTTTTTCCACTTTCTTCTGCTACGACCGGCAGCAAAGCAGCTAACTTGCCGGCTTCCCCCTGTAAGCCTTCAGCAGGGGAAACGGATGTTTGTTTCGCATAAGTGGAAACACCTGCTTGTTCATACACACCTCCAACTATTTTAGCTGTTTCCATCGTTGATGAAACCGCAAGAAGAACCGTATATTGACCATTTTGTGCCACGATTTCAGCAGGCAATCCGACACTTTTGATTTGTTGTTTGACCGAGGCAGCCGCATCTTTCGTCGAAAAAACCCCTCCTTGAACAACAGTGATTTCTAGCGGCAAAAGCATAGCGCTAGTTGTTTTGGGAGATGTTGGGGCTGACGGCGCGGAAGGAGCTGCTGCTTTTTGTTCGACTGTTTCTTCTTTTAAAACAGCTTGAGGCGGTGCCTCTTCTTTTTGTGTAATGATTTTTACTAACGCATAACCGAACAGTACACCGATTAACACAGCGCTGATCACAATGATAAACAGTTTTCCTGTTGCCCGCTTAGTTGCTGCTTTTTCTACTGGAGCATATTGTTTGAGGACATCGTCTCTCCGTTCTGTTTCATTAGGAAAAATCCACTGAAATTCCTCTTCCTCTGCTTTTTTTGGCTCTTCAGCTGCTGCTGCACTTTCTATTGGACCCTTTTTCAAACTTTGAACAATGAGTTCTTTCCGTTCCTGTTTTTTCTTGCCGCCGATCGTTATAAAAACGCCCTGTGACTTCTTTGGCTTGTCCATTTACGATCACCCTTCCACATCCATTAAAGTTGCCTTCATGCTAACATAGCAGATAAAAAAAAGAACAAGACTTTTGTCGTCCTGCTCTAGAAAACTTTCGGCAAATACTATTGAGTTTCGCCTTTTCTTTATCAATTATGAAAAAGAGAGAGATAGAACGTAAAAATAAATTCACCATAAAATAGGACCAGCAGCGCGGCTACTACAATAAATGGACCAAACGGAAAAGGCTGTCCACGCTTAACTTTCCCTAACATCATCCCGAGAAGTCCTCCAAGCGCTCCAAGCCAAACGGACAGGATGAAGGTAACTAAAAACTCCTTTAACCCTAAAACAAACCCGAGCAAGATAAACAGCTTAATATCCCCTCCTCCGATCCCCCCTTTGCAGACCGCAGCCATAAGGATCAATAAGCCCCCTCCCATTACCCCTGCTAGCAGTACATCCATTTTCATCGAAGCAGGCAAAAAGATCCATTGAATGAGGAATAAATACGTGAAGAATAAAAGTATTTTATTAGGGATGAGCATATAGACAATATCAGAGACAAAAATAATCATTAATAAGGAAATAAGGGTCAAAGCTTTTAACAATGGAAGTTGAAAGCCAAATTTGGCATATGCGAAGGCAAACAAACAAGCGGTTATGATTTCCACGAAGGGATATAATGGGGAAATTGGAGAACAGCACACTCGGCACGATCGGTTCTGCCAAACGTACGATACAACGGGAATAAGCTCTCTAGCGGTCAATAGGTGATTGCATGCTGTACACATACTTCTCGGCGTCATGACGGACCGGCCCACCGGAACTCTTATACCAACTAAATTAAAAAAAGAACCAAACACAAGACCGTATAAAAAGAATATGAATATCATTTTTGGCTTCTCAGGCGTGGATCTCCACCCAAGCCATCACTTCTCCTACCTTTTACACACAATGTTTTTTCCTCCTTTATTAAATGGAATGTTACTTTACATTTTACCACACTATTCCATACAAAAAACCGTTCTATTTAAGAACGGCTGTCAAACAAATTCCTTACTTCCGAAATAAAATAAAGCGATCCGGTCACGACGAGCACTTCGTCTTCTTTAGCTGACGACCGAAATTCTTCAATCCACCCTTTCCAATCCTCTTGCCATTGATGAGTCTTTAAGAATGGCTCAAATTCTTCTTTCCCCGCGGCCCGCGGAAAGTCAAAACTTGTAAATACAATTCTTTCTGCCGCTTCTTCAAGCATGACCACCATGCCATCCAGCTGCTTGTCTTTCATGCCGGCAAATAAGGCGGTAATTTCTTTGCCGGGGAAGCGTTCACTTAGTGAGGCAACGAGAGCCTTCATGCCTTCTGGATTATGCGCACCATCTAATAGAACAACAGGCTGCTCAGATACTCGCTCCATTCTTCCCGGCCAATTTGCCGTTTGAAGCCCAGAACGGATCTGTTCTTCATCTATTTGAAAAGCATAAAAAGCACGCAAATATAAAAGCGCCATTACTGCAATCGCCGCGTTTTCTGTTTGATGCAGCCCATTCAAACCGGTATGCAGGTCTTTCATATCTGCAAACACAGATTGGAAATGAAAGTCTTCACCTTGAGGCAGTGATTCCTGCCAGTCGGCTGTGAATTGTTTTCCGAGCTGATAGACAGATGATCTTACTTCTCGCGTCCGCTCGGTGATCACTTTTCGAGCGGCTTTCTGTTTAACACCTGTAATGACCGGCACGCCATTTTTAATAATGCCGGCTTTTTCAAAAGCAATGTCTTCAATCGTATCTCCTAAAAATTGCATGTGATCCATACCGATCGTCGTAATGATAGACAGAAGCGGGTGGATCACATTCGTGGAATCGAACCGGCCGCCGAGACCAACTTCAAATAAAACAACGTCTACTGGATGGATGTAAGCAAAATAGTACATCGCCATCGCGGTAATGATTTCAAATTCACTCGGTCCGCCGAGTTCCGTTTTTTCTAGCTCTTCTGCCAGCGGACGGATGATTTCAACGAGTTCGATCATCGCTTCATTGCTGATTGGTTCGCCATTTACACTGATTCGCTCGTTAAATTGCTCAATGTACGGCGAAGTAAACGTGCCTGTTTCATAACCGGCTTCTCGTAACATGGAACGCATATAGGCGACAGTAGAGCCTTTGCCGTTCGTTCCTCCAATATGCACAGCCCGCAGACGACGCTCCGGGTGATTCATTTTCTCCATGAGCCATTCCATCCGTTTAAGTCCCGGCTTAATGCCAAGCGGAAGCCGGCCATGAATCCAGGCCAGTGCTTGTTCATATGTATGGTTCATCTGTTTCTCCTCCTGATCACTTCTATTTTAAAAATGCGGGCCAAGTGTGACACTTTGGTGATTTCTTAACCGGTTCACAGCATTTACGAGCCAGTTTCACAAGTTTACTGACCACTTTCTTCTCTTTATCCGCCATCCCGCTTTGAAAAAGACGAATCCACTCTCAGTGAATTCGTCTAATCAATAGAGTTACCCTTGCATTTCTTTCATGCGCGCTTCAACAGAGGCGCGTTTTTCTAAATAATCTTGTTCTTTCGCACGTTCTTCATCAACGACTTTTTGCGGA
The DNA here is from genome assembly GCF_044891285.1 of Bacillus lumedeiriae. NCBI lineage: Bacteria > Bacillati > Bacillota > Bacilli > Caryophanales > Bacillaceae > Bacillus > Bacillus lumedeiriae. The sequence goes on from NZ_JAUIYO010000001.1 coordinate 442,121, forward strand.
GCTTTGCTGATGAATCGCTCGTTGCCAAGTTTTTTCTGAACGCGTTCCACTTCACTGTTCCATTTATCCCATTCTTTTTGCAGACGGGTAATTTCTTCTTCGATGTTGATTAAGCCTTCAAGCGGCAAGAATAATTCTGCACCAGTGACAACAGCTGTCATCGCTTTATCAGGAGCCGCTGCATCGATGGATAGAATCAGTTCTTCTGGATTACAGAAGCGTTCAATGTATGCACGGTTGCGTTCCAATGTGTTCAGTACCGTTTCATCTTTCGCTTTCACGATCAATTTAATTTTTTTGCTGAGCGGTGTGTTTACTTCAGCGCGGATATTACGCACAGAACGAATGATATCAACGAGCAGCTTCATGTCAGCCGCTGCTTGTTGATCAGACAACGCTGCATCTGCTTCCGGCCATTTAGATGTGACAATCGTCTCCCCACTGTGCGGCAGGTTCTGCCATATTTCCTCGGTAATAAACGGCATGAATGGATGTAAAAGACGCATCGTGTTGTCTAATACATAAGCAAGAATCGAACGTGTCGTTTTCTTCGCTGCTTCGTCCTCACCGTACAGCGGAAGTTTAGACATTTCAATGTACCAATCACAGAAGTCATCCCAAATGAAGTTATAGAGCACACGGCCTACTTCACCGAACTCATAGCGGTCAGCAAGCTTCGTTACGTTGGTGATCGTGTCATTTAATCGTGTTAAAATCCATTTGTCGGCAACGGATTTCTCACCGTTCAAATCAATTTCTTCATATTTCAATCCATCCATATTCATTAACGCAAAACGGGAAGCGTTCCAAATCTTATTGGCAAAATTCCAGACAGACTCCACTTTTTCCACTGAGAAGCGAAGATCTTGTCCCGGCGAGCTGCCCGTTGATAGGAAGTAGCGCAAAGAATCTGCTCCGTACTGATCAATGACTTCCATCGGGTCTACACCGTTTCCTAATGACTTACTCATCTTCCGGCCTTCTGCGTCGCGGACAAGTCCATGAATGAGGACATCTTTAAATGGACGCTCGCCTGTGAATTCCAGACCTTGGAAAATCATACGGGACACCCAGAAGAAAATAATATCATAACCAGTCACGAGCGCAGCTGTCGGATAATAACGTTTAAAGTCAGCGGCTGCTTCATCCGGCCAGCCCATCGTTGAAAACGGCCATAGGGCAGAACTGAACCACGTATCAAGTACATCTGTATCTTGTTCCCAGTTCTCCGCATCTGTTGGCTCTTCATGTCCGACGTATACTTCTCCTGTTTCTTTATGGTACCAAGCTGGAATACGATGCCCCCACCAAAGCTGGCGGGAAATACACCAGTCACGAATATTCTCCATCCAATGAAGATAAGTTTTTTCAAAGCGGTCCGGTACGAAGTTGACTTTGTCTTCCTTCGCTTGCAGCTTAATCGCTTCATCGGCAAGCGGCTGCATTTTGACGAACCATTGAGTCGATAAGTACGGTTCTACGACTGCACCGCTGCGCTCTGAATGGCCGACGGAATGCATATGATCTTCGATTTCGAACAGTACGCCTGCTTCTTGCAAATCCTTCACAATTTGCTTACGGCATTCAAAACGATCCATTCCGCTATATTTGCCGGCGCGGTCATTCATCGTACCGTCTTCATTCATTACGAGGATACGTTCTAGATTATGACGATTACCAATTTCAAAGTCATTCGGATCATGAGCTGGTGTAATTTTCACCGCACCAGAACCGAACTCCATATCCACATAGTCATCGCCGACAATTGGAATTTCCCGGCCGACAATTGGCAGAATGACTGTTTTTCCAATTAAATGCTTATAACGCTCATCTTCTGGATGAACAGCAACAGCTGTATCACCAAGCATCGTTTCTGGACGGGTCGTTGCCACTTCAATATGGCCGCTGCCGTCAGCAAGTGGATATTTCATATGGTAAAAAGCGCCTTGTACGTCTTTGTAAATGACTTCAATATCAGACAGCGCCGTTTTCGTTGCCGGATCCCAGTTAATGATATATTCGCCTCGATAAATCAGTTCCTTGTTGTAAAGCGTAACGAATACTTCACGAACGGCTTTCGATAAGCCTTCATCCAACGTAAAGCGTTCGCGGCTGTAATCAAGGCCCAGACCCATCTTCGCCCATTGCTGACGAATAAATCCTGCATATTCTTCTTTCCATTTCCATGCTTCTTCTAAAAATTTCTCCCGGCCAAGATCATAGCGTGTCTTGCCTTCTTCACGCAGCTTTTGTTCTACTTTCGCCTGTGTAGCAATCCCGGCATGGTCCATGCCCGGCAGCCAAAGAACGTCATACCCTTGCATCCGCTTCATCCGCGTTAAAATATCTTGCAAAGTCGTATCCCACGCATGACCGAGGTGAAGTTTTCCTGTTACGTTTGGCGGCGGAATAACGATCGTATACGGCGGCTTCGTTTCATCATCTTTCGCTTCGAAATATTTTCCTTGTACCCACCAGTCATATCGGCCTTGCTCAATGGCTTGTGGATCATATTTTGTCGGCATCGACAATTCGTTGTTTTCCATCAATATTTCCTCCTTATTTGCACAAAAAAACTCCTGTCGCCAAAAGGACGAAGGAGTTGTTCGCGGTACCACCTTTTTTCATGAATGACTGCAGCTAAGCAGAGCCATTCAGCTCTCAATCCATTAACGGCTGGCAACCGGCTTCTACTACTAAGAAATTCGCAGAAGCAGCTCGCGGGCGACATTCCAAAGGAGCTTTGCGGAAAGCTTTTCAGCCGTGAGCTTTCCTCTCTTTAAGCAAACACTATCTTCGTACTCTTCCCGGTCAGTGCTTTTCTATATCACTCATATATTATCGAAAAAAGGGCGCAATCGTCAATCTTTCTTCCCGTTATTTTTTATAAAACCTTTCGACTGCAGAAAGTCAAACATATACGCCCTGCGCGGCTCTGATAAAAAGGAAGCCATTCCGCTCGTCCAGGCTGCATCTTTTTTATTGGCTGTACGGCTGGCATAGTATGCCCCCATTTGTTCATCATACTCCGGCAGCAAATGATCATACTTTTCTTCATCATACGAATCTTCATGCAAAATGGCTTCCAGCGGCAGGCGCGGCTTCACTTCATTCGATTCTGCCGGCACACCGACTGTTAAACCGAACAGCGGAATTACATAGTCCGGCAAATGAAGCAGCTCGCTGATCGCTTGCGGATTGTTGCGCACGCCGCCGATATAACAAATGCCGTACCCTTTTGATTCAGCAGCAATAACAAAATTTTGGGCAAACAGCGCAGTGTCAATGACAGCAACGAGCAGACTATCCGCCCCGCTTCCTTCAAAGGGCTTCCCATGAAGTGTGACTGCTTTTTCCAGCCGTTTCAAGTCGGCACAGAAAATGAGCGGCAGGGCAGCAGATTCAAATTGCTGTTTGTTCTTTGATAATTCTCCGAGTTTCACTTGCTTCTCGCGATCTTTCACACGTATAACAGAATATGCCTGCACAAAATGAGAGCTTGCAGCATGCTGGGCAGCTTCGAGCAGCTCAAAGAACGTTTCATCAGAAATCGGCTCCTCTTTGTATTTTCGAACAGACACATGCGACTTCAACAAATCCAACATCATTACCATCCTCCCCTTTTCTCCTCATAAACAAACATATGTATTAGCGATCTTCTCTTTTTCAACGTAAATCAATGTCCATCATCTGTCAATTTTCTTGCCTTCCCCTGCTAAAAATCACCTCTTGTTCTCTGCTACATATAATAAAAAAGAACGCTTAACGATATCAAGCAACAGGCAGGTGTCATTATGAGAAGAAGATACAATCCTTATTCTTTGCCTCCGTGGCTGCGGACAGTCCGGCGTGTCTGCTGTCAGCTGGCTATCCCCTTTTGCATTTTCCAAGGTATACGCACCATTTTCATTCCAACACCATTGGACGTGATCGTTTTGGCTATTTTTGTTCTCATTGCCGTTGCTCTTCATCTCGAGTGGATTTGAAATAGACACGAATTTCTGCTCACTTTTAGATCACAAGACGAGCCTCTCTGAAAAGTTTATACACCCTTTTAGAGAGGCTCGTCTTCTACTTGTTAGGATTGTTCATCATAGGTGAATGAAAACTTCTTCTTCCTAACGAGCGATATATTTATCAAATGTAACGATATACATATTGGGGACATTTTTTCATAGAAGGCTCTACTTTGTTGATTGGTGCGGAAATCAACAGGAACATTTAACACAGCCCCATGGAATAAACATCGTCAAATAGGAAATCCCCTTTACTCGCTGCTCTCTTCTTTCAGGCTAGTGACAAAATACTCAATGTTTTTCATTTGCCAATAATTCTTCTGAAGCTTCTTCGTATAGTGACATTCATTCTGTTTTTTTTGTCCCGAAAAATAATCAGCAATCGTTTCGTAAATGGCTCCTGGATAAGCCATATAGCTTTGAAATAATAATTTTTCCCCTTTTTTAAGTGGAAAAAACTCTGTGTAATACGTAAACAACTCACCCGCGGCGGCAGACCCCTCCGGAAAAGCATCCAAGGCGCGGGCAAAGTAGGGAACCAAATCATGTATAGGTGTCCCCCTCCTAGATTGTTCTAAATTAATAAAATAGCCGCCCCCGTTCCGGTCAACAAGAAAATGAGCAGGGTCAAGCTGTCCATGTACTTGAACCGTTCTTTCTTTTTTTTCGTCCTCAGTCGCTTCTTTCCACTCTTTCAGTTTTTCTTTCGCGTAAGAAAAAGCCTGAAGAATCTCTGTATAGTACAGGCAAAAAAGCAGCTGAAACGGCGACATATACGTTTCCTTTTCCGAAAGCTCTAAAAATATCTCCAGATGATCTTCCTGCATTTTCCAAATATTCTCTATTCGCTCATACTGTTCTACACGTTCATTTTTCGATACCGGCACATCGACCGCAGAGACTAAATGAAGTCTGGCCGCTTCTCGAAACATCTTTCTCTCCACTTCTTGCATCACTTGGCTGCCGTTTTCCACCCATGGCATTAAATAATAAATATAGGAGCCTTGAAGAATTCCATACCTGCCGTCTAAAGCTGGATAGACGGGAACAAATCGATGATAGCCCGCCTGATAAAACTTTTGCATATTGAATAAAAAATCCATCCCTCTTGCAGCAGGAATTCTTTTTAAAGCAAAGGTTCCTTTATCTGTAGATATTTTTTGTACACGGCCCATTGTCTCTATATGCTTAGGTTTTATTCCGTAACTGTTCCAAATCGCTGAATAGGGCTGTTCCACTGTCTTCACCCGCTTTATAAAAAATAAGGCTGTCCCAATTTCAATCGGGAACAGCCAGACCGTTAACGAGAAGGCGGTATATAAAGCACTTGACCTTCTTCAATGCTTTGATTCGTTTCTAATTTATTCTCCCGAACTAAGTCGGTCACTGGCAGTTCATAGCGCTCTGCTATCTTTTGCAATGTATCATCTTTTTGAACAAAACATATTTTCCAGGTGACCATCTCTTCTGGTTCTTTTCTAGCAAAGAAGTCCGTCAATGTCATAGATTCTGTCTTTTTTAGTCCAAATGCTTTTTTCTTCTTTTGTTCTTTTACTTCAGGTTCCTGAGATGGCGATTCGGTCACGTCAGGAGATTCATTCGCTTCTATCGATTCTACAGACGGAGACTCAGCCGCGTTAGGAGATTCATTTGCCTCTATTGGCTCCACAGATGGAGACTCAGTCACATTAGGAGATTCATTTGTTTCTGTTGATGGCGCTCCTTGGCTGCCTTTATCTGAACGGACCCCTGAAGATTCTGTCACCTGTTTTTCTTTTCTCTTCTCTATCGCTTGAACGAGCTGGCTTTCTACCTCTTTTTCCGATGTATCAGGCTGCCTTTTTACTTCCACTGAGAAATCCGCTTCTTCTTCTAATATCTCTTCCTCACTTACATCTAACTTTAATATTGAAAATTCCGCCTCTACTTTTTCAGCCGGATCATTTTCTTCTTTCTTTACTTTTTCACTCGCCTCCACCTTAGTATCTGGCGCTCTTTTCGCTTCTGCTTTTTCCTCTGCTACACCAGAGATCGATAAATCTACGACTAATTTCAAATTGGACTTTTCAGGGAATTCGTAGTCGAATGAATCAATGTAAATCTCCACATCTTCCATTTTAGAAATTCGGGATTTGGGTATGGTTATATCAATAGGAAAATGGTGGAAAAATTCACATTCACCGTCTCCACGCTCTAATACTTGCTGTACATATTTATAAGTATGTGTATTTGACTGCTGCTCTTCTCTTTGTTCTGCTGGGGCATATTCTCCCGAAAGCTCTAAAAAACCATGCATTCTAACAAATTCTACATCTTCTTCTGTTTGAATTTGTGGATCAAGAGAAATAGAATATAATTCTCCTACTTCCTTTCCAGCTGTAAACTGTACGGTTTCTTCTAATGAAAATCGTAAATACGATAGATCTTGAGACGTCACTTTATTTCCTCCTTTCAAGTCACCAGTCCTGCTTCATTCATTGGAATGACCGCATTCTATCTACATTCATCTTCTCCTACAATTTATTTGTATGACACCTAAGCAAAGATTATGAACAATTGCCTCTTTCATGTTGATTAGGTCGTTTTTTCGGCACAAAAAAACCCGCCATTCATCGCAAAGGCGGGTTTTATCTTATTTTATTTTTTGGCTATGTTAGACTCCTCTGTTGATTTCCGCTGCAGGTACTTCTCTTTCCACTATAATCAACAATGATCATTAACATCCCTTATTTTTTTAAACGGCTGAATGCTTTTTCAGCAGCTGCAATCGTATGTTCAATATCTTCAGCTGTATGAGCACTAGATAAGAACAATCCTTCAAACTGCGATGGCGGCAGGAATACACCTTCATTCGCCATTTCTCGGTAGTAATCAGCAAACCATTCAAGATCAGAGGTTTTTGCCTTTTCATAGTTCGTTACACGCTCGTTCGTAAAGAATAGGCCGATCATGGAGCCAGCGCGGTTAAATGTAATTGGAATGTTGTATTTTTCCGCTGCTCTAGTCAGTCCTTCTTCTAGACGATCTGCTTTACGTCCAAATTCTTCATACGTTTCCGGTGTCAGCTGGCGAAGGGTTTCTAGACCTGCTGTCATTGCCATAGGGTTTCCTGACAGCGTACCTGCTTGATAAACAGGGCCGCTTGGGGCTACTTGATTCATGATATCTGCTCGGCCGCCGTAAGCACCGACCGGGAGGCCGCCGCCAATTACTTTCCCTAGACACGTCAGATCAGGTGTGATTCCAAAGTAGCCTTGCGCACAATGATAACCGACACGGAAACCTGTCATCACTTCATCAAAAATGAGAAGAGCTCCATTTTCCTTTGTTACTTCACGCAGCCCTTCCAGGAAACCTGGTTCTGGAGGAACGACTCCCATATTGCCAGCAACAGGTTCAACAATGACACAGGCAATATCATCGCCGAATTGTTCAAACGCATATTTTACCCCTTCAAGGTCGTTATAAGGAACGGTAATCGTATTTTTCGCCACTCCTTCAGGTACACCTGGGCTGTCTGGAAGTCCTAATGTTGCCACACCAGAGCCTGCTTTAATCAACAGGGAGTCGCCATGGCCATGATAGCAGCCTTCAAACTTTAAAATTTTGCTGCGGCCTGTAAATCCGCGGGCAAGGCGAAGAGCACTCATCGTTGCTTCAGTTCCAGAAGAAACCATCCGAACGACTTCAATAGATGGAACACGTTCGATCACAAGCTTCGCCAGCTCATTCTCTACCAATGTAGAAGCTCCAAAACTCGTTCCAGTTTCTGCTGTCTTTTTTAACGCTTCGACTACCTGGTCATTCGCATGTCCTAAAATAAGCGGACCCCATGATAATACATAGTCAATGTATTCATTGCCGTCAATGTCATAAATTTTAGAGCCTTTTCCCCGCTCCATAAAGATGGGATCAATATTCACAGATTTAAAAGCACGTACCGGACTGTTCACACCGCCTGGCATTAATTTAACTGCTTCTTGAAATGCTTGTTTTGATTTTTCATAAGAACGCATGAAAGAAACCTCCCCTTATTCGCTCAGCCACCGGGCTGCATCTTTTGCAAAATATGTAATAATTAAATCGGCTCCCGCTCGTTTGATGCTCGTTAATTTCTCCATCACTACTGCTTTTTCATCAATCCATCCATTTAATGCTGCCGCTTTGACAATCGAATACTCACCGCTGACGTTATAAGCAACAACTGGGGCATTGAATTCATTTCGTACATCACGAATAATATCCAAATACGACAAGGCTGGTTTTACAATTAAAAAGTCAGCGCCTTCTTCCATATCTGACTGGGCTTCACGAAGAGCTTCCAAGCGGTTTGCCGGGTCCATTTGATACGTTTTGCGGTCGCCGAACTGCGGAGCAGAATCTGCGGCATCACGAAACGGACCGTAAAAAGCAGATGCATATTTAACTGCGTAGGACATAATCGGCACATCGGTAAAGCCCGCTTCATCTAACCCGTGGCGGATCGCCGCAACAAACCCATCCATCATGTTAGACGGAGCAATGATGTCAGCACCCGCTTCTGCTTGACTGACTGCTGTTTGAACAAGCAGGCTAAGGGACGGATCATTCAACACTTTATCCCCTTCAATGACACCGCAATGACCATGATCCGTATACTCACACAAACATGTATCCGCTACCACAATGATCTCTGGATAGTGTTGTTTAATGTAGCGTGTCGCCTCCTGGACGATCCCGTGATTATGATAGGCGCCTGTGCCTTCTGCATCTTTCTCAACTGGTACACCGAATAGAATAACTGACTTCAATCCGAGCGAAACGATCTCATCCATCTCTTCTTTTAGGCGGTCCATCGATAACTGGAACACACCAGGCATAGAAACGACTTCATTTTTAATATTTTCTCCTTCTACGATAAACAATGGATAAATAAAGTCTTCCTTATGAAGAAATGTTTCACGGACAAGCGCGCGCATATTCGCCGATTGACGCAAGCGGCGATGACGTTTAAATTGTAATTCCATTATTCCTCTTCCTTTCTGAAATAGCGGATAATAGCCTCTGCCAAAGATTCACTCGTATAGACGTCCGGGCAAATCGGTGTGTGAAAGCCAAAGTGATCCGCTTCTTTTTTAGTGACTGGTCCGATACAGGCGACAACCGTTTGTCCAATGGTGTGGCTGCCTGCTTCCTCTACTGCCTTCATAAAATGACGGACAGAAGAAGGACTCGTAAATGTGATCACATCTGTCTTTTCTGTTTGAAGTAAATCGACTAAATGCTTCTTTTCCTCTTCTGGAAAATAAGTTTCGTAGACGATCCATTCATCAGCGATCATCCCTTCTCTTCTAAGAGCTTCAGCAATCAGCGTTCTAGCAAGGTTCCCTTTTGGAATCAATACTTTTTTCGCCTCAAAGCTGCCTTCCTTAATTTCTTTGGCAAATTGGTCGGCAGAAAACTTTTTAGGGATATAGTCCGCTTGAAATCCGTACCCCTTGAGCACAGCGGCTGTTTCTGTTCCAATGGCGGCAAAGCGGGCCTTTATAGTTGTGCGAGCGGCTCCCATCTCTTCCAAACGCTTAAAGAAAAAGTCAACACCGTTTTTGCTCGTTAAAATAATCCAATCATATGTACACAATTGCTGCAGCCGATCCCTTTCCCGCCTATCGGCAAAAGAGCGAAAAGCAATCAAGGGAACGAAATGAACCATTCCCCCGGCTGCTTCTATTTTATCAATAAATGACCCTGCTTGTCCTCTCGGACGGGTGACCAATATGTGTTTGTCAACAAGCGGCCGCTCTGGTGTCATTCAGCATCGAGCTCCGCTTTCACCGACTCAATTAATTTTTTTGCTCCCCGTTCACTTAAGCGGGCAGCTGCCTCGATACCGACAGCTTTCGGATCGCTGCCTTTCACTGTTTCTTTATAAATCGTTTTTCCATCCGGTGAAGCGACAAGAGCAGTCAGCACTGTATTGTCCCCTTCACTAACAGCAAAGCCGGCAATCGGCACTTGACAGCCGCCTTCCATTTCATGTAAAAAAGAGCGTTCCGCTGTGACTGTTTTTGTCGTTTCTTTACTAGAAAAAGCCGAAAGCAGTTCTAATAGCTCTCTATCATCTTCCCGGCATTCAATCGCAAGTGCTCCCTGCCCTACTGCCGGCAAGCAAAGTTCGGGTTCAAGAAATTCCGTCACAATATCAGATGCCCAGCCCATGCGTGACAATCCTGCCGCCGCTAAAATAATCGCATCATATTCTTCTGTCTCAAGCTTAGCAAGCCGGGTATCTATATTTCCGCGAATCCACTTAATCTCAAGATCCGGACGAACAGCTAAAATTTGAGCGCTGCGGCGAAGACTGCTCGTACCCACAACGGCACTGGCCGGCATATCATGGAGCTTCACATGATTCTTTGAAATGAAAGCGTCACGATGATCTTCCCGCACCGGTATACAGCCGATCGTTAATCCTTTTGGAAGTTGGGCCGGCATATCTTTCATACTATGTACAGCCATATCAATCTCTTTATCGTACATCGCTTGTTCAATTTCCTTCACGAACAGGCCTTTTCCTCCTACTTTAGACAACATGACATCCAAAATCCGGTCGCCTTTTGTCACAATTTCTTTTACTTCAAAATCAAATTCAGGATTTAAATTCTTCAATTGCTCTATTACCCAATTTGTTTGCGTTAAAGCCAGTTTACTTCTGCGCGAACCGACAATAATTTTTCTCATAATACCCTCCCGCGTTACTTTAAGTGTACCAAAAGTGAAACGATGAAAATCGGCTCACTAGGAAAAAGTTAATCAAGATAATTAGAAAGGCAGCTGCGTTCAACAGCGCCAATGATTTGCCATACAGCCCCTTACGAACTTTCAAGTAAAGATAAGCACTATAAATCATCAACAAAATAAAGGATGTAATAATCTTTGCATCGTACCAGCTGACATCCGGCAGTTTAATAAATTTCCAGATCACACCGAGAATTAAACTTAACAACAGCATTGTCACGCCAACTGCATTTGATACGTACGACAGCTTTTCCAATTTGTCTAAATCACTGAGACGCCATAACCGTTGGCTCCATTTCTTCATTTTCAACAGCCGGTGCTGCAGCAAATAAAGCATAGAAAAAATGAAAGAAAGCGAGAATGCGGCATAGGACAAAATGGCCATTGTAATATGAATAAACAGCAATTCAGACACGAGCTGCTCTGCCATAGCCTCTGACTGCATCTGGACAGGAGCAAACGTATGTATGGCCATAATAGCAAAACCAATAATGTTCGTAAAAAACACAGTAAAGTCCATCCGCAGCAATCGGTTAATTATCAGTGAGAGTGTAATCAGAATCCATGCATAAAAATAAAGCCCTTCAAAAAGGGTGAGAACTGGAAAACGATTCGTTTTCAGCATATATAAAAACAAAAAAATTGTTTGAAGAACCCAAACAATCGATAACATCCAGAAGGCGATTTTATTCGCCTTCCGATTTTGGTTTAAAAAGTCGATAAAATAAAGCATCACGCTTAATGCATATAAAATTACCATCAGTTCGTGGAGCCTGGCCATTCCTTGTTCAAACATCAAGTAACCTCGCTTATCCCTGGAATAGCGGCTTTGTTTGAGCCGGCTGAATGTGTTGTGCCACTGTTCCTGCCTGCTGCTTTTGGACTTCTTCTTCGATGTTAAAAATTTTCGTAAACAGGGCTAATTTTTCAGCTGAATGTTTATCCCCAGCCAGTTCTTTCGCCTGTAAAATCGGGTCTTTTAACAGCTGATTAATAATGCTTTTCGTATGTTTGTTTAATACTTTGCGTTCACGTTCTGTTAATTCAGGCATTTTCCGTTCAATGCTGACCATCGTTTCTGCCTGGATCGAGAGCGCTTTTTGGCGAAGGGCGGAAATAACTGGAACAACGCCCAGCATATTGATCCACTCGTTAAAAGCAACAATTTCAGCTTCAATCATGAGTTCAATTTTCTCGGCAGCTTTTTGACGTTCCGCAAGATTTGCCTCTACAATTCCTTCTAAGTCATCAATGTCATATAGAAAAACACTTTCCAAGTCAGAGATGGCTGGATCAAGATCACGCGGCACGGCAATATCCACCATGAACAACGGTTTGCCTTTGCGCATCTTTTCTACTGCCGCCATTCTTTCTTTCGTAATAACGTAGTCGCTTGAGCCTGTCGAGCTAATTAAGATATCCGCTTCCACGAGGGCACATTGAAGCTCTGCCAATGTTTTCGCATCACCATCAAACTTCTCGGCGAGTGCTGCTGCTTTTTCAAACGTCCGGTTTACGACGGTTACCTTTGTAGCTCCGCTGCCGTGCAGGTTCTGAATAGCAAGTTCACCCATTTTCCCAGCGCCAACAACGAGCACATGCTTGCCGGAAAGACTGCCAAAAATCTTTTTAGCAAGTTCCACAGCTGCGTAGCTGACAGAGACTGCATTCGCACCGATCTCTGTTTCAGCATGTGCTTTTTTCGCAAGTGTAATCGCTTGTTTGAATAAATGGTTAAAAACGGTCCCAGTTGCCCCAATTTCCTGACTGCTCAAAAAGCTCGAGCGCACTTGTCCCAAAATTTGCGTTTCTCCAAGTACCATGGAATTTAATCCGCTTGTCACTTTTAACAGATGCTCAACCGCTGCTTCCTGTTCATGTATAAACAGAAAAGGCGTAAATTCTTCCTTTTCCATGCCAAACCATTTCCCTAAGAAATCTTTAATATAATAACGCCCTGTATGGAGCTGATCAACGACCGCATAAATTTCTGTCCGATTGCAAGTAGAAAGAATGACATTTTCTAAAATGCTTTTTTGATTCCGGAGTTCTGACATAGCCTTTTCTAAGTCAGTATCTTGAAAAGATAAACGTTCGCGTATCTCCACTGGGGCTGTTTTATAGTTCAATCCTACTACAATAATATGCACGTTTTGAGGCACCCCCGTAAAAATCTGTTACTCTTATTATAACACGGAACAAATTTTCCTTATTCACAAATTGTGAACATATGCTAACATTAAAAGCGTGAAATCTAAAAGTCATAAACCTATATAAGCCCACTAGTTAGCGTAACAAAATAGGAACGAAGATTCAAGTGGGGTAATAGAAGGCGGGGAAACTATCTCATGAAGCAGCAGCGTATTTTTCCAGGAGTTATCTTAATCGGATTCGGTTTATATTTTTTCCTTCAGCAGACCGCCGTTGCTTGGTTCCAGCCATTTTTAAGCTGGCCGACGCTTCTTCTCGTCATCGGTCTCGCTTTTTTGGCCGATACCTACAACAGCAAAGATGGAAGCGGCATTTTGCCCGGTGTCATTCTAACAGGCTTTGGAATTCATTTTCACGTTGTAAATCATTTTGACTTTTGGTCAAATGATACCGGTGTCTTTATCTTAATTATTTCACTCGGCTTTTTGCTGCAGTATCAAAAAACGAGAAATGGCTTGTTTCAAGGCTTATTATTTCTCATTCTTGCCATGATTACTCTTTTTTATGATAAGGTTATTGAATGGCTTGGTCTGCTTGAAAACCGTGCGCTTTCCCTCTGGCAGTTTTGGCCGGTTATATTAATTGCCATCGGCGGTTATTTGTTATTTGTAAAAAAGAAATAACATCAAGACTCGTCCGTTGATTTCCGTTCCAGGCGCTTCGCTTTCTGCGGGGTCTCACCTGTTCACTTTCCCCGCAGGAGCCTTCGTGCGCCTTCCCTACAATCACCCCGGTGAAAAGTAATCGTTTGAACTTTTTCAAAGAAAAAGCTGACCCTAAAGTCGTTTTTAACGACCTTTTGGATCAGCTTTTTTTATTGCTTCATTCGTTTATGAATGAAGCCCCACGTTTCATCTTTCCCCTGGCCGGTTTCGGATGAAAAAACGACGATATCGTCTGACGGATCAAACTCCAGCTTATCTTTAATCACTTTCAAATGCTTTTGCCACTTACCTTTTGGAATTTTATCGGCTTTCGTAGCGACAACGACTGCTGGAATGTCGTAATGCTTTAAAAAGTTGTACATCATCACATCGTCTGTCGTCGGCGGATGTCTCAAATCAACAATGAGCACACACGCCTTCAGCTGCTCTCTCGCCGTTAAATACGTTTCAATCATCTTACCCCATGATTCCCGTTCTTTTTTTGATACTTTAGCAAAGCCGTAACCAGGAACATCAACAAAGTAAAGGGTCTCTTCAATTTTGTAAAAATTGAGCGTCTGTGTTTTACCTGGTTTAGATGAAATTCGCGCCATGCTCTTACGCTGAATCATTTTATTAATAAAGGATGATTTTCCTACATTAGAGCGCCCAGCCAGCGCAAATTCTGGCAGCGAGTCTTCTGGATACTGTGCTGGCTTAACAGCACTGATGACGAGTTCTACTTGGTTAACCTTCATGTTTTTCACCTGTCAATGCGATTTTCAATACATCATCCATATGGGAAGCAAGGATAAATGTCAGATCATTGCGCACGCTTTCTGGAATGTCTTCGATGTCTTTTTCATTATCTTGCGGAAGAATTATAGTTCTAAGCCCTGCCCGATGAGCCCCAAGCGACTTCTCTTTCACACCTCCGATCGGCAGAACACGGCCGCGTAAAGTAATCTCGCCGGTCATACCAACTTCTCGCCGGATCGGACGCGCCGTTAAAGCAGAAATAAGGGCCGTTGCCATCGTAATACCGGCAGAAGGGCCGTCCTTCGGCACAGCGCCTTCTGGAACGTGAATATGGATATCGTATTTTTCATGGAAATCACTTTCAATCTCCAGCTCCTCAGTTTTAGAGCGAACATAGCTAAAAGCAGCCTGTGCCGATTCTTTCATCACATCTCCAAGCTTTCCTGTCAATAGGAGCTTTCCTTTCCCTGGCGACAGCGACACCTCAATCTGCAGCGTATCCCCGCCTACAGCTGTGTAAGCTAGTCCGTTCGCTACCCCTACTTGATCCACTGTTTCTGCCTGGCCATAACGGAACTTCCGTTTGCCTAAAAGCTCTTCCAAATTCTTGCTCGTCACGACAATGCGCTTTTTTTCCTGAGATACAATCATTTTAGCTGTTTTCCGGCAAACTGTTGCGAGCTGGCGTTCAAGACCGCGAACCCCCGCTTCACGCGTGTAATAGCGGACAATATCTTGAATGGCATCGTCCCTCAGTTGAAGCTGAGATTTCGTCAGTCCATGCTCTTTTATTTGTTTCACGAGCAAATGAGATTTCGCAATGTGAATCTTCTCCAGCTCTGTGTAACCAGCGATCGTAATAATTTCCATCCGGTCACGAAGAGGCCCGGGGATCGTTGACAAATCATTAGCAGTTGCAATAAACATTACTTTCGATAAATCATACGTTTCTTCAATATAATGATCACTAAAATTAAAGTTTTGTTCCGGGTCCAGCACTTCAAGCATGGCTGAAGACGGGTCCCCTCTGAAGTCACTCGACATTTTATCAATTTCATCAAGCAAAAAGACTGGGTTGATCGTTCCTGCCTTTTTCATGCCTTGAATAATCCGTCCCGGCATAGCCCCTACATATGTACGACGATGACCACGGATCTCCGACTCATCACGCACACCGCCGAGAGAGATACGGACGAAGTTTCTGCCAAGCGATTCAGCAATGGAACGTGCCAACGACGTTTTCCCTACACCCGGCGGGCCTGCAAGACAGAGTATAGGACCTTTTAACGACTTTGTCAGCTGCTGCACAGCCAAATATTCAAGTACGCGTTCCTTTACTTTTTCTAGTCCATAATGATCACGATTTAATACCATTTCTGCCTTTGTGACATCTAAATCGTCCTTTGTCGCTTTTGTCCACGGCAGCGTAATCAGCCATTCAAGATAATTGCGAATGACGGCACTTTCTGCCGCGCTGGAAGGAATTTTTTCAAAGCGATTCAGTTCTTTTACAGCCGTCTTTTCCACATGCTCCGGCATACCCGCTTCTTCAATCCGTTTCGATAGTTCTTCTACTTCCCCGGTCTTACCTTCTTTATCACCAAGCTCTTGTTGAATGGCCTTCATTTGTTCACGCAAAAAGTATTCTTTTTGCGTGCGCTCCATTGACGTTTTCACTCGCTGACCGATCTTTTTTTCCAAGTTCAACACTTGCTTCTCGTTATTCAATAAATCAATGATTCGATTCAAACGCTCTTTTACGTTAATTATTTCGAGAATGTCCTGTTTATCCTTTAACTTAATCGGCAAATGAGACGCTACAATATCAGCTAAACGTCCTGGTTCGTCAATATCTATGACCGCCGCATACGTTTCCGCTGAGATTTTCTTAGACAATTTGATATATTGTTCAAAATACTGCAGAAGTGTCCGCATCAGCGCTTCCGTCTCTGTGTCTTTTTCCATTTCATCCTCGTATGTTTCCACCGTTGCTAAATAAAAGGTTTCTTTATCATCTAGCTGCTTCATCGCCGCCCGCTGTAATCCTTCCACAAGAACACGGATCGTGCCATTTGGGAGCTTCAGCATTTGCTTGACCTTGGTCAATGTTCCGATTTCAAACAAATCTTCCTGTAAGGGATCATCTATATTCGAATCTTTTTGAGTAGCTAAAAAAATTAAATGATCGTCCATCATTGCCTGCTCCAACGCTTCGATCGAGCGCTCACGGCCGACATCCAGGTGCAGTACCATTGTAGGATACACTAACAATCCCCGGAGCGGCAGGAGGGGCACAGTGTAAACGTTTTGATTGCTCATACATATAACCTCCATCACTTCAAACATCAGGCAAAACAGCCGCCTGTTCTCTCTTTTACGCTTTTCACCGCAAAATAGCTGTTTTGTACAATCTTATCTTATTTAAATAGGAGTGTCCATTCTAGAACAAATTATCTCCTGCCTATCTTTCGCCCTGCTCCCCACAGCGCTTTCAAAAACAAAAAGCCGGGCACCTCCAACGTCATATATAGTATAACGAACAAACCGCCCACTATATTTTAACGTATGAAGGAGGAGCCAGGCACTTATTGGACAGCCTCTTGTGGATTACATCGATTTTTTCTGTTGAGACAAGATATTTCCAGGTTGAACAAGCCCTTCCTGTTCGGCCTGCTTATCAAAGAAGTGGTCAAATGCTTCTTGCAATTGAGAAATGGCGACCAATTCAATGCCATCTATTTTCTCTAAAAGAAGCGTGTCATTTGTTTTTGGAAAAAGTACTTTTTTTGCTCCCGCCTCTTTCGCAGCAAGCACTTTCTGCAAAACACCCCCGACCGGTTTTATTTGGCCATGCAGTCCAATTTCACCCGTAATTGCGACTGTATGATCTACCGGGTGTCCATATATGGCCGAATAAACAGCCAGTGCAAGCGCTGCACCAGCAGATGGACCATCTACAGGCATGCCGCCAGGAAAGTTAATGAAAATATTAAATTGCTCAACCGGTACTCCCATCGATTTTAATACCGTGACCGCATTTTCCGCTGACCCTTTTGCCATACTTTTTCGTTTGATCGATTTGGCTGGCTGTTTGAATGTTTCTTCCTCTACAATGCCTGTAACTGTGACCGTCCCTTTCTCTTTTGCAGGAAGGACAGCTGCCTCAATTTCAAGCAAAGCCCCGCTGTTCGGTCCCGTGACAGCGAGCCCGTTAATGAGGCCGACTTGGGATTTCTCTGGAATGCGGGCATTCCATTTTGGTGAGAGCCGACTTGAATGAATCACCCATTCTACTTCTTGATTAAGGATTTCTTTTCTATTTTCCATCATCGCTATGCCCGCAGCCATTTGGACCAAATTCACAGCTTCTCTACCATTTCGGGTATGCCCTGCTACAAGCGCTAATCCCTTTTCCGTCATAGACATGCCTGCTTTCTCAGCAGCGTTACTAGCAATATCCATTAAATGTTTATCATCCAATTCGTTAAAATATACTTCCTGACAACGAGAGCGAATAGCAGCTGGTATTTCTTCAGGCTGCCTCGTTGTCGCGCCGATCATTCGAAAGTCGGCCGGAAGCCCGTTTTGAAAAATATCATGAATATGCTTTGGAATCGTGTCATTCTCTTCACTATAATAAATACTTTCAAAAAACACTTTTCGATCTTCTAATACTTTTAACAGCTTATTCATTTGAATCGGATGTAATTCACCAATTTCATCAATAAATAAAATACCGCCGTGCGCGTTGCTGACTGCTCCTTTTTTCGGCTGTGGGATGCCTGCCTGTCCAAGTGCACCAGCTCCTTGATAAATCGGATCGTGCACCGAGCCAATAAGCGGATCAGCAATTCCTCTCTCATCAAACCGGGCTGTTGTTGCGTCTAATTCTACAAACACAGCTGATGGGGCAAAAGGAGAACGATTATTCTTTTTGGCTTCTTCGAGTACAAGACGGGCTGCCGCTGTTTTCCCTACCCCAGGTGGACCATAAATAATGACATGCTGTGGATGAGCACCGCAAAGAGCTGCCCTCAATGCTTTGATTCCTTCTTCCTGACCAACGATTTCTGAAAATCTCTTTGGACGGATTTTCTCAGCAAGCGGCTGTGTTAATGAAACGGCCCTCATTTTTCCCATCATTTCCATTTCTTTTTTTGATTCACGATCAATCGTCACTTTATTCGTATGCTGTTTTCTCAACATCGTAAAAAAATAAAGACTGATAATCAATCCAAATACAAGCTGTCCTACGATCGCAACTACTGTCCAATTCATATCTCATCCTCCAATACCAGCAAAGTACACCATGCTTAAGCGGATATTTCTTAAGAAATATCTCTCTTTACACACGGCCTATTTGAACATTCGGATGTCATTCCTTATGCTGCTGAATCATCTGTTTTCTTATTTGCCAGTATCGCCTCGTTTTGATACTCATAAACAGCTATTGCTCCAAAAGTTCCTTTTAGGATAGAAAAACAGGACACCCTGCTCATTTAAGGGTGTCCTGTTTTTGCTTTTTTGTCCAGCTCCGCCTCCTTGGAGCTCGAGTCATAAACTGTTCTTGCTGTATGACTGAAGAACGCCATTTCGCCAGAACAACTTAGGCTGTCGCTCCAGAACAGTCGGCTACGCTTTTCGTTTTTACGCTGATGTTTTTGTTAAGTCTATTTTTTGGCCGTCTTCGCCTAGCAATTTGGGAGCTGCATTGTCGAGGACAGTTTCTTTTGTGATGATGCATGTTTTGATGTCTTCTCGTGAAGGCAGGTCATACATGACATCCAGCATGATGCTTTCGATAATAGAGCGGAGTCCGCGTGCACCTGTTTTACGTTCAATCGCTTTTTTAGCAATTTCGCGGAGGGCATCTTCTTCAAACTCTAGGTTAACATCGTCAAGTTCCATCATTTTTTGGTACTGCTTCACAAGTGCATTTTTCGGCTTTGTTAAGATTTCAACGAGTGCTTCTTCATCCAGCTGCTCAAGGCTTGAGATGACTGGAAGACGACCGATGAATTCAGGAATCAACCCAAACTTCAATAAATCTTCCGGTACTAATTTAGAAAGAAGAGAACCTTCTACCTCTTCTTCTTTTTTCGTATCAGAACCGAAACCAATTACTTTTTGACCAAGGCGGCGCTTAATAATCTGTTCTACCCCGTCAAATGCTCCACCGCAAATGAACAGAATGTTCGTCGTATCAATTTGAATGAATTCTTGATGAGGGTGTTTACGTCCGCCTTGCGGAGGAACACTCGCTACTGTACCTTCCAAAATCTTTAGAAGCGCCTGCTGTACACCTTCACCAGAAACATCCCGTGTAATCGACGGATTTTCAGATTTACGGGCTACTTTATCAATTTCATCAATATAAATGATGCCTTTTTCTGCTTTTTCCACATCATAATCTGCAGCCTGGATCAGTTTAAGAAGAATGTTTTCCACATCTTCTCCAACGTACCCTGCCTCTGTTAAAGATGTGGCATCCGCAATAGCAAATGGCACATTTAAAATACGGGCAAGCGTTTGAGCAAGAAGTGTTTTTCCGCTTCCTGTCGGACCAATTAAACAGATGTTACTTTTAGACAGTTCTACATCATCCACTTTGCTGTTGGAATTGATGCGCTTATAGTGGTTATAAACGGCAACGGCTAATGACTTTTTAGCACGCTCCTGACCGATTACATAATCGCCTAAAATATCGCGGATTTCCATTGGTTTTGGGACATCTTTAAATTCTACTTCTTCTTCTGTACCAAGTTCTTCTTCTACTATTTCTGTACATAACTCAATACACTCATCGCATATATATACACCAGGACCTGCTACAAGTTTGCGCACCTGATCCTGTGTTTTTCCACAGAAAGAACATTTAAGCTGTCCTTTTTCATCATTAAACTTGAACAATGATTTTCACCCCTTATGAATAATTAATCGCTTGTCCAGCTCTAGCGGCCAGACTCTCGGTCATAAGCCGTCACGCCTGTGTGGCAAAGAACGCCACTTCAGCGGTCCGTCTTATGTCTGCCGAGTCTAAACGGCCGCTTCCGCTTTTCGTTTGTCCAGCTGCAGCGCCTTGCTCCTCGGGTCAAATAACCTTCTCCCAATGAAGTTAAAGAGCGACTTCTTTGTGGGAAGAACATTTGCCTGTCGGAGCAAAACAGACGCTTCCGCTTTTCGTTTAAAAAAGTATGTATTGCATTGTACCACATTTTCCCGTGTTAACAGAAATAAAAGGTCTTTTGTATATATAATGTGTTACTTACTTAACTATTACTAAAACATTTTTTATTACTATGTTATGTTGTGCAGCTGCAGCGCCTTGCCCCTCGGGTCAAATAACCTTCTTCAAAGGATGCCAAAGAACGGCTTATTTGGGAGAGGATCATTTGCCTGGCGGGACAGAACAGGCACTTTCGCTTTTCTATTATGTATGTAGTAGGTAGAAAACAAGGCACGAGCAGTTCGCGCCTTGTCTATCTTTACCTATATTATGCACTAACCTTGCTGTTTTCTACAAGGAATTCGACCGCTTTACGGATCTTCAAGTCCGCTTGCATGCCTTCTAGGCTTCCTAATGCTTTTTTAATGTCTTCTACTGCCATGTTGAATTGTTCTGCCATTTTGCTTAATTCTTTTTCTAGATCTTCTTCAGTTGACTCTAGGTTTTCTGCATTGGCAATCGCTTCAAGCGTTAGGCTTGTGCGTACGCGTGTTTCAGCGTTTTCTTTCATTTGACCGCGAAGGTCTGCTTCACTTTGACCAGAGAATTGGTAATAAAGGTCAAGGTTCATCCCTTGCATAGAAAGGTTTTGTGTAAATTCTTGAAGCATGCGGTCGATTTCAGTTTCAACCATCACTTCTGGAACATCGATTTCTGCATTAGCTGCTGCTTTTTCTACAAGTGTGTCACGAAGCGCCTGCTCTGATGCAGATTTCTTTTGCTCTTCTAAACGTGTGCGGATTTTTTCTTTCAAAGCATCTAATGTTTCAACATCTTCGTCTGTTTCTTTCGCAAATTCATCATTTAGCTCAGGAAGCTCTTGAGCTTTAATTTCATGAATGTTCACTTTAAATACAGCTGGCTTACCTGCAAGATCTTCTGCATGGTACTCTTCTGGGAACGTTACTTCCACATCTTTTTCTTCGCCAGTTGCCAGGCCGACTAATTGCTCTTCAAAACCAGGAATGAATGTGCCAGAACCGATCACTAGTGAATAGTTTTCAGCTGTCCCGCCTTCGAATACTTCACCATTCACAGATCCTTCAAAGTCAAGAACAACTGTATCACCGTCTTCTACTTTGCCGTCTTCTTTAACAACAAGCTCAGCATGACGCTTTTGAAGAGCAGTTAACTCTTCTTGAACATCTTCATCTGTTACTTCTGTGCTTAGCTTTTCAACTTCAAGACCTTTATATTCCCCAAGCTTCACTTCAGGTTTAACTGTAACTGTTGCCTTGAAGATCAGCTCTTTCCCTTTTTCCATTTGCTCAATGTCAATTTCAGGACGGTCAACAGGATCGATTCCTGCTTCTTCAACCGCTTTTCCGTATGCTTCCGGAAGAATGACATCTAATGCATCTTGGTAAAGAGATTCTACACCGAAACGCTTTTCGAATAAAGCGCGAGGCATTTTTCCTTTACGGAAACCAGGTACGTTAATATCTTTTACTACTTTTTTGAATGCGGCATCTAAACCGTTGTTTACTGTTTCCGCATCTACTTCTACTGTAAGAACCCCTTGGTTCCCTTCTTGTTTTTCCCATTTAGCAGACATAAAGTTCCCTCCAAAAATCTATAAATTGATCATCATGAACAGTATAAGTTGTTCGGCCGCCCTATGTATGTTATTTCCTACACAAAAAGGACACATTATGACCTTTACATTATAACATACGTTTTTTCTCTTTCAACAAAAAGCCTACAGGATCGGCGAAGAAATTTCGTCCAATTTCCGCATAAAAGCGAGGCTCATCTCGACATCCTTCTCTAGTTCTACATTTGCCCGCGGCTCCGCTTCTGAATAATAGGCTCGAAGCAGCTGAATCACAGCTTTTGCCCACCCTTCCGGAGAGATCTTATCAGGTTCAAACGGATACAGCAGAAAAAAATGACGCTTAACCATTTCTTTGGCCTGTTCGAACTGTACAGGATCAGTATCCGCCAGATGTTCTTCCAGCAAACGAATCACTTCTTTAAAATAGTCCTGTTCAAACGCATCCATTAGCTGCCCCGGTACGACCGTTTCTTCAAAATAAAACTTCCGTACGTTTACCGGTTTTTCCACCCCATGCTCTTTTAATACATTTAAAGCAAGCGTTTGTAAAAATGGGTCAGTATCCGCTCCTTCTAGCATAGCGGTTAATTCAGCTGTATATGGATGAATGTTCACATGAACGAGTTCCATCAGTTTCAACGTCTTCTCACGCAAGCTTTCTTTACCGGTAAACAGCGGTTTCCACTCTGTGTCAGGAGAGTCAATCATCTTTTTACTTAAAGTGAGAAGACGCTCGAAATACTCTCGCTTTTCTTCTGGCAGCTGCTTTTCTTCCATCAGGGCCGTCAACATAGAAAAAATAGTGTCATATTGTTTTTGCTGCATAAGAATAAGCACGTAAATATCCATCACATCATAGTAATCGCCAAGCCCTTTATGAAGCATATCACTGCATAATCTCAAGGCATTTTCATAGCGCCCGCTTTCATATAACGCTAATAAAAGAGCCATTTTCACATCCTCTTCTTCAGCAAGCGGATATTCTAATGCCTCGGATAAAAACAAAGCCGCCTGATCATAATCCTTCCCTTCGAGAGCCTCTCTTCCTTTTTGAATAAGCGCTTCACTCGTTCCCGGGAAAATAAATACATTGCCTTTTCTATCCCACTTTTTCTTTTTCATCAGCCCGTCACCCGATCATCTCTATAGGAATGAAAACAGCCGCTGTTCCCATTCCTGCTTCTGTATTTCTGTAAGTGTAGCACGTCTGTTTTGAAAAAAAAAGCCAAGAAAAAACCTTCCGGGCAATCGCCTGAAAGGTTAGCTTGTTGTGTGTCGCCTCCCGAGGGAGATTATTGATACCAAAAAGTTATTTATAAACTATGGATGGAATGGTAATAACCGGACGAACCATAGCATAAGGCCCTATCTCATATTCTTGGAATACGACTTTAATCCCTCCGTCTGTATACACAAGTGGAGTCTTGCTGTCAATTTCTATTTGTCAGCAGGAGCTGTGGAGAATTACGCCTCTTCACAAAGAAAAAACCTTTTAGACTACTGCCTAAAAGGTTGGTTAGTTATGTATGGCGTCCCAGGAGAGATTCGAACTCCCGACCGACGGCTTAGAAGGCCGTTGCTCTATCCGGCTGAGCTACTGGGACATATATTTTTGTTCAACCGTTGTCGTTGACGTTGTTTGAACAAGTTATTTAAGACAATTATTATAATAACAACTGAGTTAAAAGTTGTCAACGCGTTTTTTAATTTTTTTATTATTTCGGTTGGTTAAACCTGCCTGCTTGTTTCCGCTCCGATCAACAAAAGGGCAGCAGCATCAACATTCATTAACATAACCCATTTTAATGAAAAGAAGACAGTTTGTCCAAAAAATCAGCGAACACAGACCTTTTGGACAAACCTTTTCAACTACAATGAAAATGTGCAGTTCAATTCTGTCAGCTCTTGATGCTTATCGTCAAAGAAACGAATGTTCACCTGCCCATCATCAGCTTCTACTAGGGAGTACGTTTTCTCATGGCTTCCGCGCGGCATCGTGATACTGCCTGGATTCAAGAAAATGGTGCCGTCGATTTTTTCTGTGCCAAGCATATGGGTATGACCGAAAAAAACGAAGTCAGCCCCATACTCCTGCGCCTTATACGACAATTTCATGAGTGACATTTTTACATTGTAACGATGGCCGTGGGTAATAAACATTCTTCTGCCTTCGACACCTTCCACAATATCATATGGGAACTCATCTTCTGTGTCACAATTTCCCCGTACGACTACATAACCTTGGATGGCCGGATCATCGGCATCAAGTTCAGAGTCACCGCAATGAATCAGTGCATTCACTTCTCCTTCATAGCGATCTTTCAACTCTGTCAGCATTTCGCTCCAGCCATGGCTGTCGCTGACTACCAGCACTTTCACCCTGCTTCACCACCAATCAATTCGGGAAGCATCTCTCCAAGCCGCTTCATCGCCCGGCCGCGGTGGCTAATGCTGTTTTTCTCTGCTGGCTGAAGCTCTGCCATCGTTTTTCCGAACGATTCCACCCAAAAAATAGGATCATAGCCGAAGCCGTTTTTCCCTTGTTTTTCTTCCGTTATTCTCCCCTCACAGGCTCCTGATACGGTCACCGTCTCTTTTCCGGGGCGGGCGACTGCCAGCACACAATAAAAACGGGCCGTTCGTTCATCCGCTGATACTCCTTGCAGTTCATCAAGAACTTTTGTTATGTTAGCCTCATCATTTTTCTCAAGGCCTGCATAACGCGCAGAATATACACCTGGCCGGCCGTCAAGTGCGTCAATGATTAGGCCGGAATCGTCCGCAATGACGAGCTGGCCTGTTTCAATTGAAATAGTTTCTGCCTTTAATACTGCATTTTCTTCAAATGTTTCTCCCGTTTCTTCAACATCTGTGATCTCCGGGTAATCAAGCAACGTTTTCACTTCCATTCCATAGTCCGCAAAAAGACTCGTAAATTCCTTGGCTTTCCCTTGGTTTTTTGTTGCGATAATGACTGTCTTCATCTCATTCTCCTTTTCATTACTTGCCAATTTTTCCAGCAATCTCACCAAGAGCTGTGGCTTGAATAGCGAACAAGCTAGTGATACCTGTTTGAGCAAGTTCCAGAAGCCCATGCAAATCATTGATGGAAAAAGTCGCTTCCTCTCCCGTTCCTTGCAGCTCAACAAATTCATTTTTTCCAGTCATGACAACATTCATATCTACTTCCGCCTGGCTGTCTTCTATGTAATTTAAGTCTAACACTGTACCGTGTTCTTTAACGATTCCCACACTAGCTGCTGCTAAAAAGTCAATGACCGGAAATGACGACAATTTCTTTTCTTCATACAGCTTATTAAGCGCAAACGATAGCGCAACGAATGCACCGGTAATGGAGGCTGTCCGTGTACCTCCGTCTGCCTGAATCACGTCACAATCGATCCAGACCGTCCGTTCACCGATTGCTTCTAAATTAACGACTGCTCTAAGAGAACGCCCGATCAGCCGCTGGATCTCCATCGTTCTCCCCGACACTTTTCCCTTTGAAGATTCCCGAATGTTTCTTTGTCCCGTGGCCCGCGGCAGCATCGAATACTCGGCAGCAATCCAGCCTTTTCCACTGCCTCTCATAAACGGGGGCACTCGGTCTTCAACACTTGCTGTGCAAATGACCTTCGTGTCCCCGACTTGAATGAGCACCGATCCTTCTGGGTGTTTTAAATAATCTGTTTCAATGTGCACACTTCTAAGTTCGTGTGCTTCTCTTCCATCCACTCTCATCATAATTCCCTCCGTCATTTCCTTTTTCCTGCATCTTCTTATAGTAGCACTTTTCTTCAGACAAAAAAAAGAAATCATTCATCTAAATACCTAGATAACAGGCAGTTAGACAGATGATTCTCAAGAAGAATTACATGCATATACCATCTGTTATGAGCAGACGGCCCTTTCACAAATCTACCGGATTCACTATATCAGGACGGGTCACGGAGCTGCTGAGCGGCTTCCCTTGTTCAGTCGTAATATTGGAACTGCCGCCGACTTGAATAGCAAAGCTCTCGATCTGACCGCCTTCTGTTAAAGACAATGCAAGTGACTTCAATACATGCTCCGATACCATTTTATTTTCAAAGCTTCCAAGAATTGCTTCATTAAAGTTGAGTGTCACTCGACCTTCTTTAACGACCGGTTTTTCCAGCAGTTCAGCTTCCGGTAAAAACTCAGTTACAAGCCCTGAATCCACACTTGGCCCTTTCGCCAGCTCTTTTACCACAGCAGTAATTTGATCTTTTTCATCATTGTTCACCCGTTTTGTAACAGGTACATAGTAATACTCTTCTCCCTGCTGCGCCATATAATACACAGTTACCGGTCTCGTATCAGCAAGATCCACCACACCTGACGCATCTATATTAATACCGTTCTGGCGTGTTAATCCATCTTCATTAAGCACCATCTTGGCAACAGGCATTTCTGAAAGCGGATGGCCATTCACTTGCAATTTTACCCGTTCAATAGAATCAAATTGAGTCAATGTCCAAGTGATGGATTGAACAATTCTCGCTTCATCCGTTTTAGCATATTCTTTAAATTCCGGAGAAAAATCAACAGTTGCTGTTCCATCTTCTATATTTACACTTTTCACTTGTGTTCCTGCTGGCAATACAGCACGAAATCCATTTGGAATCACGTTTGAAACCGGCCCTTCTGCCACCAAATATTCAAGCGCCTGCTTGGCCAAACTTTTCGTATTCGCAAGCGGCATCGTTTGAGAAACAACATAACCATTTTTATCAATTAAATACAGTTCCGTCATAACCATGTTTTTATTTTGTACAGCCTGCTGTTCTTCACCGCCAGCCAGGTTGTCCGTATAAACAACCGACTGCGGAGGATCAATTTTTTCTTTTTTTTCTTCAGGCAATAGTCCGCAGCCCGCTGCATAGACAGAAGAAATTAAAATGACCATCGCCGCGGTCGTTTTCTTTTTTCTCATAACTACCCCTCCTAAAACTGTTTGTACTAAATATACGGAGGTTTTGAAATCTTAGAACCGGCTTGGACAAATCTTCTGTGCCAGCGGATATTCCCTTCATTATCATTCTGCTTAGCGGGTTAAGCGGATTGCTTCAACATGAATCTCTTTATCTTGCAGCCAATCAGAGGCGATTTCATAAAATAACTCCCGTGAGCCTGTCGTGAAGAAAAGGTGCGGCAGCCGCTCAGGAGATTCTTTTGCTAACAGTTTTTTATAATCAAGAATCGCACTTGCTTCACGGGCAGTTTCCTCGCCAGAACTAATAATCCGCACATGATTACCGAGCGCCTTCGCTATAATCGGTTCAAGCAGCGGATAATGAGTACATCCTAAAATGACCGTATCAATCTCTGTTCCGTTTAACGGCATAAGTGTTTCAGCCACAATTTTCTCTGCCATTTTACCCTTATACTCTCCACTTTCCACGAGAGGAACAAACTTTGGACAGGCAAGTGTTGTAACCACTGCTTTTTTATTAATCGAAGTAAGCATCGCTTCATAAGCACCGCTTCGTATCGTACCAATCGTTCCGAGCACTCCAATTTGATCATTTCTTGTCTGTTTAATCGCCGCTCTTGCTCCTGGATGAATCACCCCAATAACCGGAATGGAAAGGGCTGTTTGAATTTCCTCCAGTACAACCGCTGTAGCTGTATTACAGGCAATGACGAGCATCTTAATCTTTTTCTCTATTAAAAAACGGGTCATTTCCCAAGTAAATTCCTTCACTTCCTCTGCCGGTCTTGGTCCATACGGACATCTGGCAGTATCTCCTGTATAATAAATCGTTTCATTCGGAAGCTGACGCATGATCTCTTTCGCTACGGTCAAACCGCCGACCCCCGAATCAATTACACCGATCGGTCTATTCACTTTCCTCGCCTCATTTTGCCTTCATTTCTTGATGCATTTTTTCTAGATTGCTTTTTAACGTTCGTATTTCAGCACCGCTAAAATTTCGCAAAACCTGCTGCACATACAGCTGACGCTTTTTGATGACTTCTTCAATCATGCTCGCGCCATTTTGCAGCAAATGGATCCGGACAATTCGGCGGTCATTCGTGTCTTTCACTCGTTCAACCAGCTCATTTCGTTCCATTCGATCAATCAGGTCAGTCATTGTACTAAAAGCCAAAAACATTTTAGTAGATAGTTCACCGATTGTCATATCCCCTTCTTCAAACAGCCATTGCAAAGCAATAAACTGAGGAGGAGTAATCTTATAATCACTTAATATTTCCCGGCCTTTTTGTTTAATGATGCCATTTATGTACCGCAACTCTTTTTCAATATCAGCAACACAATCAAGCGATTCCTCAAAATCTGCTGCCATTCTCAGCACTCCTTACTCATCAGTTCCCTTGTTCACATAGTAACAGGACTCCAACCCATCTATTTATTTTCGCCTGTTTTTCTGTAAAATGCAAGGGAAGAAGGAACGAAAACAGAGGATGCCTGCTCTTTGGCAGCCGACATAAAAAATAGCAGGAGCTGTCTTAAAATAAAAGGATCAGACCTCTATGAAACAACTCCCGCTAAGCCTGGCATGACTTGTTAAAGTTTCAATTCTCCCATCCTAAGCAATTCAACAATAGCCTGTGATCTTCCTTTTACACCAAGCTTTTGAATAGAGTTAGAAATATGATTACGGACCGTTTTTTCACTAATAAACAGCTCTTCAGCAATTTCTTTCGTTGTCCGATCCTGCACAAGTAACTCAAATACTTCTTTTTCTCTTTTTGTTAATAGCGGTTTACGATCAAAGCGGTGCTCCCTCACTTGACATGTACCCTCCTCGCTTCCGCCAGCTTCTAATCACCTAATTAATAGAATGGCCGTTACCGTATCATATGTAAGTAAGTAGAAATTTGACAATCACCAAACAAAAATCCCCTCAATTTTTAGTTAGCTGACCGCTAATTACAGCATCAGTCACAAATTGAAACCCAGCATTTAAATCTATCTTGGTCTAATAAACAAAAAACAGCCTTCAGCTGGATAAGCTGAAGGCTGAAATATATTAGTCTACATGATGGTCGCTTCCGAAGAAGTTACGGAAAGCTTGGATTGTAGCATCGCGGTTGACAGCTGCAATAGATGTCGTTAAAGGAATACCTTTTGGACATGACTGTACACAGTTTTGTGAGTTTCCGCAGCCCTCTAGGCCGCCGTCACTCATTAATGCATTCAACCGTTCATCTTTATTCATTGCTCCAGTTGGATGAGCGTTAAATAAACGGACTTGTGAAATAAACGCAGGACCAATGAAATCAGATTTGCTGTTTACGTTTGGACATGCTTCAAGACAAACACCACAAGTCATACATTTAGATAATTCGTATGCCCATTGGCGTTTTCTTTCCGGCATGCGCGGACCCGCTCCGAGATCATACGTTCCATCGATCGGAATCCATGCTTTAATACGTTTTAATGAATCAAACATGCGGCTGCGGTCAACTTGCAAGTCACGAACAACCGGGAAAGTATTCATCGGTGCAAGGCGGATCGGCTGTTCAAGCTTATCAACTAGAGCCGTACATGATTGTCTTGCCTTGCCGTTAATGACCATTGAGCAGGCGCCGCAAACTTCTTCAAGACAGTTCATATCCCAAGCAATTGGTGTTGTTTTTTCACCTTTTGCATTGACCGGATTACGCTGAATTTCCATGAGCGCTGAAATAACGTTCATATTCGGACGATATGGAAGCACAAACTCTTCTTCATATGTCGCGGAATCCATTGCGTCTTGACGAGTAATAATAAAGCGGACTGTTTTATTTTCACTCATCCTTATTTCTCCTCCTTATTTTTAGAATAATCGCGTTTACGCGGAGGGATCAAGGAAACGTCCACATCTTCGTAATGGAAAGCAGGTGCTTCATTTTCCCCTTTAAATGCTGCCATTGTTGTTTTCATGAATTCTTCATCGTTACGATCCGGGAATTCCGGCTTGTAATGAGCTCCACGGCTTTCATTACGGTTAAGAGCACCGATTGTAATAACACGCGCAAGATGAAGCATATTCTTCAACTGACGTGTAAATGCAGCACCTTGGTTGCTCCATTTCGCTGTATCGTTAATGTTGATGTTTTTATAACGGTCCATTAATTCAACAATTTTGTCATCTGTTGCTTTCAGCTTGTCGTTGTAACGAACAACCGTTACGTTTGCTGTCATCCACTCACCGAGTTCTTTATGAAGGATATAAGCATTTTCCTTGCCGTCCATAGACATAATGTCGTTCCATTTTGCTTCTTCTTCTTTCACTCTGCTTTCAAAAACAGAAGAAGAAATCGCATCAGCTGACTTTTCTAAGCCATGAATATATTTTACAGCATTTGGTCCAGCAACCATTCCCCCGTAAATAGCCGATAACAGGGAGTTTGCGCCTAAGCGGTTCGCACCGTGCTGAGAATAATCACACTCACCAGCAGCAAAAAGACCTGGAATGTTCGTTTGCTGCTCGTAATCTACCCATAATCCACCCATAGAATAATGAACAGCTGGGAAGATTTTCATCGGTACTTTACGCGGATCATCACCCATAAACTTCTCATAAATTTCAATAATACCGCCCAGTTTAATATCCAGTTCATGCGGATCTTTATGAGAAAGATCAAGATACACCATGTTTTCACCATTGATACCAAGCTTTTGATTTACGCACACGTCAAAAATTTCACGTGTCGCAATGTCACGTGGTACAAGGTTTCCATAGGCTGGATATTTTTCTTCCAAGAAGTACCAAGGTTTACCATCTTTATACGTCCAAACACGTCCGCCTTCCCCACGTGCAGATTCACTCATAAGGCGAAGCTTGTCATCGCCTGGAATGGCCGTCGGGTGAATTTGAATAAATTCGCCGTTCGCATAGTGTGCTCCTTGTTGATAAACGATAGAAGCAGCTGATCCTGTGTTAATAACAGAGTTAGTCGATTTCCCAAAGATAATACCAGGTCCGCCAGATGCCATAATAACCGCATCTCCAGGGAATGACTGAATGTGCATATCACGTAAGTTCTGTGCGACAACTCCGCGGCAGATTCCTTCATCATCCGTGATAATACCCAGGAATTCCCAACCTTCATACTTTGTAACGAGACCCGCTACTTCAAAGCGGCGTACTTGTTCATCAAGCGCATATAACAGCTGCTGGCCTGTTGTTGCTCCAGCAAACGCTGTACGGTGATGCTGTGTACCGCCGAAACGACGGAAATCAAGCAAGCCTTCAGGTGTACGGTTAAACATAACTCCCATACGGTCCAATAAATTAATGATACCAGGCGCTGCTTCCGTCATTGCTTTTACAGGCGGCTGGTTCGCTAAAAAGTCCCCACCGTAGATCGTGTCATCAAAGTGAATATACGGTGAATCCCCCTCACCTTTCGTGTTAACCGCACCGTTAATACCGCCCTGTGCACACACAGAGTGGGAGCGTTTAACTGGAACTAAGGAGAACAAATCGACTTGCGTTCCCGCTTCTGCTGCTTTGATTGTAGCCATTAAACCGGCTAGGCCGCCGCCGACTACGATAACTCTTCCATTACTCATTGAGACTCACTCCCTTTTTTCCCAATTCCGAACTTAACTTCATTCGACGATTACCTTATACAAACGCAAAAATTGCGCGAAGACCGATGACAGAAAGTGCAACAAAAACAATCATCGTAACATATGTCATGATCTGCTGCGAACGCGGAGAAACTGCGATTCCCCAGCTTACAAAGAAGCCCCATAAACCATTAGAGAAATGGAATACAGTCGAAATGACACCGACTATGTAAAACGCAATCATGAACGGATTAGAGAATACATCCGCCATCATTTGATAGTTTACTTCGGCGCCAAGTGCTGCCTGGATTCTCGTTTCCCATACGTGCCATGCGATGAATATGAGCGTAATTACACCAGTTACACGCTGCAAGAAGAACATCCAGTTTCTAAAAAATCCATATCTGCCTGGATTATTTCTTGCTGTAAATGCAACGTACAATCCATAAATAGCGTGGAATAATAACGGCAGAAAAATGATGAGTGCTTCTAGTACATAACGGAACGGTAATCCTTCCATAACACCAGCAGCCTTATTAAATGCTTCCTCGCCTTTCGTTGCAAAATGGTTTACGACCAAGTGCTGCGTCAGAAATAACCCTACAGGTATGACACCTAGCAATGAGTGCAGCCTGCGATAAAAAAACTCTCGGTTGTCAGCCATGTTTTACCCCCCTTAATCTTGAAGCATCCGACAAATTATCCTTTCTTTCGGCAAAGCTTCATATTGTAACTATTTTGTGACAAGACCATTTTACTCCCATCGCCAAAAAGCGTCAAGGATACGTACACATCTTTTCATATCGTAAAAAAATTAATAAAGTGAACACCGCTTCATTATTTTACCCTTCATTTTTAATTTTATTATACCAATATATCAAATCCACAAACTTCTTTTTTCTCTTTCAGCAGTTGTATATAATGGATAACAGAAAGTGGGGATAAAAATTGACGAATCAACTCGACCTCCAAGAAACAGAAGAGCTTGTTGTACCTGTTTTTGGTTATGAATTACTAAGAGATGCCTTGTTAACAGACATACTCGGTAAAGAAGCTAGTTCCATTCTTTACTGGGCAGGCAAATCACTTGCCAGAAAATTTCCTTGCGGGAACATCGAAGACCTCTTTTCCTTTTTCCACGAAGCAGGCTGGGGCAATCTTATTCTTCTAAAAGAAACGAAACGGGAAAAGACGTTTGAACTAAGCGGTCCGTTTGTTGAAAGAAGATTTTCGGTTCAGTCAGAACCTTCCTTCTCTCTTGAAAGTGGTTTTTTAGCTGAACAGATCGCTTTACAGCAGCAAATCGATGCAGAGTCAGTCATCGATATACAAAAACGATCCAAAAAAATAGTATTTACGGTCAAATGGGAATAGTGTCATAATATTTAACTCCTCCATTCACAAAGAGACGATCCTATAAGTGATTACACACTCCTCACTTATAGGATCGTCTCTTTTCAT
Organism: Bacillus lumedeiriae; assembly: GCF_044891285.1. Taxonomy (NCBI): domain Bacteria; kingdom Bacillati; phylum Bacillota; class Bacilli; order Caryophanales; family Bacillaceae; genus Bacillus; species Bacillus lumedeiriae. The sequence continues at coordinate 475,320 of NZ_JAUIYO010000001.1, forward strand.
TTACTATCCGGTTCCTTCAGACTCCTAGTAATTTCTTCCGCTGTTTTTTCGGGAATGCCAATCGATCTTAATTCCTCTATCGTTGCCTCTTTCAATTTTTTCACTGAGCCGAAATGTTTTAATAACTGCTGTTTTCGTTTAGGCCCCACCCCAGCGATGTCATCCAGCACAGATTGAATCGCACTTTTCCCCCGAAGCTGACGGTGGAACGTAATGGCAAAGCGATGGACCTCATCTTGAATGCGCTGCAATAAGTAAAATTCCTGACTATTGTGGGAAAGCGGCACGATATCAAGCGGTGTACCAAATAAGAGCTGTGACGTCCGATGCTTCTCATCTTTCGCAAGACCTGCAACAGGAATGTCCAAATCTAATTCATTCAGTAAAATATCTTTTGCCGCTTCAACCTGTCCTTTCCCGCCGTCAATAATAATTAAATCCGGCAGCGGAAGCCCTTCCTTCAGCACACGGCTATAGCGGCGCCGAATCACTTCTCTCATGGAGCCATAATCATCTGGCCCTTGCACCGTTTTAATTTTGAATTTGCGGTATTCTTTTTTCGCCGGCTTGCCGTCAATAAACACAATCAGCGCTGACACTGGATTGGTTCCCTGAATGTTTGAGTTATCAAACGCCTCAATTCGAAGCGGTGTATGGATATTCATCGCCCTTCCTAACTGCTCTACTGCTTTAATCGTCCGGTCTTCATCGCGCTCGATTAATGCAAATTTTTCCGTCAGCGCTGCTTGGGCATTACTGACAGCCAGCTTTACAAGCTCTTTCTTTCTTCCTTTTTGCGGCTTGATCATCTTTACCTCGATTAATCCTTCCGCGAGAGAATCATCTACTTTTTCCGGCAGTAAAATCTCTTTCGGCTTAAAATGATTCGGCTGGTCATAAAATTGACCAAGATATGTCAAAAACTCTTCTTCCGGCTCATCATAAATAGGAAACAAGGAAACATCGCGCTCAATCAGCTTCCCTTGGCGGACGAAAAATACTTGTACACACATCCAGCCTTTGTCGACAGCATAGCCGAATACATCACGGTCTATCAGATCGGTCATATTAATCTTCTGCTTTTCCATCGTTGCTTCAATATAAGCGATTTGATCCCGAAATTCCTTCGCCCGCTCAAATTCAAGATTTTCCGCTGCTTCATTCATCTTTGCGGTCAGCTGTTCTTTCACTGCTTGATGGCCTCCGTTTAAAAAACGAGCAATTTCATTCGTCATTTCCTTGTACTGCGCTTCTGTTATTTCCTTCACACAAGGAGCAAGACACTGTCCCATATGATAGTAAAGACATACCCGATCCGGTAAATTCAAACATTTTCTAAGCGGATACAGCCGGTCAAGCAGCTTTTTTGTTTCGGTGGCTGCGTAGGCGTTCGGATAAGGACCGAAATATTTCGCTTTGTCTTTTTTGACTTTGCGGGTAATGATCAGCCGAGGATGTCTTTCTGCAGTCAGCTTAATAAATGGGTAGCTTTTATCATCCTTCAGCATAATATTATATTTTGGATCATGCTTTTTAATTAAATTTAGCTCAAGGATTAATGCTTCCAAATTAGATGAAGTAATAATATACTCAAAATCTTCTATTTCCCCGACGAGACGCTGTGTTTTCGCATCGTGTGAACCGGTAAAATAGGAGCGTACCCGATTTTTCAATACTTTTGCCTTGCCGACATAAATCACCGTTCCCTGCCGGTCTTTCATTAAATAGCAGCCCGGCTGGTCCGGGAGCAGTGCCAGCTTGTTTTTGATATTCTGATTCATTTTCCCACCTCCCGGACAATTTCTTTTTCCATGCTGTTCATTCATCACATTCTTACAAAAAACCGCCTTCCGCTTAGGGCAGAAGACGGTTTTCTCATATTAAGATTAAGCGTGTTTGTTCACAAGCTCAGCAAGTGCTTCTTTCGGTTGGAAGCCGATCACTTTATCGACAGGCTGGCCGTCTTTGAATAAAATAAGCGTTGGAATACTCATAACACCGAATTTTCCAGCTGTTTCTTGATTTTCATCCACGTCAATTTTGACAATTTTCACTTTTTCCGCCAATTCTGTATCGAGTTCTTCCAATACAGGAGCGATCATTTTACAAGGTCCGCACCACGGAGCCCAGAAGTCTGCCAGCACAAGTCCGCTAGCTGTTTCATCAGTAAAGTTTTGGTCAGTCGCTTTTACAATTGCCATTTCAAAAAACCTCCTAAAGTTACATATATTACGGTCAGTATAGCACCTATTAGAAACGGATGCTATTTTTTTGCTTCATTTCTTACTTTCCCCTTTTGTCCTCCCTTTACTCTTTCATTCTGAATAGCTTCGTTAAAACTCCCTTTGTTGATTTCCGCTCCAATCAACAAAGGGGCCGCATCAATACTAGCCTTTAACATAGCTTTTTGAACAACTGCAGAACATAAGTAAAAAACCTCACTCTAAAAAGCTGATGCACCGGGCACCAGCTTTTTCACATCCTATTTAGGAAGAAGCGATTTTCAGTTTTTTAAACTCTTCTGTCAGCATGGGAACGACTTCGAACAAGTCCCCGACAATGCCGTAGTCCGCTACATTGAAAATGCTCGCTTCCGGATCTTTATTAATCGCGACAATGACTTTCGAATTGGACATTCCCGCCAAGTGCTGAATCGCTCCCGAAATGCCACAGGCAATATAAAGATCCGGTGTCACGACTTTCCCTGTCTGGCCAATTTGCAGTGAGTAGTCACAATAATCAGCGTCACATGCACCGCGGGAAGCACCGACGGCACCGCCAAGTACATGAGCGAGCTCCTGCAGCGGCTTAAAACCATCTGCACTTTTCACACCGCGCCCGCCGGCGACAATCACTTTTGCCTCCGACAAATCGACCCCTTTTTCTGTTTTACGGACAACTTCCTGGATAATCGTGCGGATATCCTTAATATCTGCTGATACAGAAGATACGTTTCCGGAACGGGATTGATCTTTTTCAAGCGGCGCAATATTGTTTGGACGAATGGACGCCATGATAAGACCGGCGCTCACTTTTTTCTTTTCAAAAGCTTTTCCCGAGTAGATCGGGCGGGTGAAGACGATACTGTCTCCTTCTTCTTCCACTGCTGTTGCATCTGAGATGAGGCCCGCTCCGAGACGGGAAGCGACCTTCGGCGATAAATCTTTGCCCAGCGCTGTATGGCCAAAAAGAATACCTTCTGGGTTTTCCTGATTCACAACGGCAAGCAGCGCTTGCGAAAACCCATCGGATGTGTATTGTGATAATTTTTCATCTTCCACCGTCACCGCACGGTCCGCACCGTAATGAATAAGCTGCTCTGCCAATCCGCTTACTGATTGGCCAATAAGCACACCGATCACTTCGCCTCCCTGTGCCACTTTCTTTCCAGCGGCGATCGCTTCAAAAGACACATTCCTTAACGTTCCGTCCCGTACTTCTCCCAATACCAATATTTTTTTCGCCATATTTATCCCCTCCCGCCTAGTTTGTTAAATGACTTTTGTCTCTGTATGAAGTGCATGAATCAATTCTTTCACTTGATCACTTAAATCGCCCTTTAAAATGCGTCCTGCAGCCTTTTGCGGCGGCAAAAAGATATCAATCGTCTCTGTTTTCGCTTGTACATCCTCTTCATCCAGATTCAAATCATCTAACTCTAGTTCATCGAGCGGCTTTTTCCTTGCCTTCATAATGCCCGGCAGCGATGGGTAGCGCGGATCATTCAGCCCTTGCTGAGCCGTTACGAGCAGCGGCAGCGTCGTCTGAATTTTCTCTGAATCTCCTTCCACATCACGAATGACTGTCACTGTCTCACCGTCAATTTCAATACCGGTGATCGTCGTCACATATGGAATGCCAAGCTGATCCGCCACACGCGGACCGACTTGACCGCTGCCGCCATCAATCGCCACATTGCCGGCAATGATTAAGTCTGCACCTTTGTCTTTTAAGTATTCCGCCAGAATAGCTGCTGTTGTATATTGATCACTCTCTTCAATATCATCTTCTATATTAATAAGTACAGCCCTATCTGCTCCCATTGCAAGTGCGGTACGCAGCTGCTTTTCTGCCTCTTCACAACCGACGGACACAACGGTTACTTCGCCGCCTTTGTCATCGCGAATTTGGATCGCTTCCTCAACCGCGTACTCATCATACGGGTTGATGATGAACTCCGCACCGTCTTCTTGGATCGCACCATTTTTCACACTGATTTTTTCTTCCGTATCAAATGTTCTCTTTAACAGTACGTAAATGTTCATGCTTTCCCCTCCTGCTTTGGTCGTTTTCCAAACGGCAAATACTTTTCTGAAAAAACTAATTACCTGTAAACTTCGGCTGGCGCTTCTCTATAAATGCACCAATTCCTTCTTTAGCATCTTGGGATTGGAACACTTCTCCGAAAAGTTCGGCTTCTCTTGCCGCTCCTTCGTAGTACTGGGCATGCTTAGAATAATTCATCAGTTCAATGGCTGCTTTCATGCTGACTGGACTTTTTAAAGATATTTTCGCAGCCATTTCCCGGGCTTTTGTGAGCAGCTCCTCCTCCGGAAATGCATGATTAGCTAGTCCCCACTGTACAGCTTCCATGCCGGATATCGGCTCACTCGTCAGAAGCAGCTCTGCCGCCTTGGCCGCTCCTATATAACGAGGCAAACGCTGGGAACCTGCAAACCCTGGGACCAATCCAAGTGAAAGTTCAGGCAATCCGAGCTTTGCCTGTTCCGAGACGAGTCGTATATGACAGCTCATCGCCAGCTCCAATCCACCGCCTAGTGCAGCTCCATGAATCGCAGCGATGACCGGCTTTGAAAATGTTTCAATTCGTTCAAACACCTGTTGTCCCCGCAGCGCAAGCTTCGAAAACTCTTTGCCATTTTTCACTGTTGTAAATTCTTTAATATCAGCGCCAGCTGAAAAAAACCTGCCTTCACCGCTGATCAGAACGACGCGCACTTCCTTGTCCTGTTCAATCTCATTGAACGCTTGCTCAATGTCAGCGATTAACGCGCTTGAAAGGGCATTTGCAGGCGGTCTCTGAATAAGTATTTCAGCTGTCCGCCCTTCTCTTTTCCAGGATATGTATTCCATCTCCTGTCATTCCCCCCTTATGTTCGATACCAATCAACGAATAGAAAAACCATTTAACAGCAGATTTCCTACTTCAGGAGCAAGAGCCGGAAGGTCATACTTTTGTTCGTTCATGACCCAGGTAGTCACTGTTTCATCTATCGTCCCAAAAATCATTTGTCTAGCAAGCAGGACATTTAATGATGACCGGAATTCCCCTTTCTCGACCCCTTCCTTCAACACTTCGTCAATGAGCTGCATATACTCCTTCAGCACCGCATTAATTTTCAAACGAAGCTCTTTATTCGATTGTCTAAGCTCCAATTGAGTCACCACAGCTAAATGCCGATCTTCTGCCAACATAGTAAAATGATGTTCTACTAATAACATTAACTTCTCTGCAGCTGTGCTTTTTCCTGCCAGCGCTTTTTGAATTTCTTCTACAAAACTGCCCATTTTCTCTCGAAATAACGAAATTAAAATATCTTCTTTATTCTTAAAATATAAATAAATGGTGCCGTCTGCGACGCCGGCTTGCTTCGCTATTTTTGACACTTGAGCTTGGTGATAGCCATTTTCCGCGATCGCTACAACAGCAGCATTAATAATTTGATGGTATTTCGGTTTATTTCGTTTCACAGGGTGATCCTCCCGCCCTCTCAATATTTTCCAAAATGAATGACTATTCATTCATGGTTTATATTATCGTTTTGTCTATAAAGAGTCAAGAGAGGGACGAGTGTTTCTTTCATTATTTCAGTCATTTCGTTTTCTCTTGCTTTGCTCTCTCTTCATCTATTAATACACGTCGTAAAATTTTGCCAACAGCTGTTTTTGGCAGCTCCTCTCTGAATTCATAAATTCTCGGCACTTTATAAGCGGCTAAGTATGTTCTTACAAATTGGTTTAATTCTTCTTCAGTTGTTGAGTACCCTTCCCTTAAGACGATATATGCTTTCACCGTCTCTCCCCAATAAGGGTGTGGCACACCTACAACCACTGCTTCCTGCACCGCTTCATGTTCATACAATACTTCTTCCACTTCTCTCGGATAAATGTTGTAACCGCCAGAAATAATCATGTCTTTCTTTCTATCAATAATAAAGAAATAGCCTTTGTCGTCCATATAGCCGATATCCCCTGTCAACAGCCAGCCATCTTTAAATGTCATTTCTGTTTCTTCCGGACGATTCCAGTATCCCTTCATCACTTGCGGCCCTTTAATAATAATTTCTCCAATCTCTCCCGGAGGAAGGATCTCTCCTGTACCCATAGATAAAATAGCTGCCTCTGTATCCGGCCATGGGACACCGATGCTGCCTTTCACCTGCTCACGATCCCATAGAAAATTCGAATGTGTAACAGGCGATGTTTCGGATAACCCGTATCCTTCTACTAACTTGCCGCCGGTAGCCTTCTCGAATTTCTTCTGCACTTCAATAGGAAGAGGGGCTGATCCGCTGAGGCATGCGCGAATAGAAGATAAGTCATATTTGTGCAGATCAGGGTCATTCAATAACGCAATATAAATAGTAGGAGCACCTGGAAATAAAGTAGGCCGCTGCTTGTGAACTGTCTTCAATGTCATCTTTACGTCAAACTTTGGGAGAAGCACCATCTTATAAGCCTGCATAATGGATAAGATCATCACAGTCGTCATACCGTATACATGAAAAAACGGAATAAGCCCCAGCATCACTTCCTCTCCCTTCTTGCACTTATACAGCCAAGAAGCACACATGGAAGTGTTCGCTATCAAATTTTTATGAGTTAACATGACACCTTTCGGCAGTCCTGTCGTCCCTCCCGTATACTGAAGCAGTGCAATATCTTCGTCAAAGTCGAAAGGAATATCTAATTCTTCCGCTCTCTCTGAAGCGATAATGCGCTTAAACTCATGGTTCGTTCCCCGCTCTTCTACTTGAACTTTCAGGCCCGTCTGTTTTGCCTGTATAAAAGGATAAAGAATGTTTTTTGGAAAAGGCAAATAATCTTTCACAGCCGTTACAATGATATGTTTTAAATCCGTGCGATCCATCACCTGCTGTACACGGGGATATAAAATATCCAATGTAATCATCACTTTACAACTTGAATCTTTCAGCTGGTATTCTATTTCACTTTCTGTATAAAGCGGATTTGTTTGAACGACGACACCACCAGCATATAAAATGCCAAAATAACTAATAACTGCCTGCGGTCCATTCGGAAGCATAATTCCTACCCGATCGCCTTTTTCAACACCGAGCTTCTTCAAATAACAGCCCACTTTTAAAGATGATTCATATACTTCCTGAAACGTCAACTCTTTTCCCATAAAATGAATGGCTGTTTTAGCAGGATAATCTCTTGCTGCTTTCGTCAGATATGCTTGAACCGGTTGTTCTTCATAGGCAAGCGTTGCCGGTATTTCCTCTGGATACTGTGCAAGCCAAGGCCGATCGTCCATTTTTATCCCTCCACATCCATTTTGAATGTTGAAAATATTGCACTCAATTATAAACTATTCATGAAGGCCTTGCCAAATGTTAAAAAAGCAAAGCCTTTTCATGAAGTAGTCGTATTTTTAAGAACTAGAGAGAGGGAATACGGCTAATTCAGCCCGTTTCGATTGATGCTCTATCGTTATGTTTAACCTTGGATTTACTAATAAAAAGCTCCTTTTATTTCAATCGCTTCGGATGAAAATATACGCACAGTCATTTTGCCATGTTTTGATGCTGCACGAATCAAGATGGGCTGATTGTATTGATTTTTGAATACAAAATCCGGTCCCCACCAACTGACTGTAGCATCTTTGCCAGGAGGGACATATGGCACCCTTCTACTGTGTGAGTAGCGTTCAATGATTTGTACTCCTTTTAAATTTACTGCGTTAAACAATGTGGAAGAAACTTGGCATATGCCTCCGCCAATATCCTCCGCAAGTTCACCTCTTACAATAACCGGTGCGCGCTTATAGCCTCTTTCTTTCGTGCGCCTTCCGACAACATCATTAAAAGAAAACTTCTCCCCCGGGAAAACGACATGATTATCAATGGCTTTTGCTGCCAAAACAATGTTATGGGAACGTTCCTTATTATTCTCCCTATAATAAGTTGTAAAACGGCCGACCTCCTTCGTACTAATTTCCGCCAAAAGCTCACTATCCACTTTTGGATAAATGCTCTTTGTTGGAACATGTATAACACCTGATTCGTTTCCATAGTAAAAGGAATAAAATTGTTCTAGAAATGTTTGCCGATCAAGAATTGTTCCCAGCTCGGCCGGAACAATGGTTCCTTTGTCATCCAGCCGCGCATTAACTGGTTCCCTATAGACTTGTTTACTTAAACGCTCCATCAATAAGTGCAATTTTTCTTGATCAATCCATACCTCGCCAATCGGGGAAAGAGAAAAATGCTGATGCATAATGGTTTCACTGTTCGTTTGATCTGTAACGATGAGTCTTTGAGCTGAGGGTTGATGGGGGGGAACTGCCGCCAATAGCAAAAGAACCATACAAATCATTTTCTTTATCATTCCATTACCTCCTCGTCCTAGTATTAGTTGAAGAGACGATTTCATGTATGAAAAAGAGTATCGGCTCATTTACTAAGGGCGGCTATTTTAACTGCCTTAATCCCTTGCTAACGTAACATATAATGTTGTGTTTACATTGCTGTCATTTTTAAAGGAAAGCACTTCTTCACCGCGGCAATGAACAATATCACCTTTTTCAGCTAAAAAGCTTTTACTGTCTACAGTAAATGTGCCGCTCCCTTCCCATACAACGACATATACGTCGGCATTTGGATGAGGGTGCGGAGGAAGCGCCTGACCCGGCTGAAAATTTAGAACGAAGGCCATCGATTTCCCTCCGCTTTTCACGACGTTTCGAGTAAACTTCTCATCTGAAAAGGTCACATAATTCATCATTGATTGCTTATCCATAAAAAACTCTCCTCCTCACAAAACATCATTTCCTCCCATTCAGATTTTCATAAAAAAGGACGGGTGTCAATGGACCGACACCCGTCCTTCATTTAAGAAATGAGTTTTCCTAACCCGTCATCAAGCACAATTGGCTTTTTCCCGCTTTCTGCTGCGGCGAACTTTCGTTTAAGCCCCCAGAAAAAGCCGATAACGATGATTCCCGTGATAATGGCTGCCCCTATATAAGCGGCATTCATCGACAAACCAAATCCGATTTGCGCGTTCAATATATAAGTGAAAGTTGCCATCGTAATAAATGCGGCTGGTATAGCCGCAATCCAGAAGTTTTTCCTCTGCAAGGCAAGATACATCGCCCCTACCCAGAGAGCAATCATAGCCGTTGACTGGTTCGCCCAAGAGAAATACCTCCACAGAATCGTAAAGTCAACTTGCGTGAGGGCAACTGAAACGACAAACATCGGTACAGCAATCCATAAGCGGTTACCGATGTTTCTCTGTCCAGCCCCAATATAATCAGCAATGATCATTCGTGCACTGCGGAAAGCTGTATCCCCAGACGTAATTGGCAGCACGATCACTCCAAGAACAGCCAACGTTCCAAACACTGCCCCCAGTGTTGTCATCGCTACCTCTTTCACGATTCCAGCTGGTCCTACAGCTGCCAGCAATTCATTTAACGTGGTTCCATTGAAAATGGACATCGCCGCCGCTGCCCATATCATCGCAATAATAGCTTCCGTAATCATCATGCCATAGAAAATAAAACGTCCCTGTGACTCTCCCTGCGTCGTTCTCGAGATAATCGGAGACTGTGTTGCATGGAAACCAGACAGTGCTCCACACGAAATCGTTAAAAATAAAAGCGGGAAAATAGGAAGATTGTCAGGATGCATATTCACAAATGAAAGTTCTGGAATCGGGTGGCCTTGGAATAACAGCGCACCTCCAATTCCGACTGCACTAATTAATAAAAGCGCACCGAAAATAGGATAGAAGCGCCCGATCATTTTATCAATCGGCAAAAGAGTAGCCAGTAAGTAATAAACAAAAATAACAGCAATCCAAACGCCGGCTGTCATCCATCCGGGGGTCAAATCTGCAAGTAATGCCGCTGGAGATGTCACAAAGACCGTTCCAACAAGCACGAGCAATAAAATTGAAAAAGCATTTACTACATGCTTAAAAGCTTTTCCAAGGAAGATCCCGGCAAGTTCCGGCAAATGAGCGCCACGGTTTCTAAGTGAAATCATTCCGGTTAAATAATCATGAACCGCCCCAGCAAAAATGGCTCCAAAAACAATCCAAATAAAAGCAACAGGCCCATAAAGCGCTCCCATAATCGGTCCAAAAATAGGTCCGACACCAGCGATGTTTAACAGTTGGATCAGTGAGTTCTTCTTTTTATCCATTGGCACATAATCCACACCATCAGCAAGCGTATAAGCCGGGGTTTTCCTTTCTTGCTTGACTCCAAACACCTTCTCCACATACTTGCCATACGTAAAATAGCTGACTATCAGTAAAATAATAGCGGCAATAAATGTGAACATGGATTTCCCTCCTTTGAATAAACATATGACAAATCTTTTCAAAGGATGACGAATAGTTTCTTCATTGTAATATGATTGACCTTATTGACCTATTCATGGAGGATATCCTTCAATGAGTCACGATATATTTCTCCTTATTCATGATATTCCTGCCACTTTAACATTGATTCCAGCCCAAAAAAAGAGCTGCTTCCTGATGAAGACAGCCCCTTTCTACTTTAAGCAATAAATGTTAAATAAACGATCCCAATGATCAGAAAGACGCCGCATAGTGCGAGCAGTACTTTCGCTAATGTTTCCATAGTCCCTCTCCTTAATCCATTAAAGCTGCGCCGATGACATACGATAATCCGACGGAAATTACCATCGCGATAAAACCGACCGCACGATTGTCTTTTTTGATTTCTTCATCGATTTTAAAATGGGGAGTTAGAAATTCAAAAATAAAGTAACCAGCTAACAGTAAGATAAAACCGAATGTCCCCCACCCGACCATTGTCAAAACGCTGTCGTTGTGGGCAATGGAGTGGCGAAAAATGTTAGAAAGGCCAAATATTTTTCCACCTGTTGCCATTGCAACAGCCATGTTGCCTTTTTTGATCTCTTCCCAGTTACGGTATTTCGTTACCAGTTCAAATACAGCCAGCGACAGCGTTATACAAACAATGACGACGCTGTAATAACCAGCAAGCTGCACGAATTCATTTTCCCAAAACTGGTTCATATCAATAAAGCCCCTCTTTTTCGGATTCTTCTTATTTCAATTCAACGACTGTCACGCCGCTGCCGCCTTCGCCTGCTTCACCAAAGCGAGTCCGTTTTACCGATCGATGATTTTTTAAATATTCTTGAACTCCTTTTCGCAGCGCTCCCGTTCCTTTTCCATGGATAATAGAAACATGCGGATAACCGGCGAGCAAGGCATCATCAATGTATTTCTCCACTTTTACTAACGCATCTTCATAGCGTTCGCCGCGCAAATCCAGTTCAAGGCTGACGTGATAATCTTTGCCGCGTACCATAGCAAGTGGCTTCGGTTCGGCTTTTTTCTCTGACTTCATGAATTGCAAGTCGCTTTCTTTCACTTTCATCTTCATAATTCCGATTTGCACGTGCCACTCGTGATCGCCCGCTTTTTCAAGCAATGTGCCTTTCTGGCCAAAGCTGAGGACCTTTACTTCGTCGCCCGGCTTTAGTATGCGCTCTACGGCCGCTGCTTTCTGCTTTGGCGCTTTTTTCGTTTCCGGCACAGCCTCTGTCAGCCGCCGCTTCGCTTCAATTAATTCATGCTCTTTCACATCTGCTAGTTTTTCCAGCCTCATCGTACGCAAGTCGCGGATGACTTCTTCTGCTTCTGCTTTCGCCTTTTCGACGATATCTGCTGCTTTTTGGCGCGCCTTCTCTGCAAGTTCTTCTTCATTTGCATAATAATCCTGCATTTGCCTTTGCATATCTTTATGCAGCTGTTCAGCAAGCTTCAAATACTCACGCGCTTCCTTCTCTTCTTCTTCAGCCTTTCTGCGTGCCTGTTCAAGTGAAGCGATCATTTGATCGACTTCATTCGTATCTGCACCGATCAGTCCCCGTGCCTGCTGAATGATGCCAGGGTCAAGCCCAAGACGGGTAGAAATTTCAAACGCATTGCTTCGTCCTGGCACACCGATTAACAAGCGGTACGTTGGACTCAGCGTCTCCACGTCAAATTCTACGCTCGCATTAATGACGCCTTCTCGGTTATAGCCGTAAGCTTTTAACTCCGGATAATGCGTAGTCGCAATGACACGCGCCCCGCGGTTATGTACGTCATCAAGAATCGACATCGCCAACGCCGCACCTTCTTGAGGATCTGTACCAGCGCCAAGCTCATCAAACAAAACAAGGCTGTTATGATCGACGTGCTTTAAAATATCAACGATGTTCACCATATGAGATGAAAATGTACTTAGACTTTGCTCAATGGACTGCTCATCTCCAATATCGGCAAAAACCGAACCGAACACTGCTGTTTCCGAGCCATCCAGCGCTGGAACCTGCAGACCTGACTGAGCCATTAGGGTGGTCAATCCAAGTGTTTTTAATGTAACTGTTTTCCCGCCGGTATTCGGTCCTGTAATTAAGATCGTTGTGTAATCTTTTCCAAGTTCGATGTCACTTGCTACCGCTTCATCAATCGGCAAAAGTGGATGGCGCGCCTTATTCAGCCGGATATAGCCATTTTGATTAATCAATGGTTTCGTGCCTTTGATTACTTGGCCAAACTTTGCTTTTGTAAACATAAAATCAAGATCGCCAAGCAGACCGGTTAAGTAATAAAGTTCTGTTCCATGCTCTTCAACCTCTACGGTCAGCTCAGTAAAAATCCGTTCAATTTCCAATTGTTCCTTCAGCTTAAATTCGCGAATCTGGTTGTTCATTTGCACGATCGATTCCGGCTCAATAAATAGCGTCTGACCGGATGAAGACTGGTCATGGACGATGCCGCCGTAATGTCCGCGATATTCTTGTTTCACTGGAATAACGTAGCGGTCATTCCGAATCGTAATGATCGCATCGGATAACATTTTCTGGGCATTGCTCCCGCGAATTAAACTTTCGAGCTTGCTGCGAATCCGGCTTTCATTGGCGCGCATCTGCTGACGAATATGCCGGAGCGCTTCACTCGCTGAATCGAGCACGCCGCCATGTTCATCAACTGTATGCTTAATCTTATGTTCAAGCGGTGTCAGTACCGGCAGCTCATCTGCTTTTTCCGAAAGAATTGGCAGCTCCTCACCATCTTCAATTAAATTTGTAATAAACTGCTTCATCATGCGGCCCGCATAGATTGTACTAGCTACTTGGACGAACTCCATGCCATTCAGCATGCCGCCGATCTGCGCCCGCTTCACTTGCGGCCGGACATTATAAATGCCGCCAAGCGGAGCATGTCCTTTTATACGCAGCACTCGTGCCGCTTCATCTGTTTCCTCCTGCAGACGGACCACTTCATCAAACGAAACGAACGGCTGCAAAGATTCTGCCTGTTCTTTCCCTAGACTGGAGGCTGCATGTTCGGCAAGCTGCTGCTTAATTTTGTCAAACTCAAGAGTCTTTAATACCTTTTTATTCACGTAACAGGAATCCTCCCTATTTATTTGTTTCGATGAACGAATGCCAAAAAGTCTTCTTTGCTGTACGTATTAACGACCGTTTCAGGTCGAAGCCAGCCTTTTCTTGCCGCTTTAGCGCCAATTTCCATAAATTCTAGATGTTCAATCGCATGGGCATCCGTATTAATCATAATCTTCACCCCAGCAGCCTGTGCTTTTTTCAAGTAGTCTGCTGATAAATCGAGCCGATGCGGATTCGCGTTTAGCTCAAGAGCCGTATTCGTTTCCTTTGCTAGTTCAATTAACTCTTCCATATCCACGTCATAACCATCCCGGCGGCCAATGAGCCGCCCAGTCGGATGAGCAATCAAGTCGACGTGCGGATTCCTTAATGCGGCTTTTAATCGAGCCATAATCGTCTGCCGCGGCTGAGAAAAACTAGAATGAATAGAAGCAATGACAAAGTCCAGCTGGCTTAGTACATCATCATCGTAATCAAGCGTGCCATCCGGCAAAATATCCATTTCAATACCAGAAAGAATTTCAATGTCTTCGTATTGTTCATTTAACCGCCGAATCTCTTTATTTTGCTGGAGCAGCCGCTCGACTGACAGTCCATTTGCTACTTTTAAAAAGCGGGAATGATCTGTAATCACCATGTACTCATACCCTTTAGCGCGGCATGCCTCCACCATCTCCTCAAGAGAATACGCCCCATCCGACCAAGTCGTATGCATATGAACATCGCCCTTGATGTCGCTAAGCTTAATTAAAGAATCCTTTTCCTTAAATTGGTCTACTTCTGTTCCATCTTCCCGTATTTCTGGGGGAATCCACGGAAGATTAAAATAATGATAAAATTCTTCTTCCGTTTGAAACGTCTTCACTTCCCCCGTTTCAATAGACTCGACACCGTATTCACTGATTTTTTCTCCACGCTCTTTTGCCAGCTGTCTCATGCGGACATTATGGTCTTTGGAGCCGGTAAAATGATGGAGCGTAGAAGAGAATTCCTCAGCTGTGACAATACGGAAATCGACCGATACGTCCCACTCTCCTTCAAGGACGAGTGAAACTTTCGTGTCACCCGCTGCAATCACTTCTTTCATTCCGTTCAGTTGTAACAGCTGCTCTTTTACGAGCGCAGCATCCCCAGCGGCAATAATAAAATCGAGATCTTTAATCGTTTCCCGCAGGCGACGCAAACTTCCCGCACGTGAAAACTGCTGGATGCCTTTCATACTAGCAAGCTGACGTTCGATCGATTCCGCCAGTGGCAGCATATACGTAATCGGCAGGCGCTCCGGCCGCTTGCCTGCTTCTTCAATCGCCGCCAGGATCTTCTCTTCTGTTTTCGCACCAAAGCCAGACAACTCACGTACTTTGTTCATTTCACATACGTCTTTCAAATCATCTATATTTTTCACATTCAGCTCTTTATACAACTTGGCAATTTTTTTACCGCCGAGTCCGGGAAGCCCAAGCAAAGGAACGAGCCCTGCCGGCACTTCTTCCTGCAGCTCCTTTAACACAACAGACTCACCCGTTTCGCGGTATTCTTGGATTACCGCACTCGTCCCCTTACCAATTCCTGCGATCTTTGTCACATCTTCAATTTCAGACAAGCTGCGTTCATCTGTTTCCAATGCAGCGGCCGCTTTTCGAAAAGCAGCAATTTTAAACGGGTTTTCTCCTTTTAATTCCATATATATCGCTATTTTTTCTAATAAACGAATAATATCTTTTTTATTCACCATCATCGTCACCATGCTTTCACCATCGATCATTTTCCCTACTTAATAGTAACAGAAAAGCCTGACAAAACAAAAACTTCTCTTTTAAAAAGAGAAGCGGTTCAACTGATCAAGCGAATGAAAATTTTGAAGTGCATCCGATAAATAAGGTGTATGATGAATCATATAGGCAGCCACTGCGGAATTATCGATCATCGTTGAAAGCCCGTTTTGTGGAAGCAAGGCAGCCAGATAGATAAGCACAAATAACAAAAGATAAGTTTCCAGAAATCCAAAAATTCCTCCGCCAATCTTATTTACTTCCCTTATAATAGGTATCTGGGCCACCTTGTTCACTAAAGAACCGAGCATGGACAAGGCGATTTTTACTAAAAGAAAAATAAGAATAAAGGCAATCGCTCCATAATAAAATGATTCGAAACTAGTGGTCACAAACCTAAATGCTAGATTTTGGTCAACCGGCGGCATTGGAATCCAATTTTTCAACAGCGGCGCCACTTGCTCCCGTAAGGTAAGGGCGGCAAGAATAGCAAGAATGGAACCGGCTATGTGAAAAAACTGCAAAATAAACCCTCGCTTCAAACCAATCACAATGCCGAAAAATATAAATAGAAGGATAATGATGTCAATCATGTCGGTCAACCTTTCAGTCCTTTCAGTTCTTCCTTTAAGTGGTTCATTTCTTCTTGTAATTTCATATACTCATGAACCGTGTTTACTGCCGTCAAAACGGCAATTTTATTCAAGTCAAGAACTGGATTCTTTAATTTAATTTCCCGCATTTTTTCATCGACCATACGAGCTACATGCTGCATATGACTTTTCGATTCTGTGCCGACAATTGTATAATGATGTCCGTATATGTTAACCGTAATGCGATTTTTTTGTTCGTTCGACACTGGAAAGCCCCCATTCGTAAAGAATCCTACGTGCTATCATACCATGAGTAAGAAATCATGAAAAGCCGCAACTATAAAGGAGAATTTCTATTGAGCCATACTGTATTGAATGTATCGAATGTCACTCTTTCGCAAATGAAGGCGCATTATGCTGCCTATTCCACCGGCAAGCTGCCGGCAGGTGCTGTCTTTGCTGCCAAAACATCCGCCTGTTCCATCACTGGCTACCGTTCAGGCAAAGTGCTGTTCCAAGGAAAAGAAGCGCAGTCAGAAGCCGCTAAGTGGCCGGGAGAAACTGCAAAAGCAGCCCCTGCCAAACAAAAAAAACCATCCGCTGTCAGCTTGCCGCCTGGTTTTTCGGGAATGTCTGTTATAGGCAGCGACGAAGTCGGTACCGGGGATTATTTCGGTCCAATCACCGTCGTCAGCGCCTATGTAAGGAAAGATCAAATGAATGAGCTGAAGGATATGGGTGTCCGCGATTCAAAAGACTTAACCGATTCTCAAATCGTCAGCATCGCCAAAAAAATCGCCAAAATAGTACCATACAGCCTGCTCATTTTAAAAAATGAAAAATACAATGAACTGCAGCAAACAGGCATGTCACAGGGAAAGATCAAAGCACTGCTTCATAACCAAGCACTTATTAACTTGCATGAAAAGATTCTTCCCGAACGCCCAGAAGCTGTATTAATCGATCAGTTCGCCGAAGAGAGTACGTATTATCGCTATTTAAAAGATCAAAAACGAGTCTTTCAGGAAAATGTCTTTTTTAGTACAAAAGGAGAAAGCATTCACCTTTCTGTCGCCGCGGCCTCGATCATTGCCCGCTATGCTTTCGTTAAACAAATGGACAAACTGAGCAGTGAAGCAGGCTTTACTATTCCAAAGGGTGCCGGCAGCCAAGTGGATGCCGCAGCTGCCCGGTTAATTCGTGAAAAAGGCGAAGACGCTCTGCTTTATTTTACGAAAAAACATTTTGCCAATACCGAAAAAGCGAAAAAACTAATTAACAAATATTGAAAAGAAACAGCCTGACCCGATCAATCGGGTCAGGCTTTCGCAACTGCATGTTCCTGTGACGCTTTCGCCGACTTATGAGCGGCTTTCCCAATTTTGTGCGCACATATTTGTCGATTGTGCACGCACTTAAGAGATTTGTGAACGCAGCCCCAAAAAAGCACTCCCGCCATTTGCGGGAGTGCTTAAACAAGCATTAACTTCTTAATTCTGCGCCTGCTTTTTCTTTCAATGCCTCTAATACGCCGTTATGCACTTGAACGACTTCTTCGTCCGTTAATGTCCTTTCTGGATCAAAGTATTTGAGAGAGAAGGCAATGGATTTTTTGCCTGCTTCAATATGTTCTCCTTCATACAGATCAAAGACGCGCGCATCTTTCAGCAGCTGGCCGCCGGCTTCTTTAATAATGGCCTGTAAATTACCTGCTTCCACGCTTGAATCTACAACGAGAGCAATGTCACGTGTAATGGATGGGAAGCGCGGAATTGGTTCGTAAACGACCGCTTCTGTTTCAGCTGTAAATAATGGGCTTAGTTTTAGTTCAAAAACGTATGTTTCTTTTATATCTAGATCTTTAGCTTGCTGCGGATGCACCTGTCCAACGAAACCGATCTCTTTTCCGTCGAGTTCAACAGCCGCGGTACGTCCCGGATGCATACCAGAGACCTCTGCCTTTTTAAATACAATGCGCTCTAAAAGACCAAGTTTAGCAAGAAGTCCTTCTAGGATACCTTTGGCAACGAAGAAATCAACAGCTTTCTTTTCACCCTGCCATGGATTCTCTTCCCATAGTCCCGTGATCGCGCCTGCTAGATGTTCTTCTTCTGCCGGCAGTTCCGCACCTGCTTCCCTTAAAAAGACGCTGCCAATTTCATACAAGGCAAGTGAGTCGATTTGACGAGCATTGTTGTAAGCAACGGTTTCCAGCAGCTGAGGTACGATGCTCAATCGTAAATAAGCACGCTCTTCACTCATCGGCATCGCAAGTTTAATTAATTCACGGTTTTCTAAAGCATATTCTTTCGCCTTTTTCTCACTCGTTAAAGAATAAGTGATCGCTTGATATAAACCTGCTCCTTCTAAAAAGCGGCGAACAGCGCGGCGTTTTTCTTGGTAGTCAGTCAAACCGCCAGGATATGCTGCACCTGTTGGAACCGTTGTCGGTAAATGGTCATAGCCGTATAGCCGAGCCACTTCCTCAACCAGATCTTCTGGAATTGTAATATCACCGCGGCGAGTCGGCACAGTAACAATGAAGGACTCGTTATCTATTGCTACTTCAAATTTTAAACGGCGGAAAATATCTTCTACTTCTGCTGTTTGCAAATTCGTTCCAAGTACACGGTTTAGTTTCTCAAGTGTCACCGAAACAGTTTTCGGTTCAAGATTGATTTCACCGGCAGCGACACTTCCAGCCAGCACTTCTCCACCGGCATATTGTCCGATTAATTGGACAGCCCGGTCAGCCGCTGCCTGCAGGCGGTTCGGATCGACACCTTTTTCAAAGCGGGCGCTTGCTTCTGAACGAAGACCATGATCTTTAGATGCTTGGCGGACACGCTGACCGTTAAAATAAGCAGACTCAATCAAGATCGTTGTCGTATCGGCTTCTACTTCAGAATTAGCACCGCCCATAACGCCTGCCAGCGCTACAGGTTCTGCTCCATTTGTAATGACTAGGTGCTCGGATGACAACGTCCGTTCTGCATTATCGAGTGTCACCATTTTTTCACCATCACGAGCGCGGCGGACAACAATTTCTTTAGAACCTAACCGGTCATAATCAAACGCATGGAGCGGCTGGCCATATTCAAGCAAAATATAGTTCGTAATATCAACGACATTATTGTGCGGACGAATTCCTTCCGCCATGAGGCGCGTCTGCATCCAAAGCGGAGATGGGCCGATTTTGACATTTTTCACGACTCGCGCTATGTATAGTGGATTGTCCTCTTTCGCTTCAATATTCACTTTAATCCAGTCTTCAGCCTGCTCAGCCGCTTCATTCACTTCAATAGCAGGAAGCAGCACGTCCTGGCCAAGAATGGCAGCTACTTCATAAGCAACACCAATCATGCTCAAGCAGTCTGACCGGTTCGGTGTGAGGCCAAGCTCAAGTACTTCGTCATCTAGATTCAGCTGTAACAGCGCATCCTCCCCAGGCGTCACATCGTTTGGAAAAACGAAAATGCCTTCTGAATATTCTTTAGCGACAAGCTTGCTCTCAATGCCGAGTTCTTGCAGGGAACAAATCATGCCGTGTGATGCTTCACCGCGCAGTTTCGCTTTTTTTATTTTAAAGTTCCCCGGAAGAACGGCCCCTACTTTCGCCACTGCTACTTTTTGTCCCTTATCTACATTCGATGCACCGCAAACAATTTGCACTGGCTCGCCTTCTCCGATGTCTACTTGACAAACATTTAATTTGTCCGCATTCGGATGCTGCTCTTTTTCGAGAACATGGCCGACGACGACCCCTTTAATCCCTTCGCCGAGCACTTCGACTCCTTCTACTTCAATCCCGCTGCGGGTAATTTTCTCCGCCAGTTCTTTTGCCGGCATCCCGCCTAAATCAACGTATTCGCTCAGCCATTTATATGAAACAAACATTGTTTGAACCTCCTTTAATTATTCATGTTCTGCAAATTGTGTTAAGAAACGCACATCATTCGTGTAAAAATGACGGATATCATCAATGCCATATTTCAGCATCGCAATTCGGTCCGGACCCATTCCAAATGCAAAACCCGTATATTTCTTTGAATCAAAGCCAGCCATTTCTAATACGTTCGGATGCACCATACCCGCTCCTAAAATCTCGATCCAGCCAGTATGTTTACAAATCCGGCAGCCTTCCCCGCCGCACATACAGCTGACATCAACTTCAACAGATGGTTCCGTAAATGGGAAAAAGCTTGGACGGAGACGAATTTCGCGATCTTCACCGAATGTTTTCTTAGCAAACACTTCAAGCGTGCCTTTTAAATCGCCCATGCTAATGTTTTCATCAACAACAAGACCTTCAATCTGCGTAAATTGATGAGAATGCGTGGCATCGTCGTTGTCGCGGCGATACACTTTTCCTGGACAAATAATTTTCACAGGACCTTTGCCTTTATACTTTTCCATCGTACGCGCCTGCACAGGTGATGTATGTGTGCGCAGCAAAATCTCTTCTGTAATATAAAAAGAATCCTGCATATCGCGTGCTGGGTGGCCTTTAGGCAGATTCAACGCTTCAAAGTTATAATAGTCTGTTTCCACTTCCGGGCCTTCAGCAATCGAATAGCCCATGCTGATAAACAAGTCTTCAATGTCTTCTACAACTTGTGTGAGCGGGTGAGCGCTGCCGCTTTTCACCGAACGGCCTGGCAGGGTCACATCAATTGTTTCCTTTTCCAGCTGTTCCACGATCGCTTTTTGCTCTAGCCCCGTCTGCTTCGCTTCAATTGCCGATGCAACAGCAGCACGTACTTCATTCGCAAGCGCCCCCATTTTCGGGCGTTCTTCCGCTGACAATTTCCCCATGCCTTTTAATACTTCTGTGATCGGTCCCTTTTTTCCTAAATAAGCGACACGAATGTCATTTAGCTGCTTCAAGTCTTCAGCTGCTTCGACTTTAGCGAGCGCCTCTGTTTGTAACTCTTTTAATTGCTGCTCCATGTCTGACTCCTCCTTCATTTTTACAGAACAAATGCGCAGGCGCCTCCATTAGCACCAGCACGCAAAGGTTCTGCCATGCGATGATTTTTCAGTTTTTTTAACCAATAAAAAAAGCCCCGTCTCCCGGAAAGGGACGAGGCTTTGGTCGCGGTACCACCCTTTTTAACATGCCAAACATGTTCACTTCATTGACGTAACGGTTCTTCACCGGGGCATCTTTACGCAAATAGCGGTCCCGATGCCGGCTCAAGAGGTGAACTTCACTCATCATTTCGTAAAAGTGCTTCCAGTCTTTGACACTTTCTCCCTGAAAGAAATCAAATGAGCTACTCTTCTCTGTCATTGCCTTTTCCTTTATGCAATTACCGTTATTATAGTCAACCCTACTTAAAAATTCAAACGTTTTTCAAGGATTGTTTGAAATGATACAGTAAAACCCCAGCGGCAACTGCCACATTCAACGATTCACTGCGTCCATAAATAGGAATAAATACATTGCTGTCCGTCACTGACAATAAATCTTCATCCACACCGCTTCCCTCATTGCCGACAAGAAGGGCAAACGCATCCATCACTTCTGCCTCTCGGTAGTCAGACGCCTCCTGCAGGGATGTGCCAAAGACTGGTATTCCCTGCTCTTTCAATTGATGAATGACTTCAAGCAGCGGTCTTTGGACGATCGGCAAATGAAAATGGCTTCCCTGGGCCGACCGAAGCACTTTCGAATTGTATAGATCTGCACAGCCGCTTCCAAGAATGACCCCGTCAAGTCCAGCTGCATCTGCCGTCCGGATCATCGTGCCGATATTGCCTGGATCCTGCACCGCGTCAATAAGCAAATATGTACGGCCTTCCAAGACCTCTGAAAACTCTTGCTTGCGGCAGATGGCAAACACTCCCTGGCCTGCTTCTGTATCAGACAATGCTCTCGCTATTTCAGGTGTCACCATCGTCATTTCTATGTCGTCCACATTCCAATGCGGCGGCAGTTCTGCTTCCTCGGAAATGATTAATTCAACGATTTCGTCTTTATAATGTAACGCTGTTTCCACTAAATGAAAACCTTCTAACATATACTGGCCGGTTTTTTCCCGCTCTTTTTTCGTCAGCAGTTTTTTCCATTGCTTCACTTGCGGGTTTTTTACTGATTGAATAAATTTCACGTCTTCCGCTCCTCTTTCCGTTTTCGCTGCTTCATTATAGCTTATTTTTTCCGCATAATAAACGAAAGACCCGGTGAAAATAAAATGGATCACTGCGAAAAGGAGCGAGCCATATGAATTTCAACTTGCGTAATGCCGTTTTAAATAACGTGTCAGGAAGTTCTCAAGAACAGCTGGAACAAACCATCGTCGATGCAATCCAGCGCAATGAAGAAAAAATGCTGCCTGGCCTTGGTGTCTTGTTTGAAGTGTTTTGGAATAACGCGGATGAGCAAGAAAAACAACACATGCTGCAAACGCTAGAAGAAGGATTGAGATAAAAAACAGGCTACACTTAGCAGGAGTTTTCTCAAAATCAAGGCATTCAACTCTTATGAGACAACTCCTGCTATACTCTAGACTGCTCATTCCATTTAAAATAAAAAGCCATCCGAATACTCGGACAGCTCTGTTCCTTTCTATTCATTCCATCCATCCATACGATGCCCTGAAGAATACGGATATGGCTGGTAATGCGGGTGGTGGTGGTGGTGATGGTGATATGGATGATGATAAGGATAATGCGGATAATGACTTATTGGCCGCGGTCTCGGATATGGATAGTGAGGGTATGGATGATGATATGGATAGTGATAGGACTGATGATACTGCGGATAATGGTGCATTTGGTATGGCTGTTGTCTTTCATCCATCATTTCCATGTTGCCTAATCCATCCCGCTCCATAAGCTGTTCATCTTCAAAGTTAAAGTCTTGGTAATACAAAAGAATATCCCCCTTTATTTTTGCTTGCACTTTACCTTATTCAATTCTCTCCCACTTTGTGTCTCTCTTTATCATTTCGCCCTGCTTAGGATCTTAATAATATCCATATGGAGGGTAGCCGTATGGAGGGTAGCCGTATGGAGGATAACCGTAATATGAATATGGGTAACCATATGGATAATACAACGAACTTGCTAATAATCCACCCGCTAATCCTCCCAAGAAAGGCACACCAAACCCACCAAAGAAAGGTCTTCCATAAAATGGTCTATGGTATCTGCCAATCGGCCTGCGGACAAGGTGTTCATCCGCATGACTTCCTTGAGCTGCCCTCATAAATTCTTCAGGTAACATTTGCATCTCTGGATTCATTACAGTTACTCCCCTTTTCTTTTTTCAATAATCCACTTTTCTGGCATAAACATTCCCATTTAGTAATAACGAACGTCAACAATCACTGTATATTTATCTATTGCTTTATAAAAGAATGTCTATTCCCTCATATCATATGCCTGTCAGTCAAAAAAGAGCTTATCTTTATTAAATTAGGCCATTGACCTATCCATTCCCGAAACAAATGTCGCAGCATGGGATGACACTTTCTTTTTGGTTCAACCTTTTTACGTTTAAAAGGAACTTTTTAGCACATTAGGCTTTGACATGCATATGATATTGTAGCTTTTTCTGTCATGTCTTATTAAAAAAAGCTATGTTGAAGATTATGATTAGATTGAAAACGGAAAAAGTCAGCGGGGGAATTAAAAGCTGAAGCCGTACAGTTAAAAAATGAGATGAAATAGACGCTTTCTTTAAATACTTAAGGAAAAGGATGTGGACCATGACTACCATCGACTGGTTTGATTTCATCATTCTTTCATTAGCTTCTTTTCGCCTCACTCATTTCATTGTTTTTGATGAAATTACTTCTTTTATTCGCAGGCCTTTCATGAACGAGATTTTTAAAGAAGACTCATCGGGGAATATTGAAACCTACATTGAAATCAAAGGCACAGGATTGCGCTCTTGGATCGGCAAACTCCTAAGCTGTTATTGGTGCACTGGATTTTGGTGCTCCTTAGGTGTCGTACTGTCCTATATTTATCTTCCCTTCACCTTTCCAGTCATATTGGTGTTCGCAGTTGCGGGAGTAGCCGCACTCATTGAATCTAAAATATGAATAATTATAATCGAAGCTGACTCATCAAGTGTGTCAGATCTCACCTCAACAATGAATAGTATGATTATCCAGTATTGAAGACGAGTTCAGACACTTATAAGTCAGCTTCGGTCTGTTGTTCCTATTATCCAGCAGCGTGCTGTTACGTGCCTGATCGTATCACTTACTTTCAGGCTTCTTGCCTATTTTCTTCATCATAGGCAATCAGTACAATGTTCTCGCCTAATTCTTGCCTTAATTCTTTTTCAAGTGACTGCACTTTCTGCAGATGATTCTTATTTAAGTCAGCAACAGGGAATTGTTTGTATATACTCATAGCCTATCGCTCCTTTCTTTTATCCTCCCCTTATTTTGCCCCCCTGAATTTACGTTATACACATGTACTTTCATCATTTCGCATCGCTTGATTCTGATAAAATTCATTCCCATTGATACCCTCTAAAACTCCGTCAGATCGTTTAGCACAGCAAGTTTCGGCCCACTACATATATACAGAAATTTTTTTGGACATGCTGCACTTGTTCGTTTTTTTATCAAGAAAAAAGGGAATGGAACATCAGTTACAATTTTTATACAAAAAACCGGTAATAAAGTGAAAAGATTTGGGCATACTGGTTTTTATTCGTAACTAGGGGGTGTCATGAGTGAATGAAGAATTATCCTCATTTTATCAAGTTTTCACAACGACGAAGGATGCGATTGAACAGTTTATGGGTATGCTTGATCCCGTCATTGAACATGCTGCGGATGATCATGAACGTTTGTACTACCATCATATCTACGAAGAAGAAGAACAACGGCTTTCCCGGCTTGATGTACTCATTCCGCTGATTCATAAATTTCAAACAGAAAAACAAGAAACAGACTTTTCACCCCATAACAACGAATTTAACCGGCTTTTACAAGAACTTAATCTAGAAAAATTCGGACTGCATAATTTCGTTGAACATTTGGATTTGGCGCTTTTTTCATTTACAGATGAAGAACGCAGCACCTTATTAAATAAGCTCAGGGCGGAGGCTTATGAGGGGTATCAGTATGTAAAAGCAAAGCTGGCAGAAATTAACGAACGGTTTGACCACGATTATGTTGATCCCCATGCCCATCATGATGAACATCATGATCATTTAGCCTCTCCAGGTACTCCCCCGGCAGTGCAGCCTCCAAAACGCAAAGGCTTTACTGTGGGAAGGTTAATTTAAAGGCTATGTTAATCGCTATTGTTGATTGGAGCGGAAGGTGCGAGACTCCTGCGGGAAAAGCGTGTCCAAGTGAGACCCGCAGGCGACGAGGAGGCTCCCGGACCGCCCGCGGAAAGCGAGCGCCTGCAGCGGAAATCAACAGAGACATTTAACAAACCCAATGTAAAAAAGGAGGTATGAATAAATGAATAAATCGCAATTGTATCCAGATTCACCTTTAACAGAACAAGATTTCACACAGCTGGATCAAACGGTTATTGAGGCAGCGCGGAGACAGCTCGTCGGCAGGCGCTTTATTGAATTATACGGGCCGCTTGGCAGAGGTGTACAAAGCGTCTTTAACGATATTTTCATTGAAAACCATGAGGCAAAAATGGACTTTCAAGGATCATTCGATACCGATATTGAATCCAGCAAGCGGGTCAACTATACGATCCCCATGCTATATAAAGACTTCGTATTATATTGGCGGGATTTAGAACAAGCGAAAGTATTAGATATCCCCATCGACTTTTCTGTAGCGGCTAATGCTGCGCGCGATGTCGCTATTTTAGAAGATCAAATGATTTTTCATGGATCAAAAGAATTTGATATTCCAGGTTTAATGAATGTAAAAGGCAGGCTGACACACTTAATCGGCAATTGGCACGAATCAGGGAGCGCCTTCCAGGATATCGTCGATGCAAGAAACAAGCTGTTAGAAATGAATCACAACGGTCCATATGCACTCGTGTTATCGCCTGAACTGTACTCTCTTTTGCATCGTGTGCATAAAGACACGAACGTACTTGAAATTGAACATGTCCGTGAACTGATTACCGATGGGGTCTTTCAATCTCCTGCCTTAAAAGGAAAAGCAGGTGTCATTGTCAATACAGGACGCAACAATCTAGATTTAGCTATTTCTGAAGATTTTGAAACAGCTCATTTAGGAGAAGAAGGGATGAATCACCCTTTCCGTGTGTATGAAACAGCTGTATTGCGTATTAAACGTCCGTCAGCCATTTGTACACTCGTTGACCCGAAGGATTAATGGATGGATAAGAGGAGAGTTACCGTCGGCTCTTTGATTCCAAAGCAGCCGGCTGTCGAGCCTGTTACACCTTCCCGACACCCTCGTAAGACACAGCAGGACACGTTCATTCGCCTGCAGCAAAACAAGCACGTATTTGATATTAAGCGTATGAAGGGCAACTTATTAAATACGTCATTAAAACAAGGCAAGCCTCTCGAGTTCAAATGCCGAAAAGGCACGTGCGGTGTTTGTACGGTAAAAATCATCGAGGGGGCTTCACATCTATTACCGCCAAATGAAAAAGAGCAAAAAAAACTGCAGCACGCTTTAACAGAAGGTTATCGCTTAGCCTGTCAGGCAGAATTACAATAAGAGAACCGTCCCAAGAATTCAGGACGGTTCCTTTTTTATGCGTGCAGTCGGTCATTTAAATGGATAAGTTTCCTTTCCAATGAGAACGGCAGACTTACATCACTTTTTTCTAATTCTTTGACACTAATATCGCGAACGAGCTGCAGCGCTTCCTCCTTAAATGTATGAGTGACAAAGCCTTCATTGACTTCGCACAGCTTTCGCAAATGCTGGATCGTATCCTGCAGCAGCATTCGTTTGACGCAAGCATTGTCCAGCTGGCAGATCAACTTGTGCTGCAGTCCTTTAATGACCGCGATTTGATCAACATGTGTCATAATATTCGTTCCGTTTTCATCAATAAAACAGAGGGAAACATATTGTCCTTTTGAAAGATCAATATTCGTAAATACTGGATGAACATACACTTCACCTGATAACAATTGAATCGTATCCGCTTCCGCTGCTCCGCCAATCTTACGTTTATTTGAAATCACGGTATGAATGTCTTTTAATCCATGCAGCATGTTAAACATGGGATTCCCTCCGCTCCAGTTTCTAGATATGTTACTTTTATTTTAAAGAAAATGAGAATCATTGTCAATTTGTTTTTTCTTCAAATAATTCGGAGATGGTCACAGAATCTACGCTTTTGAAACTCCTTTATCCATCCTTAAATGACTTTTATGCATTTCTACAAAATCCAACTGTCCCCAAACATACAGAAACGCTCCTTGCTGCAAGCATTCACTTTTAAGATGTGGCTATATTTTTAAAGGGAAATACACTGCCGGCTCATTGTTACACTACTGAGCAGTCACGTTGTATTTCCCTTGGGAAAAGATGCTTGTTTAATCATTATACTCATTCAAGATGAAACTTTATTTCCATAGCCGCATTCTTGGCAATTTTTATGGCTTCCTCTTTTATATTTGAAGAGGCGATGACATATCCATAACGATCCCCCATCGATAGAGGAGGACGCAATAGTTTTCCTTTTTTAGGTTTGATAAATACTTCTTCTACCCCAGGAATTCGCGAACAGCGATTCCTTCCTGTTACTTTCACCAATTCCCCTTGAGTGTCTACAGTTATATAATGTGTGTACACAAATCGATTATGTTTTTTTATAAGATTAGGTTCCTGTCCTACAAATAATTTAATTGTTTCTTCAACTAGATTAATTCCATAGGCTACTTCAATGATTCGATTCATAGCCCCGCCTGATATTCTCGGGTTAATTTCTATTAGTTTCCACTGACCATCCACTAATCTCATCTCTAGATGGCAAGCGCCATTTTTCAGTCCAAACTTTTCTAAAATGGAGCTGACCGTTTTAAAAATATGATTATAGAAAGATTTCTCCATATCCGCTAACAAGCAATACCCGGTAACAATAAAACGTTTGTAAAAGGTAATCTCCTGCTCAATTACAGCAACAATGTGGACTTTTCCATTGTGTACTAACACTTCAATTAAATATTGAGGTCCCTCTAAATACTCTTCTATCAAAATCTCTTCATTTTGTTTCCTTACTAATGCTTGAATAGCTCTCTTTAATTTCTTTTTATTGTTTGCAAACAAAACGTCTTTTGATCCCGTCGAGGTAGGTGATTTTACGACGAGAGGATACGTTGGCTTTTGTTCATTAAGAAAACCCTTCACGGACTGGTCACTTGTGTATCTTGCAAAATACGGTGAAACTGAATGATCTTTAAGGAGTTCACGAGTTAAAACTTTATCCTCCATCATTTGAATCGGTTCAGGCGAGACAGCTCCCGAACAAAACCTTTTTGATAACGCGGCCGCTACATGAACGAAAGGATCTATAAAGCTCAAAATAGCTATGATTTGTTTTCCTTGTTTTTGTATTTCTTCGATTTTTGCTATTAATTGATTATTGTCAGTCAATGTTGTCAGAATCATTTGATGAACATCTGGAAATTCCAGTCTTTGTTGTATGAATGATTCCCTGTCCGTTAACAAGACAGTAAAGAAGCCTAATCTCTCTGCCGCTTTAATTGCTTCCCTACTTGATCCCGATTTATTGCCTCCAATAAAAACAAGAGTTTTCATGAGTTATATTCATCATCCCATCATCATAAGTTTTCATTAAGGCTTAACTCCTTCACCTGCCTATATAAATAAGATATAAAAAAGAGAAAAATTTGTTCTGGGCCTATGACTACATAGGCAGCTTTTATAATGAGTTTGTAAAGGAGGGGAATGGAACACGGTATGGTCTTAATTGGAATGCTCCATCATCGGAAAGACCCTAGAAAAGTAAGAAAAGCTTATGCTTATGCTGTTGTAGCAAAAGCGGAAGGTATTAATTTTTTTTACTTCACCCCTGGCACAGTAAATCTAGAAACACAACGCATAGTAGGAAAAGTGTATGAAAATGGCCATTGGATTGATAAAGAGTTCCCTTATCCTGATGTCATTTTTAATGTCAGCTCCCCAGTAAGCGATAAAGCTCGGCATATTTTTAGAGAGTTATCCGGTAAAATTCCGTTTACAAGCCACTCAGTTGGAAATAAATTAGTAGTTCATGAAAGAATTAAGAACGGAAAAGACTTTGAACCTTTTCTTATTCCTACGTGCGATTTAACAAATGAACGCAACTGGTGGGAGATGATTGAACAATACTCAAAAATCATTATTAAACCAGCTTCCGGACATCAAGGGGCTGGAATTGCATTTATCCAACAAGAAAGAAAGAATCAATATAGAATAAATAATCAAGGAAAGGTTTCGGTTACGGATAAGAATGGGTTAGTACACTTCATCAACTCTAAAATACAGGAAGAAGTATATTTAGTTCAGCCATTTATTTCTTGTCAAATAAAAACGGGGCATGTGTATGACTTTAGATTGCATGTGCAAAAAAATGGAGAAGGAAAATGGGCTATCACTTCTATTTATCCAAGAATAGGGAAACTAGGTACGATCACGTCTAACATGGGCAGCGGGGGGTATACCGCCTTTCTAGATCATTTTTTACAAGCAGAATTTGATGAAGATTGGTATAACATAAAGCGCGAACTGGAATGGTTCGCACTAAACTTCCCTATCCATTTTGAATCTCTATATGGAGAAGATTATTTTGATGAATTAGGAATCGATGTGGGAATTGACGAAAATAGAAAGCTATGGATTTTTGAAGTGAATTGGCGGCCTGGTCCGCCTGTACTATTTTATTTAGAATTAGATGTAGTAAAGAATACTATCGATTACGCGAGGTACTTAGCGAAAAAGACTCATTAACTAAAGAAACCATCGTGTCATGGAACGATGGTTTCTTTAGTTAACTTTTAACGAACATTCGAAAAAGGCCCTTTTTCATTTCTTTTGTTCAATAATTGGAAATGAACGTTCCACTAATTTAGAAGAAAATGATTGAATGGCACAGAAGCATGTTAAGTCGACTGTTAAGCAAATGTTCGTCTTAAGTAACGAAAAAACCTCTTCAACCTTTTCTACCCTGCATCCATCCATACCGACTGGCTCTAAAATAGCCAAAACCGCACAATTTCCATCCTTATTTAAACTCTTTACTGTAAAGAATGGAGAAAAGAACCAATCATGCATATCATCCATTCCCCTTGCCCAAAAAGCCTTCCCCTTTTTCGTGTACAATAAAAAAGGAACGGTATCCTTTTTATGACCTAGCTGTTCATGCTTTTGTAATGATTTTTCCATTTGCTCATATATGGAGCTTTTAAGAGTTGAAGAGCTCAATAGTACTCCCCCCTTTTATAATAATGTTATCGACATTTAAATAGGATCAAGATGGAATTGAATATAGTTAGCTGCTCTTAATGCGATTTCTTGTGCCTCTTTCTCTGTCGTACCTTTCGCTAACACATAACCGTATCTATGTCCCATTGATAAAGGAGGAGTTAATGTTTGGCCATTTCTCGGTTTTATATACACTTCAGCTACCCCTTTCTCGCTCATAGCTTCAGTCATTCCAGTGACTTTCAAAAGTGTACCTAATGAACCCACTGTCATGTAATGGGCATACACGCACATTTCATCTTCCCTTATTAGCAGGGGCTGATTCCCTGAATAAACGTTGATTATTTGTTGTGCATAATTAAATCCATAAGCCTCTTCGATGAGCCGATTGATGACTCCACCGGAAATACGAGGATTGGCTTCAATTAGTTTCCATCTCTCATCGGTCAATCTTAATTCCAAATGGCAATTTCCATTCTTTATATCTAAGTCCTTGATAATTTCTAGGGAGGTTTCAATGAGCGTATGATAGACCTCTCTATCGAGTTCTGAAGATAGGCTATAGCCTGTAACGATGAACCTCTCTTTTCTGGTAATCTCTTGTTTAACGACAGCCGCAATCTGGACATTCCCATCGTAAACGATCGCTTCAACAATGAATTGCGGCCCTTCCAGATACTCTTCAATAAGGATATCTTCCTCTGGATACCTCTCTCGCAAATATTTCATTCTGTTTCTTAACTCGTATTCAGTTTTAATAAAAAAAACATCCTTTGATCCTGTCGAGCGGGGCAATTTAACAACAAGAGGATATTTGCCTTTGAGACGGAGGATACAATGCTTCATTGACTCGTTTTTTTGAACGATGAAGTAAGATGGAGAATACTCTTTAT
This sequence comes from Bacillus lumedeiriae, assembly GCF_044891285.1. Classification (NCBI taxonomy): domain Bacteria; kingdom Bacillati; phylum Bacillota; class Bacilli; order Caryophanales; family Bacillaceae; genus Bacillus; species Bacillus lumedeiriae. The sequence goes on from NZ_JAUIYO010000001.1 coordinate 506,611, forward strand.
CTTTTAAATAAGTCCTCGTTAATGATTTATTCTCCATTCTCTTTATACTTTCCGTCGATATATTTGTACCGCAGAAACGATTTGAAAACTCTGCTGCCATCTGAATATAAGAATCGATAAAACTTATAATACAAACTACATGATGAACACACTGAATGTTTATGATCGCCTCTTGAATATTTTCTTTCTCTTCCAAATCTACAGCATGTATTTGATCTATTTCACTAAACCCTTCACTGTTCTTTAAAAAACTCACCCGATCCGTTAACAAGTGAACAAAATAGCCCAGCTTTTTTGCTGCTTTGATTCCTTCCCAACTTGATCCTGATTGATTGGAATCCACGAAAATAATAGCTTTCATTTTGTATTAATGCCTCCATATAACATGAAACACTTGAATAAATAGCACACTAGCCTATGCTGTATCTTATTCCATTCATCTTCAAAACGAATGGACATATTCACTAGAAAATTCATATTATTAACAGCCCAGTTTAGGTGCCACAAAACTGAGTGTTAGGCATTTTATCAAAACATACTAACAATCTCACGAGCAGAAAACTCTCTCTTCATAAATCTATTTTTTAGAGTGAATGAAGTACAGATACCTATTCCATAAGTTTATATATGCATATAATAATTATTGTAAAGTTTCACAAAAATTAAAGAGAGGAGTAAGAAAGTTGGATCCTCTAGCCTTGAAAGATATATTAACTGCCATGGAGATCACACCTGGTGAAGCCCATCTAGGCATCTCCATTTCAAAAGTCACCCATAACAAATTTGCCGCGGATCATAACACATTATATTTCCGCAGAAGCAGAAAAACTTTTCTTGATGGGGAAAAATTGAAAGGTTTTAAAAACTTTTATATAGTAACCGATGCTTCTTTTTCAAATATGGAAAAATTGAAAACGGAACAAATTATTATGGTAGACGATGTGATGGAGGCCTTCTACAAATTCACTTCCTATTATCGGCATTTGTTTGATATTCCTGTTATAGCTGTCACTGGTACTTGTGGAAAAACGACGACGAAGGAAATGATTAAACATATTCTTCAAAAAGACCTTAACGTACAATCAACCATTTCAAATAAAAATGCTGGCTATTATAACCTTCGTTATTTAATGGGGATTGACGAAGAAACGGATGTAGCAGTTATAGAAACAGCAGTAGCCGCACCTGGTCATATGATGGAGACCTGTAAATATTTCTTCCCAACGATCGGAATTATAACGATGATTGATGTTGACCACACCGATAGATTCCATTCCTTTAAAGACTATATAGCAGAAAAAGAAAAATTAATGAAAGGTCTCAATAATAACGGAACACTGATTATTAATATTGACAATCCACACATTTCATCTATGAATTTCTCTAAGTATCGGGGAGAAATTGTGACTTTCGGGAAAAGCAAACACGCTGATTTGAACATAGATGATATAGTATTCGATGAAAAGAAGATGCATTTTAAATTAAATTATAAAGGTAAATCTTATAATGGATCTGTCCCTGGTTTAGGAGAGCATAATGTCTACAATGCCATCGCTTCTATCGCAGCAGCTATAGAAGTTGGCATAAATATGAAAACAGCGATAAAAAGGCTGGCATCCTTTCAGCATTTAGACGCTCATTTTCAAATGATCGAAAGCCGCAGACAGGTCACTCTGATTGATGACACATGGAAATCTACCCCGGCTTCTTTAAAGAGTGGTTTATCATCATTAAAGAAAATATCATTGCCATCTCAAAGGACGATTGCTGTCCTAGGAAGAATGTCTGCACTTGGAATATATGCAGATGAAGAGTATGAAAAGGCAGGAAAGCTGATAAAAGATCTAGAAATAGACATACTTATCACTAAAGGCACTATTGCAAAAGATTTTGGAGTAGCAGCGATTCAGGCCGGAGTAGAAAAAGAAAAAATTTATCATTTCATAGAAGTGGAAGAAATGAAAACCTTCTTTGATACTTTCTTACAGCCCGACGATCTTCTATACTTTAAAACTGGGGGCAACGGCAAAGATTTTGATGAGATCATTCAATACTTAAAGAAGGATACTAAGCAAAGCAGGGAGTAGTCTTTTTCAGTTTTCATAACGGCTAAATATCACAAAAAAACAAGCTGTTCCATAGGTGTCAGACACTTATGGAGCAGCTTCATTTTGATTTTCTTCTATATGTTTAAATCGAATTAAAAAGGTCGTTCCTTTTTCGTTTGTGTTCAAATCAATCACCGCATTATGACGTTCAGCCACACTGTAACAGATGGCCAGCCCAAGCCCTGTCCCGGTATCTTTCGTTGTAAAGAATGGTGTTCCAATCGTTTCGAGAAACTCTGGTTTGATGCCGCATCCTTCATCTTGTACTTCTAAAACAACTGTCTGTTTTTCTTCATATGTTTTCAAGGTTAATTTTCCGCCAGAATTCATAGCTTCTAACCCATTCAAAGATAAATTTAAAATTAATTGACTAATTTCCTTCTCATCAAGATGAAGTTCCCGGCATTCACTCAGCTGGAGTGAAACGAACTTATCATTCATTAACGCTTCTGCCTGTATTAACGGATACAGCCCCTCAATGATCGGATTAAGCTTCTGCTTCTTCTGATCACTCACCTTGTTTTTGGCTAAATTTAGAAACTCAGTAATAATCGAGTTTGCCCTATCTAATTCTCCCAGCATTAAATCAACATACTTGACCGTTAAATGTTCGGGATCACTCTTGGACAATTCTAAAAAGCCTCGGACAGTAGTCATTGGATTTCTTATTTCATGGGCAATTCCCGCCGCCATTTCACCCACTAAATATAAACGGTCGAGGCGGGCCACTTCACCCTCTAGCCGTACCTTTTCTGTAATGTCTGTAATGGTGCTTAATACACACTTTTCCCCTTGAATTTCAAAAATTTCAGTTGATAACAAGCCATGCCGGACAATGCCATCCTTTGTTTCGTACCGGACTTCTGCATTTTGAACACACGACTTTGTTTCTACGCTGCTATCAGCCGTGAGATTTAAAATCGATTCTGTTCGGTTTAACACTTCCTCACGGGTATAGCCCGTATAATTCAGCCAGCTTGCATTCACATCGATATACTTGCCTTCTTTCAATGTGCGAATTTCAATTAAACAAGGGCTCGATTGAAAAATCTTATAAAAGTGTTCTTTAGATACGCGAAGATCTTCAGCTATTTTCTTTCTCTCTTCTACTTCTTTTCGCAGCTGTTCATTCGCTGCTAACAATTCTTGAGTTCTCGCTTCTACTAGCTGTTCGAGCATGTCATACTGCTGTTTTCGCTCCTGCTCCATTTTTTTTCGATCCGTAATATCACGGATCGAACAAACATACAGACATTCGTCTTCTATTTGGGCTTCCCCAATTTGGATTTCAACAGGGATCTCTTTCCCTTCTTTGTTTTTAGCTGAAGCCTCTAGCAGCTGCCCTGTCATCTCTCTTACGTAATCCATAAGGGAAGAAGCAAATCCAGGCAGCAGTTTAGCCATATGTTGTTCATTCAATTCTTTCGTTGAATAACCGAACATGCGTGTAACAGCGGGATTGACCGATAAGATGTACCCTTGCTCATCGAAAGTAATAATCGTATCTAATAGCGTTTCACCGATTACTCTAGCCAATTCCTTGTTTTTTCGCAAATTGAACGCCGTCCGCTCTAGTTTGGCGTTCACTTCTTTCAGTTCAGACTGACGCCGCATTTCATGTTGATGCTGTATATGCTCATTATTCTTATACATTTTAACGAATTGTTGAACCTTTAATCTTAACGTTTCTGGATGAAATGGTTTAACAATATAATCTACAGCCCCAAGATTATACCCTTGCAAAACATTTTTCTTCGTTTGACTAATAGCTGTGATAAAAATAATAGGAATATATTTAGATCTTTCCCGCGCTTTAATCAGATGGGCTGTCTCAAATCCATTTAATCCCGGCATCTGTACGTCTAACAAAATCACAGCAAAGTCTTGTTCAAGTACTTTCTTCAAGGCCTCTTCCCCAGAATTTGCACACACGAGGTGATAGTCAGATGAGGTCAGTACGGCTTCTAATGTCAGCAAATTTTCGGGACGGTCGTCCACCATTAAAATGTTTACTTTTTGCTGCTTTACCGCTTGCATGCTTTTCGTTTCTTTCTCTTCACTACTTGCCGGCATGACGTGAGTGGACAAAGGATTATTTAATCTTTCGATATAATTTTTCAATTGGATCCACTTCCTCATAAAAATTTGCAATACTTGTGAATTTAAGCCCTTCTTTACTGCCTAGTCCTAGAATGCCGGATACACTTAAACTTTGGTGAAGAAGATTATATACACGATTTTGAAGCAATTTATTAAAATAAATCATCACATTGCGGCAAATAATTACATGAAATTCATTGAACGAACGATCAGCCGCCAAATTATGCTCAGCAAAAATCACATTTTTGGCTAAATATGGATCAAATTTCGCATTTTCATGTTCGGCTGTATAATATTCCGAGAACGCTCTCGTTCCTCCCGCAGCCAAATAATTCTTCGTGTACAGCTGCATTCTATGCAAAGGAAACTCGCCTCTTTGCGCATACTTTAATACATTGTTATTCATATCTGTCGCATAAATCCGCGTTTTTTCATACAGTCCTTCTTCTTGCAAAAGAATTGCCATAGAATACACTTCTTCTCCAGTCGAACAGCCGGCATGCCAAATTCGAACTTCAGAGTGTTCTCTTAAGAGCGGGATAATCTGTGTTCGAAAGGATAGAAAAAAGCTCGGGTCACGAAACATTTCTGTGACGTTAATGGAAAAATCACAAAACAGTTTTTTCATAGCATAGGGATCATGAAAAACCCTTTCTTGTAAACCCGAAATGCTCGATACATTTTCGGCTCGAATCCGGTTCCAAATTCTGCGCTTTAAAAACGGACGAGCATAGTTGCGAAAATCAAGTCCATAGTAACGATAAATCCCTTCGAGTAATAAGTCTATTTCTATTGTTTCCATTTCATTATGCAGCTGACATTCGCTGTATTCTTCTTGTTCCATTACCCCGTTAGTCACTCTACCCCCACCTATCTATATAACCATACTTGCATGATCGAAAATAATTGTTCTAGGTTCACCGGCTTGCTAATATAATCAGAAGCTCCTGCCTCAATACACTGCTTTCGGTCATTTTTCATCGCTTTAGCTGTAAGAGCAATAATCGGCAGCCGCTGGAATTCCGGCATTTGGCGTATCGCTTGAATAGCTTCGAATCCATTCATCTCTGGCATCATAATATCCATGAGGATTAAATCGACCCCAGGATTTTGTTGTAACAATGTAATCCCTTCCTTGCCATTCTCCGCAAACAGCACATCCACTTCATAACCTTCAAGCGCCGTAGTTAAAGCAAAGATATTACGCATGTCGTCATCTACAATGAGTATTTGCTTTCCCCGAAGCAATTCTTTCCTCCTAGACAGCTGCTTTTCTTTCACACCATCCGGCTTTAATAATGGTTTAGCTGTATCGACAAGCATGGAATCCGCCGCTTCAGCCAATCCAGCCGCTGCTTCCATTTCAGGAAGGGATCGCTGAAATGGTTTTATTTTTCGATAGTTGGGTAAATACAAGGTGAATGTGCTTCCGCTCTGTTCTATACTTTCAACTTCAATGAAACCGCCTAACAAATGAGCAATCTCCCGGCTAATGGAAAGCCCTAATCCGGTTCCGCCATATTTGCGGCTGATCGTGCCATCTGCCTGTTTAAATGCATCAAAAATACTTTCCTGCTTTTCTTTTGAAATTCCAATCCCTGTATCCTGAACGATGAAAGCCAACTCTACATCCGGATGTTCACTTTCAGCCTTTTGTATCATTAAAGATACAGACCCATGCTCAGTAAACTTAAACGCATTGGATAATAAGTTTTTAAGCACTTGCTGTAAACGCTGTTTGTCCGTATGAATGACTTCTGGTAAATCAGGAGCAAGTTGAACATGTAATTGGACTTGTTTCATGCGAGCAATCGGAGCAAATTGTGATTGGATGAACTCTTTTATCTCATTTATCTTTACATTCTCGAAAACAACTTCCATTTTGCCGGCTTCAATTTTTGCGATGTCTAGTATGTCATTAATTAAATGCAGCAGATCATTACCTGAAGAGAAAATAGTTCTTGCATACTCCACTTGTTTCGGAGTGAGGGTACCGCTGGCATTTTCAGCAAGCATTTGAGCTAGGATGAGCAAGCTGTTAAGCGGAGTTCGCAGCTCATGAGACATATTTGCAAGAAACTCTGATTTATATTGTGAACTAGCGAGCAGCTGTTGTGCTTTTTCCTCTAGCATATCTTTTATTTTTTCTAATTCTTTCGTCTTCTGTTCAGACTGTTCGTATTGCTCTTCCAGCTGCTCATTCACTGTGCGCAGCTCTTCCTGCTGCAGCTGCAGTTCTTCTGATTGACTCTGCAGCTCCTCAGTTAACATCTGTGATTCACCTAGCAGCTTCTCTACTTGCATATGCCTTAAAATACTGTTTATGTTCACACCAACAGTGCGCATAATCTCCAGAAGAAACTTTTGTTCCAGGGAGCTGAACGTTTCAAATGAGGCCAGCTCAACAACAGCGAGCACTTCCCCATGAAATTCTGCTGGAATGACAAGGACATGAGCCGGCGGAGCCGTGCCAAGACCTGATTTAATTTGTATATACCCCGGAGGGACTTGATCAAGATAGATAATGCGATTTTCCTTTGCACATTGTCCAACGATCCCTTCCCCTAGACGAAAGCTTTCTTTGCCTATTTCCCGATCGTAATCAGCATAGGCAGCAAGCTTTTGCAATCCCTCTCCGTTACGATCCTTCATATAGAAAACACCATAATCTGCCCCTACGATCGGAGCAACCTTCGTAATGAACAAACGGGCTAATGTTTCCAAATCATCTATTCCCGGATACATATTAGCAATCGAAGCTATTTTCTTATTTAACCAGCTTTGATCCTCTGCTTCAATTTTTAATTTTTTCTCCTCCATAGCGTGCTCTTCGAGAGATTGAGCCATTTCATTGAACGCCACAGCGATTTCTCCAATTTCATCTTTGGTCATGACCTCTATGCGCGGCAGCTGATCAGATTGGCTGAAATCAACTTTTGTCATCACAGACGTCACTTTGTTCAAGTTCCTTGTCACACTCCGAAGGATCCAAATGGTCATCACAACGCCTGCAAGAAAACCGGCTAACACATAGATGAAAATCATTTGATTCGCTCGTTTATATGTTTGGACAGATTGTTTCAGTTCCTTATCAATCGTCTTTTTCTGGATCGTTTGTAATTCACCTGCAAGCTCACTCATTCTTTCTCTTAAGTCTAAGCTTTCATACCAAAAACGGTCATCTACTTCAAAAAATTCCCCTGCCAATCTTAATGCGTCCATTTCTTCTTCCAGATCATGATATTCCTTACCTGTTATCTTTAACTGCTGGATTAACTGCTGTGACTTTTCACGCTTGTCCAGCTTTTCTAACGATTCAATCGCTTCATTTACATTGCGAAAAGCCTGTTCTTTATTTTTCTCGAATTGCTTATACAGGTCTTCAGGCGGATTAGCCGACATTCCCCTTGAGTCTCGGCTGAACGCATTCAATTCATTTCGAATCGTATTAGCTAAATCAAGCATCTCATAGTTTTTTACGGCAACCTTTGTATTATGGCTAAGCTCATTCAGCATGACCATAAGAATAAGATAAGAAACAATAAACAGCGCGAAAAGAAAGCCAAACCCTACATACAGTTTTGTTTTAAATTTCATCGTCTTCCCTTTTCCCTTCGATCATTTGCTGCTCATGTACGCAGCAGCCAAGAATAAAATATATATTTTACGCCATGCTGATATGTACATGTTAAAACCGATCATCTTCGCTTTTAAACTACTTCTCAAAGCAGCGATTCTATTCTTTTTCCATCATACTATCAAGTATTTTTATTTAATTGTGCCATTAAAAACATAGATTCGCAATAACACTTTCAGATTTTTCTAAAAATAAAAAAGTGTAAGGGAGGGCAGTCTTCTCCCTTACTTGAAGAAGATCGCTCCTCTTACGTAAAATAGGCTTTGTTAAACTTCCCTGTTGATTTCTGTTGCAGGTACCCGCTTTCCGCTCCATTCAACAATGGTCATTAACACAGGCTTACAATAAAAGAGCTGCCTCATAAAGGCCTAACCTTTCCAACTGTATAAATTGGAGAAGCCCTTAAGACAGCTCTCTGCCCTGCTTATTAAGGTTTTTCACGAGTCACATATGTGCCTGCAATAAAATCATGGATCGCACGCTTATCTTCTCTCAAGCCGACCATAAAGGCACTAATGATTAAACCGATACCTAACGTTACAACGTAAACAAGACCTGCGACAAGCGTACGCATCAACATAGCCCCAAAGCCTAACTTGTCACCATTTACTTTGACAATGCGGACGCCAAGTATCCTTTTTCCAATCGTATACCCTGACCAAATCACAGGCAGCACTAAAGCGTATAACGCGTTTATAACGCTCGTGAATACATCTCCATCCCAGTTTCCTACAATAAAATAACTTAAAATAGATAAAGGCACACCTATAATAATGGCATCTAAAATATTAGCAAACAACCTTCTCCAAAACCCCGCTGGTTGTGTAATCATGTACTCTCTCTCCTTCTTCCTCTATTAGCTCGCCTTTTTTAATAAGGCAATAATGTCACGATCTCCTGATTCAATCGCGTACATCAAGACAGTCATGTTTTCACTGTCTCTATATTCAGGATCGGCTCCTAACTTCAATAACGTCTCTACTGTTGCAGCATCTTCACTGAATACAGCATACAGCAATGGTGTCGTTTCGTCGTCTGCACTTTGATAATTCAGTTCCCCTCCGGCTTTTGCCAGCCTTTCCACCATTTCGGCATTTCCTTGCTGGGCGGCGGCTGTAAATGGAGTCATTCCATAATCATCCTCTTCGTTCGGATCAGCGCCGGCTTTTAATAACAGATCGACCATCTCTTTATTGCTGTCTAAGACAGCCCAGTGAAGCGGCGTATATCCTTGGTTATCTGTTATATGAACATCTCCTCCCTTTTGGATAAAGGCACTGACTTTCGCGGTGTCTCCTTTTACTGCAGCTTCGATCACCGGAGGAATATCTCCCGCCGGCGTTTCACTCTCCTCAACTTCCTCGTACTCATCAGAAAAAGCGAAATCAGAAAGTTTCTCTATCCCATAGACACTGCCTGCTACAATCAGCCCAAAGGTCAGTAAAGCGGCTGGTATCCACAGCCAAACGAGCTTCCTTGTCTTCTTCACAATGACAGTCTGCTCTGGTTCATCAAAGAACAGAGCAATTTCATATATTCGTTTCGGTAAAGGCGGATGTGTTGACAGCACTTCACTCAGCCAGACGAAAAAACCTTTTTCCTGATTAACTTGATCTAAATATTCTGTCCGGTCTACCCGTTGATAAAGTGCTTTGCCGACAGCAAGAATCGTTAAGCTATTTTTAGCTGCTTCCCGATTACCTATATAATATGCAGCATAGCGATCACATGTGTATTCACAAGCCCGCAAATACAATTCGGCAATCCCTGGTATCCACATCGCTGGTAAAATAAACAACATTTTTGATAAATGATTCCTCTTAATATGCGCCAGCTCATGTGCAATCACAAACGCCAATTCATCCTTTGCTCCCCTCGTCGTCAATTCAAAAATTTCCGAATAAACGACGACCATATTCTTTCCAAAAAAACGAGTAGCAAATGCATTCAATGCTCCCGCCGACTCCATCACATAGACGTCGGGCACAGATGAAATCCCCATTTTCTCACACAATTCTTTTGTTTGCTCGTATACATCCGGAAACTGTCTCTCTGTTAACTTCACCGCATTCATACGAATATACCCAATCGAGAGCGCGTGTAAAAATAACGAAAGAGCAAACAAGCCTACTATAATAAAAATACCCACAATCGACATAACGAAACCAATATATGTAAGAAGACTAATCACAAGTACGAGCCAAAAATACTTATTCTCATTTTTATGAACGAGGGCCTTAAGCTGTATTTCCTGATTCATTTTCCTTCCTTCCACTCCTTTCATCATCACTTTTTCCTATTGCTTCATTTGTCTCCATATTAGAATAATGGTAGAAGGAAGAATATACTATAGGAATATAGTGGAATAGATATCTACTATTTTAGTATCGGTCTTCCTTCGATTATTTCCCAGGATATTAATACCTATTTTTTAGTTTACTGAAAATAGCTTTTTTATGACTAAAACTACTGTACGTGTTCTTTTCATCGTTCCGTCTTTTCTTTTATCGATCATCCACAATCACTTCAAAAACATCTTGCTCTTCGGTAAATTCCACCTTCCATTGATCCGCTTTCACATCAAACGCAATGTTACTAACAGCGAGCACGAATCTTTCTCCTTTTTTTGATTGCTTAATGGCTTGACGTACAACTTTCGCTTCAGTTAAATCCGCTTTTTCAGGCTGATATGTTGGCAGCACTTTTACATATTTGACTGAACCTTGTCCAGGATAAGACTCGAAAATTGGACCGGATGCTTCAACCAGTATGCTCTGTCCTATCTCTTCTTATTTTTGTATCCTTCGTTGTTTGTTCCAGTTCAGCAATAATTTTCCTGCCGCTTACTGTTTTAAGTACCGGCCACTTTTCTTATTCAACTTGGACGTGACGGTTTTCGTCATCCAAACCTTTACAACTTGCAAGAATGAGAGAGACGAAGACGATCACTGTCATTATTATTGTTTTTTTCATATATTATTCTCCTCTGGATATGGCCCATTGGTTTATTCACTTTTAAAAATGAATCTTCACATGTTTTTCATAAAAAAATAGTGGAATATTAACTTAACCTTGTTATAATGCTTGTTGAAAACAATAAATAACGAAGGTGGACGATATGGATCATACGTACAGATATGTTGTCAATGCTGTTGGCAAAGGTGGCGAAACTTATTATTCTCATTTTAAAGATAAACATGATTTAAAAAAATGGATCATCGACCACCAAGATAAACTATTAATGGATGAGTTAAAAGTAGTTGATAAACATAGGTCTCCTCTTTTGAAATGGCTGCCCTTTAAAATATGATCGACTAAAAAGCTGTCTCATAAGGAGTGGATCCTTTTGTTTTGAGACAGCTTCTATAGCAAGTTTAGACGGCAGATCATTGATCTAAAATAAGATAAGCAGTTCTTCATTTATCCCATACTTCTTCCAGCGTATCTCTAAACAGCTCATCAAGCTGTCCGGTTGGATCGGGAATGTGGACGTTTAAACTTTTCGCATATGCTTCAAGCCGAACGATTTCTTCATTAAGGAATTGATTGATGATGTAGATCCTCGGCTCCACATCAAGTTCATCACCAGACATTTTTCTCTCTAATAAAATAGCAACGGCGTCTTTTATCTCTCCCGCTGGAATCATTTTTTCCAGCAGTGTTTGAAACTCAAGCGGCGGAAATTCATTGAACTCTTCAATCCATTTCGCAGCCAGCACAGGGCGAAGGACATAAAAATACTTTTTAATTTTTACGTTTTCCCCTTGCAAATATTCCCGATAATTGTTGCGGGCCATATTTAAATAATGATACAAGCAAGAATGCGGTGCAAAAACCTCTCTATGTAAATTTTTCATCCGATCAATGGTTGAAAAAGCTTCGTAATAAACAATCGTCGATTGCAGCCATTCCAAAAGAGGCGGATTGGACTTGCGAAATAGTTTTAACGCTTTCGTCAGCTCCCAGCCATTCATATCAAGCAGGTCATTTATCGGCAGTTCAATCACATCCCGCTTCGTGCCGACACCGACCGGGTCAATGCTTAAATAATGATCTTTTTCATGCACATAGACAAACCGCACATCATAATCGCTGTCTTTCGAAGGAAAGCCCCACGCGCGGCTGCCAGATTCACATGCATACACTATTTTGACATTGTAATCTTTTTCGATTTGGGTAATGGTTTTTAAAATTTTTTCTTTCATTTACTAGAGCCTCCTGCTTCATTCGTCCCTCTTTTTAATAAAAGCATTCATTGCATCTATCTTACTTTCAATGCGATCAAGCTGCGTTTTCCTTTGTTTGGCCGAACGAAAAAACTGCACGATAAAAATCACAATAAGCACAAGCAGCCCTAAATTAAATAATTGCCACAATACATCTCCAATATTTATATGCATGCCTCTATCCTTCCCACTGCTTTAGTAGGGTGCACCTACTTTCATTTGATACAAATTAAAATAGTCTTGTTTAATATCAACTAACATCACTGTATCATCTTTCTTGAATAAGTGAACCGATCCCATTTGTTTGTCTTTCTCTTCTTTCCATCCTCTTTCCTCCAGCTCTTGAAAATACCGCTCGGGCGGCAGCAGCCCTTGCTCGCCTCCAATGTTTTTTAATTCATATTTAACCCCCTTTTCTATGTTAGGGTTGCCAAACTTTGCTTCCTGAGGTTCGGCATTTTCTGGAACAGGAAAATCATTGTAAATCGTTGATTGTTTGTATCCTGCTTCTTCATTATATGAGGACGAGCAGCCGGCAATTAAAACTACTAACAGGATTGTTAAAAGTTTTTTCACTATAACGCACCTCTCCCTTTTTTATTTTGCTGCTCGTTTTTTATTAAAACCATCCCGCTAATAACGTATACGACTGAAGCTAGATAAAAAAATCGTACCAATCGTCAGAAAGTCAACAAGATAACCAGTTAAAATGATAGCGACAGCCGCTCCAATTGATGTCCATGTGTGATAGTTTCCGATTTCTTTACCAGCTGTTTCTTTAGCGACACGGCGGGCGAGCGACGTTTTTTCTGTGTTTTTCTGCAAGGCACCAAGCAGTCCCATAAAGATTTGCAAAATGTATACTTGCCATACTTCTGTAACGAGTGGAAAGAACAACAGGAGTACAGCCATCCCCCACGCATAAAAAATGAGCAGCTTCCGATCGCCTGACTTGTCCGCCATTTTTCCAATCACTGGATAAGCAACGGCAGACGTTAAGGCAAACAAGCCATACGCCCAGCCGAATTGTGAGTAGCTGTCCCCAATATTTCTCAGCAACAGCACATAAAAAGGAAAAATCATACTGCCTGCCATCATAATTAAGCTTTGTGAAAAAATAAATCGCTGAAAATTCATTTGCCATACTCCTCATAGAAAAAGTTCATGAAGCGTTCATCCGGATCGTACTTTCTTTTCATGCGAAAAAACTCTTCGCTGTGCGGATAAGCCGTGCGCAGCTGCGCTTTCGTCGGATACGGGTAGTAAGGCAAATAGTAACTGCCATTATACTTAAGCGTAACATCAATCATCTTTCGAATGACCTTTTCGGTTTGTTTGACATCCACTGAAGACCGCCCTTGATTAATGAGTAAAACCAATGCAAACATATCTTCTTTTGCATAGGACAAAACGGCCCGCTCATTTTTCTTCACGTAACGGATCGTAATATTAAGTAAATTAAACTCTTCTTGTTCCAACACATTTCGTAAATCGTCTATATAACTCGTAAATTTATTAACTGGGACAAAATACTCCTGCAAAACTTCTGTTCGTCTGCTGTTTTCGTATTCCATAAATGCCGTTTCCGACCTCATAACGTTATTTCTCGTTTCCAGCTTTCCGTTTCCTTGTTCCATGTATGTCCGTTGGAGCTCCCAAAAACTATTTTTCCCCCAGCCGCTATAACGAGAAAAACCGAGCAGCATTTTCGGTGCCGCCACGATTCGGTCTTCTTTTAATTGATTATAAGAAGAAAGGTCTTGTTGATTGGCAGCGAGTGTCCAATTCGTTACGTACATGTCCCGTAAAAATGTATCAGGCGCAATTGAAATACGGGCTAAATGCATTTTTACATGAGGATTATTCGTAACCTCTTTTGTAAAATAAGACGCGTATTCTCTATAATCAATAAACTTTGTATTCGTTTTATATAGTTCATCTTCTGTTAACGTGAAAGTAACGTCTAAAATAATTCCGAACAAGCCGTATCCACCAATCACGAGAGGGAAAAGCTCTTCGTTCTCCTCTCGGCTGACATGAATAATTTCTCCGTCTGCTGTGAGCAGCCGAAACGATTCAACTGTATCAATTAACGAATCATTTCGAATGTCACGGCCATGAACATTTACACTTAACGATCCGCCAACAGTAAAAATGTTTTGCGACTGCATGACTTTTACTGCTAGACCATACGGATTAATCCGCTGCTGAATATCGTCCCAAGTCGCTCCGCTTTGAACAGTAATCGTTTGTTTTTGTGGATGAAACTCGAGAATTTTATTGTATCTTGTCATATCAATCATAATTGCATTCGGATAATACGTCTGCCCGCCCTGACTGTGCTGCACACCGGCAATTGAAATCTTATCTCCCGTTTGTTTGGCCTGACGGATGATAGTCTGCAATTGTCGCTCTCCCTCCGCCTGCTTAATACTTTTTACAGTTGTCGGCAGCAGCCTTCCAGCATCGACCACTGCCGGCTGAGAATTTTTTTGTTCATATATATACATAGAGCCGAAAAAAAGCAAACTATATCCAATAAAAAAAGAAGAGATCATTTTTTTATTCATAAGTGACTACTCCCAAAAATTGTCTATGTTTATCTTAACATACGCATTTACATAATTTTATCATATATGGAAATTATGGAATATATTTTCTTAACCTGCGATAGATTGAAGACGAGTAAACTACAATTGTTCACTATTCGGATTATTTATCCGTTTTCTTCATGAGTTGTCCGACCGTTCGATCACTTTTCTTACAATAAAAAGAAGAATGCTCTAAAAGCTTGGCTTTTAGAGCATTCTTCTTTTATTTTGCCGCGTCATAAAGGGAATCGACGTTGTAGCCTTTCTCTTTGTAGTAGTCCAAAATTCCGAGGTAGATGGCTTTAGCACCTTGTGCACGCCAGTAATCTGATTTCAGTTTCTCATTGTCGTTTTTATTATCTATAAAACCAAGTTCAGCAAGGGCTGCCGGCATACTGTTGTATTTGATTACGTAATAACCAGCTGTCTTCACCCCACGGTTTTTCAACTGTAAAGCGGTAAGCATACGCTGCTGGATTTTTGTCGCTAGCAGCTTGCTATCAGAAACATACGGGTTTGTTGCTGCTGCATAATAGTAAGTCTCAATCCCCGTTCCGCCCCCGGCATTTGCATGGATACTGACGAATACATTTCCGCCCTTACTTTTGGCAAATTTCGGACGTTCTGATAACGTTGGAAAGGTATCACTTGTACGAGTCATATACACTTGAAACGGTGTTTTCTTAAATAATTCATTTACTTTTAAACCTGTATCGAGCACAACATCTTTTTCTTTTAATCCGAAACCGACAGCTCCAGAATCCCCGCCGCCGTGGCCAGGATCAAGAATGATTACTTGGTTAGCAAGGCGCGGGTCCACGTTATCTATTGTGCCGGGATTTTCGCTGCCGTCATCTATATCGCCTTTATCAGAGTCATTATTGCCGCTGTTCGCTGACTCCTTGTCACTCAAGTAGCTTTTATGTACAAATCCTGTAAGGCTGCCTGATTGAATATAAATCCAGCTGCCAATTTCATGACTAGCGGATACTTCCGCATTTGTTTTGAGGGAACCGACCTTCTCATAACTAGTAGCTGGACCTGTACGTACATTCAAACTAGTGGCATTTACCCATAACTTCTTTTTAAATTGGGCAGTGTTTTTCGTACGGAATTCGGGATTGATCGCGCGTGCAAGGAATACGGAAAAGTCAGCACGGATAATCTGCCGGCTGGACCCGAACGTTCCATCTTCTACTCCGTTTGCGATCCCTCGTGACATCAATGCATTCGCTGCCCCAGACAGCGTACCGCCAAACTCATAGCCGAATGCCCTTGACATCATTACAGCCATTTCACCACGTGTCACTTCTTTATATGGAAGAAATTTTCCGCCAGCGTAACCGGACAAAACTCCTTTTTCTACTGCTGATTGAATGTAGCCGGATGAATCGTTATCCGCCGATACATCTTTAAAAACAGTCTCACGCTTTGTGCCATCTAACTGCAAAGCCCGGCTGATAAATACAGCTGCTTCTTCGCGGGTCACCACTGTCTCAGGAGAAAATCTCGTCGCTGATGAACCGTGGGCAATGCCCCCTTTCATCAAATAGTTCACTTCTTTCAACGCCCGGCTAGGCACGTCCGTAAATCCGCTGGCCTGCGCCGTTGTGTGAAATCCAAAAAGAGGGACGACTAAAACAAACGCTAATATGACAAAAACCACACTTTTTCTCACAACTTTATCTCCTTTCATAAAATTTACCATTTGATTCTAGTATACAACTTTCTTCTTAAACATCCACATTTCTACTCTTACTCTACTTTTCGACAGAAATAGGTTAATTATGTAGATCTCTGATTGCTTTGTAACATTAAAAATAATATTGTAATATATTCGTAATAAAACTAAGCATAAATATTGAATGATATAAAATCTAAATTTGTAATGATCATTTGTTGTTTAAAAAATGGCTTTGTTAAGCTCACCTGCAGCGAAAAGCAACAAAGTAGAAAAATCAACAATAGTCATTAACATAGCAAAAAAAGAAAAACCACTCCCTTCAGGAAACAATTCCCTAAACAAATCATTGATATCTCTCTTCATTTTGGCAAAGCTATAATGGAAAAGGAGGGATATACAAATGAGCAAACCAAAAACAGGCAGAAATCAGTTCGCATCTAATCATGCGGGGTCACCTCCCACTGCCTTCGATGCAAACAAAGGAAAACAAATGCAGGATAAGTCAGGAAAGCATCCACAAGTCATCCAAACAAAGGGTGAGTAAGTAACAGGTTAAGCAATAAGGACTCCCAATTTCACAGCCCAAAACAGCTGTCTCTATACTAAAGTGTCGGACCTCGCATCAACCATATACTGTATATTCAAAGGATGAATATCCACTATACATAGTGTATTGAAGATGAAGGCAGACCTTTATGAGGCAGCTTTCCTTCAATTATTCTAGCTTCACACATAAAAAAAACTGCCTCAAAGCCAGTACTTCATTGACTTTGGAGACAGTTTTCCTATCTTCATTATTTACTTACTACTTCGCTGACCATTTCATTCACTTCAGCTCTGCTCATTTTTTCTTTTCCTTTTTCCAAAGCGTCAAGTGTGCCATGAGCAAGAGCCAGCGGAATTTTGCAGAAATTAAGAATGGAGCCTTCTTTAATATCTTCTATATAAACGTCAGCTAATGCCAAGTTTCGTCTGGCGTACGCAAACATCTCTTCCAATCCCCACCCCTCCGGGAAGAAATTTACACCTCTTTCGCCGTCTTCTGTGTGATTTCGGAGAATATTAACAGACTGCAAGCCGCGGCCATAAGCGATTGCTAAATGCTTGTCTGTTTCCGTCCCATCATGCCACTTCCAAATATCAGAAAGCATCACTCCTACCAAACCGGCAACATAAAACGTATATTGATCTAAGTCTTCTTCGTCCTTGACTTTCCAGCCTTTCATTGCCCATTCAGCCATCCCCTTTGCCATCGTAGACGTTGCACTTAACACATTCTCAACAATCGTCGCCGGGCAAAAGTCAATCCAATCACTGAGCCGCACAGTGACTTCTGGTAAGACTGATTGATAAGGAGCAATGGCCGATTCAAACTTCCCTTTATTAAATGGGTTCGTCAACATGTCGCTGATTGAATACAGCAGGCTGCTTTTCGCTGCCTGATCGAGTTCCGAATGGTCTTCTATTTCGTCGATCGCTCTCATACATAAGTAGGCCGATGCGACAGCTTCTTGTACGCCTGGAGCAAGCTGACTGATAGGAATAAAAAACGTCCTGCTCGTCTCCTTTAACACGTCGATCGCGTCTTTTTGTAAATGATTGATTTCGCTCATTTTGTTGCCTCCTGTTTTTCACGGTCACACGCCAAACGGTTTAAGAAACCGTTTTTTTTAATGATAACAATAGTTTAACATAAAATTTGACTTCTTATTAAATTTGATTGTTACAGAAATAAGCTGCAGGATTATTCGCCAAAAACTTCCTGTATTTTTTTATTTTTTCCTCACTTATACTGATTACAACAATTGAAAGGAGTTACTAATTTGAAAAAGCCATTATCTATATTTTTCAGTTTTATTCTTGGCTTGACTCTGTTTACGCCGTTCGCACAAGCGGCTTCGTTTACAGATGTGCCTGATTCCCACCGCTTCTTTGAGGACATCGATTTCTTATCCGATATGGAAATCATCAGCGGCTATCCGGACGGCACATTCAAACCTGATCAAGCAGTAACACGGGCGCAAGCCGCTATTTTAATCGGAAAAACGTTTGATCTTGACGGAGAAAAAAGAAACACGCCATTTATCGATGTACATGCATCGAATACAGCTTCCGGTTATATCACTTCTGCTGTAGAAGAAGGTATCATTTCCGGCTTCCCGGATCATACATTTCGGCCTAATCAAACAGTTACACGTGCGCAAATGGCGATCATTCTTGCCAAAGCATTCGATCTGACAGATGAAGCTGATGTTGACTTTCCTGACGTTTCGCCAAGTTCAGCTGCTTATCCTTACATAAAAAATATTGTCGCTGCCGACATTACGTACGGGTATGAAGATGGAACATTCCGACCAAACGCTCCAGTTACACGCGGACAATTCGCTGCCTTTTTATCAAGAGCGATGGATTCCTTTGCCGGTGACGCATTTGGCATCCTTTTCCTGAACGTCGGTCAAGGTGATGCAACCTTAATCGGCCTTCCGAGCGGAGAAACAGTACTTGTTGATGCCGGTCCGTCCGATACAGCCATCGCCCAAGAACTCGAAGCTCTTGGAATTGAAGAGATCAATACATTCATTGCGACGCAGCCTGATTCAGAACATATCGGCGGTGCTGACTATGTCATTCATCATTTTAACGTCCAAAAAGTTATCGACTCTGGCTTAACGGGCACGTCAAAAGAGTATACAGATTATGTAAATGCAGTGAAAGCAAAAAAATTGGCATTAACACCAGCGAAAGAAGGACAAAATCTATCAACAGATCAAGAGGTGTCCATCAACGTTCTAAACGCCAACAGTCAAGCTGAAAACGCAGACGATGGCTCAGTCGTTCTCGAAGTCAGCCATGGCGACATCGACTTTTTGCTCATGTCTGATGCCACAACGGAATTAGAAAAACAGTTAATGACGAAATATACGCTTGATGCAGAAGTGTTGAAAGCAGGCCAGCACGGTGCAGCAACAGCAACATCGCAAGAATTTGTCGACACTGTTGCGCCAACTCTTGCTGTATTGTCACATGGAAAAGGAGCAGATTTCGCAGATGCGTCTGTCCTAAAACGCCTGACAGATGCTGGTACGGAAGTGAAATCCACAACAAATGGCACGATTATAGCGTTAAGTGACAAAGAAAGCTTTGTAACGATGCAATTGGATCTTTTTGAATCCGGCGCCAAAGCAGCCGCTGCAAGCAGAGCTTTGCAAAAAATGAATTAATTAGACGAGGGGACCATCCTTTTACCGCTGTCATTAAGCGAAGAAAGGTGGTCCCCTTTTCTTTTATTCTTTTAACGCACCCATTTTTTCTGTCACCGATTCGTATGTTCACAAAAACACCAGCCCCTCTTTGCTTGATTGCATCAAAGGGATGGCATGAAGATGAATATTTATTTTATTCTTCTATCTCAAAATACACTTTCTCCAAGCCTGTAAATGGAACAGTGGAGCCGCCTAGAGTGACTTGTGAGAAAATAAGCAATATATTCTCTTTCGGAATGTAGAACATTTTATCAACATTTCCGTATGTTTCCAATTGCTCGATCGGCTTCATTGTTTTATAATCATATGCTTGGATGTAATTTTTCTTGTTAGCTGTATATAATTCGCCGTACTCAGCGTCAAAAGCAATAGAGCTGTATGGACGATCCAGCTTAGCGAAATAAACCATGTCCGCACTTGGTGTAGCAGAAGAGCGAAAAATGTGGCCTGTACTGTTAAAAATATATTTTCCATCCGGTGAAATCGTTAAATCTTTATTCAAATCATAATCGCCATGGTACGGTGAACGCTGTTCTTCGTTTAATGCGCCGTTAGTAATGGCAAACGAACTCATCGTTCTCGGCGAAAGGGCAGTCGTGATCGTATACAACCTTTTTTGGGACGGGTGCATCTCTATCAGTGTTCGCGCATAGATCCCTTGTGAACTGATAATTTCACCCGTCTTGCTGTCAAAGCTGACAAGTTTTGTATGCTGTCCAGAGCCTGATGAGATATAAACAATGCCATTGTCATCCGCTTCAATGTCATATGGATCAAGATCAATATTGATGACCTTGTCTTGTTTCATCGTTGCCGCATCAATTACAGCAAATGCTCCTCGTTGATCCTTGTCAGGCACATAGTAATCGTGCTTTCCTTTTAATTGAGTGGCATAAATCTTGTTGTTCGCATAAGCAATGCGTTCTGCTGGCAAGTCCAACTCCACAGACTCAGCGTCATATGTCTCATAGTTTAAAGCAACAACTTCATTCGTGCTGCCATCTAACAAATAAACAATCGGTTTTACGGGATCGATATCATAATCAAGAATATCACCATCAAACAACGCCTCTAAAAGCGTATCAGCTATTCCTACATTCTTCGGCTGGAAAGAAGGTTCAATGATCCGGGCCATAAATGCAGAAAATTGGGCACGGTTAATTGGCTGTACCGGTTTAAACGTGCCATCAGGATATCCGACTGTAATATTGCTGGCAGCTAACGAAGAAATATACCAGTATGCTTTAGATGACATCGGAACATCAGTAAAGCCTTTCGGATAAATACCGCCTAACTCATAGGCTCTCACAAGAATGATCGCCATTTCTGCACGAGTTAAATTCCCTTGCGGATCAAAAATATTATTTCCCTTTCCAGAGATAATCCCCATTTCTACCGCTTTAGCTACTTCCTCATAGCCTCGGTCCCCCGGCTTAATATCTTTAAAGTTTGGATTAGGCGCCTTGCCAAGTTCGGGCTTCATTTCACGCATAATCATCTGCACAGCATGAACCCGTTTAATAGGCTCATTTGGACGAAATGTACCATCTGGGTAACCAAAAATAATTTCTTTACTCGTTAAAAACTCAATCTCTTTTTTAAAGCTCGTTACATCTTTAAAAGATTGAACTGTGGCAGCCTGACTGGAATACGGCAAAACTAGGATGAATATGAACAAGGCCGCAAGACACCTTACTAGAATCTTAATCATATGAAACTCCCTTTCTAAAATATTCTAAACACTTATTATATATTAATCTAAATATTTATCCTCTAGGAAAATATAACCATTCCATCAAATTAACCCCATAAACCTCCACTTTTAACCCATCATTCACGAAAACATCTACTCAGTAAAATACGTACTACAACAAACACCAATTGGAAATGATTGATAATAATTATATAAAGAATGATTAGATTGGAGTATGTATCAATATGAATATCATGCATTTAACAATGGAACTTATTACTGGATTTTTCCTTCTTTTTATAATCGTTAAGTGGGTTGGAAGGAAAATCATTAATCAAATTACCCCCTTCACTTTTATCGCCTCTATTGTGTTAAGTGAACTGCTGGGAAATGCCTTATATGATGATAAAGTGGGAACTTTCTATATTATTTACTCAATGAGTTTGTGGGGATTGTTACTATTTACTGTCGAATATCTTGGAAGAAAACATTTGTTTTTCCGTGGTATTTTTCAAGGAAAGCCTGCTGCTATTATTAACAACGGAATCGTTGACCCAGAAGCTTTAAGAAAGAGCCGGATGAATCTCAATCAGCTGCAAAGTCTGCTTCGCCAAAGTGAAACCTTTTCCATTCGTGAAGTAGCCTTTTGTTATTTAGAGGCTAATGGTTCCATTAGTATATTAAAGAAACCACAATATCAAAAAGCGACATTGGAAAACTTCAATCTTCCAGGGAAACCAGCTTATGTCCCTGTCACTCTTATTCGTGATGGAGAAGTGTTGTGGGATGAAATCAAAGATTTGGGATTTGATGAATCTTGGTTAAAAATGCAGCTATTATCACAAAGTGTTTCTGATTACAAAGATGTTTTTATAGCTGAATGGCTGGAAGGGGACGGAATGTTTGTACAGACTTATCCTAAAACTACATGATTGTTCATCCTTTCCCGGTACGAATAATCCTTTAAAAAAATGTCTTTCTACTTGTCAACTTGGTCTTATGAGTTGATAATAAAGGAGAAAGCATCAAAAGTGAGAAACTTACTAAGGAGCAATGACCTAGATGGATGAAATAAAAGGATTTTTTCAGAAAAAAGGAGTTAAACGCATCATCATTTCCGGCTTAATTATTTTGATGTTATTCGCTATGCGGGGCATGATTAACTTAATTTTGCTGACATTTATTTTTGCTTTTTTGATGGATCGCCTTGTGGAATTCACTGCTAAGCGTGTCCCGTTCAATCGCAGGCTCCTTGTTTTACTGATGTATTCGCTGATTGTCGGTTTGTTGACGTTTGGATTAGTGAAATACTTGCCAATCATCACGATAGAAATCGGTCAGCTTATTAAACGCATTACGGCTTTTTATACACAGCCTCATGAGAATATTGTTATTAACTATATCGAAAAATTCATCTCCGGCGACCAAATTTCCGCCTATTTGGAGAACGGTTTTTCTTTCCTGCTAAAATCGTTTACCGATATTAGTAAAATGAGTATTGATATTATGATCTCCCTCATTTTAAGTTTGTTCTTTCTACTGGAGAAACATCGTTTGCAAGAATTCACTGCTAAATTTAAACATAGCAAAATCGCTCCTTTTTACTATGAGATTGAATTCTTTGGGAAAAAATTTACACGTACATTCGGCAAAGTCATTGAAGCACAATTTATTATTGCGATCGTTAATTGTTTTTTATCAGTCATCGCCTTGACGATTCTCGGATTCCAGCAAATCTTTGGATTAGCGATTATGATCTTCTTTCTAGGACTCATTCCTGTGGCAGGTGTCATCATTTCACTTCTTCCACTTTGCTTGATCGCTTACACGATTGGGGGGTTTATTAAAGTCTTCTATGTGGTCCTAGCCATCGCCATTATCCATGCTATTGAAGCATACATTTTAAATCCGAAGCTCATGTCTTCTAAAACAGATTTACCTGTTTTTTATACGTTCATTGTCCTTCTTTTCTCAGAGCATTTCTTCGGGGTATGGGGGTTGATTATTGGGATTCCAGTATTCGTCTTCCTTCTCGATGTCCTTGAGGTAACAAATAAAGAAATAACAACATCCGTATCATCATAAATACTAATCAACAATAGTCATTAACATAGCCTATTTCAAAAGAAGCAGCCCTCCTGTCCATTGATAAAAGAGCTGCTTCTTTTCATTTTATTTGATTGATCCTTTTAATCAAGCTCTACCCTTGTAATCCTGCCAGTATTCACATCAACTTCCACCTCATATTTGACGCCTTGTGGTGTAATAATCTTCACTTCGTAAATCCATCTCCCATGTTCATGCTCCAGCTCTACTTTTACTACTTGGCCCGGCACTCGTTCTACAGCAATTTTTATGGCCTCTTCTATCGTTATCCGGCGATACCAATTGTACGAGTCGCCAGGATTCCATTGATTCCTGTACCCGTAAGAATGTGGATCGTACCAATTATTACTCATCAATGCCCACCTTACCTTTAATATTATCATTTACTTCTTATCATACTCATTCATCTTATGGGGAGTGCCGAATGTCAAGATATATAGGCAATGATCTAATTAAGACTCTCGTATCCTTACTAATAGCTGCTCAATGATCGGCCAATTTTTCACCCATGTGAATAACTGGATATAATGGAAGGGAGCTGCCCAGATAACAGTCAAATTCACTAGTCCGAAAGCAGCAATAGCAATATATTTCACTATTCCCGTCTCTCCTTTAGTAATCGCTCTAACACTCACAACGACTCCCGCCAATGAAAAAATCAGTCCCATAGCAAATAGATATTCATTAAAATGACTAAGAACGAAAGAAAGACCAATAAATAACATTCCGATAAAAGAAAAAGCAATGGACGACAAACTATAGATTTGCATATTTTCTCCTTTTTTCTTTATTGTACCAGTTAACCTACAAGCAGTGGCACCTTATATTGCACACAAAAAAGCAGGGAACCGGAAATCGGTCCCTGCTACTTTTTTAGAGGTTTATATAATATGATATGTTTCTTCTATTCATCATGAAAATCGAGCCCAGAATGAACTTCTTTAACGTAGCCGGCACGGATGACAAAATCACCGAAACGTTCACCTTCTTGCCGCTCTTTTGCGTACCGGGAAAGAATTGGACGAAGTGTGTCCAAAATCTCTTCTTCTCCGATATTCTCTTTGTAAATCTTGCTTAAACGGTCACCGGAAAAGCCCGCTCCTAAATACATATTGTACTTTCCTGGAGATTTGCCAATAAACGCGATTTCCGCCAGGGCTGGACGGGCACATCCATTCGGGCATCCCGTCATACGAATAGTGATCTCCTCTTCGTTCAGGCCGTTTTCTTCCACGATCTCCTCAATCTTATCTATTAGAACTGGCAGATAACGCTCCGCTTCAGCCATAGCCAGTCCGCAAGTTGGAAGAGCCACACAAGCCAGTGAATTTCTGCGTAATGCGGAATGTTGCTTACCGTCCGTCAATCCGTACTTCTCAATCAACCCAACGATTTCATTCTTTTTCTCACTCGTTACATTCGCAATCACAAGATTTTGATTCGGGCTGAGACGGAAATCCCCAGTATGGATCTTAGCAATTTCTCTTAAACCCGTCATAAGCGGATAATTCTCCAAATCGGTCACGCGGCCGTTTTGAATAAATAAAGTAAAATGCCAATGGCCATTGCTTCCTTCTACCCAGCCATAGCGGTCACCATTATGATCGAAATGATAAGGCCGTTCTTCTTCCAGCTCCCATCCTAATCGATTGTGCAATTCTTGTTTAACGACATCCAATCCTAGTCTGTCAACTGTATACTTAAAGCGGGCATATTTTCGGACAGAACGGTCGCCATAATCACGTTGAATCGTAATAACTTTTTCCGCGACATCTAGAATCTGATCCGGCGTACAGAAACCGATCACCCGGGCTACTTGAGGATATGTATTTTTATCCCCATGGGTCATTCCCATGCCTCCGCCGATCGCTACGTTAAACCCTTGCAGCTTTCCTTCTTCTATAATTGCGATGAAGCCTAGATCTTGAGAAAAGACGTCTACATCGTTAGAAGGAGGAACAGCGATGCCGATTTTGAACTTTCTAGGCAAATAAAGCGGGCCATACATCGGTTCCACTTCTTCCTCCGTTTCAGGAGTACCTGCTACTTTTTCCTCATCAAGCCAAATCTCGTGATAAGCTCTCGTACGCGGCGAAAGATAATCGCTCAGTTCTTTAGACCATTCGTACACTTCTGCATGGATTTCCGACTGGTACGGATTGGGATTACACATAACATTCCTGTTCACGTCACCGCAGGCAGCTAAAGTATCCATTAAAGACGCATTAATTTCTTGAATGCTCTTTTTCATGTTCCATTTTAAAATTCCATGCATTTGAAACGCCTGGCGAGTCGTCAGCTTCAGCGTTCCGTTGCCGTATTTATGGGCAATGTCATCCATGACGAGCCATTGTTCCGGTGTAGCTACACCGCCGGGAGCACGCACCCGCACCATGAATTGATAGGCTGGTTCAAGCTTCTGCCGCTCACGTTCATTTCTCAAATCCCTGTCGTCCTGCAAGTAGCTGCCATGGAATTTCATTAATCGGTTATCATCATCAGATATCCCTGCAGTCAACGGTTCAATCATTGTTTCCGCAAGGGTGCCCCGCAAGTAATTGCTCTCGCTTTTGATCCTCTCCACATCACTTGGAGGGCCTTCTGGTGCCTGTAGTAATTTCTCTTTAATCATTTTCGTAACTCCTTTCTATCTGTATTGCTTAATATACATCGCGCTGATAACGTTTCTGCTGCTGCATGTCAGCAAGGTATGCTTCCGCTTGTTCCCTGCTTTTGCCGCCTTCTTGTTCAATAATTTGTATCAGCGTTTCATGTACGTCATGTGCCATATGTTTCTCATCGCCGCAAATATAGACAATTGCTCCTTCTTCCAGCCACTGATACAATTCTCTGCCCTTCTCAAGCATGCGATGCTGAACATATACCTTTTCCTCCGTATCACGTGAAAAAGCAACGTCCATTTTTGTCAGCACACCTTTTTTCAGCCACTTCTGCCATTCTGTCTGGTAAAGAAAATCGGTAACAAAGTGCTGGTCACCGAAGAACAGCCACGATTTCCCTTGAGCCGCCACTTCTTCTCGTTCTTGAAGGAATGATCTGAACGGTGCTGCTCCAGTACCAGGTCCAATCATAATAATTGGTGTGTCAGGATTAGCAGGAAGCTTAAAGTTCTGATTATGCTGGATAAAAATCGGCAAATAGTCGCCTGACTGAATTCGTTCTGCGCATTGTACAGAGCATACTCCATTACGGCCGCGCCCGTGAGCATCGTATCTTACCGTTCCAATCGTAAGATGCACTTCATCTGGATTCGCTTTTAAACTGCTCGCAATCGAGTAAAGACGGGCAGGCATTTTCCGAAGAACAG
This sequence comes from Bacillus lumedeiriae, assembly GCF_044891285.1. Lineage (NCBI taxonomy): Bacteria > Bacillati > Bacillota > Bacilli > Caryophanales > Bacillaceae > Bacillus > Bacillus lumedeiriae. Next base: position 533,347 of record NZ_JAUIYO010000001.1, read on the forward strand.
ACAGGAATGTATGCGCTGGTATTCCCTTTAAAGCAAAGTCCCGAACGAGATCCAAAAGATCGCGCCCTTCCATATATTCTCGCAGTTTTTCTCCATTTCCTGATGATACAAGACCTTGCAGCTCATCACTCAAGAAAAGCTCTGCCGCCTTCTCCAATAAAGGCTTAGTCAGCACAGTAATCTCGTAGTTTGAAATGAGCGCATCCCGCAATGAACGCTCTTCCCCTTGCTTATTCACTGGAACATGTTCATCAGGGTTCCAGCCCATTTCCCAAATCAACATATCTACTAATGTAGGATCATTCTCAGGATAAATGCCTAAGCTGTCCCCTGGTTCAAACTCCAAACCAGAACCTTCAAGAGAGAGTTCAAGATGTCTCGTCTCTTTATTCGATCCGCGGCCATTCAGATTAATATTCTCAAACACTTCTGCTTTAAAAGGATTGGTTCTGGAATACTTCTGCTGATCAGTCAATGCCCCCGTTCCAACGGATACTAAAGCGGCAGCGGCAGCATTCACCTGCTCCTTCGTCTCACCCAAATTATTGAGAACACCTTCCAGCCATTCTGCAGCAGGATCTTCATAATCTAAATCGCAGTCAAAACGCGTATAAAGCCGTTGACCGCCCAGCTCTTCCAGCCGTTTGTCAAACTCCTTGCCAGTCTGGCAGAAGAATTCATAGGAACTGTCTCCTAAGGATAGAACGGAGAACTTTAAATCTTCTAATTTCGGAGCTCTTCTGCCATGAAGGAATTCATGAAAAGCTATAGCATTATCCGGCGGTTCTCCCTCTCCGTGCGTACTAACCACGATCAGAAGATTCTGAACCTTCTTGATGTTATTAGGCTTGAATTCGTTCATTGCAGAAAGCGTGACTTGAAAGCCGCGTTCTTTTAACTTTTCCGATACATTCGCCGCAATTCCTTGGGCCGTGCCAGTCTGTGATCCAAAAAGAACCGTCACTTCCTTAGTCAAGGATTGAGCAGTATGTTGAGAAAGCAGGCCAGCCTCCGATAACCCTTGCAAAGCAGCTCCTGCTCCACTTGCAGAGGAAACGTTTTGCGGAGCAGCAAGATAACCGCTCAGCCACATTTTTTGTGAATCCGTCAGCGTTGATAGAAGACGATTGAGGAGCTCTGTTTGCTCCTGGCTAAAAGGACTGTTTATTACTTGAAGTTGCAACGTTATCCACCTCACAAAGAAATATAAATAATCCATCATTATACTTTCATAGAATTCATCGTTTCATTTGTCACCATAACAAAAAAACGTGAAAGGAATAAGGTCCAGTTGGCTTCCTTTTCTATTCCTCTCCCTTCATGTAAAGATACAATGATGCAGAAAACGCAAGGCAGTTCATCTGCTAAAACAGCGTCTCAATGATTATGTTTTATGATATATTTATTATCCCTATATGTCAAGTAGGTTTTATCACTTTTAACGTCCCTTACAGTCATCGTGTCAAGCGTTAAAATTACACAGCGGCGAGCCGAACATTTATCCATCCATACTATCTTTTAAAATAAAAGCTGCCCTAAAAGCGAAGATCTTCGCTTTTAGGGCAGCTGTTTTCATCAATCAAATTTAATCTTATTAACAGTGTCACGATCTAACCTTAAAATAACTTCGCCAATCAGTTTGACGGCATTTTCGTAGTCATCGCGGTGAAGCATAGCAGCATGTGAATGGATATAGCGTGTAGCGATCGTAATTGATAAGCTTGGCACACCGCCCGCTGTCACATGGATGGCTCCTGAATCTGTACCTCCGCCGGCCATTGCATCAAATTGATAAGGTATATTTAATTCATCCGCCACATCTGTCACAAAATCGCGCAATCCTTTATGGGAAACCATCGATGCATCATATAAAATAATTTGCGGACCGCCGCCCATTTTACTCATTGCTTCTTTGCTGGATACACCTGGCGTGTCACCGGCGATACCGACGTCCACCCCAAAGGCAATGTCCGGCTGAATAGCCTGCGCCGATGTTTTCGCCCCGCGCAGTCCGACTTCTTCTTGTACCGTTCCAACACCATATACGATGTTTTTATGCTGCTTGCCTTTGACATATTTCATAACATCGATGGCAATTGCACAGCCAATACGATTGTCCCATGCTTTAGCGAGCAGCATTTTCTCATTATTCATGACCGTGAATTCAAAGTAAGGCACAACCATATCTCCCGGCCGAACTCCCCACTCCTCAGCTTCTTCCTTACTAGATGCGCCGATATCGATAAACATATCTTTAATATCAACTGGCTTTTTACGTGCTTCCGCCGATAAAATATGCGGCGGCTTGGAGCCAATAACACCTGTGAGGTCACCTTTTCTCGTCACAATCGTCACGCGCTGAGCGAGCATTACCTGGCTCCACCAGCCGCCGACCGTTTGAAAGCGAAGGAAACCTTTGTCGTCAATTTGAGTAATCATGAAGCCGACTTCATCTAAGTGGCCGGCAACCATCACTTTCGGCCCATTCGCATCCCCCGTTTGTTTAGCGATCAAACTGCCTAAATTGTCGGTCGTTACTTCATCCGCAAACGGCTCTATATATTTTTTCATAACGTTACGGACTTCACGCTCATTCCCAGCAATTCCTTTAGCATCTGTTAACTCTTTCAGCATCGTTAAAGTTTCGTCCATTTTAGCCATAAAAAAATCCCTCCTATGTAAAAAATATGTATCTGCTTTCAGTATACGTACTTTTTAAGGAACACGCAAAAATTCTCCTCTAATAACCTTGCTTCTGACGTTCGTAATTGACTTCATTTTTAGCAACATATGCTTTTTCCACTTCTTCTGCTGAAAAGCTGAGCAGACGGCCAAGCGCAAAGTAACCATTAAGTAATCGGTCATATGTCTCTGCTGATTTGTCCTGCTTAAATAAATGAGCAGCTTCATGTATACGAAGAAACTGTTCCGTTATTGAATCAGCAGGCTCCTCCTCAGTCACCGATGCTTCTGTCTCTAAAGAAAGTGTCAAGCCAAGCGACAAAATAAAATGCACCCCATCTACGAACTCCTCTAAAATGACTGTACGCTCACTTGGCTTTTTCAAGCTCCAAAATTTAAAACAGCGCGTCTCATTAGCCAGTTCACCCAATTCAACGAGTAAAGCGAGTATTTTTTTATCAAACAAATCCACATTTTGCAGGTCATGCTCTGCTTCAATGTATTCATCTAGGGCCTTTTGCATGTGGAACAACTTAGATAAGTTCACGTTATTTTCTCCCTTCTTTATGAAAAATAAGCAAGCAGGCTAAGATCAACAATAGCTAAAACTGGCATGCCATATTTAAAAGCAGCATGTTTAGTTTTATGACGGTGTGCCTGCATCGCAATCCAGCCGCCCACCGCTCCGCCTATAAACGCTAACAGCCAAAGTGTACGTTCACGTGTCCGCCATGCGCCTCGCTTCGCTTTCCTTTTATCATTTCCCATAACAATATAGCTGATCATGTTAATCAATACAAAATACATCAACAACGGGCTCACCTCTCTGTTATTTTAGCAAAAAAGCACAGATAAAGCGGTGATTCAGCCGGTCTTTTTTAAGTTGCAGGAAACTTTTCATGAATCACAGCTTTTATCATGAATAGCAAACTTCTTTTCATAAATTACGCACATATCTCCTGAGGCGGCTTCCGTATAAAGAGCCGGACACCAGAGAAGAATATAATTGATCTTAATGGAAGCAGGTGAAAACCTAGTGGCAAGAGAAACGAGAAGCATACATTCCGGCGATAGCAGCCCTCATTTTGACGGGAAACATGAAGGCGTTATTTCTGATCCGCAAGGTACGGCCCAATTGGGTATTCGTATCGATCTCAAGCAATCAGAAAGCCCTTATCAAATAACCAAATTAAAAAAAGATCCGGAAATGGAGAAGTTTCAGCATTTCTTTGACGGAGAGAAGTACGAATGATCCCATAAAAGTCTGACACCTTGATTCAAAAAAATCAGACCCGCTAAAAGCGGGTCTGATTTTGAAGTCGTTCTTATTTATTAAGCTGAGCTTTAGCAGCTTCTGCTAATTGGTTAAACGCTTGTAGATCGCTAACAGCTAGGTCAGCAAGCATTTTACGGTTCACTTCGATACCTGCAAGCTTCAAGCCGTGCATTAAACGGCTGTAAGAAAGACCGTTCATGCGAGCAGCTGCGTTAATACGTGTAATCCAAAGCTTACGGAAGTCGCGTTTTTTCTGACGACGATCACGGTAAGCGTATTGCAGGGATTTCATAACCTGCTGGTTGGCTACTTTATATAAACGGTGTTTAGCACCGAAAAAACCTTTTGCTAATTTAAGAACTTTTTTACGACGTCTGCGAGTTACTGTTCCGCCTTTTACGCGTGGCATAATATTTCCCTCCTAGAATATGAGTGCTAGTCTTACTTAAGATTGTCTAACATGTGGCGAATGCGTTTGAAATCGCCTTTAGATACAAGCGTTCCTTTGCGAAGCTTGCGTTTTTGTTTTGTAGATTTGTTGGCAAATAAGTGGCTAGTGTAGCCGTGAGAACGTTTCAGCTTACCAGAACCTGTTTTTTTGAAACGTTTCGCTGAGCCGCGGTGAGTTTTCATTTTTGGCATTTTTTCTTCCTCCTCAAACTGATTACTTTTCGTTTTTAGGTGCTAACACTAAGAACATACTGCGTCCATCCATTTTTGGTTTGGTTTCGACAGTAGCTACTTCTTGACAAGCTTCAGCAAAACGGTCAAGTACACGTTGTCCGATCTCTTTATGAGTAATCGCACGTCCCTTAAAGCGGATAGAAGCTTTCACTTTGTCCCCTTTTTCCAAGAACTTGATCGCGTTGCGCAGTTTTGTATTGAAATCATGTTCCTCAATTGTTGGGCTGAGGCGCACTTCTTTCAAGTTGATAATTTTTTGGTTTTTGCGAGCTTCTTTGTCTTTCTTCTGCTGTTCAAACTTGAATTTGCCGTAGTCCATAATACGGGCAACTGGCGGTTTCGCGTTTGGTGCAACAAGCACAAGATCAAGATTAACTCGTCCAGCGATTTCGAGTGCTTCGTTCTTTGACTTGACTCCAAGCTGCTCTCCATTTTGGTCGATCAAACGAACTTCACGGGAGCGAATCCCCTCGTTTACAAACATATCTTTGCTAATAATGAGCCACCTCCAAGGTTTTTGAGAATAAACGTTTCTATCCCAGAACACACATTGACAACCAGCATTGTTTTTAGGCAATAAAAAATGCGGGTATGAGTGCATACCCGCATTAAACAGCATAAATCAGCTATTTATTGTTATATCAAACCTGCCAACTGCTGGTGCGTCAATCAGGTGAGAAGCGGGTGCTCCTGCTTATTAATGTGTATTCAGTTCACCTTAGTAATATACCATAACTAGCGTTCTTCGTCAATTCATCAAAAGCACTTCAACAAAAACAATTCTAACAAAGTCTCTTGAATTAGGCAACACCTTTTTCAAAAGTTATGCTTTTTTCACTTCTTTTTTGATTGACTCAAGGAAATCAGCGAACGCCATTGTTTCTGATTTTTGTTCACCGTATTTACGGACATTGACAGAATTTGTTTCGATTTCTTTATCACCAACAACGAGCATATATGGTGTCTTCTGCATTTGCGCTTCACGGATTTTGTAGCCAATTTTCTCGTCACGGCTGTCCAGTTCCACGCGGATGCCCGCTGAGCGCAGTTTCTCCTGCACTTCTTTTGCATAGTCAAAGTGAACATCCGCAGAAACCGGAATCACTTGTACTTGGACTGGTGCGAGCCAAGTTGGAAATGCTCCTTTATACTCTTCAATTAAGAAGGCAACGAAGCGCTCCATTGTCGAAACAACCCCGCGATGAATAACGACTGGGCGATGCTGCTTGCCGTCTTCACCGACATAAGTTAATTCAAACTTTTCCGGAAGTAAGAAATCCAACTGGACTGTAGACAGCGTTTCTCCTTTACCGAGCGCTGTTTTCACTTGTACGTCAAGCTTCGGTCCGTAGAACGCTGCTTCTCCTTCGGCTTCATAATAATCTAAACCTAGTTCATCCATCGCTTCTTTCAACATACTTTGCGCCTTATTCCACATTTCGTCATCATCATAATACTTCTCCGTGTCCGCTGGATCACGATAAGATAAACGGAATGAGTAATCCTTCAAATCAAAGTCTTTATATACTTCAAGAACCAAACGGACAACACGTTTGAATTCTTCTTTAATTTGATCTGGACGAACGAAAATATGCGCATCGTTCAATGTCATACCGCGCACGCGCTGTAATCCTGAAAGCGCCCCTGACATTTCATAGCGGTGCATTGTGCCAAGCTCAGCAATACGGATCGGCAGTTCGCGGTAAGAATGAATGCTGTTTTTATAAATCATCATGTGGTGCGGACAGTTCATCGGGCGCAGAACGAGCTGTTCATTGTCCATGTCCATAACTGGGAACATATTCTCTTGATAATGATCCCAGTGGCCGCTCGTTTTATACAAATCGACACTTCCCATTACCGGTGTGTATACGTGATCATATCCAAGACTTTCTTCTTTATCAACGATGTAGCGCTCAACGATGCGGCGAATTGTCGCGCCTTTTGGCAGCCACATCGGCAGCCCTTGGCCAACTTTTTGTGAGTTCATGAACAGATCAAGCTCTTTCCCGATTTTCCGGTGATCACGCTCTTTCGCTTCTTCCAGCATTTTCAAATGGCTTTCAAGTTCTTCTTTTTTGAAAAAGGCTGTCCCGTAAATACGCTGAAGCATTTTGTTATCACTATTTCCACGCCAATAAGCACCCGCAATACTTAACAGCTTGAATTCTTTAATTTTATTTGTTGAAGGTACATGGACACCGCGGCACAAATCAAAAAATTCGCCCTGCTCATAAATAGTGACTGTTTCCTCTTCTGGAATCGCACTAATCAGCTCAATTTTATATTCATCACCAATGTTTTCATACAGCTCTTTCGCTTCATTACGGCTTACTTCCTTGCGAACAATTTCCAAGTTTTCACCGATAATTTTTTTCATTTCCTTTTCGATTTTCGGTAAATCTTCCGGTGTGATCGACTCATCAAGATCAATATCATAATAGAAGCCGCCTTCAATCACTGGACCGACGCCCAATTTCACATTATCTTTGCCATACAGGCGTTTAATCGCTTGAGCCATTAAGTGAGCCGTGCTGTGACGTATAATTTCAAGCGCATCTTCATGGTCTGGTGTAACGATTTCCAAGCTGCCGCTTTCTTGAATGGGTGTGCGTAAATCAAGCAGCTGGCCACCTACTTTTCCAGCAAGTGCTTTCTTCTTTAAGCCCGGGCTGATAGATTGGGCAATTTCCTCTGTTGATGTTCCTTTTGAAAACTCCTTGACGGACCCGTCAGGAAATGTAATATTCAGCATTTCAGACATAATAAACACTCCTTACTTTTTTGAAAAAATAAAAAACCCCGCCCCTTCAAAATGAAGGGACGAGGTTTACATCGCGATTCCACCCTACTTTTCAACAAACATCGTTGAAATCTCCAGATCAGATAACGGCTGCTGCCGTCGGTCCATTACTAGCATTACTGCGTTCACAGCCGAAGTTCAAAGGCGGTAAGTACATTCTCCGTGTTAGGAAAGTTTCAGCCTGGCTCTCCCTCTCTGGAAACCGTAAAAAAGTACCCATGTCCTTATCAAAACTTGTCTTGTTATTTATTTGTATGTCCGTATTATATTCTTTACTCCTCTGAAAATCAATAGGATTCTCTCCTATTTTCGACGGTTAGCTCCTTTCATTTCGACAGGCACCGTCAAAAATTTGATCCGTTCCATGACACGCTTCGCTTTCAGCTCTTCTTTTTCTCCACGCTGGGAATACGTTAAATGATGCTCAAGCTCATCATAACTAAAGTTGGAAGTAAAGAACGTCGGCAGTCCTTCAAGCATTCTAAACTGCAAAATTGTTCCGAGAATATCATCACGCATCCAACTGGACATGGCTTCTGCGCCAATATCGTCAATCATCAGTATCCGTGCTTTTTTGACAGCCTCAAGCTTCGAGTTCATCGACTGATCATTGAATGACTGCTTCATCTCCCGAACAAACTCTGGAAAGTACACGATGAGGGAAGGGACATTCATGTCCGCCAGTTCATTCGCTACAGCGCCTAACAAATATGATTTCCCAACACCGAATGGACCGTAAATAAACAATCCCTTCGTCGATTGATCTTTCGAATATATTTCTGTAAACTGCTGGGCCAATTCGATCGCCCTCAGCCGGCCGAGATCTCCTAAATCAAGATTGGAAAAATCAGCATTCAAAATATCTTTCGGCACATAAATGCTGTTGATTAGCTTTTCGTTCTTTCTTTGTTCATCATCTCGAATTTTACGCGAGCAGCGATGATAATCAATATCGATGCTGCCGCGGCGCCAAACGAGCTTCGGTTCAAAACCTTTCATGACGTTAATACACTCACGAAGGCTCGGGCATTTTTCACAAGAGAAGCTTTGGGTTTTATACTCATACAGCTTCATTAAATATTTATCAAGAATGTCCGATGTTATTTGACCTTCGTGTTCACGCAAAAAGTGACGGACAGCCGGATCATTTAAAATTTCTTGGCGTGTCTTTTCATAACGGGCTTTAAAATCGGGAGAACGCGTCAATTTATTTAGCGTTTCATCAATTCTCTTCATCGCTGTTTGTCACCTGCCTTTTCAAGCGCCTGTTCTTGATTTTTTCCGCAAGCGCCTGTCTTTTCGCTTCTAGTTCCTGATCAGCAGCTGGAGAAGGACCTTTTCCGTTTTCTTTTTCTTTCCCTTCTTCATAAAACCAGTCAGGAAGCTTTTCTGTACGGGTCACTTTTTGTTTCGGCTTTCCTTTACTTTTAGCCCACTCTGCATATTGACGGTGCTCATTTTTTGCAAGCTCCATCGCATCTTTCACGGTCTTTACCTTTTTGCGCGCCCAGTGTGATGCGATTTTTTCGATATATTTTTTCGTCAGCTTCATGTCGGTTTTCAGCATCACGTATTGGATAAGTACATTCGTGACACCTGCCGGCAGTTTATATTGAAAAAGGATCCCCTCAATCACTTGCATATCTGAACTCGACGGCATACTGCCCGAAATATCAATTAACAGCTGCCGCGGAGATATCGTTTCTAAATATTGAATCAGTTCTTCTTCTTTAGAGGCCGGTTCGCTTTGAATCGTACGCAGCGCCGCCGGCTGGACTAAGTGAACAAGTTCAGGCAGCTTTTCATCCTTTTCCAGCTGATACCAATCACGAGCCGATTTACGCAGCACGTCTACATCAATCTCGTCCTTCTCATCAACAGCCGTCAGCAGTAAATTTTTCATTTCAAGCGGTGTAATACCGTAAAGATGAGCCAGCTTCACAATCATTTCTTTTACAAACGGTGTCAGTGCGGATTTTGGTATCATCGCTCCCTGAAGGGAACTTTCCAATAAACTAAAGTCAAATTGATCGACTTTGAGAGGAATGCCTTTTCCCTTTGATTTAGACACAAACATCTTATCTTTCGAAAGCAGGCTGTCTTCCAACATATCACGGTCAAGCGGCGGCGTGCCGGCAGAAAATACCTCTTGAAAATCTTTCGTAATGTCTACGTGTTCGACTGTATACGTAGTGTCATCCGTGAAAAATTCTTTCAGCCTTAAAAAGTGGGACCGGCCAATTTTACGATACAGAAACACATTAAGCATGCCATCGTTAAAAAACTGCTGCGGCGTGAGAGGCGGCTGCAGCTCATAAACAAATTCACGCAAGTCATTGTTTTTTCTTACGAATGTTTTTAATAATCCAAGCGCTTCAAGCTTTAGACGCGCTTCATAAATCTCCTGAAGATTTTTATCAAGAACATTCATTAAATGGTAATGATTTGCCGCTTGGGCACGAAGTCGATTTTCTTCCACCTCTCCCCAAAGCGTCATATACAAACTAAAGCAAGTCGTTCCGAGCAGCGGCTGATACAAAAATGTTAAAATGCGCCGATCCGTTTCATGAAGTGTTCCGCTAAGACAGGCTATGTACTCATCTACCGGCTGAATTTCGTTCCAATGTCTTTTCATATCACCCATCTAACCTTTCAATGATAAAAAAAAGCTAGAGAACGGTCGTTTCCTCCAGCTTACTATTCTTCTTTTTTTATTAATTCCTTTAACTCGTCCAAAAACACATTAATATCTTTAAATTGGCGGTATACAGAAGCAAAACGAACGTAAGCTACTTCATCTATCGCTGCCAGCCGGTCCATAATCATTTCTCCAACTTTTTCCGATTGGATTTCTGAAACCCCCTGGCTTCGTATGTCTTTTTCCACATCCATTGTCAACTTCTCCAGCTGTTCGAGGGAAACCGGACGCTTTTCACATGCTTTAATCAGCCCTCGCAAAAGCTTTTCACGGTTAAATTCTTCCCGCGTACCTTCTTTCTTCACAACAATCAACGGCAAGTCTTCCACTTTTTCGAAAGTGGTAAACCGGTAGGCACACGATTCACACTCCCGGCGGCGGCGGATCGAACGCGCTTCGTCCACAGGTCTTGAATCGATGACCCGGGTGCCGTTATGTTCACAAGCCGGACATTTCATTATATCAACCCCGATTCTAAATTCGCTACTTTCATCATATTAAAAAGAAGCCAAATGCACAAGACCATGATAGATTTAATGCCTAAGGGAATCTAACTAGACTTTGTCTAAATCAAAAAAGTGTATGCTCATCGCATACACCTTTTTTATAACACACTTGCTTTTTGTTTTACTTGAACAGGGCCCATTCCTCGAGGCATTTCCATCTTTTCCTGTATCTCTGCCTCTAGTGCCTCTGCGATGTAATTGGCTGCAATATTCGGATCAAGGTCTCCGCAAGTATATACATCAATGCTTGCGTAGCCGTGTTCTGGAAAGCTATGAATAGTTAAATGCGATTCAGAAATGATGACGACTCCACTTACACCTTGAGGGGCAAATTTATGAAAAGCCACCTCGCGAATTTCAGCACCTGACTTTAATGCAGCATCCACAAAAATCTGTTCAATTGTTTCCATATCATTTAATTTCTCAAGATTGCAGCCCCATAGTTCTGCGATGACGTGACGACCCATAGTATCCAAAGATCGTTTCCCCCTTTTACAATTTTTTAGAAGATTCGTTGTAAAAGTGATAACCGCCACGGGGGAAAGTTAGTCCGAAGAGGTCCTAACCCTTTAAGCAGCTATTTGTTTCACACGAAAATTAGTATACTGTGAAGTGTCTAATTTTGCAACATCTTGTATGAATTTTTTCGAAAGGATTGTCTTGGGAACTTATTGCATAGGTATAAAAGAAATCAAAATATATTGTTCAGCGCTGCTGTGAAAGACTTATGCATGAATTCCCTTGAAAACAGAAGAATGGAACTGTCCCAAAACCAAATTGCCCGGTTCTTATGAAACAGTTCCTTTTTTATTAATTATGCAGTTACTTCAATTTTTTTTTTCATATTTTCAGCTACGTACTTCACAAGATCAGTGACGCGGCAAGAATAACCCCACTCGTTATCATACCATGCAAGAACCTTCACTTTTGTACCATCCATCACGATTGTTGATAAACCGTCGATAATCGATGAATGAGGATTTGTGTTAAAATCAACAGATACTAACGGCTCTGTTGTATAGTCAAGAATGCCTTTTAACGCACCTTGAGACGCTTCGATAAACACGTTATTGATTTCATCTACTGTTACTTCACGCTTTAAGTCAACCACAAGATCAACTAAAGAAACGTTAGACGTTGGTACACGTAAAGCCATGCCATGAATTTTCCCTTTTAATTGAGGAAGAACAAGTGACAGCGCTTTTGCCGCTCCTGTAGATGTTGGAATAATAGATTGAGCACATGCACGGGCACGGCGTAAATCTTTATGCGGGTTGTCAATATTATTTTGGTCATTTGTGTAGGCATGGACAGTTGTCATTAAGCCATTTTCAATACCAAATTTGTCATCGAGCACTTTTGCTACTGGAGCTAAACAGTTTGTTGTACAAGAAGCATTAGAAATCACTTCATGTTTTTCGATGTCTAAATCGTTCTCATTGACACCCATTACGATCGTCACATCTTCATTTTTACCAGGCGCTGTTAACACTACTTTTTTCGCTCCAGCTTCTAGATGTAGAGCTGCTTTTTCGCGGTCATTGAATTTCCCTGTTGCTTCAATAACAATATCAATGCCAAGCTCTTTCCATGGAAGTTCACGAGGATCGCGGTTATTTACTAATTGAACACGCTTGCCATTTACGATCAATGCACGTTCTTCAACTTGCACATCGCCTTCAAATTTTCCATGATTTGTGTCATACTTAATTAAATGAGCGAGTGTTTCTGCAGGATAGCTTGCATTCACTGCTACAATCTCAAAATTATCCTCTAAAATTGCTTTGCGGAACACCATTCTTCCGATACGGCCAAATCCGTTAATTGCTACTTTCGCCTTCATATATCGGTTCCTCCTATATTTATAAATGTTATACTTAATTGTTTTCTTATCTGCGATTAGTATAACATATTCACTTTCAAAAAGAACCTTAAAAACGACAAAATAAAAAGTTTAACTATTTTGAAAATGAAAAGACCCGAATACTTTTACACAGGATTAAGGAATAAGTTTCCAATCTTTAATAATATGCAGCAGCTGTTGTTTCGTTTGTTCGATCGTGCCATTGTTGTTAATGACAGCATCGGCTTTTTTGGCTTTTTCGCGGAGTGGAAGCTGAGAGGCGATCCGCGCTTGAGCTGCCGCCTCATCTAAATCGTTGCGTACCATAAGCCTGTGCAGCTGGGTGGCTTCATCTGTGTAAACAACAAGAACCTTGTCCACCATCCATGTCAGCTTGCTTTCATATAAAAGTGGAATGTCCATAATGATTGTTTGCTTTCCTTCTTCAATAGCCGCCTCTTTCTCAGCCATCATGAACTGGCGGACAGCTGGATGAACGATGGCGTTCAGTTTTTCCCGCTGTTTTTCATCATTAAAAATAAGGTCGCCTAGTTTTCTGCGGTCAAGTGAACCATCGGGCAAAAGCACTTCATCACCAAATGCCCCGGCAATCTGCGAAAGCGCCGGGCTGCCCGGCTCAACTACTGTCCGGGCAGCCACATCCGCATCTACTATCGTGTAGCCTAACTCTTGTAACAGGCGGCTGACCGTGCTTTTTCCACTTGCAATGCCGCCGGTCAGCCCGATCATTACTGCCATCGTCTTCCCCCTCTACGTTACTAGATTTTTAATGTCCCTAAAATGATTAATAAAATACCAGGAATAAAAGCAACCCGTTGTATCCATAGAATGCCCGCAAATTTCCGGCCGCAGGCGAGACCGCTTGTGACAAATAGGAAGTTCATAACAGCAACTGCTGATGCGAGAAGCAGCGCCGGATAGCCAAGCATGGCCGCGCCAATCCCTGCACCGAATGCATCAAGCGACAGCGCGCATCCAAGCAGCAGCGCCTCCAGCCCGGTAATCGTCCCCGACTGATCCAAGTCAGCAGCAGTCGGTCGTTTGAAAATATGAATAACTACACCTAACCGCTTCAACTCTAAATGGATGAGCGGCCTTTCTTCCGTCTGTCCGTGCTTTTGTCCTCCTCGGAAAAATTGCCACAGTACCCACATCCCAAGAGAAATTAAAATCACACCGCCAAGCCGGCTCGCTGCTGCTCCGCTAAACCACCTGCTGAGCCAATGGCCCGCTCCCATCGCGGCGAGAAGTGCCGTTGCTGAACAAAGGGATAAAACAATAGAAGATTTGACTGGCAATTTCAGCTTCTTCAATCCGTAAGCAAGCCCCGCACTAAAACTGTCTAAACTAACCGCCGCTGCAAGCATAAACAATGAAAGATACCCATCCATTAAACAGCTCCTCCCCTGTCGAACGTTACTGTAGTATATGGAAGGATAGATGGGAAGGTTCAATTTTACCTAGGCAGAAGCCTTTGACAGTTCGGGCAAATATGTGTGCCCCGGCCGGCTGTTTTCATTTTAATAATCGGTTCACCGCATTTTTTGCAAGGTTCTCCTGTGCGGCCATATACGAAATGAGTTTCTTGAAACGTACCAGCTTGTCCCTGGCTGTTCACATATGAGCGAATCGTACTTCCACCCTTTTCAACAGCTTCTTCTAACGTGGCGACAATTTCTTGATGAAGAATCACAATTTCTTCTTCCCTGAGTGAATTGGCTTTTCTCTCTGGATGAATTCGAGCACGAAAGAGTGTTTCATCTACATAAATGTTGCCAAGACCGACAAATACTTTTTGATCCAGCAGCACAGCTTTCATATTTCGTTCCGTTTTTTCTAGTTTACTCTTCACATAGTCAATGGAAAAATGATCTGAAAATGGCTCCGGACCGAGCTGTGAAAGAGGCAAAGAATCGTATTCCTGTCCTCTTTGAAATAAGTGCATCGTGCCGAACTTCCTCACATCGCGGTAACGCAGCTCGGAGTGATCGGTGAATTTGAATAACACATGCGTATGCGGTTCTTCCTCTTCTCCGCATTCATGCAAACGGTATTTGCCCTCCATGCGTAAATGAGAAACGAGCGAGTAATGATCGAGCACAAAAATTAAAAACTTTCCTCTTCGCACGACATCACGAATAGTTTCTCCAACTAATGCATGAGCAAACTGTTCAGCTTGCTCCGGTTTTTTTATAATATTCGGCCAGCGGATCTCTACTCCTTGAATCGTTTTGCCGACGACGAGCTGTTCAAGTGTACGCCGGACAGTTTCCACTTCTGGCATTTCAGGCAAGCGGATCTCTCCCTTCCGTCCTGTTTATTATTTCGCATCGTACCATGTCGGTCCGTAAGAATAATCTACCTTTAATGGAACCTTCAACTTTACTGCCTGTTCCATGACCTCTGGAACGAGCCGTTTCATCGTTTCGATTTCTGATTTTGGCACTTCAAAAATTAATTCATCATGCACTTGCAGCAATAGCTTCGACTTAAGTTTTTCTTTTTCTAGCTTTTCAACTGCCGCAATCATTGCTTTTTTAATAATATCGGCCGCACTGCCTTGAATCGGAGTATTCATCGCAGTCCGCTCTCCAAAGCCGCGCAAATTGAAATTACGGCTCGTAATTTCCGGAATATACCGGCGGCGCTGGAGCAAGGTTGTCACAAATCCTTTTTCTTTCGCCTCACGAACAACAGTATCCATATATTCTTTCACACCTGGATAAGATTGCAAATAGCGTTCAATAAAGGTCGCAGCTTCTTTTCTTGTGATTCCAAGACTTTGTGATAACCCATAGTCGCTGATACCATAGACAATTCCAAAGTTAACTGCTTTCGCCTGGCGTCTCATATTGCTGTCTACCTCATCTTGCTTTACATGAAACACATCAGCGGCTGTCGCTGTATGAATATCAAGGTCATGTAAAAATGCCTCAATTAATTTTTCATCGTCCGCAATGTGGGCCAGTACCCGCAGTTCGATTTGCGAATAATCTGCCGCAAAAATAACAGAGTCATCATCTTCTGGAACAAATGCCTGTCGAATCTTTCTTCCTTCTTCAAGCCGGATCGGAATGTTTTGCAAATTAGGCTCTGCGGAACTTAATCTTCCCGTTTGCGTAAGTGCCTGATTAAAACGCGTATGAATTTTATGCGTCTCTGGATCGACTACTTTTAACAGTCCTTCAATATAAGTAGACTGCAGCTTGCCAATCTGGCGATAGTTTAAAATGTGTTCCACAACTTCGTGAGATGGTGCCAGTTTTTCGAGTACGTCTGCCGATGTGGAGTAACCAGTTTTTGTTTTTTTAATAGGCGGCAGGCCAAGCTTGTCAAATAAAATCGTACCTAGCTGCTTAGGTGAATTAATATTAAATTCTGTGCCGGCAAGCGCATAAATAGTCTGTTCAATATCAGCAAGCCTGCCCTTTAGCTCTTCTCCCATTTCCTTTAAACGATTAACATCCACTTGCACACCTTCCCATTCCATATCAGCAAGAATGAGTGCGAGCGGCAGTTCGAGCTCATAAAATAGTTCCAGCTGCTGATTTTCTTCCATTTCTTTTAGACAAATCGCTTTTAACTTTTCAATCACTGCTGCTTTTGACGCAATATGTTCTGCATATTGCTCTTGCTCTGGTAACTTCCTTTTTGCTCCTTTACCGTACACTACTTCATCCGGCTGCACAGAGGATACACCGTGCAGCTTAGCAACCGCAGCGAAATCTTCCGGCGATTCTGATGGATTTAACAAATACGAAGCAAGCCAAATATCGAAATCAATCCCTTTCAGCTCAATTCCATAACGTCTTAATCCAATAACCGTGCGCTTCGCATCATACACCGACTTTCTCTTCGTCTCGTCTTCTGCCCATTCTTTAAAGACGGCAGACTGAACAGCTGCTTCTGCTGGGATAAAATACGTTCCATTGCCTCCGCTTAGTGCAAAGCCCGCAATAGGAGCATGATGATAGTTTTCAGCAATCATCTCCAAATAAAAGGAAGAATCGTCAGTAAACAACTCTTCGTTCCATTCTGTCACTAGTTCATAGCTTGTTTTTTCATGAATCGCTGCTTCTTCCACTGGATGATCTAGCTTTTCGAGCAGGGAATTAAAGCCGAGCTCTTTAAATAACTCGTATATTTTTTCATTGTCCCTTTCTTTATATTCAAGACTGTCTACTGTAAAGTCGAGAGGCACTTCACGTAAAATCGCAGCAAGTTCCTTACTCATCTCAGCAAGATGGCGATGTTCCCGTAATTTCTCCTGCAGCTTCTTTCCGCTTACCTCATCGATTGATGAAAGCAGCTTTTCTACAGAATCAAATTGCTTCAATAGCTTGATAGCCGTTTTTTCTCCAACACCCGGCACGCCTGGAATGTTATCCGAAGAGTCCCCCATTAGTCCTTTCATATCAATAATCTGTGCTGGTGTCAGACCGTACTTCTCGTCAATATGAGCAGGTGTATATTCCTCAATATCGGTAATGCCTTTTTTCGTAATACAAACAGTCGTTGCATCGGATGCCAGCTGGGTTAAATCTTTATCCCCGGAATAAATCTTGACTTCAAATCCATGTTCCTCTGCTTGCTGTGACAGCGTGCCGATAATATCGTCCGCTTCATAGTTTTCCAATTCATATTGAGCAATGCCATAAGCTTTCAACAATTCACGGATATAAGGAAATTGTTCGGACAATTCAGGAGGTGTTTTTTGCCTTCCTCCTTTATACTCACCGTATGTTTTATGCCTAAAAGTCGTTTTGCCGGCATCGAATGCAACGAGAAGATGAGTCGGCTTCTCTTCTTCTAATACTTTTAAAAGCATCATCGTAAAACCATACACCGCATTCGTATGTACACCTTTGTTATTGTTCAGTAAAGGGAGTGCGAAAAAGGCCCGATATGCGACACTGTTGCCGTCAATTAATACGATTTTTTTATTCAAAACGATCATCCTCCAAGCTCTTTTTTAAACATACAGTGAACGTGGTGCCTTCATTCACTTTACTTTTCACGAAAATATCTCCTTCATGTGCTTCGATAATATGCTTCACAATAGCCAAGCCAAGTCCGGTTCCACCAGAGTTGCGGCTTCTCGCTTTATCCACACGGTAAAAACGTTCAAAAATACGCGATAATTCACTGCTGGCAATACCAATGCCGTTATCTGCAACTTCCACGACGACCCGATCGTTCTGTTCAAAGGCGTGCACTTCTATATGACCGCCTTCTTGCGTATACAAAATAGCATTCGTCATTAAATTAAAAAACACTTGTTTTAAACGCTCGATATCTCCATCTACCCATAATTCATTTTTAAGTTGAAGCGTAAAGTGAATATTTTTATTGTCCAGCCTATTTTGAAGTGTAGGTACGATGTCTTCAATGATTTCATCAACAGCTAGACGAGTAACATTTAAAACCGTTCCCTTTTGCTCAATTTTTGACAGTTCCAATAGATCCATGACGAGCGTCTGCATCCGCTCGCTTTCTTTTAAAATAATATTTAAAAACATCGTCAGCGCTTCTTTATCTTCAAGAGCGCCGTCCAATAATGTTTCAGTAAAGCCTTTAATGGAGGTAATGGGGGTTTTCAATTCATGCGAAACATTTGCGACAAAATCTTTTCGTATTTGCTCCAGTTTCTTTAAATTCGTAATATCATGAAAAACAATTAAAATCCCTTTCCACTCATCATTTGTCCCAATAATCGGCGCACCAGACACTTCAAAATGCCTTCGTTCGATCCGCAGCGGCAACAACATCTGTCTGCGTACATTTTGTTCCGTCATAAAGACTTCCTCAATAATTCCAATTACTTCTGAATGCTGAACGGCTTCATGGTACCTTCTTTTAATCAATTGTTGATCATCTAGATGGAAAAACTCTTTAAATGATTTATTCACCATAATAATGAAACCGCGGGCATCAATGAGTAAAAGCCCGCTCTCTATGTTTTCAATTAACGTAGACAGCCGATTTTGATGCATTTCCTGTGCCTGCATCATTTCCTGTAAATTGCGGGCGAGAATATTAATCGATGTATTCAGCATACCTACCTCATCCGAGGGCGTCTCATACGTTCTCGCTCGGTAATTCCCTTTTGCCAGCTCTATCGCTACTTTTGTCGCCGACTCAATCGGCTTTGTATAGCGGTTCGTAATTTTTGTTCCGAATAGTGTAAGCAGTATTAGCGAAAAACCAAGAGAAAATAGTAAAATGAGCCAAATTTTCCGGTAAATGTAGTCAAGATCCTTTACCTTCGTGTTTAATACGAGGATTCCGTCTATCTGGCCGTCTTTACCTTTCACTATCCGCCAGTGGTAGTGTTCGCCAAACTTGTTAGCAAGCGCTTCTTGATAAGCAGCAGAATGAGTAGCACTAGCCAGTTGTTTAACAATTTCTTGATGTTCGGAAATCGTTGAATGGTTCACAGCACCACTGTCGAAAAGTAATGTACCCGACTGATCTGCAAGGGAAATTCGAACTTGCAGCTGTTTGCTCCATTCTGTTGCAAGTTCTGTATTAAAAGCATGAATTCCACCTGCCCGGCTGACTTGTCCCGCTAACATCTCTGCTTCTTTATCTAAACGCTCATTAAATGTGGATAAATAATAACCTTTAAACATTTGTCCAAGCATGATTCCTAGAGCAGCTAGAACGAGTACAAGCAACGAAATGAGAGCAAGCACCAGCCGAGTGCGAAACTTAATCATGAAGACTTCGGCTCCTCTAATTTATAACCTAATCCCCGGATGGTTTTTATGTATTCCGGCTTTCTTGTATTTTGTTCAATTTTTTCTCGTAAATGGCTAATATGTACATCTACGATCCGTGTATCACCAGCAAAATCGTACTTCCAAACAGCACTAAGCAGTTGATCACGCGTCAATACCCGCCCTTTGTTTTCCATTAAATAAAGCAGCAGTTCAAATTCCTTGGGTGTAAGTTCTAGTAATTTCTCTCGATAATATACTTCATATTTTTCTGGAAAAATGTGAATGTCCGAAACCTTGAAACCTTCTTCCTGTCTATTGGTTTCCTCGGGTTTCGGCATGTGCTGCAGGCGGCGCAAGATCGCTTTGACCCGCGCAAGCAGCTCTCTTGGACTAAATGGTTTTGTCATATAGTCATCCGCCCCAAGCTCAAGACCAAGTACTTTATCGAATTCCTCATCTTTTGCTGTCAGCATTAAAATCGGTATAGACACTTTTTGCTGCCGCAGTTCTTTACATACCTCCATTCCATCCAATCCTGGAAGCATCCAATCTAGGACAAGTAAATCCGGACGTTCTCCGAGGGCTTTTTTTAACGCCTCTTCCCCATCAAATGCCGTGATGACTTCATATCCTGCCTGTTCTAAGTTATATTTAATTAAGGTTACAATGGATGATTCATCGTCCACAACTAGTATCTTTTTGTTCATTTCGTCCTCCCCTAAGAAATGATTACTACTCCCTTCGATTATAGCGCAATCATACCTAAAATAAAAAAGAAGAAGCTGACTCATCAAAGTGTCAGCCCTTACAACATCAATATACTGTATACTAAAAAGATTCAAGTCCATTAGATACAATAATTGTGCGTAGGGTCAGATCCTTTAGAGTCGACCTCTTCTTTCATTACTTTAATGTAGTGATGCTGTTCATTAAAGGTTTTTAATTAATTCATCAGCAAACTCAGAAGTTTTTACTTCTGTTGCACCTTCCATCAAACGAGCAAAGTCATAAGTTACTACTTTTGATGCAATTGTTTTCTCAACAGAATTGGTAATCATTTTCGCCGCTTCATTCCATCCTAAATGTTCAAGCATAAGCACGCCTGAAAGTAGAACAGAAGAAGGGTTGACTTTGTCAAGTCCTGCATATTTAGGAGCTGTGCCATGTGTTGCTTCAAAAATAGCATGTCCTGTTTCATAGTTAATATTTGCTCCTGGAGCAATACCGATTCCGCCGACTTGTGCAGCAAGAGCATCAGAAATGTAGTCCCCATTCAAATTCATCGTCGCTACTACATCAAACTCTTTTGGACGAGTTAGAATTTGTTGAAGGAAGATGTCAGCAATAGCATCTTTAATGATGATTTTGCCAGCAGCTTCTGCATCAGATTGTGCTTTGTTTGCTGCTTCTGCGCCTTGATCTTCTTTGATTTTGTCATATTGCGCCCAAGTGAATACTTTATCGCCGAATTCTTTTTCAGCTAATTCGTATCCCCAGTTTTTAAAGGCGCCTTCTGTAAACTTCATAATGTTACCCTTATGTACTAAAGTAACCGATTTGCGTCCTTCTTTAATCGCGTAGTTAATAGCAGAGCGTACAAGGCGCGTTGTTCCTTCTTTAGAAACAGGTTTGATACCAATTCCTGATGTTTCCGGGAAACGGATTTTATTCACACCCATTTCATTTTTCAGGAAGTTGATTAATTTCTTTACTTCATCTGAGCCTTCTTTGTATTCAATACCAGCATAGATATCTTCTGTGTTTTCACGGAAAATAACCATATCTGTATCTTCAGGACGCTTAATAGGAGAAGGTACTCCATCAAAATAGCGTACTGGACGAAGGCAGACGAATAAATCTAATTCTTGGCGAAGAGCGACGTTTAAAGAACGGAAACCGCCGCCGATTGGTGTTGTTAGCGGACCTTTAATCGCGATTAAATATTCACGGATTTGTTCTAATGTTTCTTCTGGAAGCCATTCACCTGTTTTGTTAAATGCTTTTTCTCCAGCGTATACTTCTTTCCATTCGATTTTCTTTTCGCCATTGTATGCTTTCTCAACAGCTGCATCCATTACACGGGAAGCTGCTGCCCAGATATCTGGACCAATTCCGTCTCCCTCAATGAATGGGATCACCGGATGATTTGGTACGTTTAAAACTCCATTTGATACAGTAATTTTTTCAGCTTGTGTCATCGAGAATACCTCCAATTCCATAATCAAAGGTTAGAGGCCTATGCCATCTAACCTTTTAGGCTGTTGACAATCGATTGCTTTCTTCACTATTCTCCTGTCTGCGCTGCTTGCGGCTCCTTTGGCTGCCCTATCCCTCATCCAGGCTTCGTGCCTCGAAAGACGATCGTTTTCGATCAGCCTAAAAGTGTCTACATACACTTTATCTACAATCTGAAAGGTTAGAGGCATGTGCCATCTAACCTTTAATATATTACACCAATTTTTTGTGTTTTTGTAAATTTTTTTGCTTTTAAAAACTTTGTAAACTTTTTTGCTTTTAAAAACATTAAATTTATTTACGTTCCTCAATCGGCACGTATTCTTGCATACCAGGACCTGTATACTCTGCACGTGGACGGATTAAGCGGTTGTTTGCATACTGCTCAAGAATGTGTGCGAGCCAGCCCGAAACGCGGCTTACCGCAAAGATCGGCGTGAACAGATCATGTTCAATGCCAAGGCTATGGTAGACAGATGCTGAATAGAAATCCACGTTCGGCGGAAGCGGCTTCTGAGCTGTTACGAGCTCTTCAATTTGTATAGACATCTCATACCATTGCGGTTCTCCAGTTAATTCTGTCAATTTTTTCGACATTTCTTTCAAGTGTTTCGCACGCGGATCACCTTGACGATACACGCGATGGCCAAAGCCCATAATTTTTTCTTTGTTATTTAACTTGCTTAAAATATACGGCTCAACATTGTCAACAGAGCCGATCTCTGACAACATTTTCATGACTTGCTCGTTTGCTCCGCCATGAAGAGGGCCTTTTAATGCGCCAAGCGCTGCCGTAACACCAGAATAAACATCCGACAAAGTAGCAACACATACACGAGCCGTAAATGTAGAAGCGTTTAACTCATGGTCCGCATGTAAAACGAGCGCTTTATCAAATGCTTCGATTTCCACAGGCTCTGGCTCTTTCCCAGAGAGCGTGTACAAAAAGTTTGCCGCTAAGCCAAAATCTTTACGTGGTGCTATTGGCTCTTGGCCTTTACGAATACGCGCAAACGCTGTCACAAGTGCAGGGATTTTTGCTTGCAGACGAATCGCTTTGCGATAATTCGCTTCTTCATCCATTACATCTGCTTCTTCATCGTATAAACCGATTAATGATACGGCTGTACGAAGAGCGGCCATTGGATGAACCTTGTCAATTGGATATAGTTTGAAATGATTGAGTACTTCTTGAGGAAGGTCATAATTGTCTGCCAGCTGCTGCTTTAACTCGTCCAACTCTGCCTGTGTAGGGAGTTTCCGATGCCAAAGCAGATAAATTACTTCTTCGAAGCTTGCGTTTTTAGCTAGATCATCGATGTTATAACCTGCGTATGTAAGGGTATCATCAATAATAGAACTTACTGAAGATGTTGTTGCAACTACTCCTTCTAATCCACGAGTGGTCGTCATAATTTCCTCTCTCCTTCGACTGTTAGTTTCCCCCATTGCCTTTTTTAAAACCATACTTATTGCTGAGCGTTTGCTCAGCAGAAGCCCGCATAAAATGCGAATGTATAAAAAGATTGCGCTTTCATCTGCTATTATAAACAATTATTTGATATTTGTGAACGTTAAGTGTCTAAAAAACTATACAATCTACAAAATCGTCATGTTTTTTAAATAAAACACGGGGGAAAAACGTGTTATACTAATAAATTATTTTTCCTTCTTTGATCATTATACATCTAAATAAATAGGATTTCTATTGAAACTGCTCGAAAACCCTCATAGCCGTATAAGCGATCCCCGCACCGATCAGCGGGCCGACCGCCACACCGTTAAAAAGAGCGACAGCTGCTATGGTTCCAAAAACGAGCGCAGTCGTAATATGAGGATCCTCCGCCAGCAAGATTAATCCGCTTTTTCCTAGAAGAGCCACCAAGACTCCTGAAATAAGAGCGATCCATGCAAACGGAGATTTCAATGAATCACTAAGATCTTTAAACCCAATTTCTCCTGTCGCAATCGGTACCAGCACAGCAATCGTAATAATGGTCACTCCCCAATTTATTCCTTTAGATTGAACGGCAGCAAAAAGCTTGTCGTCCAAACCAATAAGCTTCATGAGCAGCAGGACAGCAACAGCAATAAGCAGTGATTGATTTTTGGCGATAAAACCAATCATAAGAAGCATCAGTAAAAATAAATACGGCTGCATGTTCTCTTTTCCCTCCTTTCTATTTCCGCGGCGGCTTTACCCGAACCAGCGGGATGTTAATGAATATTGCACACGGCATTCTGATCCATACCGTTATATACAATGCAATTTTTGTCGGGATAATACGAGTCGTTTTCCTTCCTCTTTTTCCTCTCTCCTTGATACAATGTAAGGACAGTCTACTTTCAGGGGAGGTGAGCTTATGAATCCATCTAGCCGGGACAAGCTAATACGGTCGGTCATTGTCATAGTTTCTGCTATTTTTCTTCTTCTTGCTTTGTACTACGTTGCATCAATCACCTATCCGTTTATTATCGGCTTTGCTGTCGCTTTCCTCATGCAGCCATTCGTCCGCTTTCTAGAAACGAAGGCAAGACTGCCGCGGACAGCGTCGATTGGCACGACTATTCTCCTTATCATTGCTGTTTTCGCCGGAGGCATGACACTTTTAATAGCAGAGATTGTTTCAGGTGCTAACTATTTTGCCTCGGTTGTTCCCCGCCACATCCATGTAGTTGTCCAACAAATGGAAGCATTATTTGCGTCCCAAGTGATCCCCATTTACGAACGGGCAGCCGGATTATTCCAATCACTCGATACTAGCCAGCGTGATACATTGTCCACAAATATCAAGGAAGCAGGTGAACAATTCGCTTCAACAGCAGGTGACTTCATCCAAAACTTCTTTCTGAAACTTCCTAAACTGATTTCCTGGATCCCTAATTTTGCAACTGGATTCATTTTCTCATTTCTTGCTGCCTTTTTCATCAGTAAAGATTGGGAAAAGCTTCAGCGGCGGTCGCTGACTTATTTGCCAATTAAAGCGACAACAAGTTTAAGGAAAGTGTTTACTGCTCTAAAAAAAGCATTGTTCGGCTTTTTACGCGCACAATTAACCCTTGTTTCAATTACAACATTGATTGTTTTAATCGGTCTGCTTATTTTACGGGTTAATTATGCGATCACATTAGCACTTGTTGCCGGTTTGGTGGACTTCCTTCCCTATCTTGGAACGGGAACACTATTCATTCCCTGGATTATCTATGAGTTTATAGCCGGTGATACGAGTCTTGCCATCGGACTAACCGTTTTATATGTCATCATCATCGTACAGCGGCAAATCATGGAACCAAAAGTCCTCTCCTCAAGCATCGGCCTTGACCCTCTTGCCACGCTTATTGCGTTATTTGTCGGCTTTAAGCTTGCAGGTTTTTTTGGCCTAATTTTAGGGCCAGTCGTTCTTGTTATCATTAATGCACTTCATCAAGCAGGAGTATTCACAGATTTATGGAGCTATATTGTCGGCAAGAATTCCTCTCCTCCTGCCAAATAAAAAAACGTCAGTAAGGGCTGACGTTTTTTACTATTTATAGAAGTTTATACATTCAATTGTCTAGGCGGCTCCCTTGGGAGAAGAACATTTGCTTGTTGGGGCTGATCGAGACGCCTGCGCTTTTGTTTATTTCATGAT
Source organism: Bacillus lumedeiriae (assembly GCF_044891285.1). Lineage (NCBI taxonomy): Bacteria > Bacillati > Bacillota > Bacilli > Caryophanales > Bacillaceae > Bacillus > Bacillus lumedeiriae. Next base: position 558,449 of record NZ_JAUIYO010000001.1, read on the forward strand.
GATGATGTTTTTGTTTTGAAATGAATTTCGGAGCAGGCGCAATAGAAGTGGTTTCAGCCCATTTCGCGTATAAGGAAACAACAGCAAAAAGCCAGAAATATCTGTGACAAATCCCGGAGTTAACAGTAGCAAACCACCGACTAGTATACATACACTATCTAATACCGCATCACCAATCAATCGGCCATTTTGTACTTCTTCACGCAGCTTCATAAGGGCATGCATCCCTTGTTTCTTTGCAAAGTAGGCCCCTAAAAACCCCGTTGCCAAAATAAGCAGAATCGTTGGCAGCACCCCGATCGTCTTTCCGGAAAACATGAGCAGTCCAATTTCCAGCACAGGAACGACAATGAAAATAAACAGTAAGTATCTCAACGGATTTTCTCCTTTTTAAGCAATATATGTTCCTCTTCATTATATCATTCGGACAAGGATTTTCGCAAAATAGAACCGTTGGACACCCTGTGTACTATTTGATTCATTGATCTTTCCTGGTGACAGCTGCTCCACAGATTTAAAACTCTTTCCACGCTTTCTGGCTGCTATTCAGCCGTTTAGCTCAATGGATTTATTAAACTCCTCCGTTGATTTCCGCTCCAATCAACGAAAGAACAACAGAAACAATAGGCCATGACTATTCCAATAAAAACACTGCCCAAAAGTCCGTGATTGCCCGACTTTTGAGCAGTGCTTGTTTACTTCATCAAAGTACGTTCGCGTGTCCGTTATAAATAATGCCTCTTGCTGCATCAACGGTAATTTCTTGTCCATCTTTTAAAATAGACATCGCATTTTCCACTCCAACGAGAACGGGAACACCAAGGTTAATACCAACAACAGCCGCATGGCTTGTTAATCCGCCTTCTTCAGTAATAAGCGCGGCACATTTTTCAATAGCCGGCACCATATCTCTGTCACTGCCAATGGTTACAAGAATGTCTCCTGTTTCCACTTTATTAAGAGCTTCTTCTGCATTTCTCGCGGTGACAACTTTTCCGTAAGCCGACTTCCGGCCAATTCCCTGGCCTTTCATTAGAACATCTCCGACAATGTGGATTTTCATAAGATTTGTCGTACCAGACTCGCCAACCGGCACACCTGCAGTGATCACAATTAAATCACCATGTGTAACAAGGTTCGTGCTTAAACTTTGCTGAACGGCCAATTCCAGCATTTCATCCGTTGTTTTTACCTTCGGTCCAATGTGTGGCAACACGCCCCAGACGAGCGCTAAACTGCGGGAGACCTGCTCACTGGATGTAACAGCCACAATCGGCGCTTTTGCGCGGTAACGTGAAATCATCCGCGCTGTATGACCGCTTTCTGTCGGTGTCACAATTGCTTTCACTTCAAGGTTATTTGCTGTATGGGCTACAGACTGCCCGATCGCATCTGTCATTGTATGACGGCTCATTTTGCTCCGGATCGATAAGATTTCAGAATAGTTTAAAGCTGTTTCTGTGCGCTCAGCAATGTTATGCATCGTTTGTACGGATTCAAGAGGATACATGCCCGCTGCTGTTTCACCTGAAAGCATGATCGCATCTGTTCCATCAAAAATGGCATTAGCTACATCACTTGCTTCCGCGCGCGTTGGTCGTGGATTGCGCTGCATCGAATCCAACATTTGTGTAGCTGTGATGACAGGTTTTCCGAGTATATTGCATCGCTGAATGAGGTTTTTCTGAACGAGCGGTACTTCCTCCGCAGGAATTTCTACCCCAAGATCCCCGCGGGCAACCATGAGTCCATCGGACACCTCAAGAATACCGTCAATATTATCGACCCCTTCTTGATTCTCAATTTTCGGGATCACTTTAATATGATTTGCATGATATCGTTCTAACAATTCACGAATTTCAAGCACATCCGATGCCCGACGAACGAAAGAAGCAGCAATGAAATCAATATCCTGCTCAATACCGAATTTAATATCTTCTGCATCCTTTTCTGTAATGCCAGGAAGCTTCACAGATACACCTGGTACGTTTACGCCTTTTTTATTCTTTAGTGTACCGCTGTTCAGGACGGTTGTATGAATTTCTCCGTGCTGTTTATCAATGCTGGTCACTTTAAGTGCAATTAATCCATCGTCCAGCAAAATCTCATTGCCTATCCCGATATCTTCAACAAGTCCTTCATAAGTAACTGAGAACTTATCGGGCGTTCCGATTACTTCATGCATAGACACGATCACCTTGCTGCCGGCAGCAAGTTCGATAGAACCATTCTCCATATTATGTGTGCGAATTTCCGGTCCTTTCGTATCTAACAAAATCCCGATCGTTTTTCCAGTCTTCTTGGCCGTTTCACGAATGTTTTTAATCCGTTCTGCATGCTCTTCATGATTTCCATGGGAAAAGTTCAAGCGGGCAACGTTCATCCCTGCTTCCATCAATTTCTCAAGCATAGCCGGACTTTCACTCGCTGGTCCAATCGTACATACAATCTTTGTCTTTCTCATGTGTTGTTATCCTCCTCGTGAGAATATATTAAATGGATAATTCTTTTGATAATCGATAGATGTCCAAATCTAATTTATGGGGAAGAGATGTCGCTTCTGTAATATCATAATCAATAAGTTCATTGCACTCAACACCGACTGCCCGTCCACCTTTTCCCGCTAGTAAAAGTTCGACAGCTTTCGCTCCAAGGCGGCTAGCAAGCATGCGATCCGCAGCCGTCGGTGAGCCGCCTCGCTGCATATGACCCAGAACAGATACTCTCGTATCAATCCCTGTTATTTCTGTCACTTTCTCAGCAAATTCACTCCCGCTCATGACACCTTCAGCAACAATAATGATGCTATGCTTCTTCCCCCGTTCAAGCCCTTTTAACAATCGTACTTTCATCGCTTCCATATCAATTGGTTCTTCAGGGATAACGATTGTCTCGGCTCCAGCAGCAAGGCCTGCCCATAAAGCGAGATCTCCAGCAGATCTTCCCATGACCTCCACAATAAATGTTCGTTCATGGGAGCTTGCTGTATCACGAATTTTATCTACAGCATCAATCACTGTATTTAAAGCCGTATCAAACCCAATCGTAAATTCTGTACCCACAATATCATTGTCAATCGTGCCTGGTACACCTATACATGGATATCCGAGGTCTGTCAGCGCCTTTGCGCCGCGGTAAGAACCATCGCCGCCGATCACGACAACCCCTTCGATTCCATGTTCTATTAGCTGCTTCAATCCTTTTTTCTGTCCATCTGCTGATTGAAACTCAGGGCATCTCGCTGAATGGAGAATGGTTCCTCCACGATGAATGATATCACCGACAGAGCCTATCTCCATTTTTTTAATATGACCAGAAATTAATCCTTGGTATCCTTGATAAATACCATACACTTCTAATCCATGATAAATTGCTTTGCGAACCACGGCGCGAATGGCTGCATTCATTCCCGGTGCATCCCCACCGCTTGTCAGCACTCCAATACGCTTCACGTGAATCTCCCCCGTCTCCATATGTATTCGATTACCCGTTCATGCAGTCAGCACGATTAGAACATGATCTTGTGTTGGAATGACTATTGGTTGTAATAATCATCCAATGTTCAGTTTAAACGATTACTTAATTTTAGTCACGAATTAAGAAGCCTCATCGCGTATAAATCATGAGAATCAGCACGATTCCATTTCCTAATCAAAAAAGAACGTGCTTTTTGCTGCACGTTCCCCTTTTGTTGCTATCTTTTTATCGAAAAACAATTAAATCTCATATTGACCAATTTTTTTATATTTCACATAGCGCTGTTCAAGCAAGTCAGCAGCTGGCAATTGCAGCAAATCTTTCAGTGCTGGTTTCAGCACTTTATCAATAAGTGCTGCCTGTTGTGCAACATTACGGTGAGCACCGCCGCTTACTTCTGGAATAATCCCATCAATAATATCCATCTCTTTTAAATCGCCTGCTGTAATTTTCATCGTCTCCGCTGCCCGCTTCGCTTGAGAAGCATCTTTCCAAAGCAAAGCTGCTGCCCCCTCAGGGGAAATGACAGAATACGTAGAGTTCTCAAGCATAAACAGTTTGTCGCCTACACCAAGTGCAAGCGCACCGCCGCTTCCTCCTTCACCAATGACGATACAAATAATAGGCACTTCCATGCCCGCCATTTCAAACAAGTTTTTAGCAATCGCTTCGCTCTGTCCGCGCTCTTCTGCCGCTTTTCCTGGATAAGCACCTTTCGTATCGATAAGACAAATAATTGGACGCTTAAATTTCACTGCTTGATTCATTAAACGAAGCGCTTTTCGGTATCCTTCTGGATGCGGCATACCAAATGTACGCTTAATATTCTCCTTCGTATCGCGGCCCCGTTGATGCCCAATCACAGTGACTGGAAGACCATGGTATTTTGCAACCCCGCCGACGATCGCTGCATCATCGCCAAATAACCTGTCGCCATGAAGCTCCATAAAATCAGTAAATAAGAAGCCAATGTAATCAAGCGTCGTCGGCCGTTCCGGATGCCGGGCCATTTGAACTCGATCCCACGGTGTCATACTTTCATAAATATCTTTTTCTAGCTTTTTCAACCGCTGCTCAAGCTTTTCAATTTCCTCTGTCAAATCAACGTCAGAAGTCGAAGTAAACTCTTTTAATTCAGCGATTTTCCCTTTAAGTTCTAATACTGGTTTCTCAAACTCTAATCCAATCATACGAGTTCACCACCCGGTCGATGTATATCAAGTAAAAAAGCAAGTTTTTCTTTTATTTTATGACGGTGAAGCACCGCATCTAACTGACCATGCTTTAATAAAAATTCAGCTGTCTGGAAATCCTCCGGCAGCTTTTCACGAATCGTCTGCTCAATAATCCGTCTTCCTGCAAATCCAATTAATGCTCCCGGTTCTGCGAAATTATAGTCGCCGAGCGAAGCAAAGCTTGCAGATACTCCGCCCGTTGTCGGGTGAGTCATAATCGAAATGATCAATCCGCCATTTTCACTAAAACGCTTTAAAGCGACACTTGTTTTTGTCATTTGCATTAAAGAAAGAACACCCTCTTGCATTCGAGCTCCGCCTGAGGCAGTAAAAATCACAAACGGTACATTTCTCCTATCCGCTTCTTCAATCGCCCGCGTGATCTTTTCTCCAACGACCGATCCCATGCTTCCCATGCGAAAGTTCGCATCCATAATAGCAACGACTACTTCAAAACCTTCCACTTGACCGACGCCCGTTAAAATCGCTTCATTCATTTTTGTTTTTTGCCGATCTGCTTCAACCTTTTCTAAATATCCCGGAAAATCCAGAGGATTCGTTGACGTAAGTTCAGCGTCTAGTTCCTGAAATGTCCCTTCATCTATAAAAGAATCGCGGCGTTCAAACGCCGTCATCCCATGATGGTGGCCACATTGTAAACAAACATGCAAGTTTTTCTTCAACTCTTTTGTATACATAATCTTCTTACAGCTCGGGCACTTTTGCATAATTCCTTCAGGTACATCCTGTCTGCTTGCTTCTGTAGGTATCGTTGCATATTTCTTCTTTTTTGGTTTTTGTTTATTAAATAAATCTTTAATCAAATTGCATCCTCTCCCTTTGTAAAAAACTTCAACTTATTTATCTGATTTTACGAGATGGACAGCAAAAAAACGAAACAGCCTACCGACTGGAGAGCTGCTTGTACGCTTCAAAAATATCTTTTACGTTTTTTGTCTTTACTATATGAATTAAACGAACAAATGCATCTTTGTTAGCTGCCAGTCGATCTTCCTGATGAATCGCCGCTGCATAATCCGATACGACCAGCCAGATTTTTTTTAAAAGCGAGTTGCCGCTTACGTCCATTAAATAAGCAAAAAAATCATATTCTGTAAAATGAGGCTCTGCCATTTTCCTAGCAAGTGTAGACATCTGCGCTTCCAGATCGGGGTGTGTCATAACAGTCGACAAACATCCCTTTTCTATAATTTCTTTTGTCTGCCAGACATCCCTTTTCGTCTGAACTCTTTGCAGAATAAATGCACTGAGCAGCTGAACGAGCTGATGGTTATTAAAATCTCGAAGAAATGTACCTTCTCCCCGCTTTGTTTCAATTAATCCAAGCAGCTCCAATGCTCGCAAAGCCTCTCTAACAGAAGAACGTGCCGCAGACAACCGTTCAGATAATTCCCGCTCAGATGGCAGCTTATCTCCAGGAAGCAAACCATCTGCCGCGATCATGTTACGAATCTTTTCAACGACTTCTGCAAATTTGGACTGCGGCCGCTCATTTTCCACAGCTTTATTCACCTTTTCCGATAAAAGCCAGCTGCATCGTCCGGTTACGTATTTCTTCAGGATCTGCTTTTAAACGAGCAACACCTGTCTCCATTGCCGTTTTCGCCACTGCTGCTGCGACAGCTGGTGCCACACGCGGATCGAACGGACCAGGAATCACATAATCAGCATGAAGCTCACTGTCATCAATTAATCCAGCGATAGCTTCTACAGCTGCACGCTTCATTTGTTCATTAATATGCGTAGCGCGCACGTCCAACGCTCCACGGAAAATCCCTGGAAATGCCAGTACATTATTCACCTGGTTAGGGAAATCTGAACGTCCTGTTCCAATGACAGAAACCCCTGCCATTTTCGCTACTTCCGGCATAACTTCCGGAACCGGATTCGCCATTGCAAAAATAATCGGCTCAGGATTCATTGTTTCAATCATTTCTTTCGTCAATGCGCCTGCAACAGATACACCGATAAATACATCCGCGCCTTTAATAACGTCTTCAAGTGTACCTTCTTGACGGCTGACATTCGTAAATTTAGCTACTTCCTCTTTTACAGGATTCATCCCTTCTGGGCGGCCTTCATAAATCGCTCCGCGTGAATCACACATAATAATATCACGCACTCCATAGTTTGCCAGAAGCTTAATAATGGCAATACCAGCTGCTCCAGCTCCATTAGCCACGACTTTAATGTCTGTAATCTTTCTTCCTGTTAATTTAAGTGCATTAAGCAGGCCAGCTGCCGTTACGATAGCTGTTCCATGCTGATCATCGTGAAACACAGGGATATTCATTTCTTTTTTTAAGCGCTCTTCAATCTCAAAGCAATGTGGAGCAGCAATGTCTTCTAAGTTGACACCGCCAAATGTCGGCTCCATTAATTTCACGGTTTCGACGATTTTATCGGACGATTCTGTATTTAAACAAATAGGAAATGCATCTACACCCGCAAAACTCTTGAACAACACTGCTTTTCCTTCCATGACCGGCATTGCGGCCTCTGCGCCAATATTGCCTAATCCAAGTACTGCTGTTCCATTTGAAACGACTGCCACTGTATTTCCTTTAATTGTATAATCGAACACTGTTTCCGGTTTCTCATAGATTTCCTTACATGGTTCTGCGACGCCCGGTGAGTAGGCAAGGCTTAAATCTTTAGCATTTTTCACTTCTGTTTTAATACCAGTAGATAATTTCCCCTGATTAACTTTATGCATATGTAAAGCTTCTTCTCTAATTGACATTATTTCTCGCTCCCTGTTTTTAACCAGTCTAAACCGCCACAAGTGGTCAGACCACGTTTTTATCTATTACACAATAAACCATCGGCGGAAAGTTGTAAAGTAATAATTATTTAAGTACTACACACTCTTTCCCAATGATTTGTTCCAACTCTTTCAGTAATTGCTTCGTTGGTTTGATGGCATTTTTCTCGGGAAGTTTGACCGTCTGGCGATTTCTTTCATAATGAAGGATGACAGGTGTTTCTCCCTTGAAGCGGCCGATCAGCCGATGAATATCTTCAAGAATTAAATGTTCGTCTGGCGAATCAGGAATTTTCAAATATAATATTTTGTTTCTTTCCTGCCGCCGCTCTTTCAATTCTTCTATGCTTTGTACAGATTTAATAATCAGCTGTGTGCGTCCGCTTCTTTCTTCCACATCTCCTGTTACATACAGAATTCCGCCTTTTGTAAGAAGGGACAGATACATTCTGTAAACGGCTGGAAACATTACTCCTTCCACTTCACCGCTTTCATCCGAACAGTGAACAAATGCCATGTTTTCTCCCTTTTTGGTGCGGATGACTTTCACTTCATTAATGAAAACACCGACAGACACACGGCGTTGTCCGGCAGCTAGACTAGCCGCTGCCACTCCCCCCGCTTCCTTAAACAGCGGTTCATGCGGCTCCGTTGGATGAGCTGATAAATAGAGCCCAAGGACTTCTTTTTCAAAATGAAGCTTGTCCTCAATACTAATCGGTGCCGCTTGTACATATTTAGGTTTTGGAAAAAAGTCATCTTCTATGAATGATTCTTCATTTATCCCATCTGCAGGCTGAATGAGCTTTGCATGTTCAATCGCTACATCCAGCGTCGCTAAAAGCACGGCACGCTCTTCATTAAACTCATCGAATGCTCCTGCATATATGAGCGCTTCCATCGCCTTATGATTAACGATCGTTAACGGGATTCTCAGACAAAAATCAAACAAATCAGTAAATGGTCCTTGTTCTCGGGCGCTCAGGATCGCTTTCAGTACGCCCGCTCCGATCCCTTTAATAGACGCGAGGCTGAAGCGAATGTTATTCCGATCCGCTTGAAAAGGATATTGACTGCGATTAATAGAAGGAGGAAGTAAAGAAATCCCCATTCCCCTTGCTTCAGCCCCGTACTGTCTGATTTTATCTTCATTGCCCATAGCAGAACTCAGCAGCGCCGCCATGAAAATAGCTGGGTAATGGGCCTTTACATAGGCCATCCCGTAAGCAATAAAGCTGTAAGCGACTGCATGGCTGCGATTAAACCCGTAATTTGCGAATTGAACGATGAGGCGGTAAACACTCTCCGCTGTTTCTTTGCTATATCCATTGTTCACCGCTCCTTCGACAAAGTGCCGGCGCTCACTATCAAGCACATCCTTGTTCTTCTTGCTGACCGCTCTTCTTAATAAATCAGCTTCTCCTAATGAAAAACCGGCTAATTTAGAGGCAATCTGCATAATTTGTTCTTGGTAAATGAGTACGCCATACGTCGGCTCTAAAATGTCCCTCAAATCAGGATGAGGATAGTCAATCGGCCGATGCCCGTGCTTCCGCTCAATATAAAGAGGAATATGTTCCATCGGTCCCGGCCGATAAAGCGCGTTCACCGCCACAATATCCTCAAAACGATTTGGTTTCAGCCTCATCAGCACTTTGCGCATCCCTTCTGATTCCAACTGAAAAATCCCCGTTGTTTTTCCTTCTCCCAAAAGCCGAAACGTTTCTTCATTCTGTAAAGGTATATTCTGCAAAGTCACTCTTTTTCCTTCTGCATAATAAATAGAGTCCATCATTCTTTCGACAATCGTCAAATTACGCAGTCCGAGCAAATCTATTTTCAGCAACCCGAGGTCTTCGAGCGTATCCATTGGAAATTGTGTCAAAAATACACCATCACTGCCTTCTTGAATAGCAACGAGTTCCGTCAGCGGCTCCTCTGTAATCACCATTCCAGCGGCATGGGTTGATGTATGACGCGGCAGTCCCTCAAGTATTAAAGCGAGCTTGTATACTTTTTCATGTACGTCCGTTTCGCATACCCACTCACGGAAATTCCCTGCTTCTTCATAGTGCTGGCTAAGTGTTAATCCAGGACGCGATGGAATCAGCCGGGACAGCCGCTCCAGCTCTTTCGCAGAAAAGCCAAAAACCCGTGCTATATCACGCATCACCGCCTTAGCAGACAGCGTACCAAACGTAATAATTTGCGCGGCATGAAGCGCTCCATATCTATTAGCAACGTAACGAATCACTTCATCCCGGCGGTGATCTGGAAAATCGAGATCAATATCCGGCATAGACACGCGCTCCGGATTAAGGAATCGCTCAAACAGCAGATCATGTTCGAGTGGATCCACTGTCGTAATACCGAGAGCATAGGCAACGAGGGAACCAGCGGCAGATCCTCTTCCCGGTCCCGTTAAAATATGTTCGTCTTTTGCAAACTTCATAAAGTCCCAGACAATGAGAAAGTAATCACAAAAGCCCATTCTTTCAATGGTCTGCAGTTCATAGACGAGCCTATTCTCATACGCCGGCTGTCCTAAGACCCCTGCTTCTTCCAGCCCGCTTCGACAAAGCTCTGTTAAATAACTGGCAGCAGATTGTCCGTTCGGTATCGGGTACTTCGGGAGAAGCCGGCGGTCAAACGAAAGATTTACTTCACAGGCTTCTGCCACTCGCATCGTCTGTTCCAGTGCTTGGGGCAGATCGGCGAATAACTCCGACATTTCTTCTTTAGAAGAAAAGTAGGCACGATCATTTTCATCTATGTGTTTATCCCCTAGTTTCACTCCATCACGAATAGCTTCCAGACACTGAACAGCAAAAGCATCTTCCCGATTGAGATAGGTGACCCGATTAGCAGCGAGCAGCGGAATAGAAAGAGAAGCACTGAGTTTCTTCATCGCTTCTATGAACGTTTCCTCTTCCTGTCTTCCATGGCGGGCAACCGATAAAAAGAAATGCCCCGGTTCAAATTGCTGCTGCAGCAAAATGGCCGCTTTTTTTGCCTGTACCGGGTCTTTTAAAAGCAGCTGCTCTACTTCACCCTCCATTCCCGGAGTAAAAGCAAATAGACCCGCAGAATAACCTTTCAGCCACTTTAATGGAATCCCTTCTTTTGCCTTCGTTTGAATGACGCTCGAAATTTTCAGCAGGTGATGATAGCCGGTGTTATTTTTAGCCAGCAGCACGAGCGGATATGAACAGCCTTCACTCACTCCGCTTTCCACATCAGCAATTAACCCGATAATCGGCTTCATGCCTGACTTCTTGCATGCCTTGTAAAAAGGCACAGCACCATACATCACATTGCGGTCTGTGATAGCGAGCGCATGATAGCCTAGTTCTTTCGCTTTTGCCGTCAGTTTATCAATAGATATAGAACTTGACAGCAGGCTATAGCCTGTTTGAACCTGCAGATGTGTGAACATCCCCCTCACCCTTCCTCGAAACTTTTCGCTCTCTATTCTGTCTTTATTATAAGTGTACCGTTATAAAAAAGAAAATATGTTCTATTTTCATAGGAAGGTCTATCAGTACATATATAAATAGAAAGACAAGCAGATAAGGAGGACATATGGCAGAAACTTTTTTTAACGAATTATTTAAATGTTACTTTATCGCGTTCGGTGTCCTGCTTGGCGGCTCGCTTATCGGGGGGCTTTCAGCATTTGCAACTGGGAAGCCGCTTTTCACTAGCATTTCACAAATAAGTGAAGGCTTAAGAATTTGGGCAATTATTGCGGCTATCGGAGGGACGTTTGATACCGTATATAGCTTTGAGCGGGGGTTTTTAAATGCAGATACGAAAGATTTATTTAAACAATTCCTGCTTATTTTATCAGCGATGGGAGGAACAGCCACCGGCACAGCGATCATTGTCTGGCTGACTGGGGAGCATATTGCGCCATGAGGGTACCTTCTCTTTATAATAAACCAAAGGTACGATGGCTATTAAGCGGAGCTGCGATTGGCTTTTGTATCAGCTGGCTGCTCTTTCTTTACATGTTCGGCGCCATGCAGGAGCGACAAGCTGTTTTGTTGGAAAAACAAAAGAATCATATGAACAATCTAAAGGTACAGCTTTCTATCTGGCAGGAAGAATATCAAGAATTGAATAAAAAAAACCTGCACAAGCTGACTGTGCAGGATATTGAAGTAGATATTATGAATTATAAAAAATACGGTATTGATGATGCCCAAAGTATTTTTTCTGCCAAAGAACAAATAAAGGAAGATTTATCTGTCTTATATGCCAAAGACCTTGAGACAGTGTACTCTCATAAGGAACTGATCCGGCAGACGATTGAAAATAAAACGCTCAAAATCAATAAGCGAAACTATTCTCTTCATGTAAAAGAATGGTATTTTTATACAACCATTCACATTCAGTTGGAAATGGAGCTGGAAGACAGTTAAACTTTACACACTTCCACGGCAAAGCGCTTCGAGATCAGCAGCCACCTTCTCAGCTTCTTCCCATGAATACACAGAAGCACCAGCAGCAAGCGGATGGCCTCCCCCTTTATATTTTTTGGCAATTTCATTAATCACCGGTTTTTTTGAACGCAGGCGAACGCGAATTTGATCATCTTCTTCAATAAAAAACACCCACGCTTTAATACCTTGTACACCGCCGAGCGAACTAACAAGCTGTGAGGCTTGAGCTGGTGAAACGTCGAATTCATCGAGAAGCTCCTTTTTCAAACTGACAGAAGCAGCTCCACTTGCTGACAAGGTGAACGTTTGTAATATCCAGCCCTGCAGTTTCAGCACTTTCGCCTCCGTTTCATACATACGGTTAAATAATTCATCACGGTCAAAATCAAACTGAAGCAATTCACCGGCAAACTTCATCGTACGCTTCGTTGTGCTTGGATAAAGAAAGCGGCCCGTATCTCCGACAATCCCTGCAAATAGGAGACGAGCAGCCCCATCATTCAATTGCAGTCCATCTTCTTTGCCAGTTTCATACAAGTCATAAATCATCTCACTGACAGAACTCGCAGACGTATCTACCCATAAAAGATCACCGTACGGATCTTCATTCGGATGGTGGTCAATTTTAATCCACTCTTTGCCTAATGTGTAACGGCTGTCACAAATTCTCCCTTGATTCGCTGTGTCGCAAACGATCACAAGTGCACCTTCGTATGCTTCATCTGGGATTACATCAAGCTTACTCAAATAAGTTAGTGTCGGCTCTTCTTTCCCCACTGCATACACTTTTTTATGAGGAAAAGAAGCACGGATCATTTCTGCCAGACCACCTTGTGAGCCGTACGCATCAGGATCAGGACGCACATGACGGTGGATAATGATCGTCTCGTATTCTTTTATTTTTTGGATAATTTGATTTTTCATGCCTGTCTCCTTTACGGCGGTCAAGTTTTTTAGTAGAATTTCCTCCTCATTCCCGTTAAAATGGAGATGTTTGAACAATTAATTGGAGGAAAAAACATGCCTGTTTTAGTATTTATTATCGTTCTATCGTTCGTTTTTTATATTCTTTATAAGGTTCAATACGTCAGAAGCAGACGTCCGATGGAGAAAAAATGGTTATCCGCAAAATCTAGCATGGCTCTTGGCCTATTTGTCGGCTGCTTCGGCCTGAATACATTATTTATCCACCAGACGACCACTTCTTATATTGTCGCCGCTTTATTTTTATTGATCGGCTTTGCTAGTCTCTGGGTTGGATTTAAAGCATACCGCCACTTCCGGCCATTTGCACAAAGAGAAGCAGAAGAATTAAAAAATCAATAATGGTTACAAAGCCGCTTCCTTTTGAGAGCGGCTTCATTTTTTACTGACGAGCTGAACGTTCAACATCACCTGCTAAATGCCTGTCGGAGCAGAACAGGCGCTTCCGCTTTTCTTTATTGCCTGTCGAGTAGTTGGCACATCATGAGGGCTTTGCCGACGAGCATGCCGCCGTTGTATACTTCGACGTCTACTTTTCCGAATTTCCGTCCCACTTCGAGGACGTTTGGGTGGATTTCTAGCAAGCTTTCCATCTGTACTGGCTTCGAAAAATAAATGGTAATACTCTCCACGACAATATCACCTTTTTTCTTTGCCCGCAGTGAGCGTCTTGCTGCTTCAGTCACGATCGTTGTAAATACTCCGTAAGAAATTGCGCCGAGCTGATTCGTCATTTGCGGAGTCACTTCAAATGTATATGTTTCTTCTGGTTGATCGCCTAATAAATCGATCTGATTCGTAATTGTATCATCTAGTGTTTCTCCCATTTGCGGCTGACGCTGGGCCATTTGCAATGTTTTCAGCACGTCTTGTCGGCTGATGATTCCTTGAATGCGGTTTTGGTCATCAACGACCGGCAGCAATTCAATCCCTTCCCAAATCATCATATGAGCAGCAGCAGCTACACTCGTATTCATCGTGACGGTAATCGGCTGTTTTGTCATCACTTTTTCAATCAATGTTTCCTGCTCAGCCCCCATGATATCCTTCGCTGTCACGATTCCTTGCACTTTCAGCTGACGATCAAGGATCGGAAAGCGGCTATGGAGCGTTTCACGATTTTTCTCAATCCAATCCCCGATCGTATCACCGATAGACAATGAAACCGTTTGATCAAAAGGCGTAAAAATATCCCCAACAAGTACAATTTCCTTTTTAATGAGCTGATCATAAATTGCACGGTTAATCATCGTCGCCACTGTAAATGTGTCATACGTTGTTGTGATCACGGGCAGCTCTAATTCATCTGCAAGCTTCGTCACGTGATCATCCGCTTCGAATCCGCCGGTAATTAATACACCCGCTCCCGCCTGCAGTGCCAGTTCATGCGCTTTCGTACGGTTGCCGACAATTAATAGATTGTCAGGACCTGTGTATCGCATCATCGCCTCTAGTTTCATTGCCCCAATGACAAATCGGTTCAGCGTTTTATGAAGCCCTGCTCGGCCGCCAAGCACTTGGCCATCAATAATATTGACCACTTCAGCAAACGTTAGTTTTTCAATATTCTCTTTCTTCTTTTGCTCAATTCGAATCGTACCAACACGTTCAATAGCAGAAACAAACCCCTTCGTTTCTGCATCTTTGATCGCCCGATACGCTGTTCCCTCACTGACCGATAGCACTTTGGCAATTTGCCGGACAGAAATTTTTTCCCCGATCGGCAAGCCCTCTATGTATTGTAAAATCTGTTCGTGTTTTGTAATCAACTGTTTCACCTGTCCCTTTCAGACTTGCTAATACAGTTATTATACTTTGAAAGACTTCCTTATTCAATCCTACTTAAAGAAAGGCCGCAAGGTTCTTCTTGCAGCCTGCAGACTGTTATAGTTTAATTCCCTCTCCGGGTTCTAACACTTTTCCGTTCTTCGCTTCTAATTTCTCAATAAATGCATACGGATCTTGTTTAATAGGCGGGAACGTGTTGAAATGGATCGGCACTACTTGCTTGGCCTGCAAAAACTTAGCCGCAAGTGCCGCGTCATCAGGCCCCATCGTGAAATTGTCTCCAATCGGGAGGAAGGCTACATCAATCGGGTGCAATTCACCGATCAATTTCATATCAGAGAAAATGCCTGTGTCACCGGCATGATAAATCGTTTTGCCCTCAGCCATAAGCAGCACGCCCGCAGGCATTCCCATATAAAGAAACGTGCCGTCTTCCTGTTGAATACCCGAACCGTGAAACGCCTGTGTAAATTTCACCCGTCCAAAGTCAAATTCGCGGCTTCCTCCAATATGCATCGGATGGGCATTCACTCCTTGATGACTTAAATAAACAGCTAATTCATTCACGGCAATGACAAGTGCATTGCTTTTTTTCGCAAGTTCAACCGTATCACCTACATGGTCGCCATGCCCATGTGTTAAAATGATGACGTCCGGATACTCATTTTCCACTTTCAAATCTGTTACATCGTTGCCCGTAATAAACGGGTCAATTAGAATGGTTTTCCCGTTCGTTTCTACTTTCACAACAGAATGTCCATGATAAGATACCTTCATATGTAAAACTCCTTTTCTAAAAATATTTCCACTCTTTATGATTCAATGAAACACCAAAATCACCTGCCTGTCTATTTATTTACTTTGTATTTGTTGATATGCTCTACTTAGCAAATCCACTGCTTAGGGAGGAAACAATATGAACAAACGATTACAAAAATTAATGAATTGGATGAAGGAAAAAAATATTCCTTTCGCTTTTATTACAGCCCCTGAAAACGTCTTTTATTTAACAGGCTTCAGAAGCGATCCTTATGAGCGACTGCTCGGTGCAGCTGTATTCCCTGAAGCTGAACCTTTTCTCATTTGTCCGAAGCTGGATGAGGCTGATGCACGAAACAGCGGCTGGACGCTTGAGATTGTCGGTTACACCGATATTGAAAACCCCTGGGATATGATTGAATCGCGGGTAAAAAGCCGGGTTAATCATGTAAACCATATCGCAGTTGAAAAGCATCATTTGAATGTGGCGCGGTATGAAGAGCTGATCGGACGCTTTCCAGGCGCTGTTTTTATCGCCGCTGAAGAGAAACTAGAACGACTGCGCATGATTAAAGACAAAGACGAACTTGCCCTTATGAAAAAAGCCGCACAATATGCCGATCTTGCTGTGGAAATAGGAGCAAGTGCCATTCGCGAAGGCAAATCGGAACTAGACATACGCGCAGAAGTTGAATTTGAAATAAAAAAGCATGGCATTGCGGAAATGGCCTTTTCTACAATGGTACTAACCGGTAAAAACGCAGCGTCTCCACATGGAATACCTGGACATACGAAAGTGCAAAAAGGGGACTTTGTTTTATTCGACCTCGGTGTCATGTATGAAGGATATCGCTCAGATATTACGCGCACAGTCGCTTTTGGAGAAATTTCAGAGAAGCAGCGTGACATATACGAAACTGTCTTAAAAGCGCAGAAAGCCGCAATCGCCGCTATCAAGCCCGGAATGATGGCCAAAGACATTGATTTAACGGCTAGACGCTTAATTACAGAAGCAGGCTACGGCGATTTCTTCCCGCACCGCCTTGGGCATGGACTTGGCATCAGTATCCATGAGTACCCAAACATTACCGAGACGAACGAATTGCGTTTGGAAGAAGGCATGGTCTTTACGATCGAACCAGGGATTTACGTGCCAGATACGGCGGGTGTGCGAATTGAAGATGACGTATACGTCACAGAGGACGGCGTCGAGATCTTAACCTCTTTTCCCAAAGCTTTAACATTTGTTTAAAAAACTTCACATTTTCAAAAGATTATCAACTTTAACTTCCTTCTTTTTCATGTAAAATGAAGGAAAAGGAGGAATCAATCATGAACATGAAGTATGAAAGCATTCTTGTTGCTGTAGACGGTTCAAAAGAAGCAGAATGGGCTTTTCAAAAGTCCATTGAAATTGCTAAGCGGAATAATGCAGTATTAAACCTTATACACGTTATTGATACCCGCTCGTATGCTGCACTTGAAGCATATGAACGCTCCATCTCGGAACGAGCAGCTACTTATGGCGCTGACTTACTGAAAAAGTATAAACAGACGGCTGAAGAAGCTGGTGTCTCAACTGTGAATACTTATGTTGAATATGGTTCTCCGAAAATAATCATCCCAAAAAGCGCAGCAAAAGAAGTTAAAGCAGATTTAATCGTATGCGGAGCAACCGGGTTAAACGCTATGGAGCGCTTCTTGATCGGAAGTGTCTCCGAACACATCGCCCGCTCCTCCAACTGCGATGTTCTCGTCGTCCGAACGGACAAAGGAGAATGATTTTAAAAACCGCCTTGGCGAAAAACAGGCCAAGGCGGTTGGTACATGAAAAAAATAGATTGAAATGCAGATTGTAGACAAAGTCCATTTTAGATACCTTCAAGCTGACTGAAAACGCTTATCAATACCCTAGACTGAAATGTTTTTTCAGCATTTCACCCATTCAACCTCGTCTTTTTCTAACTTCTCTTTCCATCCCTCTGAATGATGCTTATCCGAAAGAATATAATCAACTTTACTCAAATTAGTAATTTGATATGTAGCTTTTACTCCTACCTTCGAATGATCCGCTAAAACAAATGTCTGGCTCGCTTGCTTAATCATTTTTTCTGATAACTTAGCGTTTTCTAGGTCATAGCATGATAATCCGAAGTTTGGGAGTATACCATCCACTGAAATAAATGCTTTTTCAAAATGCAGCTGATTCATAATTTGCTGAGACATAGGGCCGGCTACTCGATAATGTTGAGAACTGACCTTTCCACCAATAAATAATACGTCTCCATCAAAAAACTTCTTATTAACTGCCGATATGAGCTGATTAGCCAGTGCAAAAGAATTAGTAATAATAGTCAGATTTTTATAATGAAGAATATAAGGTACCAGCTGCAGAGTAGTGCTTCCCTCATCAATCATCAGCACATCTCCATCACGTATAAAGGTAGCTGCTTTGTAGGCAATTCTTTTCTTTTGCTCAACATTCCATATTTTTCTTTCAAACATGGAGGGCTCACTTAACAGAGTGGCTGCTAATTTTACAGCTCCTCCATACACTTTTTTTAACTTTTGCTCTTTATCCAGCTCCTCCAAATAGCGGCGAATGGTTTCAGTGGAAACCGCAAATTCACTTGCTAACTCCGCTACTTTGACTTTTCCTTTCACCTCTATTTTTTCGACGATTATCCGCTTTCTCTCTTCACTTATAACAGACACTGCCGTACCTCCAATGTCAAATATTTAATCTTATTTCTTTCACTAAAGGTATAGCAGAACATCTTCTTTTTTTATGACCTTCACTTCTTCGTGAACAAAAATGTCTCTTTTTTTCAACTCCTCAAAAAGAAGTGACGGATTAGGAAAAGCTTCTTCCGGGGTGATCACCCCATGCTTTTCTACCTGTCCATTAGCAATTAAGATGGCGGCAATAGCAAAAGGCGTTGCCACATTTCGTGTATAAGCTCGCAGCTTTTCCCATCCAGGTATAGACCCATCTGAAGCTGGATGTGTATGATATAGTGTGTGATTAACCTGTTTCCCATGTTTAGTTCCTTCAACTTCTACATGGAGCGCATAGCCGTATAATTCCGTTTGCTGACCTTCTTCAGACTCCAGTAAGTATTGAGATATACAATCCATAATACCAATCTCTTTACCATTTACCATAATAGGTGTATTTCGCAAAACTCCATAATCGAATAGCGATTTCACAAGACGCATATTCTTTTCAGGCCACGTCCCCCTGGTTTCAATTAATTTAATTCCCTTATCTTTCAATGCTTTAGAGAGAGTGATCGTTTCAGCATGCGGAATAATATATTGAATCGTTTCCCCATAAGGTTCAGGCAGTTGAATTCTTCGCGGCCGGGCAAACGGGGGGACTTGTTTCATTTCCCCGTCTTCAAATACTACTCTTGTCGGCAATTCTGGATCATATTCATACGTAGTTGTCTCAGCAATGGAGGCTGAAAAGGCAATTGGCCGGAAAGAACCATGGCTTACCCGCACACTTTCTACCGTATCCATCTGATTAGCCGCATGCATAGCCATCATTTGCGTTAATCCCGGGGTCATGCCAAAACCTGGGAGGAGAGTTTTTCCATTTCTCACAAACAAGTCATTCCACTTGTTCTCTTCTCCAAATCCATTTAAATTAATTCCATGGCATCCTGCTTTTGCAATACATTCAGAAGACAATCCATTCAGCTTAATTGTTGTTCCATCTAAAACAATATCGTATCCTTTCATTTTTAATACAGTCTCTTTTATATCCGTTACATCAACTTGCACAAAGTCCACCCTTGGGTCATTGAGCCACTTCACAACGTCTTTTCCCTCTTGCTCATTAAAATCAGCTACTGTGATTTTTTCAAAATTGGAATATTGAACTAAGTCTAAGATCGCTTCACGACAAATTTTCCCTGCCCCGCCTAAACAAAATACTTTCATTGATAAACACTCCTTCTTTCAATTGTTTCTGTTAATGCTAGAATATCAGCTTCATGTACGTCACCAATGTTTCCAATTCTAAAGGTATCTGTTTGTGAAACCTTGCCTGGATAAATGACAAACCCCTGCGCTTTTAAATATTCATAAAATGAAGCAAAATGAAAATCTTCATTTGGAAAACAGAATGAGGTGATGATAGGCGAATGATATTCGTCTTTAATAAACGGTTTAAATCCTGCTTCTTTCATCCGCTGCACTAGCAGTCTCTGATTCTGTTCATAGCGCTCCTGCCTGGTCATCACACCTCCTTCTTCTTCAAGTTCAAGCAGCGCTTGATAAAATGCCCGTACAACATGGGTAGGCGAAGTAAACCTCCACTTTCCGTTAAAATGTTCCATCGTTTCCCACTGATCATACAAATCAAGCGATAGAGAACGCGCCCGCCCTTTGCACTTTTCAATCTCTATGCGATTAGCAATGACGAACCCAAATCCCGGTACTCCTTGAATGCACTTATTTGCACTGCTAATAAGAAAATCAATCTGCCAATCTTCCATATCTATTTCAATACCGCCGAAACTACTCATTGCATCAATAATTGTGATTTTGTTATGTTTCTTGGCTGTTTTAGTAATTTCCCGTATTGGATTCAATATCCCTGTAGTTGTTTCACAATGGACCGCTGCCACATGAGTGATATCTGCGTGCTCTGTTAAGACTCTTTCCAATTGTTCAATTTGGATCGGTTCATTTTCGTCTGCTTCACACATAACTGTTGGAATGCCAAGTATGCGCGCGATCTGAGCGATTCTGTTTCCATACGCTCCATTCGCGCAAACTAAAAGCTTTCCCGACGACTCGATAACTGACCCTATAGTGGCTTCTACAGTAAATGTTCCGCTCCCTTGCATTAACACCGCTGTATATTTTTCAGTGTTTTTCACAGCCATCTCTACAAGCTTTCTGCGAACTTCTTGAACAAGACCATTGTAGTCGTCGTCCCATGTACACCAATCTCTTAGCATAGCGTCCTTGACTTGTTTTGTCGTAGTAAGCGGGCCGGGCGTCAATAGTAAATAATGTGAGTTTTCCATTTAAATATTCTCCTTTATGAAACAGTAATTAGTTGTTCTTGCTCAATTTCGTCAATTACTTTTTCCAAATCAGCCAATTGTAAAATCGTATAGTCAGCACCCGCCTCGATAAAACGCTCCCGTACTTCTTGTATTTTCTTTTCCAGCTCGCTATTTTCCATTGATTTCACTTCATTTTCCGTCAGACCTAGTTCACTGCTCCCTAAAATGATGCCAACTGTCCGCATCCCGGCATTTTTTCCTTCTTTTATATCTGCAATTGTGTCCCCAACTTTAATCATTGCGTTCATTGGATAGACACCTAATTTCATCGCATTTAAGTAAATCATCCACGGATAAGGACGTCCGGCAGGTACTTCATCCGATGTAATTAGACAATCTGGGGCATACCCTTGTTTTTCAGCTTGCTCTGTAACGACTTCCATCATCTCTGCTGTGTAGCCGGTCGTTGAACCAATTTTGATCCCGCGCTGACGAAGTGCTTCCATAAGCTCCAAACATCCTGGAACTGGAGTCGCATAATTTGGAAGAATAGCGAATAATTCTTCTTCAAACCGTTCATACATCTCCTGAACATCTTTCTCTTCAGGATCACCCCCATGGACAGTTTTCCATAATTCTTTTATTCGCGGCATTTCAGTCAGCACACGAATATGTTCAAGTTTCCCCAGTCCCATCGGCGTACGTGCCTCTTCAACTGTAATTTCAACTCCTTTTTCTCTAAAAATTTCAACAAACACTTGTACCGGTGCAAAACACCCATAGTCTACTGTCGTTCCTGCCCAGTCAAAAATAACACCTTTAATTTTCATTTCCATGTTTATCTCCCCTATCTTCGCTGCCAGCGGGACACCCGCAGGAGCATCTTTTTTGTTATGATTTCATGTAAAACTTTTATAAGTATATTTGTTAATAAAATAAGTGAGCTCATCGCTGCCGCTGCAGCCAAATTCCCAGCATCATCCATATTAACAATAGAGACCGCCGCCAATTTAAAGTCCGGCGAATACAAAAACATCACTGCAGAAATAGTCACCATAGAATTGACAAAGAAATACATAGCCATTTCCGAAATAGCCGGCAAACACATAGGAACCGTAACGGTGAAAAATGTTTTGTAAAAAGGGACTCCCATAGATTCAGATACCACTTCATATTCTTTATGTAATTTCTTTAACGATGTAGTCGCCGTGACGAAGGCAACCGAATAGAAATGGATAATATTTGCCATGACTATGATCGCAACTGTTCCGTATAAAAAATGAAAAGGATTCTTAAACTCCCATGAAAGAAATTGGATTTCTGACTGGCTGAAAAAGAATATATATCCAAGCCCGATAACAAGACCTGGTACAGCCAGAGGGATTACAGATAGAAAGTAACCAATTTTTCTTAAACCGGACATCCGGCGGATTTTTTCTATTCCATAGGCGAATAAAAAGGTTAAACATGTTCCAAGAATGGCTGTAATCACAGCGACAAGTACACTGTTTTTAAATGATTCCATCCCGTTACCCGTATAGCTGGAAATACCGAGATGTTCAAAAGTGAAGCTTAGATCATACGGCCATACCTTTGTAAAAGCAGCAACTAAAACGGCAGAGACCATTAGCAAAACAGCGCCTGTGATAGCCGAACAAAACAGGAACAATATCGTATCTCTCAACCGGCCCTTTTTAATTTGAAACGGCTTTGATTTAGCTGAAATGGATGCAGCATGCTTTTGTTTTGTCAGTCTATCAACGATAAAAGCAAAAACAGCTGGAAGCATAAGGATGATGCCCACCGCGGCACCCATTGCTATATTTTGCTGGCCGATCACTTGTTTATAAACATCTGTTGCAAGTACGTTGTATTGTCCCCCCACAATTTTTGGTGCTCCAAAGTCTGTGAAGCTCAAGGTAAAGACAACAAATGACGCACTGATCACACCGTACTTCACCTCGGGCAGCGTAATTACTAGAAATTTTTTAAGCTTGCTTGCACGAAGAGTGTCAGCTGCTTCATACATTTGATAGTCTGTTCCTTGAAAAGCGACTAGTAAAATTAACAACGCCTGTGGGAATGTATAAATAACTTCCGCTATGATAATTCCTATAGGGCCATACAATTCAAACGATACATTTGGCAAAATTCCAAAAAAACCATTCGTGATTAATCCTTGGTTTCCAAATAAATACATGAGAGCAATTCCGTGCATCATTGTTGGCGCAAATAATGGAAGAAGCGCTACAGATTTAAAGAACCATTTTCCAGGAATCGCTGATCGGACGAGTGCATAGGCATAAACAAACGCCAAGGCAGTTGAAATCATCGTTGTCGTGCTTGATATAAAAATCGTATTTTTCAATGATTGGACAAGCGCCGGTGAAGAAAAGTACTGAATGAAATTTTCTAATCCGACAAATGAGCCATCTTTGCTGTAAAATGCTTGAACAAATAATTGGTACAGTGGAAAAACCAACAGTAATAAGAAAGTGCCAATCAAACTAAGAAGGAGTAAACGCTGCAGCCATTCGTTTTTTCTGCCTCTTTTGTTTATTCGTCTAGAGATAGCTGCTGTTTCATTCTTTTCTAGCCACTCCATTTAAACGCCCACTTTCTCTCGATATGACAGCATTTGCTTTTCACCTAAAGAAAGAGTGAGTGTACCGCCCTTTTGGATTTTTCTCTGCTGAACGATATTTGTAGCTATATCAATAAGTACCGGCTTATTGTGTAACGGCGAGCCAAAGTCCTCAAGCTTAACTAATCCTCTATATACCGGCCCTCTAAATTCAAGTTTCTCCACAACAGCACGTATGCCCGATCCGTCAGTTAACGTAATCTGCTCCGGCCGGATGGCAAGCATTTGCCCGTTTGGATCGGCCGGATGGACATTAATAAAATTCATAGCCCCGATAAAATCAGCTACGAATGGATTGGCTGGCAGCTGATAAATTTCTTGAGGGGTGCCTATTTGCATGATTTCCGCGCTTTTCATCACAATAATTTTATCCGCCATCGTTAAAGCTTCCTCTTGATCATGGGTAACCATAATTGTCGTAATGCCTAGTCTTTCTTGAAGAGAACGAATTTCAAACCTAAGCTTTTCTCGGACTTTAGCATCTAGCGCAGATAACGGTTCATCCAATAGAAGGAAATCCGGGGATAAGGCGAGCGCGCGGGCCAGTGCCACTCGTTGCTGCTGTCCTCCTGATAATTGTGCAGGATAGCGATCTTTACTATCCGCTAAGCCAACCATCTCTAAAGCATCCAGGGCTTTCTCCCTCGCTTCACGTCTAGGTATTTTTTTAGCTTTCAATCCAAATTCAACGTTTTTCAAGGCAGTTAGATTTGGGAAAAGAGCATACGATTGAAAAACGATCCCAATATTTCTTTTCGCCGGTGAAACAGCCGTTACATCTTGTCCATCGATAAATATCTTTCCAGAGGACGGCTCTTCTAATCCGGCAATAATACGAAGTAATGTCGTTTTCCCGCAGCCGCTTGGACCTAATAAGCATAGGAACTCTCCTTTAGACACATTAAAAGAGAGATTATTTAATGTAGTGACATCTCCAAACTTTTTGCTGACGTGGTCAATTTTTAAATAATCCTTCATGGTGATTGACATCCTTTCGCCTATTATTCTTCTTTCGCCTCAGCTTTTTGACCAAACTCTTTTTCCCATTTAGTTAAAATGGCATCACGGTTCTCTGCCGCCCATTTTAAATCATTTTTATCAAACAATTGACTATCCACATCAGCAGGAAATCCTTCCGGCGTTTTGAAATCATTTTCAATTGTGACAAATCCATTAGCTTCAAAATATTCTTTCATGGCTTCATCAGAAATGGCCCAGTCTAAAAATGCTTGAGCAATTTCTCTATTCTCTTCTTCAACTTTCTTAATTAAGGCGTTTGCTTCAACTTCCCAGCCCAGCCCTTCTTCTGGAAGAATGACTTCGATCGGAGAACCTTTCTGTTTTTCTTTTACTCCACTGTAAATCATAGAAATTCCAATTGGATACTCACCTGCTGATGCAAGCTTGGCCGGTTTTGATCCTGAATGAGTATATGAAGCAACATTCTTATGAAGCTTCTTCATATAATCCCAGCCTTTTTCTTCTCCCATCATTTGCAGCCAAGCAGAAACGGTTAAAAATCCAGTACCTGAAGAAGCAGGATGCGGCATTACGAGCGTTCCTTTGTATTCTGGTTTTAATAGATCTTCATATGATTTAGGCATGGAAAGATTTTTCTTTTCTAGTTCTTTTTTATTTACAGCAATCCCTGTCATAAATGCTGTATTCCCTACCCATTTTTCCGGCTGACTGGAATCTTTAAATAAAGGATGCACCCGGTCAACTCCTTTAGGTGAATAACCCGCAAGCATGTCTTTTTCATCGAGCGCCAGCAAACTAGAGGCAGCTGTTCCCCAAACGACATCAGCCGGAGTGTTTTCTCCTTCAGCTAAGAGCTTTGCTGTAATGACCCCAGTTGAGTCACGGATAATGTTTACATCCACTTCCGGATATTTCTTTTCAAATGATTCAAGGTAAACAGGAATCAGCTCCTCCTCGATCGCTGTATAAACGGTTAATTCACCCTCCAGCCTTTCTTCTCCATCTTTTGCGGATGCTTTTTCTTCTTTGCCCGAACAACCGGCCATTAAAGATAAAACGAGTACAGTTGCAAGGGCGACTACTTTTTGCTTTTTTGCCTTCAAGTTACTCTCTCCTTTTTCAATTGGTTGTTTCTCTACAAACTCACTATAAAAAACGAAAGTAAAAACCGATTAGTTGTATTGTTAATCTTTTGTTTTTTATGGAAAAGCTTTGAATCATGTGTTTTCATTGTAAAATCAAACGAAAACCACAATTGCACCTTCAAATTATTTACATTGACTTAATATTTTGTATAAACTTCCACAAAAATGAGGCAACTTTTTTCACATAAGGCATGTAGATCAAAGGAATGAATAGATAAAGAATTAAGGAGATTTACTCTTTTAGCAGAATGATTCGTTCATTTGAATGAGCTTTTCATGTAAATGGAGAGGAGTATAAACAAGATTAGCTGTTCAAGTACTTTACTCGTTGATATGTAGGGTTTTGAGGCAAAGAGTTGTACAAACCGAGGAAAAACCAGCTAACATGGAGCAATGACAAACTTGAATATTTTAATAATGAGCATAACAAAAAAGCCCCTTACTTCTTAAGGGGCTTTTCGTCATTGATCAAGTGTTTAGCTGTCTCGATTTGGAGCTGAACCTGGTCGAAGCCAGTGCCGCCTAAAGACTTCCTTCTTTTAACGGCCTCATATGGAGACAACACTTGATAAATGTCTTCTTCAATGCTCTCAGACGCTGACTTTAGCTCCTCTAAAGACAGGTCGGCGAGATAGCATTGATTTTGAATGCAATGAAGCACAAGCTTTCCAACGATTTCATGTGCTTCTCGGAATGGAGTGCCTTTTGACGCTAAATAATCAGCGAGCTCCGTGGCATTGGAGAAATCATTGTGGACAGCTTCCTCTAAGCGGCCCTCATTCACCTTCATTGTCTGAACCATTCCTGTGAAAATCTTTAAGGAACCGATGATCGTATGTACCGTATCGAACATCCCTTCCTTGTCCTCTTGCATATCTTTGTTATACGCAAGGGGCAGGCCTTTTAATACGGTGAGCAGGCTGAACAGGTTGCCATAGACGCGCCCTGTTTTTCCGCGAATTAACTCCGCCATGTCAGGGTTTTTCTTTTGCGGCATAATGCTTGAACCGGTCGAGAAAGCGTCGTCCATTTCAATGAATTGGAATTCCTGGCTCGACCAAAGAATCATTTCTTCAGCAAGACGGGACATATGCATCATTAAAATGGAGGCACCGCTCAAGAATTCAAGGATAAAGTCACGATCACTGACCGCATCCATGCTGTTGGCATAAACGCCGGAAAATCCAAGCAGATCTGCTGATAATTCACGGTCAATCGGGAATGTGGTTCCAGCCAGCGCTCCCGCCCCTAAAGGCGAGACATCTATGCGCTTCAATCCTTCTTGAAACCGTTCTTTATCTCGTTGCAGCATCCAAAAGTACGCCATTAAATGGTGGCCGAATGAAATCGGCTGAGCTCTTTGCAGATGAGTGTAGCCGGGCGCAAGTGTTTCCACATGCTGCTCTGCTTTCTCCACAAGGGCTTTTTGAAACTGTTCAATCAGTCCAATGATAAGTTTGACCTGCTTCTTCAAGTACAAATGCATATCAGTGGCGACTTGATCGTTACGGCTGCGGCCAGTATGCAATTTGCCGCCGACCGCGCCAATTTCTTCGATCAAGTATTTTTCCAAATTTAAATGGATGTCCTCTTGGGCAACCGAGAACGTTAATTCACCTTTTGAGGCTTTCTCCTTTAAAACCTCAAGGCCGCCCAAGATTTGATTTGTTTCCTCTTCTGTTAAGATGCCGCTTTTGCCAAGCATCGTTACATGTGCCATGCTTCCTTCAAGGTCTTCAAAAACAAGCTCTTGATCAAAGTGGATAGAGGCGCCGAATTCGTCTACCCATTCTTCCGCTGATTTTTGAAAGCGCCCTCCCCAAAGCTTGCTCATTGACTAACTTTCTCTTTCGTTTGCTGAACCATAGAGTTCACTTTTGTCGGCAGACCCCACAGCTGAATGAATCCAACAGCTGCTTCATGATCAAACTCATCTTCTGTTGTATATGTTGCAAGTTTTTCATCATATAATGAGTACTCTGATTTTCTTCCTTCTACAATTGCGTGGCCTTTGAATAATTTCACACGCACTGTACCAGTAACAAATTGCTGTGTTTGTTTTAAGAATGCTTCAAGAGCATTTCTTAATGGAGAGAACCATAGACCTTCATAAATAAGTTCTGTCATTTTCTTTTCAATGACTGGCTTGAAGTGTGCCATTTCTTTTACAAGCGTTAGATCTTCTAATTCCTTATGCGCTAAAATTAATGTCATGGCACCCGGGCACTCATACACTTCTCTTGATTTGATACCAACAAGGCGGTTTTCTACGTGGTCGATTCTTCCGACACCGTGTTTTCCTGCCACTTCATTCAGAGCAAGGATTAATTCAGCTAAGGAATACTTGTTGCCGTTTAACGCAACAGGCACACCTTGTTCAAAATCAATTTCAATCACTTCCGGCACATCCGGTGTATTTTCCAGCGCTGCTGTTAATTCGTATGCGTCTGCTGGAGGAGCTGCCCATGGATCTTCTAAAATCCCACACTCATTGCTTCTTCCCCATAAGTTTTGGTCAATAGAGAATGGGCTGTCTAAGTTGATCGGAATTGGAATGTTGTTTTGTTTTGCATATTCAATTTCTTCTTCACGTGACCATTTCCAGTCACGTACAGGCGCCATTACTTCAAGGTTTGGATTCAGCGCTTTAATAGAAACTTCGAAACGTACTTGGTCATTTCCTTTACCCGTACATCCGTGAGCAACAGCGACCGCATTTTCTTTTTCAGCTACCTCTACTAGCTTTTTCGCAATAAGCGGACGTGATAGCGCGGATACTAACGGATATTTCCCTTCATATAATGTGTGGGCTTGAAGAGCAATCAATGCATATTCATTTGCATATTCCTCTTTCGCATCGATCATATAGCTCGCTACCGCACCAACTTGAAGTGCTTTGTTTTTAACGAACTCTAAATCTTTTCCTTCTCCAACGTCAAGGCAGCATGCTACAACGTCATACCCCTTGTCTTTCAGCCACGGAATCGCAACCGATGTATCTAAACCGCCAGAATAAGCTAACACAACTTTTTTGTTCATTGATACTTCCTCCTCTAAGATGTTATCTATAAGTATAAATATACATTAAATTTTATTTTTATTCTTTCGTATGAATAAAATATATCACGTTCCTTTTATACTTTCAAGTATTTATTTTAAAAAAATTCACTTTGTTGAATAAATAACCAATGATTTCTTTTGGCATCGTTAAACTCATCTGTTGATGTCCACTCCAATTAACAGGGGAGCAAAATCAACAATAATCATTAACATAGTCTTTCTTTAAAAAACTAGATTCGCTTCCCTTCCATTCACAGTTGTTTCACACTTTTGCGAAACAATGTTCACATTCATGTGCAACACATCACAACCTGTGAGAGTAAGATAACAGTAGATACTTTATCCTACTCACAAAGGAGTGACACGTATGGAAAGAGACAAAGAAAAGACGTACAAAAAAGATTCATTAAAAGGAACGTTCTTTTCTGTCCTTATCGTCGGAGGCATCGTTCTTCTTTCTTGGTTTGCTATTTGGAATTTGTTTTTATCTAGAATGTGATTGGGGGAAATCCTATGCATTTACACAAGTATGAAAAGATATGGCTAGTGTTCGGAATCAGCTCTCTTGTTCTATTTCTCGTCATTGTTGGAATCAACGCATTTGTATCCGGGCATCATCCGCCAAGTTCAGGGAAGATCGTCGATCCAAAGACAGTGGAGACCACCACTCCTTTTGATGAGCCGGGATTGAAGAAGATTGGTGACAATGAATACCAACTTGTCGTATTAACCTCTGCCTTTTCCTTTGATGTCGGTACACAAGACAAAGTTGTAGAAATTCCAAAAGGGGCGACAGTCCATATTATTGCCACGACGAAAGACGTTGTTCACGGATTTGAGATTGCCGGCACAAATGCCAACATGATGCTTGAGCCCGGCCATGTCAGTGAAACAACCCAAGTCTTCCGAAACGAAGGCGAGTTCACTCTCTTATGTAATGAATACTGTGGGGGCGGGCATCACCTTATGCACGCTAAAATAAAGGTGGTTGATCACGTATGAGCGAAATAGCAGTGAAAGTAAATAGAAAAGATGCAAAACTGGCTTTAGCGCATATTATCGTTGCATTTATCGCTTTATTTCTCGGCGGAGTTTGCGGGTTTCTTCAAGTATTGGTCCGCTCTGGCAAAGTAGAGCTTCCCGCTGGCATCGGATATTATCAAATTCTCACGGCTCATGGCGTCTTACTTGCTCTCATTTTAACAACATTCTTTATTATCGGCTTTCAATTTGCCGGCATGAGCCGCACGGCAGGCGCTCTATCCGATAAAGCACGCCTTTCCAGCTGGATTGGTTTTTGGACGATGACGATCGGTACTTCTCTCACTACCTTTTATATCTTAACAGGAGAAGCATCCGTTCTTTATACCTTTTATGCTCCACTTCAAGCGCATGCCGGCTTTTACATCGGCCTTGCTTTAGTCGTCGTGGGCAGCTGGATTTCAGGATTTGCCATGTTTACTCATTATGCGAAATGGAAAAAGCAGCATCCCGGTCAAGTGGGTCCCTTATTTAGCTTTATGGCTGTCATTAATATGGCGCTTTGGCTCATCTGTTCACTAGGTGTAGCCGCTACTGTTTTACTTCAATTCATTCCATGGTCGATGGGATGGACAGATGGCATCAATGTATTAGTCAGCCGTACACTTTTCTGGTATTTCGGCCACCCGCTCGTATACTTTTGGCTGCTTCCTGCCTATATGGTATGGTATGTTGTCATTCCAAAAGTAATCGGGGGCAAGATTTTCTCTGATTCACTCGCAAGAATGTCGTTCATTTTGTTCCTATTCTTTTCGATTCCTGTCGGGTTTCACCATCAGTTAACTGAACCCGGCATCTCTCCTATCTGGAAATATATTCAAGTAGTACTGACACTGATGGTCGTTATTCCATCTTTAATGACTGCGTTCAGTATGTTTGCGACATTTGAACGATTCGGCCGGTCAAAAGGGGCATCTAGTCTATTTGGCTGGTTAAAAGTCCTTCCATGGAAAGATGCCCGCTTCACTGTACCTTTTATCGGGATGGCTGCTTTTATTCCAGGGGGTGCCGGCGGGATTATCAATGCATCGCATCAGTTGAATCAAGTCATTCACAATACGATTTGGGTTACCGGACATTTTCACTTAACGATCGCCACAACAGTCGTTCTTACTTTCTTCGGTGCTGCTTACTGGCTCATTCCTCACTTAACAGGAAGAACGTTCACGAAGCAGTTAAACCAACTAGCTATTGTTCAGGCGGTTGTGTGGTCGATCGGTATGCTGATCATGTCAGGAGCGATGCACTGGGTAGGCCTATTCGGCGCACCAAGACGCTCGTCTTTCTCTACGTACGGCGATTCTGTTCAAGCGGCTGAATGGATTCCTTACCAAGTCGCCCAAGCCGTCGGCGGTTCCATGCTTTTCCTTGGGATCATCTTAGTTCTATATATCGTCGTTCAGCTCTTGTGGTTCGCACCGAAAGGCGAGGAAGAATTCCCCATTGGAGAACCCGAAGAATCGGCAGAAAAAACACCGCTGTTCTTCGACAAATGGTGGTTATGGATCACGATTGTTATCGTATTAATTTTACTCGCGTATACGATTCCATTTATGCATATGATTCAGCATGCACCTCCAGGATCTCCAGGATATAAACTATGGTAAATAAAAAAACGCTTGGATGATGTCATCCAGGCGTTTTTTATTCATCTTTATCAAACGATAGCGCTTTACGTTAAGCTCTGGCCGCTTCTCTCTTTTCCTGCAGCCAGCGATATTGATAATATTTTTCAGCAAATTCAGTAATGCTTTTTGTCAGGCGATAATTCGTTCCGGCACCGATGGCCAGACTAATGAGCGGCAGATTAGCCGTTTTTTTATTTTTAAACAGGGTGATGGCAAGAAGCTTGCCGAGCTGTTTGACCGGTCCCTCCATCCATGTCAGGTCGGTCAGCTGTTCCGTTTCCTTATAAAAATAAGGGTGATCACGTTCTTCCAGTTCAATTAGCAGCTCCTGCCATCCTTCTATTTTCAATCGTTCCGGCAGTGAAGCAGCATGAAAAACCTTTAAAGAAGCCATCATTTCAAATGGCATCTGCGGGTCATACCCATACGTCATCGCTGTGATTTGCACCGCTCGCAAATTGAGAGCAGCCATGACTGCGAGGTCTGTGCCGAGCGGAACGGCCCCGCCCGTCCCCGTAATTCCCCCTTGAATAAGAGAATAAAGGCGATGCCTTGATGACTGCTGGCTATTTAAATAGCAGATCTGATCAATCGTCAATTTTTTTAAATCGGCAATCACCTTTACATCTTCCCTAAACACACGAGCAGACGTTAATATCCGTTCTCGCGCCTCATTTTGAAACTGTGATCCTTGAAGCAGCGAGTGCATATGAAACAAGGCACCGTCCAATTGTCCAAAAAAAGCAGACAGCATCTCTTCTGGAATGGCTTCCATTGCTGTACTCAGCCACTTTGAATATGTATATTGAAAATCATTTCCTTCGTGTTCGGCAAGTGACTGTTCCCATGTCATAATCTCTTCCCAAACCACTTCGTCTCGTTCTGTCCAAGCCATCTGGAACCCCCCTTTTCGTACGGTTTCTCGTCTTTTTATTTTCTATGATCGAAGGAAGATTGTCAATTTCCACTAGCTTTCTCTTTTTTTATTTATAGGCTACATTACACTCCCCTATTGCTTTCCGCTCCGATCAATGAAGCAGCAGCATCAATAATAAGCATTAACATAGCCTAGTTATAAGAATAGGCTGCTTTTTGTACGCATACTTTTTAATAAGGCATCTGGACAAGGAGTGGAGAAAAATACTGAGAAAAATGATCATCATCGGACTTTCAGGACTACTAATCGGATTAGGAATTAATCTATTCATTCTTCCCTTTCACCTTCTTGAGGGAGGGGTTTTTGGGATTGGTTTATTATTTAATTATTTATGGGATTTCAAAATAGGCCTTACAATCATCTGTGTGAACCTGCCTGTTTATGTTCTCGCCTTTAAGCTGGACCGATCTTGTTTTTTTAATAGTTTATACGGGACTCTCATTACTCCTATTTTGATTGATTTACTCATTCCATTAAGCGGAATTGTTCATCTTCCCATTTTGGCAAGTGCCTCTGTTGGCGGTCTATTCATCGGAGTGGGAACAGGATTGATGCTAAGGTATAACATCTCTCCGGGCGGGGTGGACCTGCTGGCACTTTTACTTTCAAAGCACTTTGCCATTAATGCAGGGTTTATCGTTTTTTTCATTGACTCACTTATCCTTGCTTCCGGTTTACTTCTATTTAAAGATCCGAAATTAATCTATTCCTTGTTTACCATCATATGTGTTTCGGTCCTGATTGCTATATTGACTTCATTCAAATCGATCAGCCTTTACCCTAGATAAAAGAAAAAGAAGCCATTCCTCACACCTTTGGACAAGGCACGGGACAATGGCTTCTTTTTTCTTTCACCTATTAACTTGGATCATTTTCATCTAAGGATAACGTAATTACTTCCGTATACTCTCCTCTAGAAATCTCTTCTTGAGTTGCCTTCTCTTTTAATTGATCCTCCGTGTCAATGCCCTCAGCTATTATCGGTTCCTCGATATCCTTTCGTTTCTTCATGAGGTTCCACTCCTTTCTTTCATATAATATCCAGGAGTGAACCTTTCATTCTTTGAGACGAAAGCCTTCTTACCTTATAGCCCAGCCAATTTCATCGTGTCCCGGGCGATCATTACTTCTTCATCCGTTGGAATGACGATGACCTTCACCGGGGAATGCGGATGATTGATAAAGGCTTCCTCGCCTCGGATCTGGTTACGGGCAGCATCCCAATAGATGCCCATAAATTCAAGGCCGCGCAGAACACGGCTGCGGATGACTGGGCTGTTTTCACCAATACCAGCTGTGAAAATAATGGCATCGACACCAGACATACGGGCGGCGTACGAACCAATATATTTATGTATTCGGCCAGCAAATACTTCAAGTGCGAGACTCGCGCGCTCATTTCCCTTGGCAGCTTCTTCTTCGATATCACGCAGATCGCTTGAAAAACCGGACACACCCAGCATACCAGATTCTTTATTTAACACGCTCAGTACCTCATCCGCCGTCTTCCCTGTCTTTTCCATAATAAAAGGAAGAAGAGCGGGATCAATATTTCCTGATCTTGTGCCCATTGTAACCCCTGCAAGCGGTGTGAATCCCATAGATGTATCAATTGATTGACCGTGGCTGATTGCGGCAATGCTCGCACCATTTCCTAAATGACAGGAAATTAAACGCAGCTGTTCAATCGGTCTTTCAAGCAGTTCAGCCGCTCGCTGCGAGACATATTTATGGGAGGTGCCATGAAATCCGTATTTACGGATGCCATAATCAGTATAATAATGGTACGGCAAACTATACAAAAAGGAACTTTCAGGCATCGTCTGATGAAAAGCTGTATCAAATACTACTACCGCAGGCACGCTAGGAAGAGCCGCTTTAAATGCGCGGATTCCCGTTATATTCGCTGGATTATGCAGCGGAGCCAAATCAGATAACTGCTCAATTTTCTCTTCTACTTCTTCTGTAATTAACACGGAGTCAGTAAATACTTCTCCTCCGTGAACGACCCGGTGGCCGATGCCGTCAATTTCTTCAAGCGAATCAATAATGCCAAGGCCTGTTAATTTATGCAACAGAATGCGAACAGCTTCTGCATGGTTCGGAATGTCTAGGATCTCCTTTTGCTTGTGGCCGTCCACTGTAATGTTGAATAAAGATTGCGGCAGGCCGATTCGTTCGACAAGCCCTTTCGTGATGACTCGTTCTTCCGGCATATCAAACAGCTGAAACTTTAAAGAGCTGCTTCCGGCGTTGATGGCTATAATTTTAGACATAAAAATCTCCTCATTTTCAAGAGTTACCATTCCTGTAATGTCAGGTGCGACCGCTGCGAGTGATCTAGCTGACTACGATTTGTTTTCTTTAAACCAAGCATCCATTTTAACCATGATAGACTGCATCGCTTGCCGGTCTTTCATAGATGGCATAGAGGCTAGAAAGACTTGCTTTGGAGCAGGCAGGCCTTCGGTTTGCTTTTGTAAAATTAAAATACTTTTCGCCGCTTGTTTATTTTTGAACATTGTCATCGGCAATTGAATCAGTCCCTGAATGTGAATATGTTTTTGTAAAAAGCGGTGCAGCTGCTGGGCACCAGCTCCTTCAAACAAGTCATTCGGAATTAAGAAGAACAGATAACCGCCAGGCTTCGTATGCTTAATGCTTTGTTCTATGAATAAATAGTGAGCATATGAATGGCCTTCTTCTGCTTTTAATTCATAATCGGCTGCCCTGATGTCATTTGGATACCAGCCGACTGGCAAATCACAGACCACTGCATCAACAGGATCAATAAACAGCGGTTCCAATGCATCTTGATTATAAAGCTGGGTGGAATGTTCCATCAAGTTCGCACCGCTCCAGGCAAGATTTAAGAGCAGATCGTCCACATCTACTCCTATTGCTGAAATAGACGCTTCCGGCTGGCGGTTAACGATCGTTAAAAGCAAGTTCCCTGTCCCAACTGCAGGATCAAGAATCGTAAACTCTTTCTCCTTTCCCATGAACTTCTCTAGTAAATAGCTCATAAATAAACCGATAGAGTCAGGTGTCATTTGATGGTTCGGCTGCACATTTTCCTGCATGCCTTTTAAAATAGAGAATTGATACGCCTGGCGTATTTCTTCTTTTGAATAGTCAGAGAGTTTCACTTGTTCATATGCTTTCCATAATTTCTTTTTAGCGAACTCACTCATTTCGTCTTGTAACACTTTTTGTTGGAATAAGTTTTCGGCCGTTTCTGCCAATGCGTCCAAATAGGTACAGGACAGTTCTTGTTGAAGAATGACCGCTGTTTCATCGAAGGTATTAAATAAGCGTTCAATTGGGGATAGTTTGTTCATGTTCGTTCCTCCTGTATGCCTTGCTTTAGAAAAGATTGAGGGCTCTTACTTTTGTATTTGATCATCGAACTGTTCATATCAGTCCACACTGCTAAGTTAATATGCCGAGGAACCTTACTGCATTCATTTATAATAAGCTGAAGGGTGCCTGAAACCTTTACTTTTCGGACACCCTCTTCCTCTATTGCAGGGGCTTATAAAATAGTCCCCCTGTTTTTATTTTACTTGGCTGCTTTTGCTGCTTCGATTGCCTTTTCATAATTTGGATGGTCTGTTCCCTCATTTACATATTCAACATATGTAACTTTGTCTTGGCTGTCAATAACAAATACGGAACGCGCCAGCAAACGCAGTTCTTTCATATGTACCCCATATGCCTCCGCAAACGAAAGATCACGATGGTCGGAATATACTTTCACATGTTCTAGTCCGCTTGCTGCACACCAGCGTTTTTGCGCAAATGGCAGATCTGCAGAAATCGTGATGACCTGCACATTATCAATTTGTGATGCCTCTTCGTTAAATTTGCGTGTCTGCTGATCACAAACACCTGTATCAATCGAAGGGATGACGCTGATTAAGCGCACTTTCCCATTAGAATCCGCTAATGTTACTTCAGATAAGTCGTTTGCCAATACCGTAAAACCTGGTGCCTGATCCCCTGCCTTTACCTCATTTCCAAGCAATGAGATCGGATGCCCTTTAAATGTGACTTTCACCATATTGATAATCCCTCCTCTATCATTTTCACACTTACCATCATACTTGTTTTCCCTTTCATTTAAAAGAAAAACACAAAGAAAAAGCCTTGCTGACGAACAGCAAGGGGAAAATATTCAATCCCCCGTCAAATCGTAAAATCTGAGGAGGATTTTTTTTCTGCTGGTGGTTTAGAAGACTGCTTTTTTTTGTTGAGCATACTTTGAATTTTATCAATCACAGATGGCGCTAAATCAATGATTTTATCGAGCAGGTGAGTATTTTCATCTAAGTGAAGCAGGCGAACACCGTCTGAATTAACGATTAAAAAAGCGATAGGCGTAATCGACACTCCGCCGCCGCTTCCACCGCCAAATGGGCTTGATCCTTGATCACCGCCCTGCTTGTCACGCATAAATTCACTTCCCCCGGCAGCAAACCCGAATCCTACTTTAGAAACGGTCATAATCACGCTGCCGTCAGGCGTTTCTACCGGATCACCGATAATCGTATTCACGTCGATCATATCTTTCAAGTTTTCCATGGCTGTCGTCATCAATCCTTCAATTGGATGGTCACTCATATTTATCCCTCCCTTTTAGCCATTTTTTTGAAAAGCCGGTCCTGTCTTCACATGTTTTTTCCGGCGGCGCCGGTGAAAAAACAACGAAATGACTGCAGCTATAGCATGCCCTGCACGAAACGAAATCATACATGAACATTCTACCTTCCAAATGGATTGCCCGAAGACCGGTACAACGTCAATCTCGGGAGCTGCTGTGATCTTCATCATGCGGCCTGCCGCTGAAAGGATGCCCCCTTTTAACGCCCAAAGAGAACCTGCCGCTGTACCTGTCCAAGCGGCATCTTTCATTCCTATGGCCGTCCGCCATAGGAATGTATGAATTTCTATCTTCTTTAAAAAGGAGCGCGTCACACGATGAAGATGTTCTACACGTTCCAGCTTACCTTTCGCTTGTTGAGCAAAGTGCTGCGCCTCTTCAAAAGTCACTTCTTCCTTCATTCCTTTTTTTACAGCATCGGGTGCCTGATCGTCCTTAAAAGGAAAATAAAAAGTATAAGAGAAAAGTCCACGAAAAAGGAAAAAGCGGATATACGCTTCCTTATACCCTGGGATACGGAGAAAATGAATAAATATTCGAATCTTCAATAAAAAAAGAATCATAAGGATTACAGCTAAAATAGCGCTCCCCCACCAAAGATAAATCATCTATCTCCCTCCTTTTCCGCTAAACAGTCTGTCCGCTGGAAAAAGAAAGTAAACATGAAACAGTGCTTATATAGGCTGCATAAATAAAGCTGCCGGCCATTAGCCAGCAGCTCTATTTACACAGTATGAGCAGATGTTTTTACAATCATCGTATGTTCGTGGATCACCGTTGTATCAGCAAAATAGTCATGCAGTCCCTGTTTTTTTGACAAGAAGGCGACAAGTACGTATAAGAAAGGAATCGTAGCGGATATATAGCGGCCGATCCATTCCCTGAATAAAATGGTTTTCCAAGAAAGCGCGGAGCTTTTCAATGAAATTACTTTTAAGCCAAACACCATTTTACCAACCGTCTGCCCCCACTTTTTCGTCATTAACATAAAATACAAATAAAAGACAGCAACCGTAGCCATGTTAATAGCAGAAAACAGTTCGCCTGACGCTGTGTCTATGCCCAGCGAGCGAAAGAGAGGATACACGAATAGACGCGAGATACTGCCAATGACGATTAAGTCGAGCAGGTATGCCCAGAAACGCATCCAAAAACCAGCGTAATGCAAGGCGAGGGCAGCCGAGGCAGTATTCTGTATTTTGTCGGTATCGGGAGCTTCTTCTTTCTGTTGATCATGCGCTTGTGCCGCTTGTTCTTCAGTCCCTAGATGCTCCTGTTCTTCCCATTCTTTATTTGATTCTTCCTTCATAATCTACTCCCCTTTACTCCGCGTACAAATACATAAGCCGCGGTGAATTTGGATGTGAAAGAATTTTCATTAGTGCATGAGCCTCTGCATTTCCACCGATCATTTGCTGCGCTTTCATCGTCAGGAATGAGGGCAGGCCTAGATTCGATTCATACGTAACGACTTGAGCATCCTTTAAATTCTCCGCCTTTTTCAAGGCTGCAATTGTATCCTCAAGATAGCCGAAACCGTCAATTAAGTTCAATTCTTTCGCCTGGCGGCCATCATATACACGACCATCGGCTATTTTTCTCACTTGTTCTTTTGACATGCCGCGGCCATTCGCAATGACATCGACAAAACCGTTATAAGAGTTATTAATCATCGATTGTAAAATCTTTCTTTCTTCTTCTGTCATTTCGCGGGTCGGGCTCAAAATGTCTTTATGAGGACCGCTCTTAATGGTGACGAAGTCCACACCATATTTTTTAGCGAGTTTTGAATAATTCACGCTTTGCATAATCACACCGAGGGAGCCGGTCAATGTTTCTGGACTGGCGTAAATTTTATCAGCAGGTGCAGATATATAATAGCCGCCGGATGCCGCCATAGCCCCCATCGATACATAAACCGGCTTTTTTGTTTTTTCTTTTATTTCAATGATTTTTTTATGAATTTGTGCGCTCTCAACCACACCGCCGCCCGGTGAATTCACTTGAAGAATCACCGCTTTTACCGTACGGTCCTCCTGCACTTTATCCAGCTGTTTCATAAACTGCCGGTGATTATAGCCTGGCGAAGAGAAAAAAGACTCTGTCGTACCCGTATCTTGAATAACACCTTCAACCGGCAAAACAGCAATTTTCTCCCCTGCATTCCCTTCCTCCTCTACATGCTCTGTAAGCTCTTCTTCACTTGCCCTCATAGCCGTTTCCCAAACAGCAGAAATATCAGAAGTCAATGCAATAGAAGCTGTATTGACAATGATAGACACAATCAATAATCCAGCAGCAAGCGCCAAGGCAATGATTCTTTTCTTACTCACTTGATCCTCTCCTTCCTTTTGCCTTCGAAAAATAATCCAGTCCATGATACACTTACAACATAGTCCAACTGATAGATAAAATCTATGTTAAACACTTTGGACTAGGCATAGTTATCTTATTTTAACAAAACATCCACAAACAACCTACTAGTCTTCCCAGAAAAAGGAGAATTTTTTTATGGATCAACGCCGAAATGTATATTTTTATGAAACACGCCGAAAAAACGTGTCAGAGAAAGTAACCGAACTGAAAAAACTTGCAGAACGGTATGATTTTACTGTTGTAGACCGTTCGGATCAGGCAAACATCATCGTCAGTGTCGGCGGTGACGGCACCTTTTTGCAAGCAGTTCGAAAAAGCGGATTCCGAGAGGATTGTCTATATGTAGGAATTTCGATCTTCAATGATTTGAATATGTATTGCGATTTTCATGCAAGTGATACAGAAAGCTTAATTGAATTGATGTCAAAAGCAGAACTAGAGGTGCGCCGTTACCCGGTTTTACAAATTTCTGTCGATCAGAATGCTGTGTTTCACTGTTTAAATGAATTCAGCATTAAATCTAGTATTATTAAAACGATGGAAATGGATGTGTACATCGACGACCTTCATTTTGAAATGTTTCGGGGCGATGGAATGATTATCGCTACTCCGACTGGCAGCACCGCTTATAATAAGTCAGTAAATGGTGCCGTTGTCGATCCGCTTCTTCCATGCATGCAAGTGAGCGAACTCGCTTCATTAAACAACAAGCGCTACCGTACGCTCGGCTCCTCTTTTATTTTAAGCGGTGACCGTACACTTACGCTAAAAATGCTCAAAGGCAGCAACAATTATCCCATTATGGGCCTTGATAATGAAGCGATGAGCATTCAGCATATTGAAGAAATTAAAATTTCATTAAGCGAAAAACGCATTAAAACGGTCAAACTGAAAGACAACTCTTTCTGGCACAAAGTGAAACGATCTTTTTTATAAGCCTTTGTTAAACTGCCCTGTTGATTTCTGCTGCAGGCGGTCCGGAAGCCCCCTCATCGCTATCGCGCCTTCCGCTCCAATCAACAAGAATCATTAACACAGTCTTTCTATAAGCAAAACCGAAAAATCATAAACAAGCAGGCGTTTGTCAACAGCCCTATATAATATCACTATGGATCGTTGTAGGAGAAAAGAACAAAAAGGAAGGGCGAACGGGCTATCGCTCGTTACGCACTTCCTTTTTTGTATTTTTTCTCATGACTGATTCGTCTCTTTTGTGAAAACGTAAAAATGACAAGCGCTGTCCAAATAAACGAAAAAGAGATTAGCAGGATACTAGAAAATGGTTCATGATAAACGAAGATCCCAAGAAGCAGCGTCATCGTCGGAGTAACATACTGTAAAACACCGATCGCAGAAAGCGGGACGATGGGGGCACCTTTTGCAAACAACAGCATCGGCAGTACAGCGACCACTCCACCGGCGACCAGCAGCAAATCGGTAGAAGAAGAAATAAACAACAGCGATAGTTCTGCTTTTGACCACCAATATATTAAGAAGGCTGCAGCTGATAAGAACAGAAGCGGCTGCAAGAACCGCAGCTTCTTTCGGCCTTTGTTTCATCATGTTGAGTGTCGCCTTCAACGTTCCTATTTTTCTAGTAAACTAGAGAAGCAGCAACATCGTAATTAATGACCAAAATACCCGATTCGCGAGAACCTCTTGGGCAGTCACATGTTCGAGCATTTTCCAGTAAAGCGGAAACGTTCCCCACAATACTCAGGCAAGTAATATATATATTACTCCTGCCTTTGTTCGTCCATTCATTCTAACACCTCACTCTTACCCAAACATCGGACGTTTGGTTGCCCAACCCATTAAACCCATTATGTATAAAAGAAACCCGCTGAAGACAGCAGGTTTCTTTTATACATAACATCGGCTTTCTAGAATGAGCTTTTCACTTTTCTTTCCGCCTCCCGCAGTTCAACGCGGCGGATTTTTCCAGAAGAAGTCTTCGGCAAATGATCGACAAATTCAATTTCTCTAGGATACTTATAAGGGGCTGTGATTGATTTAACATGATTTTGCAGTTTTTCTACGAGCTCTGAACTCGTCCGATCAATGCCGTCTTGCAGCACAACAAATGCTTTCACGATATGGCCGCGAATTTCATCGGGACTAGCAACAACTGCGCATTCCTTGACGTGCGGATGCTTGACGAGCGCATCCTCTACCTCAAAAGGACCGATCGTATAGCCCGAGCTAATGATAATATCATCGCTGCGGCCCTCGAACCAGTAGTAGCCGTCTTCATCCTTTTTCGCTTTGTCGCCCGTTAAATAGTAATCTCCTCTAAACTGCATAGCGGTCCGCTCCGGATCCCTATAGTAATGTTTGAACAACGCTGGTGTATCCATATGGACAGCAATATCTCCGACAACCCCCGCTTCCACCGGCTTGCCCTCTTCATCAATGATTTCCACACGATTGCCCGGTGTCGGTTTACCCATCGATCCAGGCTTTATTTTCATGCCTTTTAACACACCAATCACGAGTGTACTTTCCGTCTGGCCATATCCGTCACGCACGTCTACATTAAAATATTTTCGAAATGTGTCAATGACTTCCCGATTTAATGGCTCACCGGCCGAAACAGCGCTATGCAAACTGGATAAATCGCAATCCGATAGATGGTCCACCTTGGCCATGAGGCGGTATTCCGTTGGGGTACAGCACAATACATTAATACGATTTCTCTCTAGCAGCTCGAGATATTTTTTCGGTTCAAATTTGCCATGATAAACAAATCCTACAGCTCCTGAACCAAGTACAGATAAAAATGGGCTCCACGTCCATTTTTGCCAGCCCGGACCCGCCGTTGCCCAAACAACATCCCCCTCTTTAATACCAAGCCAATTTGG
Source organism: Bacillus lumedeiriae (assembly GCF_044891285.1). NCBI lineage: Bacteria > Bacillati > Bacillota > Bacilli > Caryophanales > Bacillaceae > Bacillus > Bacillus lumedeiriae. The sequence continues at coordinate 600,282 of NZ_JAUIYO010000001.1, forward strand.
AGCTGCTGTTTTTAAGTGAGCATATCCCCATGCATGTGTATGTACGACACCTTTAGGATTGCCTGTCGTGCCAGACGTATAAGGAAGAAAGGCAATGTCATCCTTCGATGTTTCCGCCATAACCAATTCATCAGAAGCCTCAAGCATTGCTTGCTCAAGATTCACCCAGCCTTCTACTTCCCCACCGAATGAAAGTGTAGTTAATTCATCTATTTGATCTACATTCTGAAACTGTTCGGTGAACGGTGCATAACAGACGACACCTTTTACACCGGCATGTTCAATTCGATAGTTTAAATCTTTCGTACGCAGCAATTCTGCGCTTGGGATAATGACTAAACCGGTTTTTAATGCGGCAAGAAAGATTTCATATGCCTCGATTAAGCGCGGCACCATGATTAAAATAGGATCTCCTTTTTTCAATCCATTCGATAGAAAGACATTTCCAATCTTGTTCGCATTTTTCATTAACTGTACGTATGTTATTTCTTGTTTCTCGCCTGCTTCGTTTTCCCACTTTAATGCTAGACGGGCGGGGTCCTTTGCGAATTTCTCCACTTCCATTACAATGTTATATCTTTCAGGTGCCAATAAATCTTCTCTCTTCATCAACGTCCCCCCTTGATTAATATACGTTCATTCATTATTTAACATAAAGTACAGTTAGCGAAATGTATGAACAATAAAAAGGTTACATGCCTATCACAGTTAGAGCATGCTGCGCGTTTAACAGAACATCTGTCCCAAAAGAATAAGCTTTAGGACAGATTGTGAATTATTAAAGCAGCTCCGAAAATTCATCCTTTGTTGTGCTTTTCGGCAAATAAACAGTTTCCATATTTTGAACGGCTTCTTCTATCATTTGTTGGAAGTCAACGAAGCTTTCAAAGCGTTGCACTTTCTCAAGCTTTGGCCGTGTTTTTGGTGATGGCGGCGTAAAAATCGTACAACAGTCTTCGTAAGGAAGAATAGAAATATCATGCGTGCCGATTTTTTTGGCCACATCAATAATATCCAGTTTATCCGCCGCAATCAGCGGCCGCAAAATCGGAGTAGATGTAACATCGTTAATTGCCTGCATGCTCTCCAGCGTCTGACTCGCTACTTGTCCAAGACTTTCCCCGGTTACAATGGCAAGCCCCCCACATTTCTGACGGATCCGATCGGCGATAACGAGCATCATTCTTCTTGTCGATGTCATCGTATAATTTTCCGGCACTTGTTCCTGGATTTTTTGCTGAATAGCTGTAAACGGAACGATATGGAGCTTCATTTCCGCCCCGAACTCTGTCAGCCGCTCCGCTAGGTCGATCACTTTTTGCTTCGCCCGCTCACTCGTGTAAGGGGGACTATGAAAGTGAATGGCCTCAATTTCGACTCCTCTTTTCATCATAAAGTAGCCGGCTACAGGACTATCGATTCCGCCAGAAAGCAGCAGCATCGCCTTTCCGCTGGCTCCTGATGGCAATCCAGCAGCCCCTGCATACTTTTCACATGATAAAAAGACACCTTTTTCCCGAACCTCTACGAGCAAATTAATATCAGGGTTCTTTACGTCCACTTTCAAATCTTCCATATTTCTAAGGACATGGCTGCCGATCGCATAATTGATTTCATTTGTGTCTAATTCAAACCGCTTATCAGAGCGGCGGGTAGAGACTTTAAACGTTTTTCCTGAGCTGAAATTCCGCTTTACAAGTTCCAGCGCAGCAGCCTTCATTTCCTCAATCTCTTGATCTGTACGGACAACCGGGCTGAATGACTGGATGCCAAATATACGGCCCAGCCGACCTTTTACCGCTTCAAATGGCGTGCCGTTTAAATGGATAAACATTCGGTCGCGTCCTAATTCAATTTTTATTTCATCATAATCCCTTAATAGATGCAAAATACTCTTTTTCAATTTATTGATAAATTGATTGCGGTTGCGCCCTTTCGTAGAAAGTTCACCATACCGGATTAATATGCGATCATAATTCATTGCTGCCACCTCTATACTCTCGTTAAATTTGGAATGGTTTCTTTTAATAGACGGATAAAGCTTCGAGCTTCTTCCATTGTATTTTCATAAGACAAACTAAGTCTGATACTGCTGTCAGCTTCTTCTCTCGACACACCCATTGCCGTCAGAACTGCACTCGTTTTCTTTTGTTTGGAAGAGCAGGCGCTTGTCGTTGACAAATAGCATCCCTTTTCCTCAAGCGCATGAATGAGAACTTCTCCTTTCATTCCCGCGATCGAAAAATTCAATATATGCGGCGCACATCCTTCTTCGGGTGTGTGGATGACCGTGCCATCTATTTGTTTCAGCTCAGTGCGTAAAAACAACTGGATTTCTTTCATCATATCAATGTGTTCTTTCCGCTTTTCTTCTGTTAAACGCAGCGCTTTCGCCATTGCCGCCAAGCCGCCTGTGTTTTCTGTGCCGCTTCGCCAGCCACTTTCTTGATTGCCTCCAGATAAAAGGGAAGATAGTTTAATTTGCTTTTTTTTATATAACACACCATTCCCTTTCAACCCATGAAATTTATGCGCAGACAAGGAGCAAAGATCAATTCCCTCTAGATCTAACCCAACTTTTCCACGTCCTTGAACATCATCCACATGAAATAAAGCCCTTGGATATTCTCGTAACAGCCTGCTGATTTGTTTCACCGGCTGAATGGTTCCCGTTTCGTTATTCACATGCATGATGGATACGATAATCGTTTCATTTGTAAGGGTCTGTTCCAGCTCTTTTACAGAGACCCTTCCTTCCTTATCTACTGGCAAATAAGTCACGCGAAATCCAACATCCTCAAGCTGACGGCATGCGTTTATGACAGAAGGATGCTCCGTCTGTTGGGTAATAATATGATTCCCGCGGTGCCTATTGGCGAGAGCCGCTCCTTTTAATGCTAAATTATTTGATTCCGTACCGCCTGATGTAAAAATAATCTCCTCCGGCTCGGCCCCCACAAGCGAAGCGATTTGTTTGCGGGCTTCTGTCAGCAATCGTTCTGCTTGCACACCTAGATGGTGAAGCGATGATGGATTGCCAAAAAACTGTTCATTTACCTTTACAAAGGCGGACAAGGCTTCTTTATATGGTCTTGTCGTTGCGCTATTATCAAAATAGATCATGTTCGCACCTGCTTCATTTCAGTTTGTTCAACTATTTATCTTAACATAGCTGCTTTTTGAAGGAAACTTCGCACAAAAAAAAAGCCCCGGCTTGATTGACACCCAATCTGCCGAGGCCGTATCGTTTACTTTTTATTCATCATGTCCTCAAGCTGCTTTAAACCTTTCGGATCGACTTTGTCGATAGCGGTGGCCGCTTCTTCAAGTGCAGAACGGTAATCATAGTTTCTAAAAGCAAGTTCCGCCTGTTGAAGCTGACTGCTAATGGACGGGTTGGAACGCTTGTATCGATTTCCATATTGAATAATACGTTCTGCCAACTCCGCCTGATCAATGACTTCTACTGTTTTACGCTCAAGGCTGTTTACAGAAGAAACTGCTTCGTCCAATTTCCCTTGAACCGCCTTCATATTCAGCGGCTTTTCATTTAATGCCTGTACGACGGCAGCGATGCGCTCTGTCGTTTCCTCCGTTATGGATTGATAAAAGTCCGGGACGCCGGGTATATTGCTTTTGTCAATCTGACGAAAAATGTCTTTAATTTTTTTACGAAGTTGATTTAAGTTTTCGCGTGCATCCATTTCATCCTTACGAAGCGTTTTTAAAAAATGACTAAAGCTCGTTTGTTCTTTTTGCAGCTCTTCCAATTGTTTCTGGATTTCTTCCAATTCTTCGTGTAAAAAAGAATAGGCCGTATTTTGCTCTGTAATTCTCGCCTCCAGTAAATCATATCTTTTTCCGAGACGAAAAATGTCTTCTTCCAGTTTCCGAGGGATGATCCACTCTTCCTCCGCCAATTGATAGCTTAAGCGCACGTGTTCAGTCTCTGCCTGTAAATCTTCGTTAGCCGTTCTCACGCCTTCCAGCTGATCTCTCGTTTGCTGATCATTTCTTGTGAGAAAGTGTTTCGCCTCTACTTCTTTCTCGAGCAAATCGTAGAAAAATTCAATATTTTCTTTCACATCTTGAATTCCAGCCTCTACTTCATTCGTTTCTGTCTTGATAATAAATTCTTTATAAAGAGAAAGCTGTTCACGTAAGCTTTTGATTTCTTTTTCAACCTGTAAATGTTCGAGCAAATAACCTTTTTGCACCATCTCTTTGTAGCCAGACTCAATTTCATTCAACTGTGACGGCAGCAAGTTAGATACTTCAGCCATCAGAACCGGAATTTTTTCCATTTTGTGCACTATATGATTCATATCATCCGAAAGTTTCAAGATCACTTCCCTAGCTGCCAAATAGTTTCCTTCAATGGTTTGTGCTTCAAACTTTTCAAACTTGGAAGATAATGAGTTAAGCTGTTCCTCAAGCACAGGAGCTGCCTTGCTGAATGTGTGACGGTGAGCAAGGAGCTGCTTCTTCGCTGCCCGCTGCATGGCTTTCAGCTCCTCGCTTTCTTCGCGGTTGCTTTCTTCGCTGCCAATCAACTCATTCAGTTCGGCCAAAATGCCGTCCACTTTCTCTTCCGACTCTTCCAGATTCTGGTTGATCTCTTCGTTGATTTCTTTCGCTTTTCCAAACCGAAATTGATCTGTACGCTCCTCTGATTCAAACAGCTTCTCCTCTACTTGTGCCAAATCGACAGTGAGTACTTCATCCCAAGTTTGACGCCAACGTTCAAACAGCTCCTCTGTCTGTCCAGTCATATTAAGCCGCTTTACCTTCGAGAGCTCATCCGTCACCGGACGGTGCATAATCTCTATTTTCCTCTTTTCCAACGCATCAATTTCTTTGTATATTTTTTTTCTATTAAAATAGGCAATAATTAATAGAATAGCTGCCATTAAGACTACAGCAATGATGAATTTCATCGTAAGCCTCCTGTTCTCCTACCTGCAAAAATAAGCGTTCCATCTATTTAAAGTCGTGTATTATACAAATTTCGCTCAATTATTAATAATGATACCATAGTATGTGACATTTTTTGACGACAAAAATTGTTTTTTTTAAGCTCCCTTCTAAATTTTTTGATACACTTAAAATACGGTTATTTTTTCAGGGAGGAAATGTTGATGAAAAGAGACGGACATATCCATACACCCTTTTGTCCTCACGGGACGAAAGATACGTTAGACAGCTATATTGAAGAAGCAATCAATCAAGGTTTTTCTCAGCTGACATTCACTGAGCATGCTCCTTTACCTGCCTGTTTTATAGACAGCACCCCTACGCGCGACAGCGGAATGAATCCAGATTTCTTAGATGCTTATTTCTCATCCTTGCAGCGTGTAAAACGAGAGTATGCGGCTGATTTAACTATACAAATTGGACTTGAAGTTGATTATATTGAAGGCTTTGAAAAAGAAACGGCTGCCTTCTTAAATGAATACGGTCCGCTTCTGGATGATTCGATTTTGTCTGTTCATTTTTTAAAAAGGCTTGCAAACTGGTACTGCCTGGACTATAGTGCCGATTTATTTGGGGAAATGACAGAGATTTTCGGATCAACAGGGGCCGTGTATAAAACGTATTTCGAAACAGTAAAGCGCTCGATTGAAGCGGACCTCGGCTCCTTTAAACCCAAGCGAATCGGGCATATAACACTCGTACATAAGTTCCAAAAGCGGTTCCCTTGTGAAAGAGATTTCAGTATGGAAATAGATGGACTGCTGCAGTTAATAAAGAAAAACGGCTATGAACTTGATTTTAACGGAGCCGGTCTTATCAAGCCGTTATGCTGTGAGTCTTACCCGCCGCCCGCCATTGCCCAAAAAGCAAAAGAAATGGGTATTCCACTCATATACGGATCAGATGCCCATCAAGCGAAAGACATCGGCCAGGGCTTTAAGGATATGCCGCTTCTCCATCATAACTGATTTATTTGTTCATAAAAGGCGGACACAACCTCTTTTTTGTATGGTTCTTTAAACTTGCCCGTTCTAGGCGCTTTGCTTTCTGCGGGGTCTCACATGCTCGCTTTCCCCGCAGAAGTCTTCGTGCCTTCCACTACAATCAACCCGATAAAAAATAATCATTTGATTATTTCTAAAAAACAAATAAAGACTGACCCTAAAAAGCCGCTTGTAACGACCTTTTGAGTCAGCCTCTTTTCAAATTGGAACTGAAATTCATTTTACGCCGGTCTATACACAGCATTGGCCTAATGACACTTTATTTTTTCCCGTTCTTTTCGCTTCGTATAAAGCAGCATCTGCACAATTAAACAGATGCTTTCGGGAATCCGGATGCTCTTTGGACCAGTAGGAAACCCCACAGGAAATCGTAACAGCCGGCTTTGTGTTTGTCTCTACTTCCTTCACAAGTTTGTCAGCCAGCTCTCTTCCTTCTTCAATGGAACCATTAGGCAAATAAACAGCCAGCTCTTCTCCCCCCCAGCGGGCAGCAATCTGTTCGTTTTGGACATACGCTTGTACAATCTGTGCCACTTGAATAAGAACTTTGTCTCCAGTCTCATGTCCATATGTGTCATTGATGACTTTAAAATCATCAATATCGATCAGAAGAAAGACACCCGCTTCGTCTGTTTCAGTAGATGTCCGGAGTGTTTGATCCAGGTAACTTCTTGAATACAATTTCGTCAAATGATCAGTGACTACCATTTTCTCTAATTCTTCGCGCAGCAGAGCATTCGCTAAAGCGAGTGTAGAGTGACGAATAAGAGATTGCAGCAGTTTATACATTTCAAAAGTAAAGCCATAAGATTTATTTTTGACCACGAGACAAAAACCTTTCATCTCTTCTCCCAGCTCCATAGGTACAGCCATCATCGTATGGCCTGCTAAATCACACTTTTCTATCTTATCTGCCAGATTCCCTATAAAAAACGCCTCTTTTTCCTTTCGGAGCTTGTTGGAAGCAAAGCGAATCAGTTCTTCCCCTTCTTGTTTATAGAAAAACGAACTGCTTCCTGCCATTACTTTCGTTGTTTGTTCGTTAAAAAAAATAAAGCCAACCGCACATGCATGAAAAGAATGAATAATTTTTAATCTTAAAAAGTTAGTAATATCTAAAAAATTAGAGCTGGAATTGACCCGATGGGATGTGTCATTAATCAGCCGTAAATCTTCATTCAACTTCCGCGATTGATGATACAGTCCTGCTTTTTCAATGGCATTGCCGCCTGCACTGGCAACCATCCGGATAAACTTTTGCTCCTGCTTGGAGATCGCTTCTCCCTTGGGAAGTTTCACCTGCAGCACACCGTATACCCCCTGCTTGCCAATGAGGGGAGCATATAAAATACCATTGACATCATCCACTTGAACCGTGCCATTCGTATAAGACACCATCCCCTCCTCGCTTACTTTATCAAAATCAAAATGGCTGACTGGCATGCCAGTATAAGTACCCTCCATCGTCATCAGAAAGTGGTACGAGTATAAAGGGAAAATCCGTTGCAATGTCGCGGCAATTTCCTTTAACACAAACTCAATGTTCATCGAAGAATGAAATTTTCCCGTTACGTTAAACAGCTCTTTATATCGTGCGACGCTTGCTCTCATTTCGTACATATTATGCGCCCACTCCATTAGACGGCTGCTTTCTTCTGTAAAAAATAACAAATCCTCTTCTTCAAGATCGGCTAGTACCTCTTTATTTACCTTCATAAACAAATACATCTCTTTATCAATCAATCTCACCCCAAAATTGTATAAAGGAGAGACTGGCCAATCTGTTTGTCCGCCTGTATAAAGAAGATATGGCTTTGCAAAAGCATGCTCTGCTTTTTTCTGTTCCTCGAAGGTCCATTTCACTTCTGTTAGGCTGCCGGTACCAAACAACTGCACATGTTTCGTACGAAATTGGCTGCCGACAAGGAAAAGCCATTCCTCCCTAAAGCGCTCCACATCAAATAAGGAGCCTCGGAAACTAATCATCAAGTCGTACAATAACACTTTAAAACTCGCTGTCCACTTGCTTTCATAACGCTGACTCATGTAGTAACCACCTGCCATTCTAATTGGACAATCCTGTTGTTTTCTCACCTCAAAGACTAACCATTATACTTAATGGAAATATTTCAATAATAACCAATTATATCAATGTTAGGTTAATTATACCATAAGGGATGTATGCGTTATAATAATAAAGACCTATACAACTCCCTATATCTTCAACATAGACTTATATCTTTCCTTGACAGAACAACTAGTAAATTATATACTATTCCTTGTGTAAAATAATTGCAGCCTATGTGAGCACCTTTATGTGCCCATTTTGTTCCTTTGCAATCTATTTGCAAATGGTGTATCGCGTAACCCCTTGCTGCTGGGGCGATGGTACATGAAAATAAAATGGCCTGATTGCTGTTTCACCGGTTTTTATTTTACAACAAAATAAAAACATTAAAGGAGGAGCTATATTATGGCTCGCTATACTGGCCCAAGCTGGAAAATTTCCCGCCGCCTTGGAATCTCTCTAAGCGGTACAGGTAAAGAATTAGAAAAACGTCCTTACGCACCTGGACAACACGGTCCTAACCAACGTAAAAAATTGTCTGAATATGGACTACAATTACAAGAGAAGCAAAAACTTCGTCACATGTACGGTGTAAACGAGCGCCAATTTAAGAACTTGTTCGTAAAAGCTGGTAAAATGAAAGGCGTTTACGGCGAAAACTTCATGATCCTTCTTGAAGGCCGCTTAGACAACCTTGTTTACCGTCTTGGCTTAGCCCGCACTCGCCGCCAAGCTCGTCAGCTTGTAAACCATGGTCATATTGTTGTTGATGGCCGTCGCGTAGACATCCCATCTTACCAAGTAAAACCAGGTCAAACAATCGGTGTTCGTGAAAAATCAAGAAACTTTACAATCGTTAAAGAAGCGGTTGAAGTGAACAACTTCGTACCTGATTATTTAACATTTGATGCTGACAAATTAGAAGGCACATTCACTCGCCTTCCAGAACGTTCTGAGCTTCCAGCTGAGATCGACGAAGCACTTATCGTAGAGTTCTACTCTCGTTAATAAGAAACCTCTACTCAACAAGTTCCATTTGCCCTGCAAATGGAACTTGTTATTTTTATGCCCACATATTCATTAAATGAAGCGAATGCTCCAAAAGTATAACTTTTACAGTCATTCTCTTTTCTCACAGGAGTCTTCAGACCTTCCTCTACAATCAACTCAGTGAAAAATCAATCCTTTAAATTTTCCTTAAAAAAACTGACCCTAAAAAGTCGTTTTGAACGATTTTTTAGGGTCAGCCTCTCTTTTCATTAAATAACAACAGATCAATGTCTCATTACTTATAATTTGATCGCTTATTTATATTTAATTAAGTAATATTTCTTCTTCCCGCGGCGGATCACCGTGAAGCGTCCGTCCATCTTATCTGTATCAGATAGCGTATAGGCAGTATCGGTTACTTTGTCACCATTAATAGAAACAGCACCGTTTTGGATATCTTCCCGTGCCTGGCGTTTGGATGAAGAAATACCGGCCGCTACAAGCACATCTACTAGTCCTGCTTCTGCGTCACTTTCCTGTTCAAATGACGGCACGTCTTTAAATCCTTGTTCAATTTCTGCAGCCGTTAAACTCTTTACATCACCGCTGAACAAAGCAGCTGTAATTTTCTGTGCTTGTTCAAGCGCCTCGTTTCCATGAATTAAACGCGTCATTTCCTCAGCAAGCGCTTTTTGTGCCCGGCGTAAATGCGGCTCTTCTTGAACAGCTTTTTCAAGTTCCTCAATCGTTTCAGGTGTCAAGAATGTGAAAATTTTCAAGTATTTAACAACATCAGCATCGGCCGTGTTAATCCAGAACTGATAAAACTCATACGGAGATGTTTTCTCTGGATCAAGCCAGATCGCGCCGCTCTCCGTTTTTCCAAACTTCGTACCGTCTGCTTTTGTCACGAGTGGAATCGTTAATCCGAATGCTTTATCACTTTCCGATTTCATTTTACGAATTAATTCTAATCCAGTCGTAATGTTCCCCCACTGATCACTGCCTCCAATTTGCATTTTGCAGTTATGGTTTTCATACAAATGAAAGAAGTCCATCGCCTGTAAAATCGTATACGTAAACTCTGTAAATGAGATTCCTGTATCTAATCGGGAAGCGATTGTATCTTTCGCCAGCATGTAGTTGACACCAACGTGCTTACCGAAATCACGCAGGAACGTCACGATATCCATCGAGCCTGCCCAGTCATAGTTATTGACAAGCTTAGCGCCATTCTCTCCTTCAAAATTAAAAATTTGCTTCAGCTGCTTTTGAATGCAAGCAACGTTATGCTGTACCATTTCAAGCGTCTGTAGTTTTCTCTCTTCTTTCTTTCCGCTTGGATCGCCAATCAGACCCGTTGCTCCACCGACGAGAACGATCGGACGATGCCCGTTATTTTGAAAGCGCCGCAGCGTTAGAAACGGCAGCAGGTGACCAATATGCATACTGTCCGCTGTCGGATCGACACCACAGTAAAGAGATACTTGTTCTTTTTCTAATAGTTCTTTAATGCCTTCCTCATCCGTTTGCTGATAAATAATTCCCCGCCATTGCAGTTCTTCTATTAGATTCATTGGTTGTCTTCCTTTCTTTTTTCCTCACTGTTTTTGCACAAAATAAAAACGCCCCTGCCATCACTGCAGGGACGCATAAATTCGCGCGGTACCACCCAAGCTTGAGAAAGTTCTTCTCCACTCATTCCAATAACGGTTTTATCCGTTTGCTGCTACTCCGATCGTTCACAGCAAAAGCTCCAGGAGGTAATTCGTTCAACTATTTGTACCGGTTCCCACCAGCCACCGGCTCTCTTCAAAACAGGGATAGCGAACTACTGAATCCTTTCAACGCTTAGATATGTAAATGTATAGAACACATTATAAACAGATAAGAACACAAAAGTCAAATATGCTTTTCATCAAGGCGAATTAAACTCGCTTGTTGGCTTCCGCTATAGGCACTTGCTTTCCATGGACAGTCCGGGAGCCTCCTCGTCGCTATCGCTCCTTACGCTCCAATTAACAAAGAGGTAAAATCAACCATAGTCATTAACAAAGCCTTCATCAAAAATTGGCTTTGAAACAACTAGTATAGTGTTTCAAAGCCGATCATCTCTTCGTGCGTTAATCCTCCATCGTTGATAAATCACCTGTCGGAAGATCCAGCTCCCACGCCTTCAAGACGCGGCGCATGATTTTTCCACTGCGCGTTTTTGGCAGCTTGTCCCGGAATTCAATTTCGCGCGGTGCGGCATGAGCAGCGAGTCCTGTTTTTACAAATTGGCGAATGTCTTCTTTTAGCTCTTCTGTCGGCTCATATCCCTCTTGGAGAGCGACAAATGCCTTAATAATTTCCCCGCGCACTGGATCTGGTTTGCCGATGACCCCAGCTTCGTTAACAGCTGGATGTTCGATGAGTTTGCTCTCGACTTCAAACGGTCCTACCCGCTCCCCGGCTGTCATAATTACATCATCAACACGGCCTTGGAACCAGAAATAACCGTCCTCGTCCATATAAGCTGAATCTCCAGAGACATACCAATCACCAGGCATAAAGTAAGATTCATATTTTGCAGGATTGTTCCAAACAGCAGCCATCATGGCTGGCCAGCCTTTCTTAATGGCAAGGTTCCCCATCCTGTTTGGAGGCAGCTCATTCCCACGATCATCCACAATCGCAGCTTGTACGCCTGGAACTGGTTTTCCCATAGATCCCGGACGAATATCCATCGATGGATAATTACAAATAATGTGAGCACCCGTTTCCGTCATCCACCATGTATCATGAATACGGAGATTAAACACTTTCATCCCCCAGCGAATGACTTCCGGATTAAGCGGTTCACCTACGCTCAAGATATGGCGAAGTGAGCTTAAGTCAAACTTTTTCACCACTTCATCTCCCGCTCCCATTAACATGCGGAACGCAGTCGGCGCACTGTACCAAATCGTCACTTTATAATCTTCAAGTGTTTGATACCATGTTTCCGGTTTAAAGCGTCCTCCAACAACGACATTAGTCGTTCCTGTCAGCCAAGGACCGAAAATACCATAGGATGTACCTGTAACCCAGCCTGGATCGGCCGTACACCAATAGACATCCTCTTCTTGTAAGTCAAGCACCCATTTAGCTGTCATATATTGCTGAACCATTGCCTGTTGTACGTGCAATACTCCCTTAGGCTTGCCTGTCGAGCCAGAAGTATAATGAAGGATCATGCCATCATCAAGATTCATCCATTCGATATCAAACGATGCATCTGCTTCTTTCATTTTCTCTTTAAAATCTACGTATTTATCTCCCGCTGGTATATTGTCTCCAACGAGAAAAATCGTTTGTAATTCAGGCAGATCTTTCACAGGTACGCGATCGAGCAGCTCAGGAGTCGTAATAAGCACCTTGGCTCCACTGTCCTCTAAACGGTCACGAACAGCCCCTTCCATAAAGGCTTCAAAAAGCGGACCGACAATCGCTCCCGCTTTGATTGTACCAAGTACAGCAAAATAGAGTTCCGGCGAACGAGGCATAAATACAAAAACCCTGTCTCCTTTTTCTACCCCTCCAGCTGTTTTTAGCACATTAGCTGCCTTATTCGTGTATTCCTTCATTTCCGCAAATGTATATTTTTCATCTCGGCCGGCGTCTCTATAATAAAGAGCGACCTTTTGTCCGCGTTCAGATTCAGCATGGCGGTCAATCGCCTCATAAGCGATATTTACCTTGCCAGTTTCAGCCCAAGAAAAATGTTTTTCTGCTTCTTTCCAATCAAATGAAGCATATAGTTCGTCATAGTTTTTCAGATTATGCTTTCCTTCTTGTGCTGTCAGCGTTTCCAATTTCATATGACTGAATCCCCCTCATGTAAGTTTCTGTTATTTTATTATATCGTAATTTGATAGTTTTCACAATTTTGAAATAATCATTCATTCTATGAATCTACCTGACTGCTTCAACGTTCATTCATTCTAAAAATTCAGTTAAAAAAGCTTTTTCTCATACGAATTTAGGTATAATACAACTATGGAATGATCTAAGGCGGTGACGTAATGGAACATAAAAAAGAATATCATTCGCAAGAAATAGAGACATCAGAGGGAACGATTGTCGTTGAAGGCCCTGTTTCTTCGGAAGCGTTGGCACATATGACGTTTCATGAAGGGCTGACCGCTTTCCGACAGCCAAAACAGCAGCACCAAGCGATCGTAGAAATTGCTGATCTTCCTGAAGGGCGCATTATTATTGCCCGAAGCGGCGATATAATCGTCGGCTACGTAACATACCTTTATCCTGACCCGCTCGAGAGATGGTCAGAAGCAAAGCTCGACAATTTAATTGAACTGGGAGCAGTAGAAGTTGCTCCTCCTTATCGCGGCGCACAACTTGGCACCAGTATGATTAAACTGTCTATGCTTGATGGCATGATGGAAAACTATATCATCATCACGACCGAATACTATTGGCACTGGGATTTAAAAGGAACCGGATTGAATGTATGGCAATATAGGAAAGTCATGGAAAGAATGATGAACAGCGGCGGCTTAGAATGGTTTGCAACGGATGATCCCGAAATTAGCTCACATCCGGCTAACTGTTTGATGGCACGGATCGGCAGACATGTGGACCAGACATCGATTGAACGATTTGATCAAATCCGCTTTGTGAATCGTTTTATGTATTAACGAAGGGGGATGAATACAATGATAGTAGAGCAAGTCCGTATGCAAATGATGAAGCCGGTCACAATGACTATTGATGTAAAGAAGAAAGGGCATACTGAACTGCGCTTGAATATGCCAGGCATGTTTTTATGAAAAAAGAAGCAATATTCGTCTATTCTGATCAGCTGCTTTCTTATAAATTTTCCAAAGATCATCCTTTTAACCAATTCCGGCTTACGTTAACGATTGACTTGCTAAAAAAAATGGATCGAATTCAAGACAGCGACATGATTCTTCCTCGTATGGCTTCGAGTGAAGAATTGCAGCTTATTCATCATGCTGCCTACATAGAGGCCGTTCACAAAGCAGGCAAGGGAGAATTGGCTCTTGATATCGCCGAAGGATACGGCCTCGGGACAGAGGATACACCGATATTCAAAGACATGCATGAAGCAAGCTCCTTCCTTGTCGGCGGCACACTGACAGCTGCAGACTGGGTGATGCAAGAAAAAGCAGCGCACGCCTTACATATAGGCGGCGGGCTTCACCATGGCTTTCGCGGCAAAGCAGCAGGCTTTTGCATTTATAATGACAGCTCCGTTGCCATTAAATATTTGCAGGAGAAGTATCACGCAAGGGTCCTATACATTGACACGGATGCCCATCATGGCGATGGCGTACAATGGGCCTTTTATGATGATCCGGACGTATGCACCTTTTCTATCCACGAAACGGGGCGCTACCTGTTTCCTGGGACAGGAACGGTTCATGAACGCGGTCAAGGAAAAGGGTACGGTTTTTCATTCAACCTCCCTTTAGACGCGTTTACCGAAGATGATTCCTGGCTCGAATCTTATGAAACAGCTGTATGGGAAATAGCTGATTTTTTCAAACCAGATGTCATCTTGACTCAAAATGGAGCTGACGCCCACTTTTATGATCCGCTCACCCACTTATCCGTCACGATGAAGACGTATCGGCGCATTCCTGAAATTGCTCATCAAATCGCCCATAAATACTGCGACGGGCGCTGGATCGCTGTCGGGGGAGGCGGTTATGACATATGGCGGGTCGTTCCACGGGCCTGGGCGTATATTTGGCTTGTCATGACCAATCAATCCAATGTATCTGGCCCTCTGCCAGCAGAGTGGCTGAAACATTGGAGTGCTAAATCACCCGTGCAGCTGCCTAAAGAATGGGATGATCCTATAGGAGCATATCCCGCTATTCCACGTAAACAAGAAATCGAAGAACAAAACCGTTTAACGATGGAAAAAATGTTATACCCGCTTCGCCAGCAGAAAAAAGGTTGACTCTAAATCAAAGAGTCAACCTTTTTTTATTCTTTATAAGTCGGGTCAGAGATAACAATTTGTACCCTGCGGTTTTTTTGCATATTTTCCTCCGTCGTGTTCGGAACGAGCGGACGTGTATCACCATGGCCAACAGCGATAAACCGTTCAGGTTCGAGACCAATATCATCAATAAAAAAACGGATCACACTCGTTGCACGCGCGCTGGACAATTCCCAGTTAGATGGATAAATAGAATTTTTAATCGGGCGATTATCGGTGTGCCCCTCCACTTTCACCAGGTTAGGCATCGCTTTAAGCAGCTTGCCCGTTTTCTCTAAAAAGGGATAAGCCTCCTGGAGCACGACAGCATCTCCCGTACTAAACACAATCTGCTCCTGCAAAACGAGCACGACTCCCCGTTCATTTCTGATAGCTGCTGCTGTATCTTCCAGTTTATTTTCCTCTAGATACTTTTGCACTTCTTTGGCAAGCTGATCGAGGGATTGTTCATTTTTATTCACTTCTTCTTTATTCATTTTGGGTGACGGGTATTCTCCAGGGACGATGGAATCATTCGTCTCAAAAACCCCTTGCGTATTAAATGATTGAGCGATCGATTTAAACTTGATCATATCAATTTGCGACATAGAAAAAAGTAAAATAAAAAACACTAACACGAGCGTCACAAGATCGGCAAAGGTTACCATCCACTTCGGAGACCCTTTTTGTGCCGGCTTGCGGGAAGAGCGGCGCCTGCTGATCATACTTCTGCCGCCTCACTTGCCGCCAATGCTGCTTTTACTTTCCTCTTATCTCCAGCTGAAAATGCCTGCAGCTTCTCTCGAAGGATGTTCGGATTTTGCCCCGACTGCACACCGACAACACCTTCAATAATGATTTCACGAAAAAATACTTCTTTTTCCGTTTTCAATTCCAACTTTGCAGCCATCGGCAAAAAGACAAGGTTAGCAAGCAATGAACCGTAAAGAGTAGTTAACAGAGCTACAGCCATATTCGGACCAAGCGAAGTCGGATCATCTAAGTTTTTCAGCATGAGTACAAGACCGATCAATGTACCGATCATTCCCCAGGCTGGTGCGTAATCGCCCGCCTTTTCCAACATGCTTCGCTTCTTTCTATGGCGCTCTTCTAAAGCAATAATCTCAGCATTCATAATATCAACAAGCATCTCTTGCTCAAGGCCATCGATCGCTAACAGCATTCCCTTTTTTAAAAACTTGTTGTCTTCTTGTGCTAATTCACTTTCAAGTGTCAGCAATCCTTCCCGCCGCGCTTTTTCAGACAGCTCGACAAACCGTTGAATGAGCGCTTCTAAATCCATTTCCTCTTCACGAAACGCTTGTTTCACAACGGTGAACAACTGCTTGATCTCGCTCAATGGAAAGTTGATCAATAACCCCGCTGTCAGACCGCCGAAAACGATCAAAGTCGACGGCAAATGGATGAATGAAGCAAAGCCATCCATGCCGCCGCTCGTCAAAACAGCAAAGGCTAACAAAGCAATCCCCACAACGATACCAATCGGTGTCAATGCATCGAACTTTTTCATCTTTCCTCCCCTACTCTCTGACAAACAAATCCCGGGCTGCTGACAAATCTCCACTTTTTTATGAGCCCGAGGGTGTCTAAAATAGACTTGAAATTCGTCTTATATGTTTAGTATCGGAGGAAAGGTTATTTTGTTGACCCTCTTTTTTCAATTCGGTGAGGCAGGACAACATTTGGGCTTTCAACTTCTTCTTTATTCATGTATTTCGTTAATAATCTCATAGCAACAGCCCCAATATCATATAGAGGCTGCACGACAGATGTCAGCTGTGGCCGCACCATCAAAGCGAGTCTAGAGCTGTCAAAGCTGATTACCTCAAGTTCCTCTGGAATGTTCACACCGCTGTCCTGAGCGCCATGAATGACACCGAGAGCCATTTCATCATTATTGACAAACACAGCCGTCGGTCTTACTTCCGCCTCCTGAAGTTTGTGCCACGCTTCGATTCCAGAATCATACGTATAATCCCCTTCCACAAGGAGATCATCCGCTGCCGGCAAATCGAACGAGGCAAGTGCGTCTCTATAACCGTTTAGTGCGTGTTGATTGGTCGTATCATGCAATGGACTGGCAACAAAAGCAATATGTTGATGACCTTTTTCCGCCAGCATACTAACGGCATCCACTGCTGCTTCCCTGTAATCAATATTAACGGATGGAATACGGCCTGCGGATTCTACAGAGCCTGCCAGCACAACAGGAACAGGAGAACGTTCAAATTCTTCCACATGCTCCTTTGTAATTTGTCCGCCCATAAAGACAAGTCCGTCTACTTGCTTGCCAAGCATTGTATGGATTAAGCGCATTTCTTTATCTGCATTTTGGTCAGAGTTGCTTAAAATAATATTGTATTTATACATTGTCGCAATATCTTCAATGCCCCGCGCAAGCTCCGCATAGAAAATATTTGAGATATCAGGGATAATGACACCGACCGTTGTCGTTTTTTTACTAGCAAGTCCGCGGGCAACTGCATTTGGACGATAGCCCAGCCTCTCAATTACTTCAAGCACTTTTTTTCGTGTAGCTGGTTTCACATTTGGATTTCCATTCACTACACGGGAAACGGTAGCCATAGAAACACTTGCTTCTCGTGCTACATCATAGATCGTTACATTCATTTTTATCTCTTCTCCTTCACATTAGCATCTATCTCTATCTTAACAAAAAAAACTCCTGTGAATACACAGGAGTCACGCTTTTACAGGAATAGATCGAAGAACTTCACTGTAAAATTCATTAAATTGTTGCAAATTCATTTGCTGAGCAGAATCAGAAAGGGCTACTGCTGGATCTGGATGTACCTCAGCCATTACTCCATCCGCTCCAATAGCAAGTGCTGCTTTTGCTGTTGGAATTAATAAATCACGGCGTCCTGTCGAATGTGTAACGTCAACAAGAACCGGCAAGTGAGTTTCCTGTTTTAAAATCGGTACAGCTGAAATATCTAGTGTATTGCGTGTAGCACGCTCGTACGTGCGGATGCCGCGCTCGCAAAGGATAATTTGATCATTTCCGCGGGAAATAATGTATTCCGCTGCATTAATGAACTCTTCAATGGTTGCAGCAAGACCTCGTTTTAATAATACCGGTTTTTTCACATCACCGGCTGCTTTTAACAACTCAAAGTTCTGCATATTGCGGGCACCGATTTGAATCACGTCAATGTAATCGCAAGCAAGCTCTACATCAGCTGGATTTACAATTTCGCTCACAACTCCAAGGTTGTACTCATCTGCCACTTTCTTTAAGATTTTCAAGCCTTCTACGCCAAGACCTTGGAAATCATATGGAGAAGTACGCGGTTTGAATGCGCCTCCGCGGATTAATTTTAATCCTTTATCTTTAATGGCCTGTGCCACTTCTGCTACTTGTTCATAAGACTCTACTGCACACGGTCCAAATACAAATGTTGGTACACCGTCTCCCACTTTTTCGCCGCGAATGTCAACAATTGTGTCTTCTGGCTTTTTCTTACGGGAAACAAGAAGTGCTTTGCGGTGATCGTCTTGCTGTAATTCCAATCCTGCTTTAAAAATCTCCTTGAACAAATGCTCGATCGTCGAATTTTCAAACGGACCGTTGTTGCTTTCAACAATCCCATTCAGCATTGCTCTTTCGCGGACAGGATCGTAACGATTGACACCTTGTTTTTCTTTCACACGCCCAATCTCCTGTACAAGCTCGGCACGCTCACTAATAAGATTTAGAAGTTCTACGTTTATTTCGTCAACACGTTGTCTTAACTGATCTAATCCTTGGTTACTCACAATCATCATCCTTCCGCTTTAATGGTGTCTACAATTCCTAATCATTAACTGTTATTTTTCTCTATTTGAGCGTCCATCTTTCGTCATTTGAAAGAGTGGTACAAGAGAGAAACAATCATTTGTAATATTAGGGATTATTATAAAACAAACATTCTGAAATGTCACGAATATTTTTCTTTATTTATTAGACGCTTTTAAGCGTTAAAGTAAAAAAGTGAAAAATAACGGCTAAAAAGGCTTCATTCTTCCTCTTCGGCCGTTCCTTTTCTATAGACTTCACAGGATTAAAAACCTGCTTGTTTTAGCTGCTCCCCCGTGATTTTCCAATGTGACTCATGCCAGACAGGCTGTCCATTCTCAAACAAAAAGGCTTGAGGAGATTGATGAATAACATTGTATTTTTCTGCAATGTAATTAGACAGCTCTCTTGAATCCTGTACCGCTAAATAATAGCCTTTTTCATTCGGGTGTTCATCCAAAAAAGCCTCGTATTCAGCAAACGCGCTAGCACTCACAGGACAAGTCGTGCTATGTTTCAAAAAAAAGAAACGCTTATTTTCTTCCATCAATTTTTCAAAATCGGCAACTAAATGAACCTTTTCCACAAGAATCACCTTTCTAGTTTGAACTTAGTAAATAAAAGAATTTTTGATCCAAAAAACAGCGGGTTGTCCCGCTGTTCCGGATAATACACAAAGTCTATGAAAAACTCTTATTATTTATTATTCTTTTTATTGTTATTTTTTCTGCTGCTGTTAACAGTACTATTTTGATTTGCAGCTCCTACAGCTACTGGGACAGCCTCTTTCTCTTCTTCATTAGATTCTGCTTGATCCCGATTGGCAGAGGAAGGAGATGCGGGCTTGGAATCGGATGGAACAGCTGAACGGTTTGCTTGATCCAAGCTTTTTTCCGTTTGTTCAAACGCTTTTTTCGTTTCTTCCAGCTTTTGAGAAACAGGATCTGCTGTTTCTTGAGCCTTATCCGGTGTGCTGCCTGCTTCTTGAGCACTTGTATTGCTTCCAGATGGCATGATTGTTTTCACTTTATCCATTAACACACTAGATTGTTCTTGAACGGACTGGGACAGGGTAACTGTTTTATCTTTGGCTGCAGAGGCAAAGCTGTTTCCTTTTTCTTTTGCCATTTCTGTCCAGCCGCATGCCCGTTCTTTCAACATATATGTTTGTGAATTAAAGTCACCACGCAGCTCTTTACCGGATTTTGGCGCCGTAAATAAAGCAGTAGCAGCACCGACTAATCCGCCTACTAATGCACCGATTAGAAAATCTTTCGTATTAATGCTGCTATCATCATAATTATTGCCCGCTTCATAATTATCATACTTTACAGTTGGCTTTTTCGTTTTTTCCATCTCGATCTCTCCCCTTCATTCATTAATTAATGGTTCGGCTGGCGAGTCACGGGCACAACTGGTTCAGAAGGAGACAACGCTCCCGCTTTCACCGTTTGCGTCTGGTCATCTTTAAATTTGCCGATGAGCTGTTTTACTACATTTCCCCATTGTACAGCTTGAGAAATTTTGTGCTGGTTTTTCTCCATCTGTGAAGCAACAGTTGTTGTTACTTTATTGATAGACTGATTTAGGTTCTGGACAGTGGTACCTACATCCTTCACAGCATACACGACTGCATTCAACTGTTCAGTCTTATGCTGAACGTCTTCCGCAAGTGCATTCGTCTTATGTAGTAATTCCGTCGTCTCTGATGTAATCCCTTGTAGTTGTCCTTCCAGTCTGTCTATCGTACGGGCCAGGCTGTCCAATGTGTTGTTTACTGACTTCAACGTTTTGGACAAATTTAACACAAGAATTAAAAAAGCAAGCGCTGCTACTAAAGCACTCACATACAGAATAACTTCCATTCTGGAACACCTCCTCCAACTTGTTATACACTAAAGTTACCCTGTAAATAAAGGAATAAACACTCTTTAACTTCTCTCAAATCCCTATTTTTCCTTCTTATTTGTGAAAAAAGTATAAATTATTCACATTTAGTGCTAAACCAAGAAAAAACTGCCGAAGAATTTCTCCGACAGCGGGTAGGGAAATGACAGCCGTCATTTCCTTATTATTCTTCATTTAAGTAGTTTTCATACGCGGCTTGGAACTTTTGAATATCTCCCGCCCCCATAAAAATCAACACTCCGTTTTTATGTTGTGATAAGGATGCCGTGTCTCCTTCTTTCAATAAAACAGAACCAGGAACTTTTTTCTGTAAATCTTCAATAGTCAGTGTTCCTTGATGTTCACGGGCAGAGCCAAAAATATCACACAAATAAACAGAGTCTGCCCCATTAAGACTTTCCGCAAAATCATCTAAAAAGGTCTGTGTTCTTGAAAAGGTATGAGGCTGAAAAATAGCAACAATTTCCCGATCCTGATACTTTTGGCGCGCTGCATTGATCGTCGCCTTGATCTCCGTTGGATGATGGGCATAATCATCAATCAGTATCTGCGTACCCATTACTTTTTCTGAGAAACGCCGCTTCACTCCTCCGAACGTAAGCAGACGCTCTTGCACAATGCTTGTATCGATTTCTTCATACTGACAAAGGGCGATGACAGCAAGTGCATTTAATATGTTATGGTCTCCGAATGACGGAATTTTAAATGTAGCATAGAATGTATGGCGGACGAACACATCGAATATCGTGCCTGTTGCATCGTGCTGGATATTGCGTGCCTGGAAATCATTTTCCTCCGCAAATCCGTAAAAGACGACAGGTACTTTTGCATGAATACCTTGCAAATGTTCGTCATCTCCACATGCAAAAATCCCTTTTTTAACCTTTAATGCCATTTCTTGAAAAGCAGAAAAGACATCTTCTACATCTTTAAAGTAATCCGGATGATCAAAGTCAATATTCGTCATAATCGCGTAATCAGGGTCGTACGATAAGAAGTGACGGCGGTATTCACACGCCTCAAAAGCAAAGTATTTTGCTCCTTTTTCTCCTTTTCCCGTACCGTCTCCAATTAGAAAGGAAGTGGGCTTTGCACCGCTGATTACATGGGCTAGCAAACCAGTAGTCGATGTTTTTCCATGAGCACCTGTTACAGCAATGCTCGTAAAGCCTTGCATAAAGTCTCCTAGGAAACGATGGTAGCGGATAACAGGCACCTGCAACTCGTTTGCCCGTTGGATCTCTTCATGGTCATCAGGAAAGGCATTCCCCGCAATGACAGTCATGCCAGGCTGAATATTATCCGGCCGAAACGAAAGAATAGGGATTCCCGCTTCCTCCAGCGCTTTCTGTGTAAAAAAAGATTTATCAACATCGGAGCCTTGCACTTGTTCACCTTGGTCGTGAAGCACTTGTGCAAGGGCGCTCATTCCCGAGCCTTTAATTCCAACAAAGTGGTATATCGTCATAATAGAACCTCCAGCATTCGTCTATCCGTAAGCATTATATGTATCTTAAGCCATTTTGCCCTTTTATAGACGACGGACAGTTAGCGTTTTACATTGAAATATTATAACACTTCTTTATTCGGATAAAAAGGTATTTTAAGTTTTCAACTCATACTCGATTCATTAAGAGCATGCAGCTCCTCTTCTGTCATGAGCACTTCCCGCGGTTTGCCAGCCCGCTGGCCGGATACCAGCCCCTGTGTTTCCATCATTTCAATTAACCGGGCCGCTCGATTGTAGCCCACCTTAAAGTGGCGCTGTAACAGTGAAGTGGACGCCCCCCCCTGACGAACAACAAATTCACACGCCTCCAAAAACAACTCGTCTTCTGTTTCAGACAGTGCCGCTTTTTGCAGCAGATCCTCTTGCTGGAACAAGTACTGCGGCTCCTGCTCCTTTCTTACATGTGCAACGATTGTATCAATTTCATCATCGGAAACAAATGTACCTTGCAAACGAACCGTTTCAGATGCCCCATTGTTTAAAAACAGCATATCACCTCGGCCTAGAAGCTTCTCCGCTCCCCCTGTATCGATGATCGTCCGCGAGTCCACTTGTGATGAGACAGAAAAAGCAATTCTCGTCGGAATATTCGCTTTGATTAACCCTGTGATGACGTCCACAGAAGGACGCTGTGTCGCGACAATTAAATGAATGCCGCATGCCCGTGCTTTTTGGGCAATCCGGCAAATCGCTTCTTCTACATCAGCCGGTGACATCATCATTAAATCGGCCAGTTCATCAATAATAATCACAATATAAGGCAAATGTTGGCTTTTTTGCCCATTCTCTTTTACTTTTTCATTGTACTTCGTAATATCACGAACACCAGAGTGAACAAACAATTCATAGCGCCGCTCCATTTCCTCCACCGCCCACTTTAACGCAGCTGTAGCTGCCTTCACATCGGTAATGACAGGACTCACTAAGTGAGGAATGCCATTGTAAGGCGCAAGTTCGACCATTTTCGGATCAATGAGCATCAGCTTTAACTCATGCGGGGCTGCTTTATATAGAAGGCTGACAAGAATGGAGTTAATGCAAACACTTTTTCCCGATCCTGTCGCACCGGCAATTAAGCCATGCGGCATTTTCTTTAAATCAAGTACAACTGGCTCTCCAGATATATCGAGTCCTAATGCTGACGTGAGTGGAGAAGAATGGTCCTTAAATACTGAACTAGAGATAATTTCACTAATTTGTACAGGCCTGCTCTTTTTATTCGGAACTTCAATTCCAATGACCTGCGTCCCGGGGATAGGTGCTTCAATACGAAGATTGCGGGCAGCGAGACTCCGTTTAATATCATCGGTTAAATTGGTAATTTTGCTTACTTTTACCCCTCGTTCCGGTTCTACTTCAAACCTTGTCACAGATGGGCCGACAGTGACATTCACAACAGCAGCTTTTACGTTAAAGTTTTTAAACGTTTCATTCAGCACTTCGCTTTGTGATTCTACCCATTCCCCTTCTGTTTCTTTTACTATAGGCGGCGATAAGTACGTTTCGTAAGGAAACACGTAGTAGTCTGGTTCGGCCCCGTAAGCCATTTCTTGTTCTGGTTCTTCCTGTTTCTTTGTCTGCTCCGAAACGTATTCCGGTTCTAAATCAAGACAGCCGACAGGAGCTTCTTCCTCAGCAGGAACAAGCTGTACAGATGGCTGAGAAGACCCTTTCTCCCGCTTTTCCCAAGCTTCACGGTCTTTCTTTAACATCACGACATTAAACGGTGTTTGTCTTCGTTTCGGTCTGCTTTCCTCTGTCTGAAGGACGTTTTTCTCTTCTGGGAGTTCTTCTTTATATTTTTCCTGAGGTGTTATTTCTTCTTCCATCTCCACCTGTACAATGGGCTCTTCTTGAAGCGGAGGATCTACAACAGGCTGTTCTTCTTTTTCAATCACTGCTGCAGCTGATTCCTCTTCCGCCCTAAAGGATGGCATGGCTTCCGCATCAAATACTTTTTTCTTTTCTTCCACCTTAAACAACAAAAGCGGTTCTTCATTTGACGGCTCAGGTACGGACTCTTCTTTTTCAAAAACACTAGAAGGAGCAACGATCACTTCTTCCTGTTTCTCAATAGCCATGCCCGTCGAATCCGGTTCGTGTTCAAGCACTGGCGAAAGCAGGGAATCCAGCTGATCTTCGTTGTCTATCCATTTTTCAATATTTTTTGTTTCGTTTAAAGGACGCTTTCGAAAACCATATACAGGAGACGGAATTTCTGTCGGCTTAAATGGCCCAGGAGACAGTTTGTAAGCTGGTGAAGCTTTTACCGGCTTTACAGGAGGGACCACCTCCTCTTGTACGTATCTATATTCTCCGTGCTTCTCCTGGGTATCAGGAACAGCTTGTCTATCTGAACGCCTTTCCCGGCGCGGCCGCGGCGGTGTTTCATGATGTCTCCGAGGCAACAATTCCTGTGATGGATAGCGGTACGTTACTCTCGTTTCCATTTCCTGTGTATCAGGGGTACGCCCATGAACGGAATGAAGCATTGTCTGCTCATCCGTCCGCTGTAAAATCGTCTCTTTATGCTTTAGCGGTTCATCATACTGTTCGAATTCATCATCTATTTCTTCGCGAAATAATCCTATTATTTTTTTGAAAAAACTCATTAAAATCACTCTTTCTTTTTTTAAAAGTTCATTCCTATTTTAACAGTTTTTTTCATTGTTACGATAGTGAATCGCAACAATTGAGCCTTTCGAACCGCCAGCCATAAAAAAAGCTGAAAGCGGCGATCCGCTTTCAGAACTTTTCCTAGAGATTATTTAATTTTTTCTTTCAGCGGGTCGATTTTTAGCCATAATAAAGATCGGCTCCAGATGCCCTTCGTCATAAATAAAGGAGAGAGCTGTAATGGGGACATGACCGCCGGCAAAAAAACTCATCGTCATTTGGGCGAGTATGTCGTAACCCGTTTCATTCCGGATGTCACCAATAATGAGCACATCGCCATGCGGCACAGACACTGTCATGTCACCTTGGATGTTCTCAGCCATTTCTTTTAAAAACTTTTCATTCAACACACGGCTGGAATCATACCCGTCATTTGTATTCAGAAAATAAAACAAATTGCCGGAAACCTCGTCTTTCTTCATATCCGTTGATAAAGAACGAAGATTGAAACGCGCCATTTCACGAATACGCTCTTCCGTCCAATTCTCTTTTTTCATTAATCTCTCATCGATCAGGCGATACGTTTTGCCAAGATCCAATGCGTAATAAATACGCGTTTCTGCCGTATGTTCATCTATAAAGAACGGTACACCTTCTGTGGTCTCCTTTGGAAAAGAAGTGGAACGAATAACAGGAAAAATATGTTTTTCCTGATCCAACAGTGAATGATCTGCTCCCATCACTGCCAGCGCTTCTTCCACATAATAAACAACCTCATCGATCGCTTTTTCTTTTTTCTCGTGCCATTTAGCTATAATTCCGGGCAAGGAAACGGTAATTCCTTTTTCCGATTCTTTATTTTCAATCCGCAGCTCGTCTTTTTCACGGTTAAATATAAAGGCGCGATTATCCTTTTGCAAACGTTCTTCAAGAATACGTTTTAGCTTTGTTGAATCCACAAACATCCTCTCCTTCCTCAACAAAGACGCCTGGCTGTCGATATTCTCCTCACACATACAAGAAGCGGCCGACAAACCAGACGTTCAATTTTACAGCTTTTCAATAAATTGTTCAATTTCCTCTTTCGTCTTTCGATCTTTGCTGACGAAGCGGCCAAGCTCTTGGCCATTTTCAAATGCAATAAAGCTCGGAATACCGAAAATGTCCATATTTATACATAAATCAAGAAAATCATCACGATCCACATAGACAAATGTATAATCATTGTATTTCTCTTCTATTTCAGGCAGAACCGGCTCAATAACCCGACAATCCGGGCACCAGTCAGCAGAAAACAAAAAGAGATGCTTTCCTGATTCTTTCATCTGCTGAAACTCGTCCATTGATGTTAACTTCTTCATTTTATTTCCCTCCTGTCGAGATCGTCATCTGTCCTGGCTGAATCCAGCCTTTTTTCCTCATCGCTTCTGATATCACTAAGCTTATCACAAGCGGACCGGCAAAATGAAGCAGAAAGACTTGCATCAAGACACTTGCTTCAAAGCCCATAACAGAAAAAGTCATGATTTGCCCGACAAATCCTGATGTCCCCATTCCAGCACCTGCGGCGTTATTCATCATTGGCCATATCGTTGTACCAATGGGCGCCAAAAGCGCACCGGCAATGGTCGGAGGAATAAGTATGAGCGGGTGCTGAATAATATTCGGTACTTGCAGCATGGAAGTACCGAGTCCTTGAGCGATAAATCCGCCAAATTTATTTTCACGCCAGCTGGCTGCAGCAAAACCAATCATTTGCGCACTGCATCCAATCGTTGCGGCTCCTGCAGCAAGACCGTTTAAATCGAGCATCATAGCAATGGCCGCACTCGAAATTGGAGCGGTAAGGGCGAGTCCCATTAATACAGCCACTAAAATGCCCATCGTAATCGGCCGCTGCAAAGTGGCCCAGCTGATCCAGCTTCCGAACCATTTCATAAACTCAGCAATGCCCGGTCCTAAAAAGGCAGCTGCCGTATAGCCAGATGCAATCGTGACGAATGGCGCAACGATAATATCTACCTTTGTTGTTCCACTTAATGCTTTGCCGATTTCAGCACCTAAAAGAGCTGCTATGTAACTGCCGGCTGGACCGCCAAGTGCCGCGCCCGCAGCTCCCGTCACGGCACTTGCAAAAAGAACAAGCGGGGGAGCTTTTAAGCCAAAAGCGACAGCTACTCCAATGGCCGGCCCCATTAAACCCATCGCCAGTTCTCCCATTTCTATGAGAAAAGGAACAGCAAACTGCTGGCCGATTGTTTTAATAATCAATCCAATAATAAGCGAGCTGAACAGCCCGAGCGCCATGAAGCTAAGCGCATCTACAAAATATACTTTCGGTGACAGCGTCACACCTTTTTTCTGTAAATATGCTTTCATCCCTCTTCCTCCTTACACCTTTTATTTACTGGTGTAAAGACAATTATATACTTGTTTCTACGACAGATGAAGAGGCTATCTGTTATTTTTCAACAAAAATTGACCGAGTAACAATTTCGCTACATGTACAAACATTTCGTCTCTCGTAACGAGACCGTTCGTGAAAACACCAATGGCTCCCTCAGAATGACGAATGCCTTCCCGAGTGGTGAATCGATCCATCACTGGACCCAGTTCCTCACCACTCCGAAGGCAATCGGCTATTTCTTGCGGCAGCAGGATTCTGGCACCCCCGGCTGTCATAACCGGCTGGTTCTTTACAGCAAGTGCTCCCCAATTGCATAAAAATAGTCCCTCTGCTGTTTCCATTACCCCTCCTTCAAGACCGATGCCAATATCAGCGTTGCCTTCACTTAAAACACGTGTTGCCCGGTTGATTGCCCCCCACCTCGTCTCTTCGTCGGAAAATGGCTGCTCTTTGACACCAGACGGAACAGAAAGTGTCACTATGTCCATTTCCAGCCCTGCTTCTTTTACCACTCGTTCCACAGCTAATTTCTTTGCTTTATTTAATGAACCGATAGCGAGTTTCAAGTGATCCCTTCTTTCTTTGTTCCCCTTCAAATATTGTGCTCTTCTCTCAACTTCCCGCCTTTATTGAAGCAACGGTCGCTTGATCGCTCGCTTTTACGAGGCGTATGAGCAACTCTTTTGCTGCCGCGTAATCATCAACGTGAATAATGGAAGCATGCGTATGGATATAGCGGGAACAAATACCGATCACTGCACTCGGCACCCCTTCATTGGAAGTATGAACACGACCTGCGTCCGTTCCGCCTTGTGACACAAAGTATTGATACGGAATATGATGGCTCTCTGCAGTATCAAGGATAAATTCGCGCATGCCGCGATGGGTCACCATTGTACGGTCAAAAATACGAAGAAGAGCCCCCTTACCGATTTGGCCGAATTCATTTTTATCACCTGATGCATCATTAGCAGGACTTGCGTCAAGAGCATAGAAAATATCTGGCTGAATCATTTCAGCTGCTGTCTGAGCACCGCGCAGACCAACTTCTTCCTGCACCGTTGCTCCGGAGTAAAGAATGTTCGGAACTGTTTCATCTTTTAGCTCTTTCAACAGTTCAATCGCGAGCCCGCATCCATAACGGTTATCCCATGCCTTAGCAAGAATTTTTTTCTCATTCGCCATCGGTGTAAAAGCGGACACTGGTAAAATTGCCTGTCCCGGCTTAATGCCAATTCTTTTTGCATCTTCTTTATCATCAGCACCGATATCAATAAGCATATTTTTTATTTCCATCGGCTTCTTACGCTGTTCTTCACTTAATAAATGGGGAGGAATAGAACCGATCACACCGATCACTGGGCCATCGTCCGTCATAATCTGCACCCGCTGGGCAAGGAGTACTTGATTCCACCAGCCGCCAAGCGGCTGAAAACGAATCATGCCGTTATCTGTAATTTGCGTCACCATGAAGCCAACTTCATCCATATGGCCGGCGACCATCACGACAGGACCATCTTCCTTCCCTTTCTTCACACCAAAAATACTGCCGAGCCCATCTTGGATAATATTATCCGCATAACGCTCTAGCTGCGCACGCATGAATCGTCGCACGTCATGCTCATTTCCCGATGCGCCAGGCAGTTCTGTTAACGTTTTAAAGAGTTCCATCGTTTCTTTATTCATTATGTGCCTCCCTTTTTTACCTACATCTTACAGAAAGTTGGACTAGCTTTCCAGTAAGTTCATGACAAATTATTGAACATAGAAGACAGAAGTTTCAGCATCTTTTAAATTGATGTATACTTATATTATTCTACTAAAATAGAGGTGAAGAAAATGAGCATCAAGTGGAGCACATTTATTCTAGGAGCAGCAGCCGGAGCGGCCGGAGCTTTACTCGTACAACAAAACTTATCAAAAGCTACATACGTTTCAGCCGAGAAAGCATTAAAAGAAGTAAAAGACGCATTTAAAACGGAAGGTGCCATTGATGGTTCCTGGGTAAAAATGAAACCGGAAACATTAAAGAAAACGGGCATGAACAAATTAATCTACAAAGGCGGCGTGTCCCGCACAATCGGTCAGAAAAGAGAACAGTTCGAATTTATCGCTGATTCTAAAACCGGAGCCATTATGGACGTATATAAGACATACTAATAAACGAAGAGGTTGACTTATAATCACATCATTAGACTAGTTTGAGTCAACCTCTTTTCCCTGTCGTAAATGATAGATAAACTCCTCCCCGCTATACAAGAGCAGTAAAGGACATAGATATAAACGAACTGCTTTACTATTTTGCTGTGTTTTTTTCTCTTTTCACGAAATCAATCATTTCACCATTCTCATCCCACTTCACTGCCCTGTACACTGCGTCATGGTAAAATAAGAACCAGGCTCCCTTCGCCATTCCTTTAGGCAGCCACTTTTGTTTAGCTGCAATCGAGTCCATTGGATAATCATCGTATGCGAGCACCCACAAGACATTTTGGTGAGCATGTGTCGGCATAAGATCTGCCATATGAATTAAACATTCATTACCATTTTTCACGGTAATGATTGAATGACCGCTGCTATGTCCCCCCGTATGAATCATTTTTACACCTTTGACTGGTTCGCATTCTGACTTATACGTTTTTACTTGATGCTCAATCGCTTCCCAGTTTTCCTTCCAGTACGTATTTTTTGACCGGATATTCGGATGTCTCATTTCTTCCCACTCTACTTCTGATGTATAAATGACTGCATTCGGAAAAGCAGGTGTAAGCTTTTCATTTATCTGTTTCGTCAAACCGAGAGCATGATCAAAATGCATATGCGTCATGAGAACCAGATCAATATCTTCCGGCGTCAACCCCATCTGTTGTAAGCACGCCTCCACTTTTGATTCTTCTTCTACCCCATAATTGCGCCTTTGCTTGTCTGTTAGCCGCCCATTGCCGATTCCTGATTCAATAAGAATATTTTTCCCCTCAAGCTGAAAAAAAATCGGATCCGTCCGCAGTTCTATTTGATTTTTGTCATTATGAGCATACTTACGCGACCAAAGCGGTTTCGGTACAACACCGAACATAGCGCCGCCATCCATGTTTGTCACCCCGCCATTTAACCACGTCAACGTCAAACTTCCCACTTTCAGCGTCTCCATCTGCCATTCTCCCCTTTATCTATATAGATCCAATTATATCATGTATTCAAAAGGCTATTCTATAGACCCATTTTTATCAACAGACCAAATAATTAAATTCACGAATAAAA
Source organism: Bacillus lumedeiriae (assembly GCF_044891285.1). Taxonomy (NCBI): domain Bacteria; kingdom Bacillati; phylum Bacillota; class Bacilli; order Caryophanales; family Bacillaceae; genus Bacillus; species Bacillus lumedeiriae. Next base: position 630,832 of record NZ_JAUIYO010000001.1, read on the forward strand.
AAATAATAATTTGCTCATGTTAACACTTGTACATCAACAGAAGGAGAGATCATCATGGTCAAATTAAAACGTTTAACAGTCGCTGTTTTGCCAATCGCCCTCCTATTCGGTTGTAATGCTTTTCCTGGAAATAACACAGTAACCGAACGGGATAATGATATTCGTAATGTACGGTACAACCCAAACGATGGTCTCGTTGATCATCAAAATGAATTCAATAATAATGATCGTGTCGATATTCGAAATGGATTGGGTGATAACGACCTTGTCGATCATCGAAATGGCATGCATGATTTTAATGATGATAACGTGAATTTACGCAATAACAATAATGTAAATGTACGTAATAATAACGAATCTCGAATGAAAGTAGCTAATGAAGCTGCGGATCGAGTCGTATCGCTAAAAGGAGTGCGCTCGGCCAACGTAATTGTAACTGATCATAATGCGTATACTGCTGTCGTTTTAAGTGACGGAACAGAAGGCAGTCTTACAAGCAAAATGGAAAAGAAAATCGCTGATCAAGTAAGAAAAGCAGATCCAAGTGTTAACCATGTGTATGTATCAACAAACCCGGATTTCGTTGAACGAATGACCGGGTATGGAAACAAAATTAATGAAGGTCATCCAGTAGAAGGACTATTCACGGAGTTTAACGAAACCGTTCGGAGAGTATTTCCAAATGCCCGTTAAGCTTTAACAAGTAAAAGTATCTATCGATTAACTTATTGAGAATGCCCCCAAAATATAACTTTTAGGGGCATCCTTGCATGGTTATTTAAACTTGTTCGTTCATTTCCGTTCCGGGCGCTTCGCCTTCCACTACAATTCAACCCAGTGAAAAATAATCGTTTGAACGTTGTTAAAAACTAAAGAAAGACTGACCCTGAAAAGTCGTTTTTAACGACCTTTTGGGTCAGTCTCATTGATGTATAGCACGTCCTATGAGCGATATTTTGCTTCAACCCGGTAAATCCGCTGGCCTTTCGCTGAAAATTTCTCTTCATATTCTGTCATAATATTGCCTTCAAAGTCACTGTTATGCAGATCTAAGCTCAAGAATGTCAGCAGCATTCCATAAGCGGAAAAGCTTTTCAAAGAAAATTCAAACAGCCCTTGATTGTCTGTTTTGAAATGAATTTCCCCGCCATCTGGCATGATATCCTCATACATCTTTAAAAACGTCTGATATGTCAGGCGGCGTTTTTCATGGCGGGTTTTCGGCCACGGATCAGAAAAGTTCAAATATACACGGCTGACGTCTCCTTTAGTGAAATATTGAGACAAGTTTCGCGCATCCACATTCAACAACTTCACATTTGGAAGTTCTGCTTCAATGAGCCGGTCCAATGCTGTGATAATTACACTTTCATACAGCTCGATACCGATAAAATTAATATCAGGGTGGGCTTTCGCCATCTCTGTAACAAATTGGCCTTTGCCTGTACCTACTTCAATATACAAAGGATTGTTATTATTGAATACTTCTTTCCAGTTCCCTTGATAGTCTTCTGGAGTGGGAACGATATATTGTGGATGGGCCTCTATTTTCTCTCGGGCCCAAGGTTTATGTCTTAGTCGCATATCGGCACCTCATTAAAAAATTTTTCGTTCAAACCATATCATGCTTACTGCAGACATGCAACAGCTATTAAGACAAAATCTGCGGAAGATCGAAAAGGCCTTCTCTCATTTCCCGAAGGCGGCCAATTTCCTTATTCCACTGTATTTCTAAAAGCGTTTGCGCCAGTCCATACCACTTCATTCTCAATTCAAGATGCGGTGTATAGGCCAAGCCATACTGAGCAAGCCAGCTTTCCCGTTTATTTTCTTCAATGTATTTATATAGCATCATTCCTAGATCAACCGCCGGATCAGCAATCATCGCTCCGTCCCAGTCGATTAAATATAATTCGTTTTCATCAGACAACAGCCAATTATTATGATTAATGTCTCCGTGGCAAACAACATATTCTCCGTGCCCAATTTCTGAAAGATAACTATGAAGAAACGAGATAGTTTTTCGAATATCATGATGATTCTTAGCTTCCTCATCAAGCCGCTTTTCGATCTCGATCATCATCATCTCCGGATACACTCGCTTTTTACCAAGCCGTTCAAGCATGGACAACAGCGGCTGGGAAGAATGAATTTTACTCATCAATCTGGCCACCCGGCTTTGCTTCATCTCCGCCGGAACAAGTTCCCGGCCTTTAAGCCAATGCTGGGCCGTGATCACATCTCCATTTTCAAGCCGCCTTGTCCAGATCAGCTTTGGTACAATTCCCTCTGCCGATAGAACCGCCAAAAAAGGAGAAGAGTTTCTTTTTAAAAATAATTGCTGCCCATCATGTTTAGCTATGTAGGCCTGTCCTGTTACTCCGCCGGCCGGAGTGATTTCCCAATCTTGTCCAAGTAAGTGTTCCACCGTTAGTCACCTTCATCTTTGTTTGGCTCATTTCGTGAATAAGAAAAGCGCAAAGACATCCACCTATCAGTGATAAGCTTAAGTCAAGCCGATAGTATCCGAAGCTACACGCCAAAGCTAAATCCAAAAGCCTTATATTTCTTATTCATTACGCATTGTTAAACTAGCCTGTTGATTTCCACTGGGGCACTCGCTTCTCGCTCCAATCAACAATAGTCTTTAACATAGCCATTCATTAAAAAAGACAGGGCTGCCTAAATAAAGTGTCAAACCCCACATCAACAATCTATTGCATATTCAAAGGATTCGCATCCGCTATATACGATGTATGGAGAGTGAGGTCAATCCCTTATGAGACAGCTCTATCTTCGCATTATGGCAGACTGCATCTCCTGAGCCGCCATCTACGTGCTCATCTTAAAAGTTATTTAGTATTTTATCACGAACCACCGCGTTCCGCTAGGTATTTCGTGCATTGCCCCGAGGAACAGGGGATGTTTCCGTTAATGTTCCTGCTCCTCGGTCTCACTTATGAACAGAAAATCGTGATCCTCATCCCATTCCGGACGGCGGACACTCGTTGTCTGCCCGAAATCCAGCACGCTTTTTGCGGCCTTCAATTGAATCGTCTTTAATGGAGAAGATAAGTTTCTCATGCGGGTAAACCACGTCGGAAATGATCGATAATCAATGACTTCCAGTCCAAATGGCGCATCCGGGTAATCGATAAAACCATTACGGGAAACAATCGCTTTTCTAATAGGGTAATCCAGTGTTTGCTGCTGAAACAAATGTTTCAGCACCGCCTCCATCCGACTGACAGCAAGTACCGGACTCAACAGCCGCCCCTCCTTTTCCCCGCTTCTCTTCATCCAAAAACGCTCACCCGATCCAATATAGACAGACTGCTCTTCTTCTTCTAGAAATGTTAGACACCACGCCTCTGTCGGTGTCAACAAAATCACATCAAGCTCTACCGGCGCCTTCTTCAATCGGAGTACAGGCTCATATAACACCAAGTAGTTGTCTGGAAGCCTCTGTAAAAAAAATTTCAGCCGTTCATCGTGAAAATACTTGGCATCAATATAGGACTTTTCACGTACAGTGGAACTTGCCCATTTTACTTGAAATGTAAAAAGCTGATCAAGAAATTTGTGCTTTAGTTCTTCTAAATTAGCGACCCCATTCAATTCAATGGTTTCAAATATAGACGGTTCCTCTTCTTGAACAGAAGCGGCCTCCTCTTCCTTTTCCTTCCAAAAAAGCAATTTCAGCTTTTTTATCACCCCCGGCTCGTCAAGCTCCTCTTCCGGCTCTTCAGCTGAAACAACAGCGGGCTCTTCCCCTAGACGATTTCGTTCCCAATATTGCCGCATGCTCTCCCATTGCTGCTTTTTCAATCGAACAAAACGAGCAGGATAATGATAAATGTCTGTTTCATACCTAGATATGTAATCCTGCAGCTTAATCAACTGTGCCATCTCTTTTTATTCCTTTCCTTCACATTTATGAAGTTTCATTCTGTTCCTCATTTTATATTTCGGACTCTGATCGAGATAAGTTTCGTAAAGAATGACCGATTCCGCTAAAAATTTTTGATTTACACTTATATGCGGCAGTTGAAATGCAGCCTCTCCCTTCCATTTTCTAGCCAGCGTAATATGCGGCCGAAACGGCTTATTATCAAGTGTAAACCCTGCTTTTCGGCAGGCATGGCTCACCACCGATTGCAATTCATTCAAGCGTTCCTCCGCTTTTACCCCCATCCAAAAAATACGCGGCTCATCCTTTTTGCCAAACGTGCCGAAAGAATCGATCACAAGCGGAAACGCTTCAACGTCTTGTACAGATAAAGCAACAAGCTGAAGGGCTGTTTGCAGCTGTTCTTCTTCTGCTGCCCCTAAAAAAGCTAACGTTAAATGCAAGTCCTCTTCATGAACAAAACGGGCGAATGGCAATTGTTGCTGCTGCACCATTTGATGAAGATGTAATTTTAACTCAAGCGGCAAAGGAAGGGCAAAAAAATAATGATTGCTTCTCATGTCAGCGGCTCCTTTATCGTGCATTTTCCTTCTATTTTATCAAACGGCGGAGGTGTTTCACAAATCGAAAAAATAATCATTTCACTTTGTATTGATTGGATTAATCCGAATTAATATGATATTAATAGAAGTAAGAAAAACGATGGAAGGATGAACGAGAGTGAAAACGGTCAACAACATTGCTGAATTAATCGGAGACACACCCCTCTTAAAATTAAACCGCCTAAATCCTGAACATGGGGCGGACGTATATTTAAAACTGGAATTTTTTAACCCGAGCAAGAGTGTAAAAGACCGCGCTGCCTTCAATATGATTGTAGAAGCGGAAAAAGAAGGCTTGCTAAAACCGGGCGCTACCATTATTGAACCTACGAGCGGCAATACCGGTATCGGCCTCGCAATGAATGCGGCTGCTAGAGGCTATAAAGCGATTCTAGTCATGCCTGATACAATGACAAAAGAGCGGATTAATTTATTAAAAGCATACGGTGCAGAGGTGGTCTTGACACCAGGTGACGAAAAAATGCCGGGGGCCATCAAAAAGGCAGAGGAGCTGGCTAAAGAGATTCCTAATAGCTTTATACCGATGCAATTTGACAATCAGGCAAATCCAAATGCGCACCGGAAAACAACAGCTCTTGAGATTTTAGACGGCGTCAAGCAAATCGGCAAAAATCTCGGTGCTTTCGTCGCCACTGCAGGCACAGGCGGCACCATTACTGGTACAGGCGAAGTGTTAAAAGAACACGTTCCTGGACTAAAAGTTCACGTCGTAGAGCCTGCTGGTTCTCCTGTCTTATCAGGAGGCAAGCCTGGCAAACACAAGCTCGTCGGCACGAGTCCCGGATTTATTCCAAATACACTAAATGAAGATGTATACGATTATATTTATAAGATTGAGGATGAAGATGCTTACGAAACTGTCCGACGCCTTGCCCGCGAAGAAGGCATTCTCGTCGGCCCATCTTCAGGTGCGGCCTGCTATGCAGCGATCCAAACGGCAAAAACGCTAACGAAAGATGATGTCGTCGTCTGCATTATCTGCGACACTGGCGAACGTTACTTATCAAGTGATTTGTTTCAATCATAAGAAAAACGCCCTTCCATTTTGAGGAAGGGCGTTTTTCTTATCAGTGGTTGACCGGTAACATCACACGAAGTTCTGCGGCTTATTTTTTCCCGGCAAGTTCCCAAATAGCTTGTGCATAAATCGCTGTTGCTTTCAACAGATCCTCAATAAACATATATTCATGTTTTTGGTGAGCCACATCCTCCCGTTCCGGGAACAGCGCGCCAAATGCGACACCTGTTTTTAAACTGCGGGCATATGTGCCGCCGCCAATTGAAAGCAATTCAGCTTTTTCTCCTGTTTGCTCTTCATACACTTTGGACAGCGTTTGGATAAATGGATGATCTTTGTCCACATGATGCGGCGGGCTATCAGAAAAGTTGTCGATTTGGAACTTTTCTTCTGCAAGTTTCACTGTCAATGCTGCTTTTTTCTCTTCCAGCGGGAATGTGACTGGATAACGCATATTGATTCCTAACCGGCCGCCAGCCTCCTCAGTAAACGACAGCTTGCCTACATTGATCGTCAAGTCTCCGGTGATATCATCATTGTAGGCTACCCCTAACTTTTGCCCCCGGGATTCTTCGAATAAACATTCACTCGTCCATTGCAAGAAGCGGGCTGCTTTTTCATCGAGCTGTCGCTCCGCTAAAAACTTGGCTAAATAAAGACCGGCATTTTTCCCAAGATCCGGCTCCATGCCGTGAGCAGACACACCTTTTAATTCTAAAATAAGCTGTCCATTATCGATGTGAAATTGGCCAGTCAGCCTATTCTTATCAATGAATGCCTTATAACTCTGGAGAATCTCCGTCTGCCCGCGGTTTACCGTTACGGCCGCTTTCGCATAATCTGGCACCATGTTATACCTTCTGCCTGATTCAAAAGAATGGACAATGACGTCCGCTGCACAGCGCTTAATCGGTTCATCCAATTTCTGGATGATATCAAAATCAGCGATCCCTTTTTCAGCATAAATAATGGGAAAATCTGCATCCGGTGCGAAACCGACAGACGGCATTTCCTCCTTTTCAAAATAACGGTCGACACAGCGCCAGTTACTCTCTTCATCGGTTCCGATGATCATCCGCACCCGCTTATGTAAAGGAAGGTCCAGCTCTTTAATAATTTTCATCGCATAATAGGCAGCCATCGTTGGTCCTTTATCATCAATCGCCCCGCGTCCGAAGATTTTGTCATCTCTGATTTCACCGCCAAATGGCTCCACCGTCCAGCCGTCGCCTTCTGGCACAACATCTACGTGGCACAGCACACCAATAAGCTCTTCCCCCGAACCAAATTCAAGATGGCCAGCTAAATTGTCTATATTTTTTCCAATAAATCCATCTTTTTCTCCAAGATCCAACATAAAATCAAGAGCTGCTTTGACCCCTTCGCCAAGTGGGGCTGCTGGTGACGCATGCTCTTCATCAAGCACACTTGGAATAGCTATCAATGACTGTAAATCGTGCAGCAAACTCTCCTGCCGCTTTTCCACTTCTGATTTCCAGTTTATTTCTTTCATTACACTTCCCCCTGTCTGTCTTTTTCTTCATTTTACCCAGTTTGTAGTAGAAAAAGAATACATAACCCTTTTCTATTTCATAAAAAAAGTAAATAATATGTAAAATTCCGTTAATCTAAGCATTTTTTCTAGATATATAAATATAAATAGGGTAAAATGTAATTGTCAGACATCTTATACAACTGAGTAAAGGAGTTGTCTGCGTTCCATCAGTTACATATCCAAACGAGAAGCGCAGCCCTTCTCAACATACCGTCGTCTGTTGTATTGCCTCTGTGAAAAAAGATGAGGGAGTGGTTTTTTGAAACCTTCAACAAATCGGATGCTAAATCGGATCAAATCAGTCTATCTGTTTATTAAGGAAAATGGGACTGTTTCGACTCAGGAAATTGTAGATGAATTTGGTATCACTCCTCGCACCATTCAAAGAGATTTGAATGTGTTAGCTTACAACGACTTGGTGATCAGCCCAAGCCGCGGCAAGTGGACAACGACACAAAAAAAAGTTCGAATGACTTCATAGACGAAGCCCCCGCTTCATTGGCAGGGGCCTTTTTGTTTTGTTCGCTCATCCTTTTAACAGAGCTACTTCTTCTTCAGTTAATTCCCGGTATTCCCCGAGTTCTAATTCTTCATCGAGCTGAAGCGGTCCCATAGAGATCCGCTGCAAGTAAACGACTCTTTTTCCGACTGCTTCAAACATTCTCTTGACTTGATGGAATTTTCCTTCTGTGATCGTCAGCTCAATGTCTGAACGCAGGCCGCTTTTTAAAATTTCCAGCTGCCCCGGTTTCGTTACGTATCCGTCGTCAAGCGTGACTCCTTTTTGAAAAGCAGCTGCGTCTTCTTCCGTCACTTCTCCGTCGATTACCGCAAAATACGTTTTTGGCACGTGCTTCTTGGGCGACAGCAGCTGATGGGCCAGCACGCCGTCATTTGTCAATAAAAGCAAACCTTCCGTATCCTTATCAAGCCGGCCAACTGGGAACGGCTTAAACACAGCGTGGTCTGTTTCCAGCAAATCTACAACCGTTTCATCTCTTGTATCTTCGGTTGCTGAAATAACGCCTGGAGGCTTATTCATCATTAAATAAATAAACTCCCGATAATACACTTCTTCGCCATGAAGCATAATAAGATCATTCGCAGGATCCACGTGCTGCTTTGCGTCTCTCACTACTTCCCCATTGACTTCCACGGCTCCGGTTTTTAGTAACTGTTTTACTTCCTTACGGCTGCCATGTCCGATATTGGCCAGCAATTTATCAATTCTCATCTTCATTCCTCGCTCCTCTTTATTTCTTTTCCCGCGACAATATTAACACTGTTATGATGATACAAGCCGTACCAAACCATTCCCCGAAGCCGAATGGAACACGGAGCAAGAACACCGATAAAAAGACAGCAGACAGCGGTTCTGCACAAGCAAGCAGGCTCGTTTCTGATGCGCGCAAATAATTCAAGCTTTCTGAGTATAAGTAAAAAGAAAGCAGCGTGCCAAAAATAATGACAAAGCTGACTCCAGCCAACGCTGCCAAAGAATAGGTTCCTTCAAATTTCCATGGCGGGTGAACGAAGGTAAAGCCGACACCAGCCACTGTCATTCCCCAGCCGACGATCAGAATCGATCCCCATCTTTGTAACAGTTTAAGCGGCTGCAGAGTGTAAATAGCAAGGGCGATCGATGAACTGAGCCCCCAAAATAAAGCCTGTCCGGAAATCGCCAATTCGTTCGGATTGCCACCCGTTACGAGAAAAAAAGTACCTAATACCGATAAAAGAACAGCGATAATTTCTTTTGAAGCCGGACGCGCTTTCGAACGGATAGCGAGATATAAAACAATTAATACAGGAGCTAAATATTGTAAAACCGTTGCTGTTGCTGCGTTTCCATGCTGGATGGCTGAAAAAAATGTATACTGTACACCAATCATTCCAAACAAGCTGAACAGAATCAACGACGGCCAGCTAAACCGATCTTTCCAAATATCGAAAATAGGTTTCTTTTCTTTTACTGCTGAAAATGCAAGTAAAAGCAGGCCCGCAACTAGCAGCCGGACTGTAACGAGCCATTCTACGCCAATCCCCTGCTGTTGAAACAGAAATTGTGCAATTACACCCGATGCACCCCAAAACAAGGCACTGGCTAGTACCATAACCATCCCTTTTGTTCTTGATTGATAAGCGACGGCACCTTCCATCTTCCTTTCCTCCCTTTAACAGAAAAAGGACTGTCCCATAAGGGTCTGACCTCATCTTCAATACGCTGTATATAGCGGATGTTTATCCTTTGAATACACAATATATTGTCGATGTGGGGTCTGACACTTTGGTTTTAGGACGGCCCCTTGTTCTAATGAATCATTATATTTTTGCTTTTCTAAACTTATTTTTCATTCGATCAAGTCTTGTTCCAAATAACGCACTGGCAAGCCCCGTTCTAAAGCTTAGATAAAAGTAAACAGCGGCGCCAATCACGGCACAAATCGCAATTAAAAGCGTACTTTGCAGTTTGCTGTCTATACTAAAGAACGGATGCATAGCGAAATATACAGCAAACACAGCTGCCGCCATAATAACGTTGAACAACGCAATTTGACTAATTTTTCCTCCAATGGAGCGAAGTGAATAACCGGCATAATGCCTAATCACTAATAAATTAATGATGATCGATGCGCCATAGCCGATCGCTGTCGCATAAATCGCTCCTTCTCCTTGAAATAGTTTAATAAGCGGGATATTTAGCGATAATTTTAATAAAATCCCGACTAGTAGGCTGAACACTGTAAAGCGCTGCTCATTGATCCCTTGCAAAATGGCAGCCGTTACAGTGAATAAAGCAAATAAAATCGCAACAGGCGCATACGTCCGTAAAATCGCTGTGCCAAGTTCGCTATATTCATAAAATGCTGTATAAAATGGTTCCGCCAGCAGCATAATACCAACGACTGCAGGAACCGTTAAAAATAGCAGCACTTGGAACGTCTGATCAAGCTGTTTTTTAACTTTCCCTGGTTCTCCCGATACGAAAGAACTTGTAACGAGCGGTACAAGTGTCATCGCAAAAGCGGTCGCCAGCGAAACAGGGATAATAACAATTTTCTGCGTACTAAAATTGACAATTCCAAATACGGTATCTGATATTTCCGCCTGGCCAATGGCGGCCATTGCCCGGTTAAAGGTGACCGTATCAATAAGCTGATAAAGCGGAATCGCAATGCCGACAAAAATAAACGGAATCGCATAAACGACAATTTCTCTGTAAATATCGACGAGTGAAACTTGAACGCTGCCTGTATCTTTCTCAAGCAGTTCATCCAAATGCTTTTTCCGCTTTTTCCAATACCACAATAAAACGAGCAAGCCGAACACTGCTCCAACAAAGGCTGCAAACGTGGCCACACCGATCGCCTCTACGACCGTTCCGTTCATTACATTCAATACAAGATATGCTCCCGCTAACAAAAAGATAATACGTGCAATCTGCTCGACAACTTGCGAAACAGCAGATGGTCCCATCGACTGATGTCCTTGAAAAAAACCGCGCATTAAACTCATAAACGGAACAATAATCAGCGCAAAGCTGACAGCACGGATAACATAAGCCACTTCTTCCTGTGTATAAATTTGTTTTTCATCAACGATCATCATGTTGGCAAAGGCTGGAGCACAGATGTACATGATGAGAAATGAAAGAAATCCTGTCACCGACATGATCATTAGACCCGATTTAAACAGCCGGCGGCCAACAGCATACTCACCGAGTGCATTATATTTGGCAATAAACTTAGAAACAGCAAGCGGCACACCAGCGGTCGCTATACTTATGAAGATCGTATATGGCACGTAGCCATATTGATAAAGTGACGTTGCTTCCTCACCGACAATGGAATAAAACGGTATGACATAAAACAAGCCAAGAAATTTGGAGATAAATGTCCCCAACGTTAAAATGAATGTTCCCCTAATCAGCTTTGAAGACATAAAAAATTCCCTTTCCGTTCCTCTAAAATAAATACAAACACTAAAAATCAGTTTACCTCTTTTTTCTGTTCATTGACAAGCATGAAAGAAATCATCTACTATGAATAGAATTGTTCAAGAAAGAAGGAGTTATTAATGGAATACGATGTAATAGTGATCGGAGGCGGTCCATCCGGTTTAATGGCTGCTATTGCAGCCGGTGAACAGGGCGCGCGTGTATTGCTCGTCGATAAAGGAAACAAACTCGGACGCAAACTTGCCATATCAGGCGGCGGCCGCTGCAACGTGACCAACCGTCTGCCGGTCGATGAAATCATTAAACATATCCCGGGCAACGGACGTTTTCTATATAGTGCCTTTTCCATTTTTAATAATGAAGACATCATTCGTTTTTTTGAAGGCCTTGGCATCGAACTGAAAGAAGAAGACCATGGACGGATGTTTCCTGTAACCGACAAAGCCCAGTCAGTTGTCGATGCATTGCTTCACCGGATTTCGGAATTGCATGTTGACATTCGAGTGAATACAGCTGTAGGTGATCTGCTAATTGAAGATGAACACATAGCAGGTATCTTATTACGCGACGGCCAGTCCATCCACAGCCGTTCCGTCGTTGTTGCTGCAGGCGGCAGTTCCGTTCCTCATACCGGCTCAACCGGGGATGCCTATCCATGGGCAGAAAAAGCTGGACATACGGTAACAGAACTTTATCCAACAGAAGTTCCAGTAACGTCCAATGAACCATTTATTAAAGAAAAGAAGCTACAGGGACTGTCGCTTCGCGATGTGGCCCTTAGTGTATTGAATTCAAAAGGAAAACCAATCATCACTCACCACATGGACATGATTTTCACTCATTTCGGTGTATCGGGACCTGCTGTTCTCCGCTGCAGTCAATTTGTCGTGAAAGCATTGAAAAAAAGCAAAACAAATGAAGTGTTCATGGCCATTGACAGCCTGCCGGAGAAAAATGAAGAACAACTTTTCAGTGAAATTCGCGGACTTCTCGCTGACCATCCGAAAAAAGCCGTTAAAAATAGCTTCAAGGGTCTATTGCCAGAACGTTATTTATTGTTTTTACTTGAGCAGGCTGGTATCGATGAAGACACGCCATGCAGTAACATCAGCGCAGAAAAAGCCCGCCAGTTTGCTCATTTATGCAAGCAATTCCGCTTTTCCGTCAACGGTACACTGCCGCTCGAAAAAGCATTTGTCACCGGCGGCGGTGTTTCTGTGAAAGAGATTGATCCAAAAAGAATGGCTTCAAAGAAAATGCCTGGCTTGTTTTTTTGTGGAGAAGTGCTTGATATCCACGGCTATACAGGCGGCTACAACATCACTTCCGCCCTCATTACAGGCCGACTCGCTGGCCTAAATGCGGCACAATAGAAAAAAGCAAGGGAAACACTTCCCCTGCTTTTCATTCATTAACAAAACCGGTTTTCGTTCGAGACACTTTTATTCAGCATTGTGCGCAGCGTCATTTCTGTATGCCCATTCACTTGCGAATTTGTACGTTTCGGTCTCGTCCAATTATGGTGAATCTTCTGAGATTTCGGATCTAAATACGCTTTTTTGGTCATTAGGCTCACCTCACCGGAATTTTTGAAAACGGATATTCATTTGTTGAATATCCGTTTTAGTATGTGTGAAAACGAATGAAACTATCATTTCTTTTCTTGCTCATTTTTTGGATATTAGTTGTGATTCTTGATATTCCCTCTGCGACTCATGATATCCTCACTTTTATTGATAATATCTTTATTGGGATGCATGACATCTTCCTTTTATCAGGGAACAGCCTATCTATTTATTTTGTTTCACCAGTCCATTCAAGCATGCCGCCTGTCATATTACGGACTTTAAAGCCTTGGTCGCGCATGTAGTAGCAGACGTTTTCACTGCGGCGGCCGGAGCGGCAGACGAAAATATATTCTTTTTCTTTGTCAAATTGATCGAGATGTTCTGGGATCGTTCCCATGACGATGTGCTTCGCTTCAGGGATTTTCCCTTCGGCTACTTCATCGTCTTCTCGCACATCAACAAGCTCTAGTTTTTCACCGTTGGCTAATTTTTGTTTCACTTCTTCTGGTGTAATTTCAGGAATTCGTTCCATATATAACATCCTTTCTGTTAGTTGGCTACAATGTTCACAAGCTTTCCTGGTACAACAATAACTTTGCGAATCGTTTTGCCTGTGATTTGCTCTTGTACCTTTTCTTCATCCATGGCGATTTGTTCTGTTTCTTCTTTCGTCGCTTCTTTAGGCACCATTAGTTTTGCTTTCATTTTTCCATTTACTTGAACGACAATTTCCACTTCATTATCAACAAGCTTCGATTCATCAAACGTCGGCCATGCCTGATAGCTGATTGTTTCTTGCTGACCAAGTTTCTCCCATAATTCTTCAGAGATGTGCGGTGCGATTGGAGAAAGAAGCTTCACAAACCCTTCCACATATTCTTTCGGGAGTGTAGCTGCTTTATACGCTTCATTGATGAACACCATCATTTGTGAAATGGCGGTATTAAAACGTAAATGCTCATAGTCTTCTGTCACTTTTTTCACTGTTTGATGATATACCTTCTCCAGTTCATTGCCAGAGTCCGTAATTTTTTCACTTAATTCGCCCGTTTCTTGCACGAACAAGCGCCAAATACGGTCAAGGAAACGGCGCGCACCATCTAAGCCGGTTGTTGACCAAGCAATAGAAGCATCAAGAGGCCCCATAAACATTTCATATAGGCGCAGTGTATCTGCTCCATGGCTTTCTACGATTTCATCAGGATTAACGACATTGCCCTTTGATTTACTCATTTTTTCGTTATTTTCACCAAGGATCATTCCTTGGTTAAACAGCTTCTGGAACGGCTCTTTCGTATGAACAACACCGATATCGTACAGCACTTTATGCCAGAAACGTGCATACAACAAGTGAAGAACGGCATGTTCTGCTCCGCCGATGTAAATATCTACAGGCAGCCATTCCTTCAATTTATCAGGATCAGCAAGCGCTTCACTATTGTGGGCGTCAATAAAGCGTAAATAATACCAGCAGCTTCCCGCCCATTGTGGCATCGTATTCGTTTCCCGGCGGCCTTTTTTCCCTGTTACTGGGTCTGTTACATTTACCCACTCAGCGATGTTAGCAAGTGGTGATTCGCCCGTTCCACTCGGTCTAATTTCAGTTGTAACCGGCAGCATAAGCGGCAGTTCCTCTTCCGGCACTGGGCTCATTGTACCATCTTCCCAATGGATAATTGGAATCGGTTCTCCCCAGTAACGCTGGCGGCTGAACAGCCAGTCACGCAGACGATACGTTACTTTTTTCGTACCCAGCTTTTTTTCCTCAAGCCAGTTAATCATCGCTGTAATCGCGTCTTCTTTATTCATTCCGTCTAAAAAGCCAGAGTTAACATGTTCGCCGTCACCTATGTACGCTTCTTTCTCGATATCGCCGCCGGCAACGACCTCTTTAATCGGCAAATGGAATGTCTGCGCGAACTCATAGTCACGTTCATCGTGCGCCGGCACGGCCATAATAGCACCTGTTCCGTAACTCATGAGGACGTAGTCTGCAATCCAAATCGGCATATTTACTCCGTTTACCGGATTGATCGCATATGCACCAGTGAACACGCCTGTTTTTTCCTTCGCCAAATCTGTGCGTTCAAGATCACTTTTCGACTTAATTTTATCTAAATAACGGGCAACTTCTTCTTTTTGTTCATCTGTCGTAATTTTTTCTACAAATGGATGCTCAGGCGCTAAAACCGCATATGTAGCTCCAAAAAGTGTATCTGGACGTGTTGTAAACACAGTAAATGTTTCCTCATGCCCATCAATCGCAAATGTGACTTCTGCTCCTTCTGAACGGCCGATCCAGTTACGCTGCATATCTTTAATGCTTTCCGGCCAATCAAGCTCTTCTAAATCTTCCAGTAAACGATCGGCATATTCAGTAATTTTTAAGATCCATTGCTTCATCGGACGTCGTTCAACTGGATGGCCGCCGCGTTCACTTTTTCCATCAATGACTTCTTCATTAGCAAGAACGGTACCGAGTGCTGGACACCAGTTCACCGCTACTTCATCGACATAAGCGAGGCCTTTTTTATAAAGCTGGAGAAAAATCCACTGCGTCCATTTATAATACTCTGGATCCGTCGTATTAATTTCCCGGTCCCAATCGTAAGAAAAGCCGAGCGACTTAATTTGGCGGCGGAAGTTATTAATGTTTTGTTCAGTAAATTCCGCCGGATCGTTGCCGGTATCAAGCGCGTATTGCTCTGCCGGTAAGCCAAAGGCATCCCAGCCCATTGGGTGGAGAACATTATAGCCTTGCATCCGTTTCATACGCGATAAAATATCTGTTGCTGTATATCCTTCCGGATGGCCAACATGAAGGCCGGCACCTGAAGGATAAGGGAACATATCCAGTGCGTAAAATTTTGGCTGATCTTCCTTCTCTGCTGTCTTAAATGTTTTGTTTTCTTCCCAGTATGTCTGCCATTTTTGTTCAATCTTCTGATGATTGAAACTCATATGTAACACCCTTTCCTAATGAAATATTAAAAAACTCCCGCCCCATAATTGGGACGAGAGTATAGTTCCCGCGGTACCACCCAGATTAGTGCTTCCATTAAGCACTCTGCTTTACGTCTTTAACGCAGATCAGCGGCAGATATTACTTATGACTGTTCACATCTGCAATTCCAAAGGCGAGTTCATGGTGTTCCGGGCTGGCTTGCACCTTCCGCCAGCTCTCTTATTCCGAAAATAGCCACTACTACTCCTCGTCATCATCTTTTAGCTTATTCAATCTACGACTATTTTAGACAAAATCTCCCGCAGTTGCAAGCTTAAAGAGAAGATATGGAAGGTACTGAATCGTCTTTTTCTTTTTTTAGAGGACGTTCATAAACGAGTGTCAATACAATGCCAATCAGTAAAAATGCAATAAGTGTGATAAATAGCACTGTCATGCCGTACACATCCACTAATATCCCGCCGAGCACCGGGCCGAACATCCGCCCCGCTGTCGCTGTGCTGTTTACAATCCCCTGATAAAACCCTTCTCTTCCTTTCGGTGACAATTGACTAGCCACCGTCGGCACCGCCGGCCAGACAAACATTTCACCGATCGTTAAAATAATCATTGCAGCTAAAAACCCTTTAAATCCGTCGGTAAATGCTGTAATGCCAAATGACACGATGAATATGCAAATCCCAATCAAAATTTGCTTTTTCATATTGTCCTGGAATGTTCGAACGAAGAAATTAACGAGCGGCTGTCCAAACACAATGAGCACTCCGTTCACTGTCCACAAGAAGCTGTACTGCTTTAAGCTAATATTTACTTCCTGTGTATAACTCGCAATCGTTGACATCCACTGCACGTAGCCGACCCAGCACAGCATATACGCCGTACATAAAATCAACAGAGCTGTCAGCTTGCTGCGGCTGCGCACTCCTCCATTTTCCGAAAATACATTCATCTGAGCACCAGTCACGCCTGCCATATGACGATAGCCAAACACAGACAGTAAAAAGAACGCGGCAAACATAATGAAGTTCGCGGCAAAAATATAATTAAATGAAAAGGATGCAACAAAACCGCCTAAAGACGAGCCGATCGCAACACCCGCATTTTGCGAAATGTAGATCGCATTAAATGCCCGGCGGCCCCCTTTAGGCCAAACAGCACCGACCAAGGCATATACTGCTGGGAAAACAACTCCCGAGCCGAAACCAACAATCGTCAAGAAGATGACATAGTGGGGCCAGCCATGCCATATCGTCATGCCAGCCATCGCAAACAGGTTCACCCCCGCACCAAGCAAAATCGTGCGGTAGCCGCCGAGCCGGTCAAACAGTCCTCCTCCGAGCAAGTTACCGACAACCGTTGCACCAGCATTCAACATTAAAACAATCCCTGCAACAGACAAGGATTTACCTAATTCTCCGTGTATATAGATAGTATTAAGCGGCCATAAAAACGAAGTGCCTGTCACATTAATCACCATGCCGATCACTAACAGCCAAACGGCTTTTGGCATATTGCATCCCTTCCTTTTCAGCCAATTATTTCGATTTCCAAAATATTATTTTAGAACGCATACCCAATTGTTTCAAGCTGTTTTCCGAACTTAAAATTCTGAATACTTCTGCCTTCAATTAGATTCGCCATCTTCCGCTCATTCATGATAAAATTTTCTTTATGCTGCAGCTTCTGCCTGTAGTTTGAAAGAGAGGATGACATTGATGACACTCAATCCGTTTCCCTATGCAAGCGATCATAAACGTTATCATACATGGAATTACCATTTACGAAGTCATTTCGGACATAAAGTGTTTAAAGTCGCATTAGACGGAGGTTTTGACTGCCCCAATCGCGACGGCACTGTAGCATTCGGAGGATGTACATTTTGCAGTGCAGCCGGTTCCGGAGACTTTGCCGGCAGCCGTGCGGATGATCTTGTCAAACAGTTTAACGATATAAAAGGAAAGATGCATCGTAAATGGAAAGATGGCAAATACATGGCGTATTTTCAAGCGTATACAAATACACACGCCCCTGTAGATGTACTGCGGGAAAAATATGAAACAGTCTTACATCAAGAAGGGGTCGTCGGCTTGTCAATTGCTACACGTCCGGACTGCCTTCCAGATGACGTCGTTGACTACTTGGCCCAATTGAATGAAAGAACGTATTTATGGGTTGAACTTGGATTACAGACCGTTCACGAAAAAACAGCCAATCTCATTAACCGTGCACATGACTTTCCATCCTATGAACAAGGCGTAGAAAAGTTACGCAAACACGGCATCCGTATTTGTTCCCATATTATTAACGGCCTGCCGCTCGAGACACCAGCAATGATGATGGAAACCGCTCAGGCGGTCGCTAAGCTTGACGTGCAAGGAATTAAAATCCATTTGCTTCACTTATTAAAAGGCACGCCAATGGTCAAGCAATATGAAAAAGGGCTGCTTGAATTTTTATCGTTCGAGGATTATGTCCATCTCGTTTGTGATCAGTTAGAAATCTTACCGCCGGACATGATCATCCACCGCATCACCGGCGACGGTCCCATCAACTTAATGATCGGACCGATGTGGAGCGTAAATAAATGGGACGTGCTGAATGCTATTGATGCTGAACTGAAGCGGCGAAACAGCTGGCAGGGGAAAAAATATAGCTGTCCCATCGTGTAAATAAAGGCTATGTTCAACCTGCCTGTTGATTTCCAATGAGGACTCTCTCCCTCCGCTCCAATCGCCAATAATCATTCACATAACTAAACAAAAAGGCCGCATCCAAAAGTTGATAACAAAACAACTTTTAGATGCGGCCTCTTCCTATATTATTTCTCTTCCTCAACTAAATCCGCAATGGCGACCTGTGTTCTTTCCTCTAACGGTCCTCGTAAATGAACAGTGGCCATTTTCTCATCTTCATGCAGCTCATCAATCCAGACAGAAGTACCTTGGAATGTTACATCAATATCTGCCGATGAAGAAAAAATTTGCTTTGCACGTTTTACATCCATTACGCTTACCTCCCAAATCGTGTGATCGGTTTATTTTGTGAAGGTAAGTTCATTTTATACACCAAAGCAAAAAAGACCGGCTCTGCTGCTTTACAGCATTGAAACCGATCTCTTTTGACCTATCACCTATCCCGCCTTGACCATTCAGAGATAGTTTTTATATTTTCTGGTTTTGTTCGACAGCATCCACCGATCAATCGGGCGCCGCACTCGTACCATTCTTGAATACGGCTTTCATAAGATTCTCTTGCTGGAGCTCCGGACCAGGTTTTCGTCGAGGCATCGTATATCTCCCCTAAGTTCGGATAAACGATGATGGGCTTTTTTGTATGTTGAACTGTTTCTTTAATTAGCGGCGATATGTATTCAGGTGATGTGCAGTTTATTCCGATCGCAGCCACTTGTTCGTGCGCATCCAGCCACGCTGCACACTCACCGATAGGAATTCCGCTGCTAATACGGCTTTCATCCTTTGCACTAAAACTAATCCACGCATATGTCCCTGGGAATTCTTCTTCTAATAATCTAACGATAGCTTTAGCTTCCAGCATATTAGGGATCGTTTCACATGCCAGCACTTCCGCCCCTGCATCAATTAATGCTTTCATACGCCATCTATGAAAGGCTATTAACTCATCTTCTGTAACTGTATAATCTCCTCGATATTCCGAACCATCCGCAAGAAATGCACCATAAGGGCCTACTGAAGCCGCTATAATCGGTTTCGGACGATTCCCCTGATGTTCAAGGTTATTCCAAAATTCATCTCGTGCGTCCCGAGCTATTCGAACAGATTCCTGAATGAGATGTAACGTTTCCTCTTTGCACAATCCATGTTGGGCAAAACCTTCGATTGTCGCTTGATAACTAGCTGTGATCGCACAATCAGCACCAGCATTAAAATAATCCATATGCACTTGCTTAATGATCTCCGGGTTCTCCATCAGCACTTTAGCTGACCAAAGACTATTGTTCAAATCACAGCCATGGCGTTCAAGCTCAGTAGCCATCGCCCCATCTAGTACGATCATTGGAAATGCCTTTAAAATATTGTCTATAGGATTCATTGTCGTCCCTCCAGTCATTGTGCTATTCTTCCTATCAGTAACTATTTTGCTGCTTGCAATGCTTCTATGTTAGGTTTTGTTCCCATCCATTTTTCATATATTTTACTATACGTCCCATTTGCAATAACCTCTTTAAGCGCCTGATCAACTTTAGCCGTTAATTCACTGTCTTTAGGCAGCATCAATCCATAAAATTCTGCATCAAAATTCTTGTGGTCTTCAAACGTTTTGAAATGTTCTTTCGGATTATTTTTCAAATATTCATTGATGACCGTATTATCAGCGATCACTGCTTCAACAGCACCATTTTTCAACGACATAATAGATACTACATCGCTTTCGTACTTTTTAATATCGGGATTATTTTTCCCTAAGATCTGTTCTGCTGCCATTTGACCCGTTGAGCCATTTAACACCCCTACTGTTAAGCCTTTTAAATCATTCGCATTTTGAACCGCAGCATCTTCTTTCGTCATAATCATATGCGTAGATTGATAATATGGAGATGAAAAATCAAATGTTTGTTTACGTTCATCGTTCACTGTAATCGCACAGACTGCCATATCAAGTTGGCTGCCCTGGCGTGTCCCTTCAAACAGGGCATCCCATCCCATATTTTTCACTTCATATTCATAACCAGCTTCTTTCATAACGGCATCTACAACGTCAATATCGAAACCGACAATCTTCCCTTTATCCATATAGGTAAACGGTGCATAAGCTGCATCAGTCCCTACGATTACCTTCTCTTTCGCATCTTCACTGCCTGTTTCTGTTTTTTCTTGTCCACAAGCTGAGACGAAAGCTAATAAACTTGCCATACCTAATGCTAAAATCCCTTTACTCACGCGCTTTCTCATAAATCTTCCTCCTAAAACTGCTGTAATAAAAATTAAAATGCAAATTTTACAATTGAGCGATTATTCTAAAAACCACACAAGCTTAATAATACATGGCTCTACATTTTTTTCAAAGATTAATTTTTTATCTATTTCTGTCTGCAAACAGCTGCTGTCACCACAGAAAAAGACCGGCACACGAGCAGCCGGTCTTTTTCTCACTATACTTTAAGCCATTCTGCAACCTCTGGATTGTCCTTGGCTATTTCTTCTAATCGTCTATTCACACACTCCCGCATTTGTTCTGGTATCCGATCTAAATGCCATTTTGCTTCTTGCGGCTGCTCCATTTCAAGATGCACGAGTATTCTTCCAATATAGCCCTCTTTTTTATATGGGGCTCCTTTAATAAGTTCTTCATATCCTGCCAGTGCATCCTCCAGCTGGCCAAGGAATAGAAAAGAATCGGCCAGCATTTCCCGGACCTCTCCATCAGACGGATGGCGTTCCTTTAATAAAAGAAGATGTTCCTGCGCTTCTTTCATGTACTTTTCTTTTCCTGTTTCTGTTCCATAGCCCAGCGCTATGGCTGCTGCTTTAAAACGCAAATTGTCATCTTCACAGCGGGAGAGATAACGTTTCAGCACCTTCACCGCATCATCTGCCACATCCCTCTCTACGTAAAAGGAGGCCAGCCGGTCGTAGCTTTGAGGATGATCGGGATCTAATTCAATTGCTTTTTCGTATAAAGCAGCAACCGCGCCAATCAAGCCAATTGTTTTTAATCCTCCAGTGATTTTTTTCCACAATCCGCTCTTCTCTTTCTCCACTTCTTCATCCACATAAGGAATAAGGGCATTGCCGCTGTTTCTATAGACAGCTGCTGCGTCTTTCGATGACAGTTCCATCTGTTTAATGATTTTTTCGATTTTGAGAAGTTTCTTAGAATGGTAAAGAGCTTCCATCCATGCCCCATATAGCCCTTCATTGTCCGGTTCTTCTTGAATGAGTATTTCCATTAAGGCCAGCGCATCTTTTTCCCGCCCGCTTCGGGCATACAACGCCGCTAGTTTAGCTTTTAGTTCAGCTGATTCCTCTTTTTCCAGCAGGCCGACCGCTTCTTCAATCTCCAGCACTTCACTCAACGCTTGAAGCCGCCATTCTTCATCGATCGTCCCTTGTAGATATTCGAGGTGATGCTGCAATTTTTTCCGCTCATCAGGAGAAGACATCCATTCTGCTAATTGCTCAACATCACATGTTTGCGGCATTATCTCAAATACGCGGAATCGATGCTTTTTCGCCTTGTCGATGCTGTCCATTTCTTCATACACGTACGCCAGTTCCTCATGAGCAGCTGTAAAATCGGGATCAATCGTCAAGCATTCGAGTAAATGATGCTCGGCAGAGGTGTATTCTTCTAACGTCCGGTACAGTTTGCCGAGACGGTAATGCGGAAACGTGCTCTCATTATCAAGTGCCGCTGCCTCTAGTAAAAGCCTTTCAGCAAGTGTCACATTCTCCAGCTGTTCATGAAAAATCGCTTCATAGCAGTAAAGATCACTTAACGGATAGCGGGCACGAAGCTTTTGTAAAAATGCTAATGCACGATGAATAAATGGCGTATCTTCCACATAATCGACATACATCGAAACATGCTCCGCCAATCCGCCTCCTTCTAGAAGGCCCGCTTCCATAAAGTCAAAGCCGATTTCCTGTTCTCTGTCTCCGTCCGCTTCTTCAATCATCATCGCGCCAGCCCGTACATACATATCCGGATTTTCAGAAGGCTCAGCGTAACAGTGAATGGCTTGTTCTGCCCGCTGCCAATCTCCTTGTTTAATTATCGACTGTGCCTCGTACACAACCGCCAGCAGTTCTCCATCGGTATCAAGCTGAACGGCCCGCTTATAAGCTTCTTCTGCGTGATCGTACATCTCCCGTCCCATTCTTGTATGACCGACATGCAGCCAAAGAAGGCCCGTTTCCTCTTCCGGCACAGCATCCTCTGCTCCGATACGTAAATACGCTTCCGCTCGTTCCCACTTTTCTTCGCTCATACGAATTTCAGCAATACGCAAATATGGATAGGGAACAGCTGGATTCATCTCGATTGCACGCTTTAACCATTGAACCGCTCGTTTATCTCTCATTTCCATGTAACAATGACCAATTTCATACACGTAGTAATGATCATCTGGATAGTCTTCAGATAACTCTTCAAAGATAGACAGCGCTTCCTGAATCGCTCCTGACTCAAACAAAATGACCGCATAAGTGGAACGGATAAATTCATCTGTTTCTGCCTGTTCAAGTGCAACGAGCGCCCACTGCTGTGCCAGCTGAAACTGCGAAAAATCAGCATAGCATCGTGCTAAATACGCATAAGCGGATGGTTGAAATGGATCTTTTTCAAGCGATCGCTTTAAGTGCAAAATCGCTTGCTCGGTTTGATCATTCTGATAGTCTACTACACCAAGGAGGAAATAAGCGTAAGCATTTTTCCTCTTCACCCCATTCATCACCCGCTGAAATTCCTCGCCCGTCTGCTCATGCATGTAATAAGAATGAGCAATGAGAAGCCGTGCTTCTTCATCCGCTTCTCCAAACCGCTCTGTCACATGATCAATCCATTTGTTAAGCAGCGATTTAGCTTTTGCATGCTGAATCCTCGTTAACCCGATAATCGACGCAAATATCTCCTGATCGTTTTCCACTAAATAAGCAAGGAACTCATCCAACAGATCATCCGTCTCTTGCTCCAGCTTGTCTAAGTAGAGAAAAAGTCGTTGAAAAAACTGATGATCCTGTTCATTTAAGCAGGCAAGCAGCGCTTTTTTTTCCTCCTGAACGAATACGATCGATAATTGATCCTTCAGCCGGTACGTGTGGGCTGCTTCTTCATAAGGAACCATTAAGACCTCCAGCTCATTCGGGTCTTGCACGAGCAGCACGCCGAGCCGGTCATCGTAACCGACAACGAGCTGAACGTGTGAACTGTTTTCAATCAACAGATCAAGCATGACTGGATAGCCCGCATGAATGAAATGTTTGTACAACTCGATCGTTCCTTTGAAAAAGGCTGATGAAAACCCGAGAGATGCCATGTAATCAATGGCCGTCGTCAGCTTTGATCCAGTCACATCGAAAACGTGCTGGGCAATTTCATCTTGTGACACTGTTTGTCCCGCCGCTTGCAGAATCATCGAAAGCGCTGCTGGTACACAGTAATTCAACTTTTGACGAATCGGCTGAATAGCTAATTCCCGATAAGCACCATTTGGATGAATCGTCCGCTCACTAAATACTGTCTTGTTTAAAACGGCATTATGTTCTATAATCCACTTTTGCAGCTCGTCCCATTTCCCAAGCCGATAAAGAGCTTCTGCTTTCAAATAAATAAAATAGTCGACATTCACATGAAAAGGATTTTCCTTATTCAAACGCTCAAAGCGATCAAGAATCTCCTGAAAATTGCCGAGGAGATGAAAAATGCGCATTTGTTCAAGTTGGAACACGGGGTGTCCTGGAAACTGACCTGCTCCCTTTTGCAGCACTTGCAGCGCTGCTTCGTGGCTTCCTTGTCTTGATAAAAGATCTGCATAGACGAGCCAGCTCGCATCGCCGCGCTCATCAAATGACAAATCGAGCCCCTTTTTCACCTCTTGTTGGGCACGGACCCAATCATTTGTTTCCATATAAAAATCAGCTGTTTGGTCGGGTGAAAGAAAACCGCCTGCTTCTTCGATCAGGCAGATATATTCCATGGCTTCCCGATAGCGGTGCAGCTGACAAAGTGCCTTTACAAGCAAAAGATAGGCCGATTTTTTTTCTTCGATTGTCAATGAAGCGACATCTTCATCAAATAAACGCTGCTTCATTTTCGTTTCAGCCTCTAAGCTCCTGCCTTGGTCGAGTAAATTGTAGCAATACCATGAAAACGTTCGGACCGATTGAAACTGCTTATTCGCCATAGAAGCCAAAAACGTGCTATAGGCATACATTGCACCGGCATCTGCCAGCCGGATTAACCGATAATACTCATTCTCTGACTCCACTTGCTTGAGCCACTCACGTACAGCTTTATATGATTTTAACGTCCAAAGCTGCCCAATGGTATCGATGAGTTGTGACACAGTCTTAATTTGGGACGGCTTCGTTATTACTGTATTCAAAAAGCAACGCCCTTTCTTTTTGTTTTTTTCCTATTACTACTATTCTATTGATTACGTCGATTATACCAACAATGACACATTTTAAGTATAATGATCAAGAATGATTTACCCATTCAGACATTGTAAAAAGGGAGCGATTGCCTCATGAATTTGGATGGAATTTTGCCATTCGCCCGCAAGCTGCTTGAAAAAGTAGTAACAGAAGGAAGTGCGGTGATTGATGCAACGGTTGGCAATGGCCATGATACGTTGTTTCTTGCCAAACTCGTCGGTGACAGCGGTCACGTATTCGGCTTCGATATTCAAGAACAAGCCCTGGCTAATACTGCTGCGCGCCTTCAGGAGCACGGCCTCAATGAACGTGTGACGTTATTCGCCCACGGCCATGAACAAGCAGCTGTCTGTATTCCCAATGAATGGCACGGCCGGCTGATAGGCTCTATTTTCAACCTCGGGTATTTACCAAAAGGAGATAAATCAATCGTCACTAAGCCCGATACAACGATTGCTGCAATAGAACAAATATTATCGATGCTCGCTCCTGGCGGGATCATCGTTCTTGTCATTTATCACGGTCACGAGGAAGGAGCGGTAGAAAAAGAAAAGCTGATCAATTTCGCGGAACAAATCGACCAGCAAAAAGCACATATTCTTCGTTATGAATTTATTAACCAGGCGAACAATCCGCCATTTATCGTGGCCATTGAAAAGAGATAGGGGAACTGCTTGGATGGGATGACAGTCATCGTAGATCTTAAAAGGGGGGTGACTCAAACGAATCTTACATTTTGGCTTTGAGTCATCCCTTGATCCGCCTATCCCTTCCTAATGAACAGCTGCGGAAATGCCCGCTGTACCCGTCTGTATGTTCGGCCGTTCCAGTAAAAAAAGCGGCTGGCTGCCCCGCCTTTATGAATGACCTTCTTGGATATTTGCCGGATGCGCCTCTGCTCAAACACTTTATTATCCGATAAGTAAAGGCCAAGGAGCCCACGGTTAATCAACTTATGAAACTGAGCATGGGGCAGTCCTTTTATATGCTTATCTGCCTGTTCGATAAAATGCTCCAGCCGCTCAAACAACCTTTGTTCGGTTGGATAATAAAAACAAAAGTTCAAATCCCCGCCTTCCTGATCTTCCTGCTGATCAATAAAGTAATCAAGCAAAATGTGAAGCCCTTGAATATAAGGAAAATAACTGTTTCTTATTTGCCGCGCCTGCTCGGTACTTAACGGAGCATTCAAGCTATATGACACTAAACAAAAAATGGCGAGCGTAGAGCCGGCACAGGCAGAGAATTCATACCACTCCATATTGGGCAGCTCGTGGCGGTACTCTTCAAACCAGGAGATGAGGCGTTCCTCCCTCTCTTCCTTCTTCACATGCTTATGTATTTGCAAATCACAATAATAGCGGCATAACTCGTTAAGGTGAGGAACAATGACTTTGTATCCTTCCATTCCGACAAGCACAGATCGGCACGTTTCTACAAGCTTAGCTAAGTAACCGCCATCGTCCTTATCGTCCCGGAAGCGATAATAACCACGAAGCGGAGGTCCCGGTGACAATGCATCTTCCATTGATTCATGAAGCGCAGAGAAATCTGCCGGATCAAGTGATGTGCTGCGATCACAAAGATTGTCCAGATAATCACTGATCGTCTGGTAAGCCACAATAAAACGAACCGCTTCTAGAAGCCTTTTCTCTGATAACAGCGCCAACACGGACCCTCCCTCACAATGAAAGGTTTTATGCTCGATACTTGCTAAAGCCTGCCGGCGCAGTTCCTCATTCGGAATCTTCGCCGCCTGCTCTTTCCAATACTGCAGCTGTTCGTGAACGAGAGGGAATACTTTCTTATAAATACTGTGCATTAAATGAAGCGGCCCCATAGGGATAGACATTTCTTCACCTCATTCCTCAACTACATATCCTAATAAACGCAGCCTGTTCATCACAAATCCCTTTGCATAATGAAATACTTCCTCCCGCTCCGGTTCATTAAATATTTCATGATACAATCCTGGCCACTCTTTATAATGCATTTCAGATAAATCAAGCCGGTGAAACCATTTTCTAACGGCTTTTCTATCCACAATTAAGTCATCACCTGCCTGCATGACGAGAAGCGGCACGTCCGGCATGTCCTCTACTGTTAATCCTGCCGCCTTGATCGCTTGCAGCAGCTCGCGGTACCAGCGGACTGATACTTTATTTATATAGAGTGTATCCTCTTTATCTGCTTGTCTTACCTCTTCATTCCTTGTTGCCATTTCCACTGTCATCCCCGTTGATATTCTCAACGAAGGGGCAAGTGAATTTAGGCCATACGACATCATTTCCAGTATTTTGGGTGGTGTATGAATCATTCTAAGACACGGTGACGACAAAATGACCCCTGCTGTTTCCACTTCCATTTCCTGAAGCAGCCGGATTGCTATGAGTCCTCCCATACTGTGGCCAAATATAAATAAAGGCAAGTCAAATTGATAAGCTGCCTGCACCCACTCTTTCACTTCATCGATATATTCATTAAAAGAAGAAATGTGTCCTCTCGTCGCCCGCGACGTCATTCCTTGACCGGGCAAATCCCCCATTACTACATGAAACCCATTTCTGCGCCACATTTCAATCAGCCAGCCATACCGGCCGTGATGCTCCATTGCTCCATGAATCATAACGATGACGCCCCTTGGCTGACTTTCTGTTTCCCATTTCCACATCACGTTTCCTCCTCTGGCACTGATAAGTACTGTATTTGTTATCTTCTATTATACAAACCAAACCCTTTTAGTTAAAATAATAAGCAAACCTTCTATATATTTCTTGTACAACTGACAGAAAGGGGAACATGAAGTGATCTATCCTTATAATAATAAAACACCTGAAATTGCTAATTCTGCTTATATAGCTGATTATGTAACCATTACTGGTGATGTCAAAATCGGGGAGGAATCAAACATTTGGTTTAACACCTCTATCCGCGGAGACGTTGCCCCGACCATTATCGGCAAAAAAGTAAGTATACAAGATAATTCAGTCCTGCACCAAAGTCCTAACAATCCGCTGATCATTGAAGATGAAGTAACGATCGGCCATCAAGTCATTCTGCATAGCTGCAAAATTAGAAAAAACGCACTCATTGGCATGGGCTCCATCATCTTAGACAATGCTGAAATTGGTGAAGGTGCTTTTATCGGTGCAGGAAGCCTCGTTCCACAAGGGAAAATCATCCCTCCTCACTCAGTCGCCTTTGGACGGCCCGCAAAAGTCATTCGTCCTGTGAATGATGCAGATCGACAAGACATGGAAAGAATCGTTAGAGAGTATGTAGAAAAGGGACATTATTATAAAAGCATTCAAAAAAAGCCTTCAAACTCCTAACGAGTTTGAAGGCTTCAGATTGTTTACAAGCAGCCTGATGGCGGCCCAAACGAACGTTGAACCTTTGTTTAGTTTGTTGCTTGCTCTCTTAACGTTTCCGCCTTATCTGCTCTTTCCCAAGGAAGATCAACATCTGTACGGCCAAAATGTCCATAAGCCGCTGTTTGTTTATAAATTGGACGGCGCAGATCAAGCATCTTGATAATACCAGCCGGACGTAAATCGAAGTTGCTGCGGACAAGCTGAACGAGCACATCTTCAGATACTATGCCAGTACCAAATGTATCAATTGAAATGGATACAGGCTGTGCTACACCAATTGCGTAGGCTAGCTGAACTTCACATTTGTCCGCAAGACCGGCAGCGACAATATTTTTTGCTACATAGCGGGCAGCATACGCAGCGGAACGGTCTACTTTTGTCGGATCCTTACCGGAGAAAGCTCCTCCGCCATGACGCGCATAACCACCGTATGTATCTACAATGATTTTCCGGCCTGTTAAGCCCGCATCTCCTTGTGGACCGCCGATAACAAAACGGCCTGTCGGGTTGATAAAGAATTTTGTTTCTTCATCAATTAATTCAGCAGGAACAACTGGATTAATGACATGTTCGCGTAAGTCGTGCTGAATTTGCTCAAGTGTTACTTCCGGATGATGCTGAGTAGAAATAACAATCGTGTCTACTCTGACTGGCTTGTCATTCTCATCATATTCAACCGTCACTTGTGTTTTTCCGTCTGGACGCAAATAAGAAAGCACATCATCTTTTCTCACTTTTGTCAACCTGCGGGATAATTTATGAGCAAGTGAAATTGGAAGAGGCATCAATTCCTTCGTTTCATTGCAGGCAAATCCAAACATTAATCCTTGGTCTCCCGCACCGATCGCTTCGATTTCTTCATCGCTCATCTGGCCTTCACGTGCCTCAAGCGCAACATCGACTCCTGCCGCAATATCAGCAGACTGCTCATCAATAGACGTCAATACACCGCACGTTTCGGCATCAAATCCGTATTTCGCGCGCGTATAGCCAATTTCTCTTACTGTTTCCCGAACGATTTTGTTAATGTCTACATAAGAAGTTGTTGTAATTTCCCCAGCTACAAGCACAAGGCCAGTTGTCACAGATGTTTCCGCTGCTACACGTGCATTCGGATCTTTTGATAAGATCTCGTCTAGAATAGCATCAGAAATCTGATCACAAATTTTGTCCGGATGTCCTTCAGTTACTGACTCTGAAGTAAAAAGACGGCGTTTTTTTGTCATGAAACTTCCTCCTTAAAAATGATCAGCTTTTCGTTCAGCTGATCGTTCATTATACGGTACTCATGTCCCTAAGTTTATCCTTTTAAAAAATAAAAAACCCCTCCTGAAAATAAAGAGAGGAAAGGTTGGTCATTTCAACATAGGCCTTTCACTCTTATCGTTCAAGGTTTTGCCCTTGCAGCAGGTTAGCACCTTTGTCTTGAAAAAGAAGCTTATACATGTATAAGCAACGGCAGTTTATGCGGCTGCCACGTACATTCAAGCAGGTTGCCGGGCTTCATCGGGCCTGTCCCTCCGCCAGCTCAGGATAAGAGTATCCGTTCAAGGTTAAATCATACGAAATCCAGCCAGCGATGTCAACCAATTTCACGTAAAAAGCTCCTCCTTTTTCCGCTTTTCTTCTTATAGAGAAATGGGTATGTTATAAATAAAAAATTACAAAAAAATAAATCAATAGTATAGACTATTAATTGGAATGTGCTATACTACTTTTGAGTAAACGATAAAAAAATAACTAATTTAAATTTAAATAAAGGATGGTTATTAATTTATGAAGACTGTGAGCGTTTCAAGCGAAATTTTGGAGCTTTTAAAGGGTTCTAACGTAACAATGCAGCCGTCTGTGCCATTACTTGTGGAAAAAGTACTTAACCGCAAAGAAGGCGTATTAACAGCTTCTGGTGCAGTGTGTGCTGAAACAGGCAAATATACAGGGCGTTCTCCTAAAGATAAATTTATCGTTGAAGAACCGTCCACCAAAGATAAAATCGACTGGGGTTCAGTCAATGAGCCAATTTCTGTTGAAGTGTTTGATCAATTATACAAGAAAGTAATCAACTATTTAAGTGAAAAAGAAGAACTATTCGTTTTCAAAGGTTTTGCAGGAGCAGATCAAGCACACCGTCTGCCAATTCAGGTCATCAACGAATATGCATGGCACAACTTGTTTGTTCATCAACTTTTCATTCGTCCTACGAAGGAAGAACTAGAGAATCATCAAGCTGGCTTCACGATCGTATCCGCTCCAAGCTTTAAAGCAGATCCTGCTGTAGATGGTACAAAATCAGAGGCATTTATTATCGTGTCTTTTGAGCGCCGCATCGTCTTGATCGGTGGAACGGAATATGCAGGGGAAATGAAGAAATCAATTTTCTCTGTTATGAACTACCTTCTTCCTGAAAATGATATTTTATCTATGCACTGCTCAGCAAACGTTGGTTACGAAGGTGATGTTGCTCTATTCTTCGGTCTTTCGGGAACAGGTAAAACAACATTAAGCGCAGATCCAAACCGCCGCTTAATCGGTGATGATGAGCATGGCTGGTCTTCTAACGGTGTCTTCAATATTGAGGGCGGATGCTACGCAAAAACAATCGGACTTTCCCGTGAAAAAGAACCTCAAATTTTCGATGCCATCCGTTTCGGTTCTGTTCTTGAAAATGTTGTTCTTGACGAAGAAACACGCATTCCTGACTACGATGACAACAGCTTGACAGAAAATACACGTGCCGCTTATCCGCTGCAAGCAATTGATAATATCGTTGATCCAAGCGTAGCCGGCCATCCGAACACAATTATCTTCTTAACTGCTGATGCGTACGGCGTTCTGCCTCCAATCAGCAAATTGACAAAAGAACAAGCAATGTACCATTTCTTGAGCGGATATACATCTAAACTTGCAGGTACAGAACGCGGTGTTACTTCTCCGCAAGCAACATTCTCTACTTGCTTTGGTTCACCTTTCCTTCCGCTTGAAGCGACACGCTATGCAGAAATGCTTGGTAAGAAAATTGACGAACATAACGTTCAAGTATTCCTTGTCAACACTGGCTGGACTGGCGGCGAATACGGCGTAGGCTCCCGCATGAAGCTTGCTTATACACGTGCAATGGTTCAAGCAGCTCTTGAAGGTGAATTAAACAACGTTGAAACATACACAACGAAAACATTCGGCTTACAAATTCCACTTCATGTACCAGGTGTACCGGATGATGTATTAATTCCGCGTAAGGCTTGGGCTGATGAAGATGCATTTATGACAAAAGCAGCAGAACTTGCTGGTAAGTTCCGTGAAAACTTCAAAAAGTTTGCGAACGTATCAAAAGAAATTATAGAACTTGGCGGACCGCAAATCTAACATATAAACAAAGAGTGCACCCCAGCGGTGCACTCTTTGTTTATCTCTTATACTTATTGTTTACCATTTCTACCGCTTTGCTTATGTTCCCGAGTCGTCTTTTTTAATTAATAGAGTTTAAAAAAATAAGCCTGTATGTAATTTGTGTTTCGTCTTGTGTCCATTCGACTTTTTCAATGACGGCGGTACCGATTATATCCCCATCTCTTGTTTTATGCACAGGAACCGGTATATCTATAGGGTATAATCGATAGCCCTCTTTTTTTAAAGAGAATACGTTCTCCTCTAGTCTTTGCTCCTTGCCTTTCGTCACAATCATTGTGTTCAATTCCATTGGCATCCCCATCCCATATCCCTCCCCTGTTTTCTCTTTTATTACTGCTGTTTCATCCAGCGGCATAAATCCGTTACGATTTTTCGGTTAACAGCTGGCGGAAAGTAGTGGCCATACCGATGAAAGTACCAAGTCTGGGCTGGATGATCCACCTGCTGTAACCGTTCCTCCAGACGAAATGCATGTTGGGGTGAAACATTCTCATCTTTCAATCCATGAATAATTAGTACAGGTGCTTTTAACTGCTCAAGTTTATACAGCGGTGTGCGCCAGTTGTACAACTCTTCTCGTTTATTCGGACTCCCGCCGATTACCCGCTTCATCATCCGACGCAAGTCTTTTCTTTCCTCATATGTTAAGATCATATCGGATACGCCGCCCCATGTAACAACAGAAGCCGCATGTTCTTTTTCCAAAGCCGTAAATAGTGCCATCACGCCACCTCTTGAAAATCCGAAAATATGCACACGATTCGTCACTCGCGGATGAGCTTCCAACAATTCAAATCCAGCAAAAGCATCTTCTCTATCTTCTCCGGCAAAATCCTCATTTCCTTCTCCTCCGCGGTTGCCCCGGTAAAAAGGAGCAAATACGATAAAGCCCTCAGAAGCAAATTGGGCAATTCGCGCGGGGCGTACCATACCTACATTTTTAATGCCGCCCCGTAAATAAAGAAAGCCGTCATATTGTCCTTCTGCCGCTGGTTCCGCAAGCATTCCTTTGACTTTCAATCCCCCCGACCAGTAAGTAACCATGGATAGTAAAACATGCGGATTAGGGGATGGAAAGCGGAAACAATCAATGATTCTTCCCATCTTATCACCACATCTATTATTGTTGCAGCCATTGCTTATTCATCAAAAAGTCTAACGTTCTTTCTACCACTTCATCTTTCATCAAAAAGCTAAAGCTGCTATTCATTCTTTCTGTCAACAAATCTTGATCAAATAATACCGGACCTTCTGTTTCCATATAATTTTCTTTTTCTACTATCTTCTCTATTTCTGCAAAAAAAATCGCCTTTACGAAAGGATTTTCCGGGCGCCTAACAAAATATTCGCCAACGAATTGCAGGCTTTTCACAATCGCCCCGGTCTCTTCAAATACTTCACGCCTGGCCGCTTCTTCAATGGTTTCTCCCGCTTCCACCTTCCCGCCGGGACACTCAAGTCCTCGTACCGTGTGAAGCGTCAGCAGCCACTTTTGTTTAAAGCGGCAAAAGACAATGACATGCCGGGCAGGTAATGAAAAAGCTTCTTTCTGAAAGACAAGCGTTACCCGGCAGCCATTCTCATCCGTAAATTCGCTCATGTCCTCTCCCCTGTTTCTATCGCTCACGCTGACAAGCGGTCTGCTCACTTTTTACCGTCTGCCTGTGAACGTTCCCGAGTTTGACCCCATTATACCTTATTTTTCCCTTCAGGGGCGAGAGAACATCTATTCATTCTATTCTCCATGTTTCCTTTATATGCTGTTTCGCTTCCTCATCACCTAAATCATAAATCATTTTATATACTTTTTTCAGGCGATCATCATACTGGTCATTTTCCCGGTCATAATGATACTGGACATAAGGCACGTGAGCACGAAAAAAGTTTTCCCACTCTGTTGAATAGTTAGAATCAAACAACCCTCTTAAGACCGTAATCTCATCGTCTGTCGCATAAATCTTAAAGTTCCACGGAGACACGTTTGGCTGCCTCATGATCTCTCCATTAGCAATGGAAATGTAATAAACATTTTTATCTTCCTGCATTTCAGACACCTCCTCTGCTTATCGTTCCCTTTCTATTCGTAAAAATGAATAAAATTAATTATTTTCTTCTATCACTTATCTACTGGTTTATTTGGCCGAATTAAGGTATAAATGTTATAAGGGATTGGGAGGACAAGTACACACACTTTTAAACAAAGGAGAGGGTAACTTGAAACTAGTCGATGAACTGTTTGAAATTTACCGCGGAAGACTTCAAGGAACAGAAGAAGATCTGGATATGATCACACTCACTGTACTTGAACAACTGTCGCAAAAGGAAATTTTAGGTATGATCAAGGAGTTAAAAGAAGAAGAGCTCGCTTACTTTTTCCGGCTCTACTTATTTGAAGCGTTGAAACAGAAATTTGATACAATTGATACAGATCACGGCTTCGCTGATAAACGCTTGTACCATTAAATACATAGAAAAGGATGTTTCCAACCGGGAACATCCTTTCATTTTCTTTCAATTATTTACCTAAGAATGATTTTAACATCCACACATGCTTTTCAAGTCCTTGATGGATGGAAAGCAGCATGTCGCCTGTTGTTTCATCTTTCACTTCCGCAGCAAGATTCATTGCCTCTTTTAATTCATTGATCATCGTTGTAAAATCATCAATGATCGACTGTACCATTTGTTCAGCCGTTTCCTTTCCTTCCGCCTCATTCACTGTCGCCATTTCTAATGCTTCTTTCAGTGTGGCAACCGGTGCTCCTTCAAGAGCAAGCAAACGCTCCGCTAATTCATCAATATGGGTCCCAGCTTCTGTGTAAAACTCTTCGAACTTTTCGTGAAGCGCAAAAAACTGCTGGCCTTTTACAAACCAGTGATAATTATGTAATTTTGTATACATCACTGTCCAATTGGCAATTTGCTTGTTTACTTGTTCAATCAATTGTTTAGACATATATATTTCCTCCTGTCATTTATCCTGCTCTTTAGTTATTACCCTGAATTCCCTTCTTTAAAACCATCCATTCTTTTCTCCACACAAACGAAAAAAGTGATATGATAAGAAGGGGAGGTAATGTCATTGATTATTATTATGATCATTTCTGTTATCATTATTGCGCTAGTGATTGCGCTGTCTGTCTATACAGTAAACAAAGGCTACCAATTTAAACATACAGTCGACCCAGTGGACAATAACCCTCATTTGCCGCCAGAAGACAGTCAACAAGAATCTGACTCAAAGTAAAGGTGGGCTTGTCATGTTGAAGCCGCTTTTTATTTTTATTATCCGGTTTTATCAGAAAGTGATTTCTCCATTAAAGCCGCCAACATGTCGTTTCCATCCAACATGCTCTCATTATGGTTTGGAGGCCGTCAAACGGTTCGGCGTATGGAAAGGCGGATATTTAACGGTTGTCCGTATTTTAAAATGCCATCCTTTTCACCCAGGGGGCTTTGATTTTGTTCCTGACACATGGAGTGATCGCAAAAAAAAGACTTGAGTCGTACATCCTCAAGTCTTTTTTAATTAGGATGAAGGACGATTATGTTCCTCTTCACCCTCCTCCTCTCTTCTCAAATTCATTTTTTAACTCGCGCCGCAGTAATTTCTTTGACGCATTTCTAGGGAGTTCATCGAGTTGGAAAAAATAATATGGACATTTATATTTCGCCAGCCGCTCTTCACAAAACTGGCGCAAGACTGCTGCACCTACCGGCTTATTGACAACGACGAAAGCAGCCGGTACCTGTCCCCACTTCTCATCAGCCACTCCAACAACCCCTGCATCACTTACGGCTGGATGGCTAAGCAAAGCGGCTTCTACTTCAGCAGGATATACATTTTCTCCCCCTGAAATAATTAAGTCTGAACGGCGGTCAAGCACAAATAAAAAACCTTCCTCATCTACATAGCCAATATCTCCCGTACGAAACCAGCCATTTGTAAAGGCGGTGCGATTCGCTTTTTCCCGATGAAGATAACCGATTGTTACATTAGGTCCTTTAACGAGAATCTCCCCTTCTGAATGAGGTTCTGCATCAATTTTTAATTGACATGGAAATAGCGGTTTTCCCGCTGATCCAAGCTTTGTTAAACTATATTCGGGTGGAAGTGTCACAATTTGTGAAGCTGTTTCCGTCATCCCATATGTTTGGAAAACCGGAATTTGCTTTTCAGCACATGCCTCGAGAAGCGGTTTTGGAGCCGGGCCGCCGCCAAGGAGCATACATCGAAAATGGGGATGATACTTTCCTTCCAGCGAAGCTAGGAGCCTGGACAGCATCGCGGAGACAACAGAAATAATGGTTCCATCCCCCCTCTTGAGTGCTTTATTAATTTCCTTCTCATCAAATCGTTTATACAGTCTGACAGACGTTCCATAAATAACACTGCGCATTAAAATCGAATAACCGCTTATATGAAAAAGGGGTACAGTACAAAGCCAGCAGTCTTTTTCCTGCAGCCCTAAATTTAAAGCGGAGCCTGTGGCACTCCACCAATGGTTTCCATACGTCTGCTGAACACCTTTCGGATTTCCTGTTGTGCCGGATGTATACATAATAGAGCAAATATCATCAAGTAAAAACTCCTCTCGGCAGCTAAACCCTTCAGGTGACGATAGACTGGCTAAACTTATCCTAAAAAAATGTCCATTTAACTCTTCAACCGCTTTTTGATATACAGGATCATAAAGTACGGCTGCCGCTGCCGTATCTTCTAACTGCCAAAGCAGCTCATTCGCCGTTAAACGCGAATTTAAAAGAACAGCTGAAACTCCTAACTGCTGAAGCGCATGAATCACATAAACCGCATTTGGTGTATTCTGTACGAGCAGTCCAACCCGATCTCCTTCTTTCAGGCCTTGTTTTTCTAGAGCAGATGCCCAGCGCAATGCTTTCTCATACAGTTCTGAAAATGTCCATACGTTCCCTTCAAAATGCAAAGCCGGACGCTCTGGCGTCAAAAAAGCCCGCTGCTTTAGCCAATTTGGTACACTTTTAGTCATCTTTCACCCCTCCTATTCTTCTCTAGCTGACAAAAAAGCTTGATGGCTGCCCATCAAGCTTTTCATATTCAAAACTAGCCCTCCAGCCTGACTGCATGGTTATAAAACATCATTCCATCAGCTTGGCGTATGACTGTTAATAAGAACAGGTGCTTTCGCTTTTATTTTATCCAGCTGCAGCACCTTGCCCCTCGAGGTCAAATAACCTCCTCCCCATGAAGTCAAAGAACGGACTTCTTTGGAGGAGAACATTTGCTTGTCGGGGCAGAACAGGTGCTTTCGCTTTTATTTCATCCAGCTGCAGCACCTTGTCCCTCGAGGTCAAATAACCTCCTCCCCATGAAGTCAAAGAGCCGACTTCTTTGGAGGAGAACATTTGCTTGTCGGGGCAGAACAGGCGCTTTCGCTTTTATTATGGGAATCTTGGGAACTGGCCGAAATCTGGTTTGCGTTTTTCCTTGAAGGCATCTCTTCCTTCTTTTGCTTCGTCTGTTGTATAGTAAAGCAATGTAGCATCCCCAGCCATTTGTTGAAGACCTGCTAAACCGTCTGTATCCGCATTCATCGCTGCTTTAATGAAGCGAAGAGCCGTTGGACTCTTTTCAAGCATTTCCTCGCACCATTTCACCGTTTCTGCTTCAAGCTCTTCAAGTGGAACAACTGTGTTGACAAGCCCCATATCAAGCGCTTCTTGAGCATTGTACTGGCGGCACAAGTACCAAATTTCACGAGCTTTTTTATGTCCGATAATACGCGCTAGATAGCCTGAACCGTATCCTGCATCAAAACTGCCGACTTTTGGACCTGTTTGGCCAAATACAGCATTTTCCGCAGCAATGGTTAAATCACACACTACATGCAGAACGTGGCCGCCTCCAATTGCATAACCAGCCACCATGGCAATAACTGGCTTTGGAGTCACACGGATTAAACGCTGCAAGTCGAGGACATTTAAACGTGGAATCTCATCTTCCCCTACGTAGCCGCCGTGGCCGCGTACTCGTTGATCGCCTCCTGAACAGAATGCTTTGTCGCCGGCACCTGTTAAAATGATGACACCAATTTTTTGATCATCACGTGCATAGGCAAAGGCATCGATTAATTCCATGACTGTTTTCGGACGAAAAGCATTGTGTACTTCAGGTCGATTGATTGTAATCTTTGCAATGCCATTATATGTTTCGTATAAAACATCTTCATATTCTCGTTCACTAATCCAATTGATAGACATTTTTCTTCCTCCTTGTTATGTATGTGACAAAAACTCCTTTATTATTGTACCAAACTTCTCGCAATCTTCCACATGAATCGCATGTCCGGTTCCGTTAATTTCTTTCCAAACAACTGACGGAAACAGCTGCGACATTTCATAAGCAATCTTCGTAAATTTTTTATCTTCTGTACCAGTCAGAAGCAGTACAGGCATAGAAAGACTAGGAAGCTGCTCCCACCAAGATGGTTGTGAACCGGTCCCCATGCCTCTTAATGAACTGCTAAGACCAACAATGGAATTTTGCAGGCGCTGCTGCCGAACCATTTCCTGTTTTTTTAGCGGCAATTTATTTTGTGTCGCAAACAGAGGAATGCTTTCCCAATAATCGACAAATGCCCTTATACCTTCTCTCTCTATTTTCTGCGCAAGAGCCTCATCTGATTCTTTGCGCCGCAAACGTTCGTTTGTTGTTTTTAAACCTGGAGAAGCACTTTCCAATAGTAAAGATTGCACAGCTTCCGGAAAAAGAACAGCGAGCGTTAATGCTAGTCTGCCGCCCATAGAGTAACCGAGGACATGAAAACGGGAATAGCCAAGTTGATTCATCAGCTCTTTTAGATCACGGGCCACAAGTTCGATATTATACCTTTCCGCTTCGGCCGGGCAGCTGCTTTTTCCGTGACCGATAATATCTACGGTTATGCATCGGTACTCCCCTTTTAAATAAGCTATTCCCTCTTTCCATGTACCTACATTCCCTGTGAATCCGTGCAGCAGGAGCAATGGATCGCCGTTACCAATAGTTTCAACGTGATAGTGACAGTTCTCAATCATTATTTCCAAAAATCATCACCCGCCGTCAACTTGTTCATTTCCTGGGAAACTTTTTCCCATAATTCGCGGTGAGCAATCACATTTTTCACACGGTCGGTCACTGCTTCAATAATGAACAGGCCATCCGCTCGTTCAGCTTTGGCCATAGCGGTGTCTAATGAAGATAAGTCGCTTACTTTTTCATAGCCGGCTCCATATAATTGAGCAGCATAAGAAAAATCAAGGTCGGCTGGTGTGCCAAATAATCGTTCAAAATGCTTCGGTTCTGCTGCCTGCGGCAAATAAGAAAAGATACCCCCGCCATTATTGTTAATAACAATCACCGTCATTTTTATGCCATTCAACTTAGCAGCCAGCAAACCATTTAAATCATGGAAAAAAGATAAATCCCCAATAATTAAATAGAGAGGGGAAGTGACTGCAGCCGCTCCGAGGGCGCTAGAAACTAAACCATCAATGCCATTTGCTCCTCGGTTAGCCAGAAGTCGAACACGCCGATGATTAGCAAAAAAGAAAGAGTCAAGATCCCGAATCGGCATACTATTGCCAACAAATAAGGCGGATGGATCAGGCAGCCGCTGCAGTATTTCATAAAACAACGTTCCTTCATCTAATTCTTGATCTTCCCCTATACTTTCCATCTTCGCTTTTGCCCCTTGGTTTATTCTAATCCAGTTTCTCATCCATAGAGAAGTATCCTCACGTTCTTTCAAACAAGAAGTAAGCAGACGGCAAAAAGCACTTTCATCCGCAGCAAGCATATGAGTAGCAACACCAATTGGGTCTCTCCAGCCGCCGCCTCCGTCCACTACACAATGCACTTTTCCCGCATGCCTGCAGAGAAACTGCGTGAGTGCCTTTGACACAGGCATTGCTCCAAAACGCAGCACAACATCAAAGACGGCCTCTTGCTTCACTCGATCATTTCTTAAAAAAGCATCATAACTATCTATAATTAAATCAGAATAAACTGCTCCGCTTCGTAAACCAGAAAGAGGATCAGCTAATATTGGGTAGCCAAGCTTTTCAGCCAGTTCCACTACCACTTCTTCAAATCCCTCCGACTGCTGCTCCCCGCAAACAATCAATCCTTTTTCTTTTCCCTGCAGAAGAGCAGCCAGTTCCTCAATCTCACATTGCGGAAGAACACGCATTC
The DNA here is from genome assembly GCF_044891285.1 of Bacillus lumedeiriae. NCBI lineage: Bacteria > Bacillati > Bacillota > Bacilli > Caryophanales > Bacillaceae > Bacillus > Bacillus lumedeiriae. Next base: position 670,560 of record NZ_JAUIYO010000001.1, read on the forward strand.
CTTCATTTAAATGAATCGCAGGAAATCGATCGGTTTCTAATCGTTCAAATAAACCATCATATTCTGGAAGAAGCGGTTCACGGAAAGGAAAATTTAAGTGAACTGGTCCTGCGGGTGATTGTTTTGCTGTATATACTGCTTTAGCCGCAGTAGTACGCACATAACGCAGTATACTTTCCTCCGCATCTGGCAGTGCCATTTCAGCGAACCATTTTACATGAGTACCATACAAGCGGTTCTGGTCGATCGTTTGTGGCGCTCCTACTTCTCTTAACTCATGTGGACGATCTGACGTCAGCACAATGAGTGGAATACGCGCATTGTTTGCCTCTGTGATCGCCGGCAAATAGTTAGCGGCAGCCGTACCAGACGTACACAGCAATGCGGTGGGCTTCCCTGATACTTTTGCAAGGCCAAGGGCAAAAAAGGCCGCTGAACGTTCATCAATTTGAATATATTCCTTAATATCTGGATGCTCTGTTAATAAAAGCGCCATAGGAGTAGACCGCGACCCCGGACTAATTACGGCGCTTTCTACTCCCGCTTTTACAAGCCCATCGATAAAATGAGCATTATATAACGTTAAATCTTGTCGGCTATTATTCATCAGCAGCTCCTCCCAACGCTCGCAGCATAGGCCGGAACTTAATATATGTTTCCGCTAATTCACTTTCGGCCTCTGAATTTTCTACAATCCCGCATCCGGCATATAAAAATGCCTGTTGTTTTCTTAATAAACCAGAACGAATAGCAACCGCAAATTCGCCATTTTTCCGATAATCCATCCAGCCAATAGGAGCGGCATAAAAGCCTCTATCCATTTTCTCGAGCTGACGGATCACAGGAAGCGCCTTATCATTTGGCAGTCCGCCAAGCGCAGGTGTGGGGTGAAGCTTCTCCACAAATTGCAAAATCGAACGATCTTCTTCCGTAAAGCCGGTTACCGGCGTATATAAGTGTTGAATATCACGTATTTTCATCAGCTCTGGGGCACATGGAATATCTACTGTATGACATAAATGCTCCATTTCCTTTTTAATCATTTGAACGACATAATCATGTTCAATACGATTTTTCTCATCATTCAGCAATTGATTCCCCAATGCTTGATCTTCCTCATCCGTCTGTCCTCTTTTAATAGAACCAGCCAGACACGTAGATAAAATCACTTCGTCTCGCTTACGCACTAAGCGTTCAGGTGAGGCTCCAAGAAAACAGCATTTCATTGCCTCCAATGAAAAAATGAAACTTTCCGGCTGCTGCTCCATTAACCGTTCTAACACTTGATCTTGATCAATATCTTTATTAAAATCAGCAACGATCTTTCTCGCGAGGACGACTTTTTTCAATTCATCATCCGATCGAATCTGATCAACAGCCGCATTCACTGCCTTTTTCCACTGTTCAGCATCTTTTTCTTCTATATTAACTAACTGAGCATACTCATCTGGCTGATCTAATCCCACCTGCGCTAGCAGCCAGTTTCTTTTGGATACTAATTTATCAATCAACTCATCCAGCTCATCAGAAGGACAAATGACGTTCGTTGTTAAATAACAATCCCCTTCATAAGTTGTCAACATATATTCCGGTAAATAAAAAAAGGCAGACGAAAACTTTGTCCATTCTTCTTCTTGATTTTGCTTTGGATCAAAAGAAAAGCCGCCAAATAAAACAGGACCAACTCCATAAATATCGAAAGGATTGTGAATGGATGCACATTTAATCATATCATTCCATTTCTCTTCCGCTTCCCCATAACGTGACTGATCGGTCTTTTCACTGCAGACGGTATAAATATTGCCTAATCCGACAATTGCCACTTCTTCATCGCGATCTTTCCAGAAAAAGCGTTCCCCTGCATACAAAGCTTGTCCGCTTTTATAAAATTGCAGAGAATCTATCCAATCAACCTTTTCAACATAGCTAAATAAAGCGGGCTGCTTATTATTCTGTTTTTCTTGAATCGAATGTATAAGTGCTTTCTTGATCGGCTGGCTTTTTACAGTAGACAATGAACTCTCCTCCATTGCACTTAAATCAGTTATTATTTCTAGTCAAACCTATTTAAAGATACACCTCTAGAACTCCTTCTGTCAATGATTCCCCCTTATTTACGGCTATTTTGCCCTATTAGAGCTTGTCATATCATTCAGTCTCCTGACTATGTTTTTATTTAATAAGCTTTGTTAAACTCTCCTGATGATCTCCACCGGGGCACTCACTTTCCGCTCTAATCAACAATAATTATTAATATAGTCATTCAATAAGAAAAAATGAAAGAAGCAAAAGAAGATTTGTTTAGAAAAAAGAAAAAAGCCGTCCCCTCATAAAAGGAAACAGCTTTTTGTTAGGATGACCCGTACGGGATTCGAACCCGTGTTACCGCCGTGAAAGGGCGGTGTCTTAACCGCTTGACCAACGGGCCATATGGCGGAGAAGGAGGGATTTGAACCCTCGCGCCGCTTACGCGACCTACACCCTTAGCAGGGGCGCCTCTTCAGCCTCTTGAGTACTTCCCCATCAAACATATAAAAATGAATATGGCTCCGCAGGCAAGATTCGAACTTGCGACCGATCGGTTAACAGCCGATTGCTCTACCACTGAGCTACTGCGGAATGGAGTGGGCCTGAATGGACTTGAACCATCGACCTCACGCTTATCAGGCGTGCGCTCTAACCAGCTGAGCTACAGGCCCATTTACATAAATAAATGGAGCGGGTGATGGGAATCGAACCCACGACATCAGCTTGGAAGGCTGAGGTTTTACCATTAAACTACACCCGCAAATAAGAAGGTGGCTCAGGACGGAATCGAACCGCCGACACATGGATTTTCAGTCCATTGCTCTACCGACTGAGCTACTGAGCCATATCATTATGTATGAATGGCGGTCCGGACGGGACTCGAACCCGCGACCTCCTGCGTGACAGGCAGGCATTCTAACCAACTGAACTACCGGACCGTGATTGCGGGGACAGGATTTGAACCTGCGACCTTCGGGTTATGAGCCCGACGAGCTACCGAACTGCTCCACCCCGCGGCGATATAATTGAGAAAAGAAATGGCGGAGGAAGAGGGATTCGAACCCCCGCGCGGTTTAACCCGCCTGTCGGTTTTCAAGACCGATCCCTTCAGCCAGACTTGGGTATTCCTCCGAATGTTTAATGATTCAATTGGTGGACCTTGCAGGACTCGAACCTGCGACCGGACGGTTATGAGCCGTCTGCTCTAACCAACTGAGCTAAAGGTCCAATAAAATAGCGGCGGAGGGGATCGAACCCCCGACCTCACGGGTATGAACCGTACGCTCTAGCCAGCTGAGCTACACCGCCATAATAAAAATAATATTGGTGGAGCCTAGCGGGATCGAACCGCTGACCTCCTGCGTGCAAAGCAGGCGCTCTCCCAGCTGAGCTAAGGCCCCTCAATGTGTTAAAACTGGTCGGGAAGACAGGATTCGAACCTGCGACCCCTTGGTCCCAAACCAAGTGCTCTACCAAGCTGAGCTACTTCCCGTTTATATATGGCGCGCCCGAGAGGAGTCGAACCCCTAACCTTTTGATCCGTAGTCAAACGCTCTATCCAATTGAGCTACGGGCGCATAAGTTGAAATGGTGCCGAGGACCGGAATCGAACCGGTACGGTAGTCACCTACCGCAGGATTTTAAGTCCTGTGCGTCTGCCAGTTCCGCCACCCCGGCACTTTCTATGGAGCGGAAGACGGGATTCGAACCCGCGACCCCCACCTTGGCAAGGTGGTGTTCTACCACTGAACTACTTCCGCGCTTGAACAGGATGTTCTGACTTCTGTGTTTGTCACAGGACGTGACAGTTCTTAACAGAAGATCATTAGAACAGGATGCGGGTGAAGGGAGTCGAACCCCCACGCCTCGCGGCGCCAGATCCTAAGTCTGGTGCGTCTGCCAATTCCGCCACACCCGCATATAAAAGTGGTGAGCCATGAAGGACTCGAACCTTCGACCCTCTGATTAAAAGTCAGATGCTCTACCAACTGAGCTAATGGCTCGTCTTAATAAGACGTTTATTCTTTAAAAGTGGTGCCGGCGAGAGGACTTGAACCCCCAACCTACTGATTACAAGTCAGTTGCTCTACCAATTGAGCTACACCGGCAATACTGGTGGAGGATGACGGGATCGAACCGCCGACCCTCTGCTTGTAAGGCAGATGCTCTCCCAGCTGAGCTAATCCTCCGTTTTTGCCTGGCAGCGTCCTACTCTCACAGGGGGAAGCCCCCAACTACCATCGGCGCTGAAGAGCTTAACTTCCGTGTTCGGTATGGGAACGGGTGTGACCTCTTCGCTATCGCCACCAGACTGTATAAAGTTGAAAGAATTGTTCTTTCAAAACTGGATAATATGTTTCAAGTAACCGGCAATCGAGTGCCATTTGGTGTTGCTTTTCGCTTGTCCAGCTGCGGCGCCTTGCTCCTCGGGTCAAATAACCTTCAACCAATGAAGTCAAAGAACGAACTTCTTTGGTTAAAGAACATTTGCCTGTCGGAGCAGTACAGGCGCCTACGCTTTTCGTTATTGGTTAAGTCCTCGATCGATTAGTATTCGTCAGCTCCACGTGTCGCCACGCTTCCACCTCGAACCTATCTACCTGATCATCTTTCAGGGATCTTACTAGCTTGCGCTATGGGAAATCTCATCTTG